>JBJKQO010000001.1:0-85434 GCA_046705145.1 Candidatus Woesearchaeota archaeon
TCACAGGTGGACAGTCCTGCATTATGTCTTTTACAGTTTCACCTTTTCCATCCATGATCGAGTCAAGTATTATCGATTCTGAGACCAGGCCCACAGGATTATCATCATCTATCACAGGCATCTGGGATATCTCATACTTTTTCATCTTCTTTATCGCATCCCTTATGTGATCGTCAGGCTTGAGGCTGATAAGGTTCTTGTTCATAATCTCCCAAGCCTTGATCTCTTTTTCTGAGCTGAGGCTTTCAAGAGCATCAAATATCCTTCTTGTCTTGGAATATGTCGGGTCAATAAGCCCTGACTCTATCTTTGCAATTAGGGACTGCGAGACACCGGAGCGCTTTGCAAGCTGCGATTGAGTAAGCCCTAGCTTGATCCTTAATACCTTAACTTCTTTTATGTCCCCAACCATGATTGGGGGATATTATCATGTTATATTTATTACTTTTGGAATAATCTTCCTTTTTTTACAGTACTTAGAGAACAATTTAGGGGTGTGTCCCAAATCTTGCTTCGCAAGGTTAGCATCGGCTCGGCTGTGATTCGACAACAAAAAGTAACGTTGAAGCCCCGAAGGTGTCATTAAGCATAGCTTAATGGACTCGTTAACAAGTTAACGAGTGTCGCCAATTATGATTGGCGGACTTTGAAAAGCACACTTTTCAAAGGGCCAACCCCCTCAACTTTTTTGATGAGGGATGTGAAGAGCCTCGCAAATTGATGCTAACTACATTCGGGACACACCTCAATTTTCCAAAAACTATATAAGCCACCTTGTTTTGTTTTTTAGGTGGTAGAAATGGAAGTATCGGTGATAGCATCTGGAAGCAACGGAAACTGCTGCCTGGTCGAAGACAAAGGCACAAGCTTGTTGATAGACGCAGGCAAAAGCGCGACAGAGATCGAAGCAAGGATGAACTTTCTTGGAAAAAGCCTTGAGAATGTTGACGGGATACTGGTAACCCACGCGCATCACGACCACATCTGCGGCGCAGGAGTCATCTCAAGAAGACATGATATCCCTCTTTACATGACAAAGCAGATATTCTCTGAAGCAAACGGCAAGTTCGGAAAGGTCGAGCCAAGATTTTTCCAGTCAACATCCAGCTTTAACGTGAAATCCCTTGAAGTAAAACCGATAATCACTTCCCATAACGTCTCTTCTCTCGGGTTTGTTATCGGAAAATTCGGCCTTTTCACAGACACAGGCATCGCCACAAGCCACATAACAAAGGCGTTTCCCAAGCTTGGTGCAGTGCTTCTTGAATCCAACCACGACATAGACATGCTGATAAAAGGGCCGTATCCTCATTTTCTCAAGAACTGGATAATTTCTGACGAGGGCCACCTAAGCAACATACACGCAAGCCAGCTCGTACAGGAAAAAGGCGAAAACCTTTCCCTGGTCCTATTAGGCCATCTTTCAGGGAACAACAACACCCCTGAGATAGCCAGAAAGACTTTTGAGACCCTGGTCAAGAGGAAGCTTGACTATGAGGTTTGCTCAAGGGACAGATGCAGCGGAAGCTGGGTAATCTGATAACCCTATCACCTATCCTGATTTATTCCGATAAGAATATTTCTTTCAAGAACCTATATAAACTGTGACCTAACCTTTTTAATCAACAGTATGCGCATAGCATAATAAAAGCAAAGCTTTTATTAATCATCAAACACATATTGACGATAAAATTATGTGTGTTTGATACATCTTCAAAACTCTTACTGTGAAACAATAAGGCGCTGTGTCGCCAAAACAAGTTTTGGCGGACTCACTAACAAGTTCGTGAGTCTCCCCGTATGGGGCGACCCCCGCCTACGCGCGTTAATATGTTGCGATAATGAGTTTTGACCTTAGGATGCTATGCGCATATACAAAAAATATGAAGGTGGTAATAAAATGACAACTTGTAAGACATTAGACAATGGGAAATACCTATTCTCTTCAGAGAGCGTCACTGAAGGGCATCCAGACAAGATGTGCGACAAGATAAGCGATGCTGTGCTTGACGCAATATTCCAGGAAGACCCTCACGCAAGGGTAGCTGCTGAGACCCTCACAAAGACAGGACTTGTAGTGGTTGCAGGAGAGATAACGACAAGGACATACGTTGACATGCAAAAAGTCGTAAGAGAGACGATAAGGGAAATAGGATATGACGATCCTGAATACGGATTTGATGCAGACGGATGCGGCGTCCTTATATCAGTATCAGAGCAGTCACCTGACATAGCGCAGGGAGTAGATGATAAGGAAGCAGATGGAAAAGACAGCTCGGAGCAGGGAGCAGGAGATCAGGGCATGATGTTCGGATACGCGACAAACGAGACCCCAGAATACATGCCTCTTCCGATAGTCATGGCACACAAGCTAACAAAAAAGCTTACAGAAGTAAGGAAGAAAAAAGAGCTTCCATTCCTAAGGCCTGACGGAAAATCCCAGGTGACAGTAGAGTATGAAGATGGAGTCCCTCAGAGGATAACAGCTGTCGTCATCGCAGCACAGCACAGCCCAGATGTTGAGATCGAAAAGCTGAGAAAGGAGATAAAGGAGAAAGTCATAAAGCCTATCTGCAAGGAATGGACAGATGAAGAGACAAAATACTACATAAACGGCACAGGAAAATTCGTTGTAGGCGGACCTGTCGGAGATGCAGGCCTTACAGGAAGGAAGATAATAGTAGACACTTATGGGGGCATGGGAAGGCACGGTGGCGGCTGCTTCTCAGGAAAAGACCCTAGTAAGGTAGACAGGAGCGGAGCTTACGCAGCAAGGTACATAGCAAAGAACGTGGTTGCAGCAGGCCTTGCAGACAAGTGCGAAGTCCAGCTTGCATACTGCATAGGCGTAGCAGAGCCAGTATCCATACTTGTCGACTGCTTCGGCACGAACAAGATCCCTGAAGAGGACATCGTGAAGCTTGTGAGAAAGACCTTCCCTCTTAAGCCTGCAGACATAATCAACCATCTAAAGCTAAGAAGGCCTATATACAGGAAGACAGCAGCATACGGCCATTTCGGCAGGGACGATCCTGACTTCACATGGGAGAAGCTAGACAAGGTTGAAGCGCTGAAGAAAGGCCTTGGAAGCCAGGCTGTGAGTTCAAAAAAGCCAGTCGATGAAGACTTTGATGACGACCTTGAGGATTAAATCGAATAGAATTTTTTCTTTTTTTTTCTTTTATCTTATTTAACGTCCCACTTGACGCCGTATGCATTGTGATGGGCGAACTTTTCTATATCGCGCCTGACCCTCAGGCTCTTTGTTTCTTAGGCAGGATACCCCAGCTTGTACGCAAAGCCATATTCCATATAGATGGGTATCTTAAGGAGATTCTTCAGATCTCCATAGACCCCTTCACATGCGCTCATTATGTGCACGCTCACACCAAGCGTCTGGGCAGTAAGCCAGATATTTTCCATCACGCAGCCAAGGCTCAATACCCCCAGAAAATCACCTTCTGAGGCAGGGGCCCTCTTCCTCATGTCAAATACGACAAGCAGTATAATATTCTTCCCCCTTGACACATTGTGGTTACAGCCCATTTAAAACTTGTGGGAGGTGATGCGATGAATTATCCGCGTTTATTCAATAAGTTTATATACCTAATTACCTGTTCTTCAATGATGCAGATACCAAAAAGCCGAACGATCTCTAACGGTTAATCAGGATATAATTGAGGTATGTGGGGTATAAGAAGAAATATCAGTTGGAGAAGATAGAAATGAATATTGCCTTAGTATGCGATTCGGTTAATATCCAAAATGCGGGCTCGCTAGTTTCCACTTGGAGGTTTGCCTATAACCTTGCTAAGGGAGGGCATAAGATAGTGCTTATAACAACCGGGCCAGAAAAATCTGTTTCTTATGTTGATGGAGTCAAGATCATAAGGATAAAGGCGCTGCCTTCACCAGGTAGCAATGGGGGATTTTACATGCCTTACATTGTCTCACAGAAAAGAATAAAGCGGATATTGCTTGAGGAAAAAGTACAGGTAGTACATGTAATGATCCCTACTCCGCTATGCCTGACCGCTTCAAGGGCTGCAAAAAAGCTTAACCTTCCGCTTATCGCGTATTCCCACACACAGCCAGAGAACATTCTTATGGATATCAAGATCAACAGCAGGTTCGTGAAAGACCTGTTTTACAGGTATATAGTCTGGGCTTATTCCATTGCGGATATGGTAGTCTGCCCTACCCGATTTGCAGAGAAAAAGCTGAAGGAGCATGGGATAAAAGTGAAGACCATTGTGATAAGCAACGGCGTTGAGCTTGACAAGTTCAAAAAAGTAAAGGTCCCTCATGGATTCTACGAAAGGTTCAGGCTTGATAAAAAACAGAAGAGGATACTGTTTGTAGGCAGGATATGGCCTGAAAAAAATATTGCGGTCCTGATAAGAGCGATGCCGTCGATACTAAAAAAAGTCAAGTTCGCCCATCTAGATATAGTCGGTGAGAAGGTCAACCAGTATAAAAAACTGATGAATCTTACAAAAAAGCTTAACCTGAAAAAGCACGTGACCTTCCTCGGCAGGGTAAGTGATGAAGATCTTGTTTATGCATATAATGCCTGTGATGTCTTCTGTCTGCCTTCTTTTATCGAACTGGAAGGCATGGTCGTGCTTGAAGCAATGGCACTAGGTAAACCGATAGTCATCTCTGATGCTCCGGAGTCAGCGTCAAAATTCTACGTTGACGGCAACGGTTTTGTATTTAGGACAACAAGCCCTTCCGATCTTTCTGAAAAGATATGCGCTATCCTGCTAGATGAGGATATGATGAGGAAGATGGGGAAAAAAAGCTTGGAAATATCGAAAGATCTTAGCATCAAAAAATCAGTCTCTAAGCTGGAGAGGTTATATGCTGAATGGATAGAGAAGAAGCAATGATCAGAACGTTTTGGTTTGGGAAAGATTATTCTTATTCAAAGAACAGGGTTAAGAGGCATAAGGGGACTATAGTGTTTCTGCACGGACTTACAGGGCATAGTGGTGTGTGGGAAAACTACATGAAACACTTCTGCAAAAGCTATAATGTACTTGCAATAGACATTATCGGACATGGCAGGTCGAGCAGGCCCTATCCTTTTTGTAGGTATAGCCCCAAATCGATCTCAAAGGATATCCTGGAAATATTGAGAAAGGAAAATATTTCTTCGGCGCAGTTTGTAGTGCATTCCTCATCTTTTATCCTGCTGCTTGAACTGGTGACCATAAGAAGATCCATTGTAACATCAGCAGTAGTCATAAGCCCTTATTATCCCAACCGGAAGTCCCTCCGCTGGAAAATCGCCAGGACGATCTCTTTGCCTTTATCATTGATCGCATATTTTCTCCCAGCAAAGAAAAAGTTCCAGCTTCTTGACTACAAACATAGGGGGCTCACGGCGGACTTTGAGGTGAAGCGAATCTTGAATGACATATCAAGGACGTCTGTAAAAAGCTATGTCGCACTAACCTATTATTTGTTAAGATACAAAAATCCGGTGGCATTTCGTCTTTTTGATTCTCCTATACTTATAGTCTCTGGCAGGAAGGATCAGATAATCCCTATCAGGGAAGTTGAGGCTATATCAAAAAGATTAAAAACTTCGCGGCTTGTTGTGATGGAGAGATATGCGCATGTGATGGTATTTCCATTCCACAAGGATTTAATCCCTATAATAGACAAGTTTGTCAAGGGACCGCAGGCAATCTACATATGGGGGGCTCATTGAAATGGATCCATCCTCAATAATGTTCTTCCTCCAGACATATGGATACCCTCTAATGTTTATCCTGATGTATATCGAGGGGCCAATTGTCACTTTAATTGCCTCATTCCTCGCCTCGTTCGGAGTTTTTAATATCGGCCTTGTGTGGCTGCTTTCTTTTTTGGGGGACCTTACAAGTGACATCGTCCACTTATTGATAGGGCACAAATGGCATCAATCAGCCCTGACCCGGATGAAGGAAGGAGGTAAGATGCGCATAATCATAAAACGTCTGCAGAGACTGCTGCATAAGAATCTTTTTTATTCGCTGCTCATTATCAAGATTTCCCCCCCTCCAATATCGACAACAGGGCTTTTCTTGGCAGGAACATTGAAAAAGAGAAGACTAGTCATTGCATACGCCGCAATAATCAGCCTTGCTCTTGAGTCCTGCATCATAATGCTTGGCTACTTTTCAGGATCCTATTTCCAATCAGTGCTTAAAGATTTCAGGGAAACTTCTATCATCGTCATGGTGCTCGCAGGGATCGCCGCTGTTGCTTTTATCCTAAAGCATTTGCTTGGAAAAATGTCAGAGAACAAGATAAGGCAGGAATAGAAACCACTTCACTTTCCAGGCCATATCACCTTCTCAACAAAATTTGTCATATAGCTTTTGACAGGTTCAAAAAGAAGCGCAATCACCAAAGCGTTGATTATGATCGTATGCAGCTTTGTTATGTTGATATGGGATATTTCTGACGATATGTACTCTGTAGAGGTTTCCATAGCCTCAAATATCAGCATCAAGGCCACTGCTATCAATGCTAAGATTATGGTCTTGTGCATCTTTACCCTGAACCTCTTGTTTGCTTTTGTAGGGTATACTTCCTCGTCACTCTCGATGACATTTATTGACTCGATCAAAGAATACTTATGCCCCACTTCAGGATAGACCTCATTCACGCTGTTTTTTAGCCCTAAACAGAACTTATCTGCCCTTTTCCTGTTTGTAAAATGGGCTTGTATCGATATGGGATGCTCTAATGAGACCTCTAAGAACCCTCCTTTGCTGAAAAGAAACCTTTCAATATGTTTACCGTGTTTCCTGTCTTCACCGATATAATGGATCTTTTCTTTTGAATGTTTCCTGATGATATCTATGAACCTGCCAAGCTCATCGATCGCATTTTTCTCTTCTTTGATCTCTTCATCAATGATCTTACTCTTCTTTTTCATGAAAGGCATCATGCCTTTGGAATCCACGGCTGAAACTACAAAATGGTCTAGGTCTTTCATGTTAAGCCGCACCTGCCTTTTTTATCACTTTTTCGATATAATCACTGACCTTCAGCTTGATCGGCTCAAAGAATATCGCTACAAACAGGGAGTTTGCGATCACAAAGACCAGCTTGTGGATGTTGAACTTTAGGATCTCTGAGTTGATAAACTCGATGGTGGTTGTAGTGGCCTCAAACATCAGTACAAGGATAAATGCCACTATCGTAAACACAAGAGTGGAATGAAGTCCGATCCTATGCATCTTAGCCCACTTGTCAAAAGTCACTATCTGCTCTTTTGGGCTTTCGATCTTTATAGATTCGATAAAAAACTTCTTTAACCTTTCCGCCTCCTCATTTTTTGAGATAAGCTTTCTTATGGTCTTCTTGAGGGCCTTGTGGAAATGGATAGCAGACCTCTTGTCCAGAAAATACCCGTTTATCACCAAGGGTGATTCGGCCAGTATCTCAACAAAGCCGTCATCTTTGAATATCAGCCGATCTACATGCTTGTTGAAGCTTCTTTCCTGCCCGATATGGTGGACCTGTTTTTTTGAATGCTTCCTGATAAGAGAGATAAACTTGTCAAGCTCATCTTTGACTCTCTTGTCTTCAGCCAGCTCTTCAGTCAGGGATTTTACTTCTTTCCTGACCAGAGGGAGAAGTTCAGCTACATCGATCGTTGAGACTGTGTAATGCTTGTCTGTCTTTTTTTGGATCATAACACATCAAATCCTTAATTTTTAGCTTAACCGACAATAACAGCTGCACCAAATTTCATTTTCACCATATTTAAAACTTGTGGAAGGGGGTACGATAATCTTAAGGTGACAATTGACTTCGCAAACGACATCTTCAGGATGAAACACGAAAAAGACGGGCTAAAAGAGTTCAAAAGAAAACTATTTATATCTCCTTGATAATAGGGATCTGATGTTTAATAAGATATCAAAGATGAAGCGAAGGCACCAGACGCTTTTCGCCATACTAATAGGTGTTGCAGTCGTCTCGTTCTGGAGAGGGGTCTGGGGGCTTTTGGACGAATATCTCTTTCCCAACCATTACGAGATAAGCTTATGGATATCACTTATTGCAGGGTTTGCCATACTTGTAGCTACACATTACATAACAGAAGAGCTTATGTAAAACTTTCTTTAATATTAGTTTGTGTCCCGAATCTTGCTTTGCAAGGTCAGCATCGGCTCGGTTGTGCTTCTGATACTACTTCAATCGTTTGAGCCCCGGATGGGGTATCGCCAAACAAGTTTGGCGGACTTGCAAACAAGTTTGCAAGCGTCCCCCCAAACTCTGAGCATATTACTCTTAAGAACCTCGCAAATTGATGCAGACTACATTCGGGACACACACTTAATAAAAAATATATTAAGATTAAGAAAATGAAGATACTGCCTTGACGATCTTTTCCATGTCCTCTTTCTTGACAGTGATAGGATATCCCTGCAGGACGACTTTGAGGTCTTCAACTGATTTTGGAAGAAGGTCAACGATCTTGTTGATATGGACATCCTTTATCCTTGGTATCCCGAGCTTATCGATCTTGTCATAAAGATCCTTTGCGTTCTTTGCATCGATGCTTGAGAACTGGCCTAGGTATTCCATAGTCTTGTTTGCCCTGAAGCTGAGCTCCTTATCTCTCTTCTTTATCTTTGAGAGCTCTGATTTCAGATCAGCCATGCTTATTGACGTTTCCTCGATTATCTTTGGTCTTGGCATCTTTTATACCTGCACTTTTTTTAGGTGGACAGGATGGACAACGACTATCTTTTCCTTCTTGAGATCCTTTATCTTGACCTCATAGCACCTGCCTTTCATCCCTTGGACTATACCTGACCTTCCATGAAACCTTGGGAAATACATCCCTTTCTGGACTGCGGGTTCAGCCTTGAGGATGACCCTTTCTCCGTTCTCGAACTTCTGAAGGAATCTCGTCAGAGAAATCTTCCCTTTTTCGGTGATACTTTTCCTTAGCTTATACCTTGAATTCCTTCTGAAAGTGCCTATTCTCTTTACCATTTAAATAACCTCTAAGGTTACGAATACAATTTTATTTAAAAAGCTTTCTATTGGTGATGGTAGGAAGGTTACGAAAGTTATTTAAATAAAGGTCTATCCCTCTGTCGTGATGCCTCTGTAGCTTAGTAGGTTCTTTAGGAGCGCGGGCTTTTAAGGATATAAAGAGCGTGCGGCTGTTACCCACTTATGTGGAGAGAGACCGCAAGGTCGGCAGTTCGAGTCTGCCCAGGGGCGTTTGGGAAGCTTTTGCTTCCCTATTTTTTTGGCCCTGTAGCTTAGTCTGGAGAAATTTTTTCGGACAATTGGAGTGCTCGACTGATAATCGAGTGGTCGGGGGTTCAAATCCCCTCAGGGCCATATTTCTTTGTTGAAATTGCGATAGCAATTTCCTAGCCATCGCTGTTAGGCGAATGGCGTATGCGTCAGCTTTCGTCAACGTTTCGAAAAACATTGTTTTTCGAGACGCCGAAAATCTTCGATTTTCGACTGTTTGCGTGAGCGTAGCGAACGGAAAGGTTGGTGACAATCCCCTCAGGGCCATATTTCTTTTGGAATGTCTTTGTCCTATAATCATTTCAGCACTACAAAAACCGAACAATTAATAAAGTATCTCTGCCAAAATAGAGTAAAACACTATTTTTTTGATTAAGAGGTGCGAAAAAGATGAAAAAAGCTGTAAAGAAAAAAACTGTCAAAAAGAAAGCGGTTGCAAGGAAATCTCCTACCAGAGCAGCTCGTGCAGCAAGCCCTGCCAGGAAAGAGCCAGCAAAAAAGCTTTCGTTTAAAGATGCTTTTAAGTATCCTTTCAACAGGCCAAAAGGACTGCTTAACATACTATGGATACTGTTGCCTATATTTGGATGGTTAGCCTTGATGGGATACATGATAAGGATCGTCAAGGAATTCATACAGGGAAAATACAAAGAGGTGCCAAAGCTAAGCTTCGGGTCGGACATGAGCCTTGGCTTCATGATGCTTGTCAAGTCATTGCCTCTCCTGATATCGTTTTATGCGATAGTATTCCTGCTGCTGTTGATAAACCCCTTTTTGTCATCATTGTTTGAGCTGGTCGTTGGGCTTTTCATCTTCCCAGTAGTCTTTATGAACTTCTTCATGAAACAGACAGTAGCGTCAACATTTGAGTTCGGGCTTGTCAAGCACGTCTTCTCAAATTTTGGAGAATACATAGAGGCCATCCTGAAATCGATAGGTCTCGGGTTGATCTTTGTCGTGATGATACTCGTGCTTGTAGGATTTCCTGCCATCTGTTATACACAATATATCTTCTGGGCAGACTTTTTCAGGAGATACGTCAAATAGGAATTTTTTATTTTTTTCTTTTTCTATATCAGTGATTTTATCAAATAAAAAAGTTTAAATACTAGCACGTTAACAAGGTCCCTACATTTATTAAAATGGCGATATCACGTATGGTTGAAAATAATCTAGTGAAATGCAGATGGTTGGGCTGAAAAAACTTGACCTTCTGATGAGCAGATTGAATTTCTGGGGGTATGTTTTTTTAAGAGATATTCATCTTCCTTCCAGCTGCCGCTCTCATTATCATCAGATTAAATGTCTATATCAAGAAAAAAGTGGAGGCGAACGGATAAATGAACGAGTTCCTGAAAAGGTTTAACCTGTCTGAAGAGGACGAAAAAAATATTGAGAAAGTCAAAAGGATGTACCCTATGAAGGTCACTGAGTACTATGCAGGACTGATAAAGCAGAAGGGGGACCCTATCTGGAAACAGTGCATCCCTGACCTAAGCGAGCTTGATGATACTGTCAATGACGAAGACCCTCTCCATGAGGAGAAGCACACACCTGTACCTTTCCTTGTGCACAGGTATCCTGACAGGGCGCTTTTTCTTGTAAGCAACAAGTGCGCAATGTACTGTAGATTTTGCACAAGAAAAAGAAAGGTGGGCAAGACTATAGAGATAACCAGATCGCACATAGCAAACGCCCTGGATTATATAAGGGGCCATCCAGAGATAAGGGATGTTATAGTATCAGGAGGAGATCCTCTCATGCTAAGCGATGATGACCTCGAGTTCGTGCTTAAAGGGCTAAAAGAAATATCTCATGTGCAGATAGTGAGGATAGGCACAAGGGTGCCATGTGTGATGCCTTCAAGGATAACAGAGAAGCTTTGCAGCATGCTGAAAAAATACCATCCCCTTTTCATGAACCTGCATTTCGAGCACCCAGCTGAGATAACAGACCAGAGCATAAACGCATGCAGGATGCTGTCTGAAGCAGGAATATCCCTCGGAAACCAGTCAGTGCTCCTAAAAGGGGTCAATGATGATCCTGCAGTATTAAAAGAGCTCTTCCACAAGCTTGTCGCCATGAGGATAAGGCCTTACTACCTTTACCAGGCTGACCAGGTGAAAGGAACAGAACATTTCAGGACTGACATCTCAGTAGGGCTAAAGATCATGGAAAACATGTACGGGCATACTTCAGGGATATGCATCCCGCAATATGTCGTAGACACTTACGGCGGAGGCAAGATACCGATAGTCCCTGACTTTACGATACTTAAGAGCAAGGACAGGATAATCTTAAGGAACTTTGAGGGGAAGGCTGTAGAATACAGGAACCCACTGAAGCAGGCTGATAAGACAACAGCTCATGAAGAAAAGAAGTTTAGTGTCGCGATAGCATTTAACCTCAAGAAGGAGCCTGAGAAAAACATGCCTAATGACATCTACGCTGAATTTGATGACATCTCAGTCCCTATGGCTATCAAGGAAGCTTTTGAGAGAAATGGCTTTGAAGCATCTCTTGTCGAGGCTGATGACGACTTCTATTTCAAGATGAAGTCAGGAAAATATGATTTTGTCTTCAACATAGCTGAAGGGTTCAACGGATCTGCAAGGGAAAGCCAGGTACCTGCGATACTTGACATGCTTAACATACCATACACAGGATCAGGGGTCTTTACGCAGGCAGCGACACTTGACAAGGCAAAGTCAAAAGAGATCCTTCTCTATCATGGCGTGAACACTCCAAAATTCCAGCTTTTTACCTCGGCACAGCAGAAGCTTAATCCTGAGCTTAGCTTTCCTCTATTCGTAAAGCCTAACGCTGAAGGCTCTTCAAAAGGGATAAGGAACAACTCGATAGTCCATAACGAGGAAGAGCTAAGGGAAAGGGTAAGATCAATAATATCAAGCTACAAGCAGCCGGCGCTTGTCGAGGAGTTCGTGGACGGCAGGGAGTTTACGGTCGCGATAATCGGAAACTCTTCTCCAAAGGTACTGCCTATAGTAGAGGTGACTTTTGACTACCTTCCTGATGACGTCAATAAGATAGACTCATACGAGGTCAAGTGGTACTGGGATAACCCCAGCAGCCCGATAGACCCGATCATCTGTCCTGCAAAGGTGCCGAAGCAGCTTGAGAACAGGATAAAGGCAGTCGCGCTTAAGGCATACAAGGCGCTTGGATGCGTCGACCTGTGCAGGATGGACATAAGGCTTGACAACATGAACAGGCCAAACGTGCTTGACATCAATGCGCTTCCAGGCCTGATGCCTGATCCTCTTGAGAACTCAAGGTTTCCCAAGTCATGCTATACCGCCGGGATGACCTATGATGACATAATAATGACAGTCTTTTCAGAAGCTGCGAAGCGTTATGGGCTATCAAAGAAGATAGAACTCAAGCAGGCGCCTTTAGCCAAAGAGCCAAATCAAAAAAAGGAAAAAGCATAAGCTTTTTCATAACGGAATGATCAAGTGGGTACAATATGAGGATTGCTGTTGTTTATTCAGAAGGAGACCTGAACGGAAACTTTCCTGATGATTCTGAAGGGAGGTTCGGGTCTCAGAACTCTGTAGACGTGATAGATGTTCTTGACTCAAGCAGTCATGACGTGCAGAAGATCCCTGCAGACGGCAGTCTGATAAATTCTCTCCTGAAGGATGCAGGAAAGATAGACCTTGTCTTCAACACTGCTGATGAAGGCGTGAACCTGAACACCCAGCTTGAGCCGCACATCCCTGCGCTTCTTGAGATGCTTGGCCTAAAGTACACAGGATCAGACCACCTGTGCCTTGCAAGCTGCCTTGACAAGGTCAGGACAAAACAGGTGCTTCTTGCAAACGGGCTTCCGACACCAAAATTCAAGGTGTTCAGCCAGAAGATATCTGAAAAAGAGGACCTATCAGGCCTCAGCTTTCCCCTTATAGTCAAGCCATCAAAGCAGGACGGAAGCATAGGCATAAGGGAAGATTCGGTAGTTGAGACGGGAAAAGAGCTGATAAAAAAGGTCAATGATGTCTTAAAGGCTTACAATGCTCCAGCTCTTGTCGAGGAATTCATCGATGGGAGAGAGATATATGTCGGGATTCTCGGAAACAACAGGCCTTCTGTGCTTCCTATGACAGAGATAGACTTCTCGCTTCATAATTCAAAAAGGAGGATGCTTCCTTACGAGGCAAAATGGCTTGAGGACTCAGACTATTTCAAAGGTACAGGAGTAATGTGTCCTGCCAATGTTGAACCAGCCCTCAAAGAGAAGATATCAGAGCTTGCAAAGAAGGCATATATGGCTCTTGGAGTCAAGAACTATGGAAGGATAGACTTTCGGGTTGACAACTCCGGAAATCCATACATCCTTGAGGTGAACCCTAACCCTAACCTCTGCAAGGGTGAGGGAATATCGCTCATGGCAGGCAAGATGGGGATGTCTTATCCTGAATTCATAGAGAAGATAATGCATCTTGCAGCCAACGGAGATTAAGAATTCTGTATTCTTTCTGTCTGACGCAATGTTGAAAAAAAGGGTAGCATCAATTTGCGAGCTTCATTATGATCTAGATAAAGGCTGACGAGGGGGATGTCCCTTACGGGGAAGTCAGCCCAGCACATTTCAGAAGCACAAGCGAGCTCGATGCTACCTAAGCGAAGCTTATTTTTCAACATTGATTGTCCATGCAAAGATATAAGTATGAATCCTGATTTTGTTTTATAATGCAGAAAAAACAGGTTTCTGAATTCCAGCAAAGAGTATATGACGCATGCTCAAAGATCCCTAAGGGAAAGGTCTCTACATACAAGGCAATAGCAGGTTCTTTGGGGGGCAGGGCGTACAGGGCTGTCGGAAGCGCGCTTAACAAGAACCCATATGCTCCTAAAGTGCCTTGTCACAGGGTAGTTAATTCTGACGGAAGGGTAGGGGGGTTTGCCCGCGGCACGAAAGAGAAGATAATCATGCTTGAGAAAGAAGGTGTGAAGGTCAGGGATGGTAGGGTACAGGACTTCTCGCAGAGACTAATTGAAACCTTTTGAATTCATCTTTTTCTATCTGGGGGACGTCTTTTATCTGCAGTTCGGAAGGAAGGAAAAGGTTAAGATAGTTTCTCACCACGTTGCCATACATCCGTAAGATCATGATTTCATACCTATTCATGTCCGGCACTCTTAGGTTTTCTTCACTTTCTCCAGGATTTAACAATAATTCCCTTACCTTAAACAATGACTTTTGGATCTGTTCGTTGAACATGAACCATGGCTCATCAGGCACGTAATTACTGCATATATACTGTTCTATCTCTTTAGGTAACTTGTTACCTCTCCTTTTTGTTATATAATCCAATTGTTGCCTGTAAAGCCTTAAGAAAGCCTCATTGTTTGAAGGCCATATCTTGATCCCTTTGATCATCTGGACGCTTAATGCCATTGCGATTGTTTCAATGTCACTGGCATCGCCTATCTCAGGACTGTATATTGAAATATCCATCCTGCCTTTAAAACCTCTGACCCCTTCTTTCATGCTTTCCAGATCGTTATCAGGCAATTTCCTGTAGACTAAGTCTATAGCCATGAGCCAGGCTTCAGCAAGATACTCATATGAGAACAAGCCAAGCGTAACCCTTTCATCTACAAAGCTATGAAGGTCCATCTCCCCTCTCAATCGTGAGACCAGAGAGATAATCGAGGGATCAACATGATAATTTCCATCTTTTACTCTTCCAAGCGTGGATGCGATTATTATTGTCTCTCCTGCCTTAACCAACTCTTGAAGATATCCTACAAAATAGGCTTTAGCCCTTAAGTCCTTTGAAGGATCATCTGGCCTGGGCAAGGTTATACACTTATTTGACTTAAAAAGAGCCTTTATCAGATTACTATAATAAAGATTTTCTCCGACTACAATAAAAGGAGTTTTCATATCCCTCCTTTTCATCTCTTTAGATATCTTAGCAAACTCCAGCACGCTACTATGGTTGCAAAGGATCACCTTTCCCTCAAGACCCTCAACACCGCTGGTAGTATAACCTCCTTTTGAAACAGTATTTGGGATCTCACCCCCATCGATGAATATTGCTGCTAAAACCTGCAGATCGTCAATTGTTCTCGCGTTTTTTATTTTTCTGATCAGATCAAACTTGAACTCTTCCTTAAGATTCCTACATAAATCTTGTCCTTCTGATTTTATAACCTTTCTTACCCATCCAACATCATCATCACTATAAGGCCTGATCCTACTGCTTAAAACACCATCATCAGTTTTCATCACACATACAGAAACAAAAAATAGTTTATAAATCTAACTGCAGCAGGATATGTCCTGCTTATCCGCCCTTGTGGTGGCCTATCTCAAGCTCGTCTCCGAGGGATTCTGTAGATCCGTATGTCCTGTACATGTTAAGGAACGCTCTTATGTTGTTGTACAGCTCTATGCAGTCCTTCTTGACCCCTGCCTTAAACCCTTTCGTGAAAGGCTGGTATATGTACTTGTTCCATATTGTCCTCAGGAAGAAATATACTGGGAGCATCTCCCACCTGTCCTCATAATCGGTCTTCAGGTAAGCGTCAAATATTATCTGTATCTTTCCCTGGTTCATCCTCACGGTCTTCCCGTCCTTCTCTATGTCGACCTCTTTAACGTCATGCATCAGTATCCTCAGGTAGATCAGGCGGTTTGCGTAGTCAGTGACCTTTTTCCAGGGCTGCATTTCGATCTCTATGAACTTGCCTTCAGGCTTCACTACCTCAACATTCAGTATCTCCCTCTTGTCGTAGTTCTTGTCCTCGAACCACTGGTCTATCATGTTATAGAGGTCCCTTACCTTGAATATGCCCTCGTAAGTAAGCCTTTTCTTGTCGATGACGACATCTATCTCAGCCATCTTCCTACCACCTGCCCACAAACGCGTTATCGCTCGTTTCCATCTCAAGCTCCTGCTTAACAGCAGCTATAAGCTTAAACATCCTATAATATACCTCATCCTCCCAGATGTTGCTTATCTCCTGCTTTATGACAAAATCATGGAAAAACTTCTTAAGCTTTACAAGGAAAGCAGAACCCTCAAAATGGGAGTTATAATCCTTTATGATATCAGCTGAAAACATTATGTCGACCCTCCCCTGGTTCATCTTCTTTTGCACGTTATTCTTAA
Organism: Candidatus Woesearchaeota archaeon; assembly: GCA_046705145.1. Classification (GTDB taxonomy): domain Archaea; phylum Nanobdellota; class Nanobdellia; order Woesearchaeales; family JBJKQO01; genus JBJKQO01. The sequence continues at coordinate 16,428 of JBJKQO010000001.1, forward strand.
TGACCTCCACTTCCTTAAGGTCATATATTATGAAATAAGCTTTTATCTCAAACATTATGTAGCCGTTCACCCTTCTCCTGCCTTTTATCTCAGTCTCGTCCTCAGCACCTCTAGGGTCAGGGACCTTGTGCTTATAGACTCCTTCATAGACCTCGTAGTTGTTATGCACAAACCACTCATATACGGTCTTGTAAAGCTGCTTGTGTTCAAAAAGTCCTCTGTGCTTTATCCTTGAAGTAATCGGGGGTCTGGTCTCTAGCATAAATAAACATCCTGTATTGCCAAATTTATAAAAGTTTCTAAAATTGAGGTGTTAGGGCATTATAATACCTAATCCTGAAAGGTATTATTCGCTTTCAGATTATAAAAGGTAAGCATCTTCAAAACTCTTGCAGTGAAACAATAAGGCGCTTTCACCAAGCAGAGTTTGGTGGACTTTGCAACAAGTTGCAAAGCGTCCCCGTAAGTATCGTTAAGCAAGCTTAACGGACTTTGAAAAGCTGTGCTTTTCAAAGGGACAACCCCCCGCGACGCGCGTTTATGTGATTAGTAAAAGAGTTTTGACCTTATGATGCTTACCTTATCCTATTTCCAATAATTATATAAACCTTAAGGGTTATCTGATCTTGCTATGGGGGACACAAAAGATAACAAGGTACATGACGTTCTTGTCATAGGAGCAGGCCCAGCAGGGCTTTCTGCAGCGATATACGCCTCAAGATACAAGCTGGAGACAGCTATCGTGTCAAAGGAGGTCGGAGGCGCGATAAACGAGGCCCATCTTGTTGAGAACTATCCTGGCTATAAAGGGACAGGATTTGAGATGATGCAGCACTGGCAGGAGCACGTGGAGTCATTCGGCCTTAAGATCATAGAAGAAGAGGTATCAAGGATAGTCATTAAGGACAACCTTTTCGTATCCAAGGCAGGAAGCCATGAGATCCTTTCCAAGACAGTGATATTTGCTGCAGGCATGCAAAGAAGAAAGCTCAACATACCAGGAGAAGCTGAATTTCTTGGAAGGGGAGTAAGCTACTGCGCAACGTGTGATGCCGCATTTTTCAGGGACAAGAACGTTGCAGTCATAGGGGGCAACGACTCAGCTGCAATGGCAGCAGACCTACTTTCAAGATACGCAAAAAAAGTATACCTGGTATACAGGAAAGACAAGCTGAGAGCAGAGCCCATATGGGTAGAAAGGGTAGAGAACAACGTTAAGGTAGAGATAATCACAAACTCAAACGTTTCAGAGCTAAAAGGCACAAAGATGCTTGAGAAAGCGATCCTTGACAACGGAAAAGCGCTTGAGATAGACGGGATATTCATAGAGATAGGAAGCGTTCCATCGCTTGCTCTCACATCTCCTCTAGGAGTTGAAGCTGATGACAGAGGCTACATAAAGGTAGGTCCTGACCAGTCAACAAGCGTTAAAGGTTTCTATGCAGCAGGAGACATAACGACAGGCTCAAACGGATTCAGGCAGGTGGTCACAGCAGCTGCAGAAGGCGCTGTTGCAGCACAGTCCGCATACAAGTTCCTGACAGGAAAGAAATGAAAAAATATGGACCAAAAAAAGATAAAAGAGGTCTTGGAAAAAAGCAGGGAAGTCCTGCTTTCATGCTGCCTTAAAAACGGGGCTATAGTAGCAGCTGATTCTGACAGTATAGACTACCCAAAAGAATCATATTACTATAGGTATGTCTGGCCAAGAGATGCGTCATACATCTGCGTGGCGCTTGACATCCTAGGTGAGAAAGACGCCCAGAAAAGATTTTTCAGGTGGGTCATGGAAAGGGCTGAAGACACAGCATCAGGACTATTGTTCCAGAACTATTACCCAAACGGCCTGAAGAGGTGGCTTGCATTCCAGCCTGACCAGAACGGCTCTGTGCTGTGGGCCATACATCACCATTTTAGGCACGACCTTTCAAAGGCTTCTGAGTTTCGAAGCATGATAAAGCTTCTTGCAGACGGGATATGCAACCACTGGCAAAAAGACCATTTCACGAACATCACCCAGGACCTTTGGGAGGAAAGGTTCACTTTTCCAGACCTCTGCGACACGCATACATACTCTCTTGCCGCATGCAGCCACGGCCTAAGATGCGCAGATGAAATTGTGCCTGACAAAAGATATCTTGAAGTAAGAGATGAGATGATAAGAAAGATCGAAAGCTCATATTCTGAAAGTTGCGGATACTTCCTTAGGACGCATGGTAAGATATCAGACAAGGTTATAGACGCTTCCATGATAGGGCTTGTCTTTCCTTTTGAGATATTCTCATGTGATGACCCAAGGGTCAAGCAGACGATATCAAAGATAAAAGAAAACTTATCATCGGGCTGCGGCTTATACAGGTATGAGCATGATTTCTATGACGGCTGGCGCTTCCAGGGTATGGACAGGAAAAAAGGAGGGGGTGTGTGGCCGATACTCTCGCTTTGGATGTCGATCATCCACTCATCTGAAGGAGAAAAAGAAGATGCTTCGAAGTACTTCCAGTGGGTGATGGACAATTCTTCAAAGAACAACATTCCCGAACAGGTCTTTGATAATGACCTGCAGGTAAGCGTATGCCCTCTTGCCTGGAGCCATGCCATGATGGTTATAGCTGCTGAGAGATTAGGCATGGTCCTGAAATGAGACAGACCAATATTGTTAAGGTTATAAGCATACTTGAGAAATACGTATCAGGATTTGACACGCCTGTTGCTGAGCTTGTGGCTGCCCGGACAAAAGACCCTTTCAAGATCCTTGTCTCAACCATGCTTTCTGCAAGGACAAAAGATGAAGTTACGGCAGAGGTTTCGCTCAGGCTCTTTCGTAAGGTAAATGGTGCTGATGACCTTGGCAGGATGTCAGTAAGTCAGATTGAAAAGCTGATATACCCTGTAGGATTCTACAGGACAAAAGCAAGAAACCTGAAAAAGCTTCCTCAAACATTAAAGGCTGAGTTCGGAGGGAAGATACCCAGGACTATTGACGGCCTGATGAAGATCGACGGAGTAGGAAGGAAGACAGCAAACCTTGTGGTGTCAGTAGCGTTCTCTGGTGAGGGGATATGCGTTGACACCCATGTGCACAGGATAATGAACTGGCTAGGTTATGTCAGGACTCAAGCTCCTTTTGAGACAGAAAAAGCACTTCGAAACAAGCTTCCAAGAAAACTCTGGAGAAAGGTAAACCATGTCCTTGTCGCATTCGGGCAGAACACCTGCAGGCCTGTATCCCCTTTCTGTTCAGCATGTCCTGTCTATGATGAGTGCAACAGGGTAGGGGTTGGGAAGAGAAGGTAGGTCTGATTTCTTATCTTAAGAGCTACTTTCTGGTATGTCTTAAGATTTTCACATACTTGTCTATAGAAATATCATTGATATCTACACTTGTTATATCAGTATTGCTTAATACCTGTTTTTCGATCATAAACGCACATCTGATAAAAGCATCAATCTTAGGATCATCCAGATTCTTATTAGCGCTTTTTGCATATCTTCTCTTCAGGTCTTTAAATCGCTCATCTAAGGTAAGAACCCCACAAGGCCCGCTTCTTTGGTCAGAGTATGCAGCGATCTTAACATCCCAGTCTTTTGAACCTGCAGTTTCCTCATTGTTCATAAAGATCTTTTTCTTAAGGATATCTCTTACCCTCGGGCTTACCTTTAGTTCTTCTGCTATCCTCTCAGAGACTATATGGTCATCGCTGCCATACTTTTCAACCATGTTTTTTTTGATCCTTTTCCAAAAATCAACCCTTCCTGCTTCACTTCCCAGCAGATCCAACCCTTCTTTTCTTTCAAGATCCATCTTAACGACATTTCCCAGATCATGGATAAGAAGGACTGCGATGATATCATCTTTTTTTATTTCTGGGCCTTTCCAGCTGTCGCATATTTGGTTTCCTATAGCTGCTGCCCTAACCATGTGCTCCTGCATATTTCTGGGGGTGTTATAACTTTTATATATCTGTTCTATTGAATCGATGACTTCTTTGCTTTTCATATTGCAGAAACTCATCCCTTTATGATATAAAAATCTTTGTTATGTTAATGTTATCTTAGTTGATATGTCTTACATAACTCCTAAACGACAACACGAAGCCTTCTGTCAGCTTCATCTCTCCTTTTTTTATCTCCTGCTCTATCCTTTCAGGTGAGAACCACTCAACAAGCTCTAGCTCTTCCTTGTCGATATTAAAAGGGCCGTCGAAATGGCAGACAAAAAGCCTTCTTTTTTCCTTCTGCCTGTCAGAGAAAGAATCATAATCGCAGATGAAAGTGAGCTCTTTTGGGACAAAGCCAAGCTCCTCTTCGGTTTCCCTGACTGCAGCTTCCTCATAGGTCTCCCCGCTTGTCAGGTGTGCTCCTACAGAAGCATCATAATAACCAGGGTAATAGTTCTTCTTCTCAGACCGTTTCTGCATGAGGATATCCCCATCTGAGCTTATCACAAGCACATGGACGCCGCGATGTATCCTGTGGCTGGCATGAACATTCTTTCTTGTGTCCTTTCCTATGACCTCATCATGCTCATTCACGATATCAAGGTATTCTTCCATGATCATGTAATAATCCCTTAGTTTAAATATTCTGCGGTCAGAAAATTTGATTTTTAGTTGATCTGCAACAGCATATTTTATATATCTGTTATCATAAGGAAAAGGCATGAGCATATGGACATCAGCACTTAACGGGATATGGGCTGGGATACAGTACCTATTTTTCCTTTGGGTGTACTGGCTTTCCATGTTCTTTGTCATGCCTTTCAAGAACCTTGAGATACTCTGGATACTCATCCCGATATGGATAAACCTGATATTCACAGACTTCTTCCAGGAAAAGAAAGGGACATCGCTTGGAAACGCGGTGACAAACGGTGCAGTCATGCTCTGGGTATGCATTGACTGGATAAGGTTCATAATAAGGACATACAACGATGTAGGATGGACATTTACTATGGGGATGTTTCTCAAGTTTCTCCTATGCACGATAGGGATAGCTCTCGGGATATACATAATAATAGAAGGTGTAAAAGGAAAGAAAGCGATAAGCTTCATAGGCAGGGTGAGGGAGACAAGCTATTTCCTTCTTGTGCTTTCGCCCGCAGTATATGGGATAGAGATGATGACCTTCAGATATGCTCTTGCGATCATACTTTTCTTCCCTATGTTCTATTACCTTTTTGAGCTCATAGACAAGCTTATCCCTGATCCCAAGACTTACGGCGGCTCAGATTCAGGCAGGGGGAAGATGGATGATTTTAAGTTCTGATCAAAGATGAAAAACATAATAAAAGAAGTAAACGCGATGAAGAACACGCCTATAAGGAAGACTATCGAGCGCAGGCTTTCTGAATTTGAGGCACTTGGCAGAAGAGGAGAAAAAGAATGGTTCTCAGAACTTTGCTTCTGCCTGCTTACAGCAAACTCAAAGGCAAGAACAGCTATCTCGATACAAAAAGAGCTCGGACAAGAAGGTTTTCTCTGCGCTTTGCAAAAAGATGTCCGTGACTGCATCAGAAGGAACAAGCACCGCTTTCACAACAACAAGGCAGCATATATCTGTGACGCAAGAAAACATATAGGCATCAAGAGAAGGATAACAAAGATGGTCAAGGAAGAAGGCGAGATCTCTGCAAGAAGATGGCTTGCTGACAACGTTAAGGGGCTAGGGTTTAAGGAAGCGTCGCATTTCATGAGAAATGTAGGATACAAGAACCTATCGATACTTGACAGGCACATCCTTAACCTCATGGCAGAAGACAACATCATAAAGGAGAAGCCGAGATCCATTACAAGAAAGAACTACCTGGATATCGAAAAGAAGTTCTTGTCAATAGCCCGGTCGCTTGGGATGTCAGCAGCAGAGCTTGACCTTTACATGTGGTACATGAAAACAGGAGAGGTGCTTAAGTGAAGATGGAAAAAAGGCCGAAAGTGGGGATAGGAGTGATAGTCATAAAAGATGGCAAGGTGCTTCACGGAAAAAGAAAAAACGCGCATGGCGCAGGAGAATGGTGCTTTCCAGGAGGCCACCTCGAGTTCGGAGAAAGCTTTGAAGAGTGCGCAAGAAGAGAGACACTTGAAGAGACAGGCATAAAGATAAAGAACATCAGGCTGGGAACAGTGACAAACGACATATTCGAAAAGGAAGACAAGCATTACATTACAGTATACATGGTAGCTGACCACGAGTCAGGAGAAGCGAAAGTGATGGAGCCTGAAAAGTGCGAGAGATGGGAATGGTCAGGATGGGACAATCCGCCCAAACCGATCTTCCTCCCGGAGACGAACCTGAGAAAGACAGGGTTTGATCCGTTCAAAAGAACTCGCTGATCTTCCTTTGGTGCTTCATGCCTTCAAGGATCCTGCTTTCTTTGAGTATCTGGTCTACTTCGAATCCGAACTTCTTCTTCGCTATAAGCCTGGCATAGTTTAGCATCAGCTCCTTTGACTCAAAGCTTACAGGCCTGCTCTGCATCGCTTTTCTGACAGCTTCCCTCACGACCCACACCCCAAGAGGCACGGCATACTCTCCTGTTATGAAGCGCAGAACAAGGACAGTCGCCTGCTTTTTTAGGTCTTTGAACTTCTCAAGGATAGGAAGCCTTGCAGCATAATAGCCTCCAGCACAGTTATGCGCATAGTCCTTCCTTCCGTAGAAGCTCTCATAATCTGTAGTGAAAGCCACCTCATCGCTCGTGTTAAATGAAGCCTTAGGCATGTACATCTCAAACAGCTCATAGCTCCACTTCTCTGGAAAGCAAAGCACAAGATAATAGTTGCCAAGATAGCCTCCGAAATACGCGCAATAATCCATCTCGTTAAGCTGCTTCACCTTTGCAAACAGGTGGTTTGCAAGTATGTCATCTGTCGCGGTTATGCTCCACCTCGTAGGCACAAGCTTCCTGTTCTTCTTCACGCCCAAAGTGCCTATAGAAAGCAGCCTTGTGAGAAAATTCTCATCAAACTCATTATCATAAAGATACTTCACAGCCTCAACAGACCTCATATCATAATCATCCACGACCTTGTCGACCTTCCTCGGTATGCTCGTGTTAGAAGTGATCGTGACGTTCTTAAGCTCGGCGTTTGGGCCCATAGGCGCAACTTCAGCCTGCGCACTAAGCCTAAACCTTGGCTTGTCATCAAGGCTTACCTCGAGGTCAACAGGCTTGTAGGCCATAGCGACCTCCTTGCTGATGTCAAGAAACCTGCTGTTGTCCTGCGCATGCGCCTTAAACCTTGAGTTGATAAGGTTACTACGAAACTCAATGATCTTTGGTATGTCATAGCCTGATTCACCCCAATGTCTTGGAGCGTCATACTCCCAGGCATCATCCTTAACTTCAGGGATAGAAAGTATGCCTACGTTAAGAAAAGGATACCCGTGATGCCCGACAAAAGGAGTGGGGCTTGAGCCAGAGAAATCTTCCTTCCCTATCTTGTCCTTGACCTTGAACCTGGCTTCGGACTTAGCGATATGCGGGCAAAACTCCCTTCCGCAGAAACCTCTGCCCTTGCACTTGACGCAGCGGACATCCATGAGATACAGTAAGAAGGATTAGGTTATAAATGTTTTTGCTGAGCAAGGCAAGTAGAAAGTGTAGGGGCATCAGTCTTGTGAGCTTCTTCGTTTTAACTTTAAGGCTGACGTGGGGGACGCCCCATCCGGGGAAGTCAGCCATGATAATTTCAGAATCACAAGCGAACCAGATGCCCCCGAGCGTAAGCGAGACTTTCTACTAGACCTGATGGCCATCCCCATACCTTTTTTTGTAGATGGAAAACATAACAACGTTCCCCAACCAGAATATGACCAGAGATATCCCTATCATAAGAAGAGCTGCCCTTAATGACAGCAGGTCAGTAACATAACCTACAGCAGGTCCAAATATGGTGTACATCAGCTTTGAGCTGAGATTCTTGATCGAAAGGACAGTTGCCCTGTGCGAAGAAGGCGTATAGTTATGTATCCTGTGCTCAAGTATTATATCCCTTATCGCAGCAAAGAATATCACGCCGAATATGAACGCGATACCTACCCACACGTTAAGGGTTGAGATCCCCAAAAACAGCACTGCTGTGATAAGAAGGAGTGCGAGAAGCACCTTATCCTCATCCTTGAACTTCTTTACTATCCTTTCAGCAAGATAGTAGCCAAGAGCGCCGAAAACAAAATAGACACCCACAACAAGACCTATGGCAGAAAGCCCCAGCCCCTCACCCTGCATGTAAGGCTGTATCAGATAGTACAGCATGTAAGTCATCCCTGAAAACATGGAGTAATATATTATGTACCTTTTCACCTGCTTGTGCTCGTATGTGAACTTAAGGCCTTCTTTTAGGTGCAGAAAATACTTCTTGTCTCCAAGCTTCTTGTAAAGCCCGGGCTCCTTTGCAGACATCCAGAACAATGAAGCTATGAATATAGTCGCTCCGCAGATAAAAAACAGAGGCTTGTATCCTATCTTCTGCGCGATAAGCCCGCCGACAAACGCGGATATTCCCAGGCTTAGCGTAACTATCGAATACACCCTTCCCATGACCTTCTTGTACTTTCTTTCCTTCTTCATCTCTTTTAGCGAGTCATAGATGAACGCTGAGTCTGCTCCTGATCCGAAAGCAAATCCAAGCGCAATCATCACCTCTGCAATCAGGAACTGGTGAAAAGAGTGCGAAAACCCGTAGATGATGAATCCTGACGCTGCACATACCTCTGCTAACACAAGCGATCTTTTCAGCCCGAAAAGGTCAGCGAAAACGCCTGAAGGCACCTCAAAAAGTACGATCAGCACAGTGAATATCGACTGGAGGATCATCACCTGCCCCATGGTGAGGCTGTTTGAGAGAAGGAACAGAATGAATATGGCTCCAGCCAGCTCAAACGACCCTATGAACTTCGCAAGATAAGTCTTCCAGATATTTGATTCAAAATCATCATGTGTCATAGCCTTATTGCAGGAGGAGTTGCTTATAAATGTTTGTGAATAATCATCTCGATTGCAGGTTTTATGCTTCGCATAAGTTTGCCATCGGGCTCGCCTTTTTCTTTTACTACATAAGGCGCTGTATCGCCAAGAAAAAGCTTGGCGGACTTGCAAACAAGTTTGCAAGCGCCCCCTTTATGACAACCCCCCGCGACGCGCCTGATAGGATTCGTGATTAAGGCTCGCGAATTGATGGCAAACCTTAACCTGCAATCCAAGCCTTATCAACAGAAAGAATTATATATAAACAGGGTGTTTTCCATTGGCATGGGGATTTTTAAAAGGATATTTGACAGACTCAGGAGTCTCGGAGGCAACACGCTCTACTATCCAGGCTGCCTCACCAAGTTTGTGATGCCTGAGATGGCAGAGAGATACGAGAAGATCCTGAAGGATCTTGGCGTCGATTTCATAAAGATAGAGGAGTTCAACTGCTGCGGCAGCCCTGTGATGAACGCAGGATACAGGGAGGATTTCCTGAACCTTATGGAAAAGAACAGGGAGATATTTCGCAAGTACGGAATAAAGAGGATAATCACCAACTGCCCGTCATGCGCTTACGTCTTCCGTGAAGAATATGGGATACCTGCAAAGCACATAACAGAAGTGCTGCTGGAAAAGATCGACAAGCTTTCCGGAAAGCAGGAAGGAGAGCCCGCAGTCAAGATAGGCTACCATGACCCATGCCACCTCGGAAGAAAGCTTAACGTCTATGACGCTCCAAGAAAAGTGCTTGAAAAGCTAGGATATGAGGTTGTCGAAGCAAGATCGCACGGCCAGAAATCGCTTTGCTGCGGAGGCGGAGGCGGGCTTAAGACCAACTTTCCGAAGCTTTCAGCAAAAGTCGGAAAACAGAGGATAAAAGAGTTCAAGGCTGACGAGATAGTGACCTGCTGCCCGCTATGCTACCAGCAGCTAAAGGAAAGCTCAGAAGGCAAAAAGAAAATATTTGAACTAAGCGAACTGATAAAGGTAAGATGAAAATATCAAAAAGCTCTCTTGAGCGCATATTCGGAGAAGAGAACGTGCTTATAGGAGAAGAAGCTCTTGCTGCATACTGCTGCGACGCTTCAACCCTCGAGAAAAAGCCGCTTGCAATAGTCTTCCCGCAGGATGCTGACCAGGTGCACAAGCTTATACTTTTTGCTAACCGATCGAAACTAAGGCTCACTCCAAGAGGTGCAGGAACAGGCCTTGCAGGAGCTGCAACTCCATCAGAGGATTCTGTTGTTGTTGACATGTCAAGGATGAACCGCATAATCACGGTTGACACTTCAAAGAAGATGGCAATCGTCGAGCCAGGCGTCATAGTCGATGACCTTAACGAAGTGCTTTTAGAATACGGCCTGATGTTTCCTGTAATACCTGCAAGCCACGAGGCATGCCAGATCGGAGGGATGATATCCACGAACGCTGCAGGCATGAGGGCCATAAAATACGGCAAGATGTCAAACTGGGTCATGGAGCTCGAGTTTATCGACGGAACAGGAAAATCATATGTGATGAAAGACCCCTCAGACGTGATCGGAAGCGAAGGGACCCTTGGCATAATAACAAAAGCAAAGCTCATGCTTGTTGAGCCTGTAAAGAAGTGCTCGCTTTCAGTCGAAAAGTTTGGAGAAGAAAAAGACGCTGTTGAAAGGGCAAGGAAGATCCGTGAAAAAGATAACATAATCGCTCTCGAATACATGGACAAGGTAGCATCAGATCTTGTCGGGTTCGGCAAGAACCACACCTTATTCATAGAATATGAAGACATCGACGGCATATCAGAAGGAAGCGTAAAAAACCTTTCTGAGATTGAAGAGCTGACCACAAAAAGAGAGTCTCTAGGACCAAAGCTTACGTCTGAAGGATACGTGATAATGGAAGACCCTAAAGTTCCTATCGACGGCATGGAAAAGTTCCTGACATGGCTTTCAGAAAAAAACATACCTTCATTCGGACACATAGGGATAGGCATAATCCACCCAAGGTTCAAGCCAGGCCAGGAAAAGCTTATAGCAGAGATGGTAAGGCTTGTTGAGAAGCTTCACGGCCAGGTCTCAGGAGAGCATGGTTACGGGCTGTCAAAAAAAGAGCATGTCCCTGCAGAGGTCAAGACCGAGATAAGGGGGCTTAAGCACAAGTACGACCCGCACGGGCTCTTCAACAAGGGAAAGATAATATAGGATCACAAGAAGATGGAACAGGAAAAAAAATGCACAAGATGCGGGATATGCAGGGCATACTGCCCTGTCTTTAAGGCAACGCTAAACGAAGTGCTGAGCACAAGAGGCAAGGCGATACTCGCAGAAAAAGGCATAAACGATGAGAACATCTACAAGTGCACGATCTGCGGAGCATGCAAGAAAAACTGCCCTGCAGGATTTGACATAAAGATCGTCGCCAAAAGACAAGAGCTTGTAAAAAAAGCAGAGACCAAAGCCAACAAGAAGATGATAGCAAACGTCAGGAAGCACGGAAATCCTTTCGGCGAGCTAAAGGACGGAGAAAAGCCAAAGGACCTCTATTGCTGCTGACCATCATAGAAGAAAAATGAAACTTTGAAAATATTATAACACAAAAAAGGGGTGTATCAAAGATGAAAAAGAAGGTGAACCACAAAGACATATTAGTCACGACGCTTGCTTTTGCAGCGATACTTGCGATAGCGATCCTCGTAGCAAACATCGACATGTTCTTCCCGTCTCCTGAAATAGACCTTCAGCAGATGGCAGACAGCAGCGCAAAACTTAATGTTGAAAACATAGACTTCGGCACAAACCCTGACGCAAAGGTCACGATAATAGAATATTCTGATTTTGAGTGCCCATACTGCTCACGCGCATCAGAGACCATGAAAAAGATAAAGGCAGAATACGGCTCAGAAGCCAATCTAGTGTTCAAGCACTTTCCTGTGCACGGAAGGACAGCGCAGCTTGCAGCAGAAGCCTCAGAATGCGCGCGGGACCAGGGAAAATTCTGGGAGTACCACTACATCCTTTTTGAGAACCAGAACGACCTTACGGCAAGCAACCTTGTGAGCTACGCAAACCAGCTAGGCCTTGACGAAGAGACGTTCAAGCAGTGCCTGACCTCAGGAGAGAAGACAGCAAAGGTCATGACGGACTTCTCAGAAGGCCAGCAGAACGGAGTGACAGGAACGCCGACATTTTTCATAAACAGCATCCCTGTCGTCGGAGCACAGGACTATGCGGTATTCAAGGAATACATAGACAGCGAGCTTTCAAAGGCGCAGGAATGATGAGCCATAAGAAACACGCAACTTACGTGCTAAAAGAAGCGAAGCAGTCACTTGTAGACTGCTGGCAGAACAAGGGATACTTCGCAGTATCGACACTTGCAGACATAGTATTCCTCATAGTGTACGGGTTTCTCGCAAACATTATGGTGTTTAAGATAACACAGTACATGACAGCAGCAGCGATAAAGTTCGGAGAAAGCTCGTCATCAGCGACCATAGACCAGATGGCCCTAAGCCCTATCCGGACAGTGATCAGCGAAAACCCTGTCGTAAGATCTTACATAGTGAAGATGTTCCTGCTGATCTTCCTGTTCATGGCAATAGCATACATCACATACTGCGTGTTTGAATCATTCTCCTGGAAAAACATATTCATGATAAGCAAAGAAGAATATACTTTCTCAGACATGCTGAAGCAGTTCTCGATGCTTAACCTGATATGGTTCGTGTTTGTCCTGATAATCCAGGTCATCTCATTCTTTTCAAGGCTTAAGGCAGACATACTTTCAGGAGTGTCGACAGAAGGGCTGCCAGGGCCGGGAATAGTGATAATGACACTAGGGTATGCCCTTACCTATCTCATCTTCATATCTTACGGGCTTATGACCAGGCGTGAAAAAGCATCAAGGACATTCAAAGAGTCGTTTAGGATCGGATACGAAAGATTCTTTTATCTTGCTCCAGCGTTCATCCTTTTGATGCTCCTGCTTAACGCCATATCGCTTCTCTTGGTCAAGGCTTTCGGGTTCAGCTACGTAGCACAGTTCATATTTGTCGTCGTGATAGCCATGCCGATCATAACGCTGATGAAAGTATACTTTACAAGGATAGTGTCTGAGGTCTCAAAACATGGATCAGGAGGTAAATGAAAGATGGCAAAAGGAGAGATAGAAAACGAGAATCTTGCTTCGATTCTGGCATACTTCATAATAGGGATAATATGGTACTTTTCCGACAAGAACATGAAAAGGAGCGACCTTGCGAGATTTCATGTAAAGCAGTCGATAAACCTTTTCGTGATATCTATCCTCACAACAGCAGTCGTAGGGCTGTTCCTCTCGATATTCGGAAGGATCCCTGTGCTTGGATGGATGCTGGGCGCGCTCCTTCATGGCTTACTTGGACTGATAGTCCTGGTTCTCTGGGTGATAGGCATAATAAACGCGCTCAACTCAAAAAAGAAAGAGATACCAGTAGTAGGAGGATTTGCAGAGAAATACCTTAAGTTTTAATCATACCTTGAGAACAGGCTGTAGAACATCATCATCACCCTGTCCCACAGGCTTGCTTGCGTCGTTATGTAGAACTCTTCCTCTGTGCTGTATGTCCTGTTGTTCTTGTCAGTTGACAGCGCCTCTATCACGAACCTGTTATCTCCATCCCTAAGAGATGTGCCGTCAAGCTCTATCTCGAAACGATTTTCCTTCTCAGGAGAACTGACATCCATCACCTTTTCCATGAACCTGTCTGAAAACCTTACAACTATACTTTTCGGAGCAGAAAATGATGACTGCTTAACCACGAATGAGACACTATAATGCTGCCTGAAACCAACACTCTTAGGATATGAAATGTTTGTTATCATCACTTCAGGAAGCGTGTTCACCAATAGCTTCAGCTTAACATTCCTGCTCACATCAGCAGATGTCACTTTCATTATAAGATCGTCTTCACCATGCGCTTTCGGAACGTAATCAAAAGTCAATCCTTCAGACTTGCCTATACCAAGAAAAAATCTCTTGCAGTCATCTTTCAGGCAGGCACTAAGCCCATCCAAAAGGGTGTTGCCAGTGTTTTCCACAGTGCACCTTATGGTCACTTTCTCATCAACATACGCTTCCTGCAAAGAGCTGCACTCTGCGTATATGTTCATGCTGACTTTTCCGTCGGCAGCTTCTTCTGCAAACGGCCTGATATCATCTAATAAGTATATCCTTGCATTATCTGTCGAAAAAAACTCTGCTTCTGCTGCTATGTTTTTTCCTTCATATATCTTGATAGGAAAAGTGTACCTGTAATTGTCCATAAGATCCTCACTTAGAATCATGATCTTGTATATCTTCTTCTTTTCACCTGGTCCCAGTACGATCTTTTCCCTGAAGTTGTTGTTCTCAGATGACTCTGACATCATGCTTAGTTCTACCGGCAAGACAAGGTTTATGTCATCGACAAAGTAAAAGTCATTCTTGTTCTTGAGCTCTATAGTCAGGAGATTGTATGATCCGAACCCAACTTCTGACTTCAGAAACGAAGCGGATAATTCCACATCGCTCATGAACTTCCCGCTCTCTGAAACAAGCTCGCCTTCAGTCTTGATCTTTCCCAGCTCAAGATCGCAATCAACACCTTTCCAGGAAACATTAAGTGAGGCTTCTGAAGTGTCAGAAGAACCCATGGTCTTCACATGGCTTGAATCCACGATCCCGAACTGTCCGTATGTCGGATCAAAAGGCACCCACCCATAACCCGGAAAATACGCTTCAGCCCAGCCATGCGGTCCGAACCCGTCTATCTCAGGAAGGTTTGAATAGGCTATCCCTGAGACGTATCTTGCAGGTATCCCTACTGAGCGCAGCATCGCAATAAACAAGGTTGATTTCTCATCACAAGTGCCTTTCAGGTTCCTAAGGACCCAAGATGAATCCTTGACCTCAGAGCCGTATGCAAGATCATATTCAACATTATCATACACCCAGTACGCGAGCTTAAAGACAGCCCTGAAATAATCATCTTCTCCTCTCAATATCTCAGAAGCCTTGGTTATCATCTCTTTTGGATCAGGATCGATATTCTCTGTCTTTTCCAGGAACAGCTCGCAGCTGTCGCATCCTTCAAATTTTCCTGAGTAAGGAAAAGCAATCCTGCTTTTGACAGGAAGCACAGCTTTTCTTGTCCTGACTTCAGAAGTAATACTGTATGAAAGCGTCTCTTCTTTTGGATCTTCCCACGTGAACACCCTTGCGCTTCCTTCATCTTTTGATCCAGGCAAAGTATCTGTCGATATGACAGACTGCCTAAAATCATCTTTTGGGACAGATCTTGCAGCAGCGCTAATGCTTATGACCCTTGACCTTTCAGAATTTCGGATTATGCTGATCGTTCCGGAAGTAGTAACCCTTATCTGTGCGCCAGCAGCAGAATCGATCAATCTTTCATCAGCAAACACTGTACCTGTCAGGAGCAGCAAGACAAAGGCGATCAAAAACTTAGCTCTCATCATGAGACCATTTGGGACAGATGTTTTTAAGTTTTGCTTTTTGTTTTGTACTATTAGATAGGAAAAACAATATAAGATGGTCTCTGATTCTTAAGGCTAATAAAAAAAAAGAATTGTTTTGACATAATGGATTAACTAGTTAATCAATGCAAAATTTAATTAGCGTTTAGCAAAAAGTTGCCTATAATATTCAGTTTTTTCCACTAGAATTGTTCTTCTTCTATCAGTGAGTTTTCCTTCTTCCCCAAGTTTCAAATATCTCTCCATTAATCTATAATATATAATTCCGCATCTATTTTCACTATTTTGTTCTAATACTCGTTTAATCGTGTAAAACAGGTGAGTCATATCACCATAAACTCTTGATGCTTTTGAGAGTGGGTCTGAGTACATATGTCTTAACCTTGAGTCTAATTCGGTAACAATATCTGAAAGTTCCCCTTTTTCTTCTTCAGTAAGCAGTCTAGGATTATTAATAAATACTATTTTTTTAGTCTCACTTATCTTTTTTAGGGCGACATTATTTAATTCCAAATCACTTAAAGAACAAAAATTTACTGGAACATCTTGTTTTTTAATTTGTTTTTCAATCATTTCTAGCTCTTTGATTGTTATATAGGGTCATATATGGATTACTATTTATTATTTTCTAATAAAAATCTATCTTTAAGAATCTATGATCTGTCTTTGATAGAAATATGTTACTCTGGATTTAGAAACATTTAAATACATCCCGCATGGATAATCGTAGTAAAAAGGGGGTAGGTATATGCTTAGGCAGACAGTCAACAAGGATGATATAAGCCAGGGGTTTCTATTGACGAACGGAAATGGAGGTTTCTGCCTGCAGCTTAACAACTCAAGAAGCAAGTATTCCGGAGTGTTCTACAACGACAACAAGAACTTTGACAGTTTTGAGGTATTCAAGATACTTGAAGAGATACGCCTGGCCCGCGACATAGAATGGACAGAAAACGATTTCTTCCAGGCAAGGCGCAACAGGCATGATGTCATCGAGACATTCTTCATGCCTCAAGGATATGACGCGCTTGTCTATGAGCTTAGCAGGAGAAGGCCTGTCGACATACTCTTTGACGTTAAGAAAGCATACGACCACAGGGAATGGGGAAGAAACTACACAGTGCAAAAAGAGAAGGATCACATACTTGTTACTTTCACAAAAAAGACAGACTCAAGAGAGGATGCTACAAACGGAGAGACAGAATACACGATATATGTCGTCGTCAGGCCGGCAAGCATGGACGGATGCGTGCTTGGCGACTCATGGGAGAACTACTACTACGGATTTGATGACAAGAGAGGATCAGGGCCTGTCAGCAGGCATGTCTATAATCCCATGACACTCAACACTTACAGGATAATAATAACCTATTCTCATGACAAGAAAAAAGCGCTAAGCGACTCTGCGTACATCCAGAGAAACATAGACAGGCTGAAAAGAAAAGCACAGGACCACTTTAGGCACAGGGCAGAAAAAAGGCTGATAATAAACAGTGACATAAGGGCTGCATACGACGCATCAATAAGCGCGCTCAAGTCACTGAAGTGCGTCATGCACAGCGGAAAACAATCGTTTCACGGCATGTATGCAGGCCTACCCTGGTTCTTCCAGTTCTGGTCAAGAGACGAGCTGATAAGCATAAACTCTTACGGCATGATAGGCGAGAAAAGGTTTGTCGTAGAAAAGATCCTTGCCTACTGCAAGGCGCTTGATGCTCACGGAAAGATACCTAACAGGATCCCCTCTTCTGCTCTTGGAAGCATGGACGCTTCAGGATGGCTTTTCAAAAGGGCATATGACATCAGGCACAGGCTTTCAAAAAAAGAGCGAAACCTTGTCGCAGAGACAGTAGAGCACGCGATATACCTGATAAGGAAATTCTACCTGAAAAACGGGATGCTTTACAGCGCAAAGCTTGAGACATGGATGGACACAGAATACTCAGGCGACAACAGGGAAGGCTTTAGGATAGAGATACAGGCGCTCCTGCTTTCGATGTACAAGCTTGCATACGAGCTGACAAAAAATGACGAGTACAAGCACCTTATAGAGCAGACAGAAGAATACGTGAGAAAACACTTTTGGGAAGGCCTTTATCTCAAGGACGGCTCTGAAGACGCGACCATAAGGCCTAACGTGTTCATCGCAGCATACGTGTATCCAGAACTTCTGACAAAAGAAGAATGGAAAAAATGCTTCCAATACGTCATCCCCAAACTGTGGTGCAGCTGGGGCGGACTGTCGACGATATCCCGGGAAAGCCCGCTTTTCTGCAGCAATTACACAGGAGAGAACAACAGGAGCTACCACCGCGGAGACTCATGGTTCTTCCTGAACAGCATGGCAGCGATAGCGATGATAAGGGTTGACAGGAAAGCGTTCTACGAGTACATAACAAGGATACTTGAGGCGTCAGCGACAGAGATAACAAGCAAAGGCATATTAGGATACCATGCAGAGATATCATCAGCATCTGAGATGAGAAGCGAAGGATGCCTTGCGCAGCTCTGGAGCTCGGCAATGTTTGTCGAGCTGATAGAAGAGTTCTTTGATTAGTGTTGTTTTTTTACCCCTTTCTTATGTCATTTTAAGGCTGATAAAGAGAAATATTTATAAAAAATCAAGTTATTTTATGTTTTTATGCTTATCAAACAAACATTACCGCTTAAATATGATCAGTTAACTCAAGTTTTTGTTAGTTCTACTGATAAGACTTATATCAATAAGAGATTAAGAAAAGTCAATTTTTACTCATATGATTTTGACCAATTGGTCAAGATAATTGAACATATTAAGGAAATCGATAAAAAAGAGGGGTTTCTCCTAAAAAAGGAGCAAAAATTTATTGATCATGCACTAATCATATTCAAAAAAAAGAATAAATCCGTAAAGATAGAGGATTATATAAAATTATTGGATTACTCTTTTTTTGCAGTTGTAGAGCGGCTGGCAAAAGTACAAAAAGAATTGGTTCATATGATAAAACAAGCTAAATTACAAGTCAATGATCTTGACAATGAATACCTATTTGCACTTCAAAATATACTTAACCAAACTCAGGAATTGTGTAAAGATATAAAACAATTCAAATGGGATGATCGGAACGCATTAATGTCCCTTTCAAGAAAGGCGCAGATGGTGTATAGGAACCTGCATGAAATCGTATTAAGCTTGTCCTTTGATCAATATGAGGACATTAAAAACCTATCCGACACGATTTTGGATTCATTAAAAATTGAGTTTGACACCTCGAATAAAATTTTAGCATAATGACATCAACATTAGATACAAACATTTTTTTATATGGGACTATCTCTAACAAATGTTCTGAATTGATAGTCTCCACTTATAAGAATAATAAGTATAACATTGTTCTTTGGTCAGTTTCAGATGAAACAAGGAAGAAACTCATGGTACTAAACACTATCCTAACAATATTTTATGATGAACTAAAACGGAATAAGAACTTACTCAACCAGCTTCAATCTAGTATGTATCACCGGTTTGAGCAAAATTTTCCACAGATTTATGGTTCTTTTAGAACATTATTAAATTCAAAAAATATAAGAAAAGAGGATGTAAGAAGGATAATCTTATCCATCCTTAATAATATTAGATACTTTACTCAAATAACCCATAATAGGACTTACCCCACAACAAAAGATGATCTTGTTGAAATTGAGAAGTCAAAGGCATTTTGTTCATGCATAAAAAAGCTTAATTCAGTAATCAAGAACGAGGGAGATAAGTATCATATGGCTTTATGCAACCAATTCATTATTTGTAACTTAAAGAAAGAGAGAATCCTTGAGTTTTACACGTTAGATAAGAAAGATTTTTTGGTTGAGACTAAAAAAAGAAAAATAGAATCAATAATTGAAAATTTAAGGATAAAAACGATAAATCTAGATTTAGAAAATATCAATATTAGCTTCTGATCATTCTTATCAACACTAATCTTAATCTTAACTGTTGATTCTACTAACAGGCTTGAGATAAGGTGGATTTTGTTTAGTCCCCTAATGCACTCCTCCTCAGATAAAACCAAAAGTTTTAAATATTGAGGAAACGAAAACCCTTTTTAAAACATAGTCAGTATACAAAAGAGGTAGTTATGTTGCAAAAGAAGGGACAAGTGACATTGTTCATAGTGATAGGTATATTGCTCTTAGCAGGTGTTTCTATATACTTTTTCCAGCACTCAAAAGCCAAGCAGGTAGATGAGCAGTCATATATCGAAGACGTCCCTGAAGAGCTTCACCCGCTAAACTCGTACGTGCAGGGATGCCTGGTAAAGGTTGCAGAAGAAGGCCTTAACGTGATGGGCCAGCACGGAGGCTACATCTACCCTGAGAAGTTTAAGATAACACCTGGAGACAGCCCGATAACAGGAAACGCTGTCAGGTTCTCGCCAGGATCTTCCCTTGTCATCCCGTACTGGAGCTTTATAGACGGAAATGATGATTGCCTTGAAGGTCACTGCAAGATGAGGCTTGCGATACCCCCCCTTTACAGGGAAAACGAGATCGTTGACGGGCTTTCGATCGAGTCCCAGCTTGACGAGTACGTAAATGAGAACCTCAAGAGATGCGTCGGAAACTTCGAGGCTTTTCGCGAAAGAGGATACGAGATAACAGAGATATCAGACGCCAAGACAACTACAGGGGTCTCAGAAGATGACGTGTCATTTTATGTCGAGTTCCCCCTGAAAGTGAGGACCGGCTCAGGAACAGATCTTGAGATGAGCAAGTTCTACGCAAGGCTCGACGTGCCGCTAAAAGACATTTACGAGACAGCAGCCGAGATAACAAAACTGGAGGTGGAGCACAGCTACCTTGAGAAGCACGCCCTTAACCTCATATCCGCATTTTCCGCAGTGGATGAAGACAAGCTCCCTCCATTTGCAGAGTCAAAGATACTTGCAGGAGACGAGACTTTCTGGCAGAAAAGCAAGGTGAAAGATAACCTCAAAAGGGTGTTCTCATCATACATACAGCTGCTTCAGGTATACGGTGCAAGAAACTACGAGTACAGGTACTTTGACAGCGAGCTCTGGCGCGGCCTCTACAACCAGGGCATGCAGATACCTGTAAACTCATCAGTTAACGATATCGACGTGAAGTTCAACTACCTTCCTACATGGGACATCTACCTTGACATGAACTGCAACGGAGAGTTCTGCGGCCCGGACAGCATAGGCCTTCCGATATTTTCAACGCTTCTCGGAGTACAGCGCTACAACTTCGCATATGACATATCCTTCCCGGTGATGGTCGAGCTTGACCAGCCCGACGCGCTGAGCCAGAAAGGATACACGTTCATGTTCTTCCTGGAATCAAACATAAGAAGGAACTTCCCAATAAACTCCTCAGTCCCAGAGATATTGGTCGACAGGTCAGACGTCTCTCTTTTCTGCGACTATGACCAGAGAAACTCAGGAAACATAACCCTAAAAGTCACAGATTCCTACTCGGACAAGCCAGTTTCAGGAGCTATAATCGGATATTCCTGCGGAGAGGATAGCTGCTCGATAGGAAAGACAGAGGATGACGGTACATTTGTGGGAAGGCTTCCAGTATGCTTTGAAGGCTTTGTCTCGGTGATGAAGAAAGGATACGTATCAGAATCAAAGGCACTTTCCACAGACTTGGGAAGACCAGGCGAGCTCTCGATCAGCATAAGCGGCCTTAAGGCCATCAATTTTACGGTGAAAAAGAAAAGATATGCAAAGACAGGCACAAGCTGGCAGTTCATAGACCAAGCAGTAGGGCTTTATCCTGAAGAGTCAGCAGTAGTCTACCTAAAAAAGATCCCTTCTTCAGTAGGAGAACATGAATATGAGACCATGAGCCTTTTCAACCTTTCTGCAGAAGAGCTGGAACTTGCACCAGGAAACTACTCTCTTACCATAAACACGTTCTACCACGGAGGCCTGGTAATACCGGAGCACAAGAAAAAGATAGACTCAGGATGGCTTGGAGGAGACCAGGAAGTGACGATCCCTGCAATAACATTCAAGCAGGATGACAGCTTCCCCACAGGAGGAGTGATGCTCAACTTTTCCATATCAGAAAAAGACATGACAAAAGAACAGGTAACATTTTACACCATATCTCCAGACCTGATCCTTGCTCCTGAGCAGGACAGGTACATAGAAGACATGCAGTTCATAACAGACATCGAGACATATTCAAAAGCACAGTCAGAAAGCATAAAGCCGACATTTAGGTGAAAATGATAGAAAAGTATAAATATGCCGAAACAAGAGAAAAGCGCATAAGAGGCGCTGAAATGTTTTTTGATAGCAAAAAGAGTATCGCACTATTTATGATAACCCTAATCCTTGCTATCCCTATCTATACTTCTACTGTCATGGGATCATCGCTTGAGATAAGGAAGATATCAGGTGCTGACGGTGTCGGAAACAGCACGATAGGCGTGAGAAGGTATGATGACAACCTTACCATAGTAGTTGATGCCGCGCTTGACAACAACCGCAACCTCTCAAAAGACAACGTAAAGGTAAGACGCGACCAATCTTCTGTCACATATTCCTTCAACTACTGTGATTATTTCTCATCAGTTTACAGGTGTTACTTCCAGCTTACAGACAGCAAGCTTTCAGGAAGGCACGCATACACAGTCTATCTTTATGATCCAGCATACTCTTTGACTTCTCCGGTGAGAGTAGATAACGCAGTCTCTGTAACAGACAGGCTTCCTCCAAATGCAGTATCACTTGATATAACTCCCTCATATAATACTGAGCCAAAGTTCAACATATCATTTGTCGCAACAGACATAGCAGATGAGAATGTTGTCGGCTGCGCAGGCGTCAAGAAAGTCGAGCTTCTTGAAGGCGACCTGACAGGCTCAGTCATCAAGACAAAAGAGTATGACAGCCTTAACTGCAGAGAGTCAGGAATCATCGAATATGCTCCTTCAAAAGAGAAGAAATACACATTATGCCTGAGGGTAACTGACCAGCTTGGCCAGGTTTCAAACCAGCTCGTATGCGACACGTTCGAATACAACAGGACAGACCCTTACCTTGACAACAAGACCATCAACTTCAGAAGCATAGCTTTCAAGGACACTTCAGGAAACGTGATAAATACGTTCAGCCAGAAATTCACTGATGTGATCGTCGAGGCAGTAGTCACAGGAGAGAACATTTCTGTTAATTCTATGCACGCTGACTTCTCATCGCTTAACCCTTCACTGAACTATTCTTCTGTCTATCCTTACACCTATACCACAGGAGACAAGAGATACACTTTCAAATGGAAGATCTCATTGTTTACGGACAGGGACAGGACAGCCCTGACCCACCTGTACGTCGATGACACGATGGGAAAATCATACTCCGCAGACAAGCAGGTGATGCTTAACTATTCAGGAGAAAGGCCTGTTCCTGTAATAGAATCACTTGACATCAAGACGATACACGGAGCGAAGCAGTACGGAGACTTCAACTACACGGTCCAGGGAGACATGCTAAGCGTAACAGCAATAGTAATTGATAACTTTTCCGTGTCTGCTGTTGGGGACTTCTCTGAGATGATATCAGATCTTGACCCTCTTTCAGGAGCATGCAACTTTTCAGGTGTCATAGGAGGAGCATCAACGCTTAAGAGATACAAGTGCACCTGGGCTACACCAGAGATAACAGCTGAAGGGCCCACGACAGCATACGCGACATTCACGTTTTCCAACGAGAAACAGGGAAAAGCGACTGCTGAAGAACCAGTAGAGATATATTCCCTTCTTCCAAACGGAACAGACCTCTGGTCAAGCACAGTCAACTGCATGCCTGCAGAGATAGACAGGCAGATAGCGCCTCTTACAGACATAAGGGTATATTGTGAAGTTCCTTTAGTGCCTAACCAGGAAGGGGTGTCTGTAGCGACAATATCACTTGTCGGATGCGAGTACCCTGATGCAGCAGCAGATGAAGAAGATAACTCAACAACCACACCTAATTATATAGTAGGTGAAAAGCTCCTGAACAGCCAGTACGGATCGACAGACCCATTTATCGCTTTCGGGCTTCGCAGTGCAGACTACAAGTCTGTTACATCCCTCACAAAGATATGCACTCTGCAGATATCATCTGTCGTCGACTCAGCAGGAAGCATGTACGTAACAAGCGAAGCAGAGCTTGAGGAAGTCCCTATAACCCTGACATTCTATAACATGCCTCTTGGCGAGCTTGGAAGCAGCGTCAACGCAAAGATAGAAGAGGTAAAAAACAGCGCAATAGTATCATTCGAGTTCATCAACACATTATCCAAGATACTCAACATAGCAGAAGGCATATGCAAGCTCATATCCATGTGGAACAGCATAATACAGCTCCTTATAACAGGAGAGAAGATGCTCGTGTCATGGGGATCAAATCCTTTAGGGGCAGCAGCGCTCCAGAGCTGGAAGATAAACCAGCAGACAGCAGCAGAATCAAAAAGCGGCTTCACAAAGATAGCATACAAGTTCTGCGCGTGGGTCGGATGCGACAAGACCCTCTGGGGAGGATGGTACTCAAACCTCCAGCAGCAGATGAACGTAAAGACAGGCCTTGCCGACGTGAACAGGCAGACAGGACTTGGAATAACAGCATGGCCAGCATCACCAAAAGAAAGCCTTGTGCTATCGATAGCGACAGGATGCCTGCCAGGAGTCATATCAAACCTCCAGAAATGGAGACAGATACAATGCAACTACGGCGTGTGCCTGAAAGAAAGTGCAAAGAACAATCTTCCTCTGAAGGTATGCGACGACCAGAGAGGATACCTCGAATGCAAGTACATCTTCGGAGAGATATTCCAGCTAGTGCCATTCGCACACTTCGTAAAGAGGATGCTAGGAAAGCTCACAGAGATGCTGACAAATCCTTTGAAACTCATATTCGGAGCATCAAGCTTCCTATGCAAGATATATGTCCCAGGAACAGATGCAGGAACAACATCACTGCACATAATATGCAACACCCAGGCAACAGTGATAGAACTGTCAAACGTGCTTGCACAGCTCCAAAGCCTGTTCAAAGACTTCGGTTCGTTGTTTAAGCCAAAGAACGACATGTGCGAACAGCTCCTAAACGATGAAAACGGCGAGAACAAAGACAGCGGAGGGCTGTTTTAAGGAAGGTTTTAGCGCCATAAGGTCGAAACGCCTTTACGATACCCCTAGAGTCCGTCGCGGGGGGACGCTTGCGAACTTGTTCGCAAGTCCGCCAAAACTTGTTTTGGCGATAATTCCAAAACAAAGTTTTGGAAACTCGCAAATCAAAGATTTGCGACACCCCCTACGGGGAAGGCAGCCCTGATCGCTAAAGGATCACAAGCGAACCCGATAGCAACCTTCGCGCAAGCGAAAGTTTTGAAATTCAAAAACACAATCAACACAAAAATGAAACCAAACAAACAGAACATGAAAAAAGGAAAGAAAAACTTCACAGACAGAATCCACCATGACATGACGATGCCAAAGATGCTGATCTCAATAGCAGTACTGATGACACTCTTCGGAGTCCTCCTAACCTTCTCCCCAAACAGATCCAGCCAGGGGATGGAGGGAGTGAGCGGGTATGATATTACTGGAAGTTTGACCACGCCGCCATTAAAAGTGGATTTAGGTGGAGGGTTTACGGCGGAGTGTGGTATCAAAAATAAATGTTATTTGTATTCTCAATCTGGGGCATCTCTTCGAAAATATATTGCTGAATTAAATAATATAGATGTTTATAGAGATGGTAATGGAGTTTCTATTAAGGCATCTAGCACTGGAACAACTTTTTCTGGTTTGTATTATTTTGATCCAAAATTGAAAAAACTTATCGTTATAAGTTACTCTTCACCCAACAACTATTATTATGACCCTTCTGGAACTACATCTGAGGATTGGTGGTCAGACATAAGCACTTCAGATTTGTTGAAAGGCACTACATCTATAACTTCCTCAACTTTAGCAGTTGGTTCAGGAATAGATTATACAGTAAAAACTATAATGGGGGATAAGTCTATTGTCACACTAACTCTCCCAAACGGCCAGACTATCAGTGGTGAGGGAAAAGTAGATAGTGATGAGGTTGCCACTATTAATGTTGTTCAAGATGGAGCTAGTATCAAATACAATTTTAAAGTTGTTACTGAAGGAAAATACCGAGGAAAACTAGTAGTATCTGATAGTTCAGATGAAAATTTGTGGGTGTATGATGAATCTCGGAAAAAGTTTGTACCTGATTCAGAAAACAAAAAAGGTTTAACACTACCTCTAGCAATTCCTTCCACTACCCCTGCGATTACAGGAATTGATTCTGGGGTTACAGGTCCAGGTGTCGATCTAGGGAGTATTGACACTAATCCTCAACAAGCGCTTGTCCATGGAGTAAAAAACGAAGCAGATTGCAAAAAACAGGGGGGGACGTGGGGTGGATCATCATGTTATAAACCAGTTCAACAACCTTCTATAACTTCAAATAAACCAACCACAACCGTAACAAACCCAAAACTAACACCAGTCACCAAATCAGGTCTGACTTTTTATTCTACTTGTAAGGCTAATCAGAAGGACTGCACGCCTACTTATTATGCAGATGAAGGTGGCACGATTGATGCTACGGGTATCTATGATAATATCGATTCAGACAAGTCGTTTAAGTGCGGGTCACAGCAGTGCATCGACCTGAAAGGGGGATATACTGCGATTCTTGATAAGACCACATTTTCTAATGAGGGTTACCTGAAGACCACAGCAGGAGGCACAGTCATATCTTATGGTGCTGCGATGGCAGTATCAGACAAGAAAGATGCAGCGACCAACCTATACATACAGGGAGTGCTTGTTGCGGTAGTAAAGGGAGGGATTGATACTCAAAATCTTGATTTAGTAGACGAAGTCGGCCGTGTAGGGATGATCTCTAACTCTCAAGGAAAAATTATTGGTTTTGATATCAAAAATAATGATGGCACTTCAACAGAATACACAAGAAACATGGTTTCTTATGTATCAACAGATGATACTACAGCTCACATATATGGGATCAAAGGGGATTATCTAGGTTTTGTTGATTCTGATGGACAAAGTTGGATAAAATCAGAAGATGGTACTTATTATCAGGTAACTGATTCTGAAATGGAAAAGATCCAAGGCGCAACCAACCTTGCCGCTGCTGTCAAATCAGCTGTTGAGACAATCAAGAAGAATAATAAAGCTGAAGGATCTGAAAAAAGAGAGACCTGTTCCTGTAGCCCAGAAGCTGAAGGATGCGGCGGAGACACCTGCTCCAAAGAGCGCCTCTCTAGATTAGGATCTGCTCTTGAGGCTGCTTTTGCTGCTTCTGCTGCTGTTGATGCGATAAGTTCTTTGTTTGGCATAAATGCTGACATAACTGCTCTTGTAAACTTCTTTGAGAAGAGTGTTTTCGGACAGCTTATAAGCGGAAGGTGGGAGAGCATGCTTTGCAGGGGGTATGTCTCAAGCCCTCCTGCAGGAACACTTATAGTCGATGCTCCTGACGGGATCACTTTAGTGCAGACAGGAGCTCATATCAACGGCCAGAAGATAGGGCCGATAACGCATCCTGATGATAACGACACAGGAGAGATGATAACAGAATACCTCTACAAGATAGAGGTGTACATAAAGAACCCTGAGCAGAGATCAGGATCAAAAAATGACGTACCTATGAACTATAAGGTGATAATATATCCAGGAGGAAAACTGATAACGTCAGGAAGCGTAACTCCAGGACAGACATTTTCAAGGACAGGAAGCTCAGCATTTGTAAAGTACTCAAAATACAGCTATGAGAAAGTTTGCATACACTTCAACCCAGGGATATCGACCACAGCAGAAGGATCAAAAGAAGAGATATGCAACACGATAACAGGAGCGCAGAAGACAGGAGAGCAGTACACATTGATAGCAGACTCAACAGCATCCGGTGGAAGCTCAGACGATTGGTAATTGTATCATGATTAATCTTGTGGGGAGATGTTTAATCATGAGACAGTTAGTAAGTGTTAAGATGTGCATAGCATCTTCAAAACTCTTGCAGTGAAACGATAAGGCGCTGCGTCCCCGTAGGGGGCCTCCCCCCGCGACGCGCATTTATGTTTCCGAATAAGGAGTTTTGACCTTATGATGCTATGCACAAAGAAGATTTACCCAAAAAAACCAGAGGTGAAACATTATGAAAAAGAAGAAGTCAGGATTCTTCCAGAGGCAGGCTCAGATAATGAGAGGTTTCCTCAAAAGGCTAACTCCAAAAGATATAGTCGTTTGCTCGCTTTATGACATACTTTTCAGGTTCGTATTCGGGATAGTGATCTTCATATGGGCAAGATACATAAACATCAGGTCAAGGGCGCTTGAGCCACTGCTTGCAACAGTGCAGGACATGGCAACAGCATCATCCCTTTCAATCCTCAAATCAGAGCTTTACTCATTCATAGGATTATTCTCGATATCTCTCGTACTTGTCATAGCGCTTTTCATAGTCCTATACGCGCTTTTCAGAGGGCTTTTTTGGAGCACTCTCGAAAAGAAGAGGTTTGACAAGGAATTCTTCGTAAGGTTCCTCAAGACAAACGCGATATGGATGCCTCTGTTCATAATCGTGACACTGATAATAACACCGCTAGCTTTCAGGAACACAGTAGCAGCAGTCCTGATACTGTTCGTCTTCGCGCCGCTCTTCTTCCACATGAACAACATCATAGGCACGCTTGCAGCAAGGCATGAGAAGCACGGCATAAGGCACGCATTTAGGCTGGCATTCAAGGGATTTCACCATATGGTCATCCCATACCTGCTGATAATAGTCGGATGGATAATACTATATATAATCATGAGACTCGTAAGCCTGATCCCTATAGGGTACTCAGCTCACGTCGTGATATCATTCATACTGCTTGTCTTTTACTTCACAAAGACAAGATACTTCATATCAGAAGCAGTGAATGAGGCTAACAGGGGAGCAAAATAATTTATTTAGTTTAGTGGTATTATGGCACTTGCAAAAAAGGGGCAGATAACAGTATTCATCATATTAGGCATAGTGCTGATAATATCTGTCTTCTTCTTCTTTTTCATAAGGGAGAAGACAGCAACGTTTACCCCTGACATAATAGTCCCTCCGGAAGTCGCACCAGTAAAAAAATATGTTGACGCATGCGTGACAGACGTCGCTGAAAACGGCCTGAACATCATGGGGATGCAGGGAGGCTTCATAGACCTTCCTGACAAGATAGCGAGAAACCCAGCAAGCTACCTTTCAGTAGACCCTTACGCGATAATAAGGATCCCCTACTGGCAGTACAAGACAGAGTACAGGATGCCTTCCCTAGAATACATGAGACAAGACCTTGAAGACTACATAAACTCAAACATAACAAGCTGCGCCACAAGGCTTGACGTCTTCGGAGACGACTTTGACATCAAGGCAGGGAAGTTTGAGACAAAAGTCAACTTCCTCGACAACGAGGTCGTCGTGGAGTTCAAATATCCTCTCTCGATAGTCGAGAAAAAAGGCGGCAAGAAAGTCGAGCTTGAAAACTTCCTCATAAGGGTCCCTGTAAGGATCAAAAGGGTATATGAGCTTGCAAACCTCACGATGACCGCTGAAAACGACTACGCATACTTCGAGAACATCACGATAGACCTTATGTCGATAGATCCTGAATTCCCGTTCACAGGACTCGAGTTCGGCTGCGAGCCAAAAAGATGGTACGTGCAGGACCTAAAAGAAAAGCTGCAGCTGATGCTATTCTACCACGTGCCTAGCATAAGGATAGAGAACACGGATTACGCGCCTTTCAACAACCCAAGAGAGGATTACGAGTACTTCAGGAAGTACACCACAGAAAAGGTGATAGAAGGAGACCTACCCAAAAGGCAGCCTCCAGAAGACGCATATGAATACTTCCACATGCTTCTTGACGTGCAGAACAAAGACCCGACGCTTAAGATGAAATTCGTATACCAGCCTGAATGGGGCATGGACTTCATGGCATACCCCTCATCAGGAGGGAGGCTGAGCTCGAGGACTATGAAAGGAGTATCGAAATACCTTAGCTTCATGTGCATCAACACATACCACTACACCTATGACATAGCATACCCTGTGGAAGCAATGATATACGACCCGCTATCCATGGAAGGGAGAGGCTACACCTTCAAGTTCGCATTCCCAGTGATGATCTCAGAAAACGCGCCGAACAGGGCAGGAATATTCTGGAGATCATTTGACGGCGCAGATTACGATACTGAGTTCTGCTACTCAGAGACAGGAGACAAGCAGTACAGGCTTATCGCAAAAGGCATGCACAACGGCTTTGACAACATGGAGATACCAGGAGTCAACCTTTCATACATATGCGTGAACAAGAGATGCAGCCTGGGGACGACAGACGTTACCGACGGAAGATACATGCTTAAGACATACATGCCACTAGCATGCGGCAACCCGACGATAGTAGCTGAAAAGGAAGGCTATCTCGAATCAAGAGCCCAGCTTGACTCAAGCGAAGACGAGCTTGAGATACCTATGAAAAAGCTAAAGAGGCTGAAGTTTGAGGTTGTCAAGCACAAGTACAACGCGTACACAGGACAGATAGAAGGGATAACAGACCTTCGGGAGAACGACTCGATAACGATCGCGATATCGCTTGTGAACACATCGATCGATTTCAGCCAGTACATCCAGTACCCATACTCTGACGAGATGCCATACTACGTCGATCTTGTCGAGGAAGGAGGACAGTATTCCATAGACATGATCCTTACAACATACGGAGAGCCTTCAGGAGGCTACAGCAACGAGAACATCAGGATAACCGGAAAGGAGCTTGCGACTGCAAAAAAGATAGTCTTCCACGTGTTCGAATACATACCGAACCCGATGACAGAACAGGAACAGGGCACGATGATAAACTACCTGATAGAAGGAAGCTACAAGGAGCAGCTGAAGCCAACGTTTGGATGATAGATAAAGCTTCATCCAAAAAGAAGTTGCCATCAGTTTGCGAGGCTGATCTGATAAATATGCTCAGAGTTGAGGGGGACGCCCCATCCGGGGCTTCAACGACTGAAGCACGATCAGAAGCACAGCCGAGCCGATGGCAACTTATGCGAGAGCATAATTTTTGGATGAAGCAAACCACATAGAAAACTTTATCAATAAAGACAATCGGAAAAATGGGAATGAACCTGAAAAAGATAATAGCGCTTTTCATAATAGAGCTGATAGTATTCATCCCTATAGCCATGGCAGAGTTCAGCATATCTGTCGGATCAAAGGTTGCAGACCCTGTGACAAAAGACTCTGCAACCCTAACATTTTGGACAACACCTGGCTCAGCAGCCCAGGTAAATTATTCTACAGACCAAAGCAGCCTGTCCATATCTATAGTAAACGACACGATATCAAACGCTCACAAGTTCCTTATCAGCGAGCTTACACCTTTAACCACATACTATTTTGAGATATACGCAAAAAACATAACAGACGGAACCCTGCAAAGATTCCCAAAGACCTTCTCTTTTAGGACAGCATCCACAGGAGACATAACACCTCCTAACATCACGGCAGTCAACATAAGCCTTCCTGAAGACACAGGCGTAATATACATGTGGGACACAACAGAAGCATCAAACTCCATGGTCTATTTCGGCCAGACAACAGACCTAATGGAATTTCTCAAGTCAAGCGAGCTTGCGACAAAGCACTCGATGTCTGCAAACGTCACGAAAGGCAAGAAATATTATTACATAGTCAGCTCATGCGACAGCGCAGGCAACTGCGTCAACTCCACAAGAAGGACATTCATCGCGGCAAAAGATGAGGACGTGTTCCTCAACGCGACTGTTCCCAGGTACTCAAAACTCAGGACGATAGACATAACCGGCTCGACAACTGTTAACGCGCTGGTAAAAGTCTATGTCAACGGAGAATGGGTCAGGGGATACACGACAAAGCAGGACGGCAAGATAAGCATAGAAAACGTCTACCTGATGAAGCTTGCTCCTGCAGTAAACACAGTAACGCTTGAAGTCACATCACAAAATGACAAGACTGTCTCAGAAAGCTATCATGTTACTGTAGACAACGTGCCTCCTACCCTCCATGTGCAGGAAGTTCCAAGGTTTGTCAACACGTCGACAGTCGTGATAAACGGCACAGTAAGCGAGAACGTGACACTTCTAATAGGCGTGAACTCAGAAGCTGCAAACCTGGCTCCTCAAAAGATAGATGACCTCAACATGACAAGCGTAGACACGAACATGGTAGAGCTAAGATGGACAATGCTCAACGAGACAGACATAAAAGCCTACCTGATATACAAGGATGACGTGCTCATAACCGCGACAAGCGAGAACATATTCATAGACACAGGAGCGACTGTCGACTCAGGAAAAAGCTATGTTTACAGGGTCGCTGCAATAGACACAAAATGCCAGATAGGCACAAAATCAGACCCCCTCACCATAACGACAAGAGATGGAGGGATGAAATACAACGCAAACCTCACAGAACTGAAATACGAATGCACACCTCTTGAGAACTCAAACGCAAAATTCGTGACATCAAATTTCTCAGAGCCAGTAAACCTTGCAGAAGGAACAAACTACGTGAAGATAACAGCGACTGATGCTGCAGGAAACATAGCTACAGAAGAATTTGACGTAATAGTAGACACGATGCCTCCTTCCATAACAGAGCATAACCTTGACAAGCTCAACCCATCATACACAGAGCAGGTAGTGATAAAAGGAAAAGCATCAGAAGAATCAGAGATATGGATATGGGTAAACGATGTTGAAAACCCAACCCCTACGACAAAAGTTACAACTGAGTCAGACGGATCCTTTGAGGCAAAAGTCACGCTTTCAAGATACATAACCAAAACAACCACGACATCAGCGCAGAACCCTGACACCCAGACGACACAGACATATGAGACCGGTCAGCAGTGGGACAACCAGATCAAGATGATAGCAGTAGACACCACAGGCGGAAGAAGCGACGCTGTAACAGGAAAGATAAGCTACGCAGTCTGCGGACAGGGAAGCTGGTGGAAAGTAGACATACAAGGCCCGATGCCATCCATGCTCAACCCGAGGATGATAATAGAAGGCATGGCAGAAGTAGGGTTTGCAGTCAACCTAACATGGGCAGGAGGAGGAACACCAGGAGTCATGAGGACCAATCCTTCTGTCACAGTCCAGCCCCTAAGCGAGCTTGACAAGGAAAAATGGGACGAGGAATACGTGACATTCGCACCAGCATGGCATACCAACAAGATGACAGGATACGTCAGCCTCAAGATAAACCCAATGGTCCCAGGATCAGGAACCAACATGACCATGACTAAAAGGGAGCAAAACATCAGCCAGCACAGGCTTGGAGAATGCGGAAACCCAGCAGTTGGATGCGTTAAGGTCCCGCTCATGATAACCATGACATTTGACGCTAACAGCAGCACAAACACGCAGTCATACGTGCAGAAGCAGTGCTGGGACATAATGGTGGAGATAGACAGGACAGTGCCACCTTCAGTCATACCCCAAAACCTCCTTAAAGCGCTCATACAGTTCCTTGACGTAGGCATAAAGCTCATAGACTCGCTTCTAAAGATATTGAAACCGATCAAGGTTTACACGTTCTATGCGTGCATAGCGACATTTGCCGCAGACTTCATAATGGCGATAAAAGAGACATGGTCATGCCAGACATCAAACGGAGTCCTGGGGCTTGCAAACCTTATGGCAAAAGAAGCATCATCACCTAACAAGAACGGAAAACAATACTCCACAAAAGAGATGCTCACACAGATAAACAACGTAGCAACAGTAGGAAAATGCGAAGAAGTTTACGGCTCGAAATCAGGAGGAACTGCAACATCAGGAAGCACTCCTGCATCTACTGGAACAACACCTTCGGGAGGGACAACAGCCGCTGGTACGACAACAGCAGCATCAATATCACAAGACCAGAAATACGAGGCATGCAAGTCATGCGAAGACGCCAAAAGAGAAAGGCTAAAGCTGCAAAGAGTCATGAAATGGGTCTGTGACAGGATGTTTTGCAGGCAGGCACCAACACTGAGGAAATACATAAAGGATGCCAAGATGTCTTCGTTTACAGTAAACACAAAGACTTACTTCGTAGGAAGCAGCTGCGGATTGTATGGCGAGGCTTATAAGAAATCAATCCTTGACAAAAAAGAGAACAAAGATGCAGTGGCTAAAGCTGTAAAAGATAACTTGCAGACAAATGTTGAAACTGAAGTAGCCCTTGCAAAAGTAAATGATCCTACCCTTAATGATCCGAAGAATAAAGCAAAACTAACCGCTTTAACAAAAAAGATACAAGATGACATGACAAAAAAGCTTACAACAGAGGCCCAGACAGGCATACTCAAGACAGAGCTCGGAAATTCAGGACTGACATACATCGACGGTCTTGAATACAAGACTTTCAAGGAGATATTCCTAAACTACAAGGCACAGGAAAGCGCAGCAGCATCACAAAAAGCTTCAGGGACAGAAAACAAAGAAGGCGCAACAACATCCACTGGAGTCAACTGCAACGACCTGCTGCATCCTGCAGACCCTAAATGCTGCGGCACAGAATACATGGAAGAATGGGACTCATCATGCATGCTCATGGACGAGATGAAAGAAAGCATGTGCCTTGAAGGACAGAACTACGGCCAGTTCGACTCATTAAGAGACGAACTAAAGCTGAGCTGCAACTTTGTCTGGAACTCAGTAGCAGGATTCTGCGACCCAAGAGGAAACCCGGTCGAAGATATTGTCGGGACAAAGTACCAGGTCAAACCAGACTGTGCAGGATACTCAACACCTGCTGCGCTGAACCAGGACAAGAATGTGGTCAGCAGGAACATATACTTCAGGCTGATCCCTGTAACAGGAAGCGCATCAACAGACACGACCCCATTAGGATACGCAGTCGACCTGGTCTATCTGAAGAAGGATTTCAAGCTCGAAAAAGGAGCGAAGATAGAGGTCGGAAAAGCATCAGCTGCAAAAAGCGGAACATCCTATGAGCCTATAGACCCGAAATGCAGGGACAAAACTGACGGAAACCTAGCCTATATCTTCACCAGGCCGAAAAACGATGCTGAAAAGAAACAGAACATAGACAAACTAAAAAAAGCGCTTGAAAAAGCGACTTCAACAAAAGTGAGCACAAATGATGCCACAGACTACTACAACAGGGTCATGGAAAAGCTTGGCGTAACAGACAAGGAATACCTGTTTGACCCGACACAGTTCTTCTACAGCTTCCAGTGCGTATGCCTGCCAGCGATATCATCATGGCTTGGGCTGATACAAAAAGCCATGACAGAGATAAGGATGTGCTTTGAAAAGATCCTTCTCACAGGAGACGGAAAAGCAGGGACCTGCAGGGCAGTCCTGTCAGTATACGTGTGCGACCTGCTGTTTGCCCTTGTAAAATGCTTCGCAGAAAAATACAGCAAGACAGGGACCTCAGACAGCATGGGTGGCTCGATAGGAAACATATTCGGGACACTCACAAAAGCCACATCAAGCGTGGAAAAAAGCGTGGCTGACAGGTACGGCAAGACAGGTCTTTGGGCAGCACTTGCAGAAAAGAAAGTCATGCACGCAGCATGCCTTTGGGCATTCACAGGAACATGGGACATAGACATAGGGGGGATGCTTGAGCAGGACGTCGGAGTCGCGATAAAAAGCGTAGCGTTCCTTTATCCATGCGAAAGAAGGTTTGTCTCTTTTGGATACAGCACCAACCCTCCTGGACAGACAAGGTGGAACTATCATTTCGGCGTAGGACTTATCGCAGGCTCAGACCTGCAGTACAAACTAAGGCTAAAATGCAGGCAGGGCCCTCAATGCTCGTCAACAGACGGGTTTGAAGACGGCATGTGTGACTGCAGGTCAGGAGAACAGTTATTCATAATAGACTCAGGAAGCCTTAAAAAACTTGAGACCCTAGGAGAGAAAGGAGAGCTTTGGAAAACACTCGAATTCCAAAAATACAGGTATGACTACGCAGAGCTTCTTGTAGACTACAAGGGAAATGACGGAAAAACAGTAAAAGATGAGGTCATAGCACAGTGCTCGATAGGAGAGATGGGAGGAAAGCCTCCAGCATTTTGCAAGTACAGCCTTGCAGACGGAGCATTCCTATGCCAGCTATTCCTGGGAAGCTCAGCATTTGCAAGATTCAACTCAGACCCTACCCCAGTATACAGGGCAGACAACAAAGCATTTGGCACAGGAGACATGATAACCTTCCAATATGACATACAACAGAAGATAACAGACCCAGAATGCAACAGCCAGTGCCAGTGCGCAGACACCAAGATACTCATAGGGACAATAAAGAACCAGAACGGAGGAACTGTCTGCTCAAACTATGAAGGCGGCCAGGGAGGAATATGCCTGCATCAGGACGGCCAGATAACAGGAACACTAGACATGTGCGTGCTTACAGACGCAGCATTCACAAACCAGCAAGGCACAGGGACAGCAGTGTTTGCAGCAAAGCCAGGATTTGCCTCAACAACAACCATAGAGACAGACTCAAACTATTTCACTGTTTTAGGAACAGCAGCAAGCGACGTAGAGTTCTACGTGAGATACCAGGGGGGTGATGGAGCCTGCCAGCTTGGCACGACAGTGAACGGAAATGATGTATCTGGAACAACATCCGGTTGTACAAATAATGCAGCAGGCGCTACAGCTACATATGGCGGAATAACCCTTCAGCAGAAAAAAGCGCTTCCAACAGGTGCAATAAAACCAGGAGCGCTCTCAAACTATATAGTTAAGGTCACTTACAAGAGATCTACTGCAACAGCGACGCTTGAAGTAGGAAAGACATACACCTGGACAGGAGAATTCACTATAAATGACGCTTTTAAGACAACTACCTCAGAGTATAAGATAGGCCAACCAACAACATCAAACGGCCAGACCCAGAAGAAGACAGTATCATTCAACGTCATATACGCACAGGGCGGGACAGCAGCCACAAAAGCATGCACAGGCACAAGCTTGTATCAATATCTTCAGAGGACACAAGATTGCAAATGCGGAACAAGCGTATGCTCAGCAGGACAGTTCTGTGACGGATCAAGCTGCCAGCCAGTAAGTGAGTGCTCATCATCTTACAGCGGAACCCTTGAACAATCATGCTGGTACGGACAGTCAAGGCACACCATCTGCCTGAAAGGAGAAGTCTGGAACGGAAACTCATGCTCACACAAGAGCGCATGCACAAACAAGGTAGCGATAAACGCAAACAGCCAATGCAGATGCGGAAACGAAATAAGATCAACAGGAATATGCTGCGACGGAAAATATGACTATGGGACAACATGCTCAGCTTCAGTTACAGGATTACCAACATGTACACTAAACAGTGCAGCTACTGCTGATTGTAACTGTGATGGGTTGAAATGTGGTAAAGGAATGTTTTGCTGTACATTTACTGACTTTGCAGGTTCAAATAATGCCTGTGTTGCATCATGTGGCTCTGCTCCTGTAGCGTCAAATACCGCTACAAACACTAATACAGCTTCTGGAGGGAGCAGTGGGACGACTACTTGCTCACAAAATGCTATAATAAATGCAGACTATTGTACTTGTAATAATGAATATTGTGTTAAGGGTCAATATTGTTGCAATTCCGATGGGATATTAGGATGTAATGATGAACAATGCTCAAGTTAAAATGACACCAACACTCAAACAATCACTGAAACTGCTCGGGCAGAACAAGCTGATCTTCAGCTTGATGGCTGTGATAGACATAGTGTTCGCTGTGCTTGTGGCATGGGTGCATTATGTTGTCTCAGTAAGGATTATATTTGACGTGGCCCAGGTGAACCAGCTGCTTGAGACAGACATAAACAGCACAGCCTCACTTCTCACAAAGGATCCTGTTATCGCTGCCTCATCAAATGCAGCGCAGGTAACGTCTTTCATGGCAAAGCTTGCAGGGCTGACAATAGTGCTTATAATATCTCTGATAGTCATATGGTGCGTGCTTAAAGGCCTGAACTGGTGGCTGACAGGAAAGATATCAGAAAGCAAAAAAGGCATAGGAGAATACCTCTGGCAGTTCTCGCTTGTAAGCATGATATGGTCGATAGGATTCTTTGCCACGGTAATATTATGGATGATAATCTCAGTTTTCAACAAGATGACACTTCTTAGCATAATACCATCATACATCATAAACCTACTGTTTGCAGCGCTCATGATACTCATATTCACGCTTGCTTTCAACTCATTCTCAGAGCTGCACAAAGAAAAGCTGGACCTAGTCCTCATGAGGCTCTTTAAGGTCAAGAAGTTCTGGAAGAAGCTGCTGAGAACAGCGATAACAACATCACTGATAACGCTTCTGATAGTGATAAATTACTTCATAGGGATAAGCATATGGTCAGCATTGTTCTTCCTGATAATAGTCATACCTGCAGTGGTTGTAGGAAGGATACTTACGTTA
This sequence comes from Candidatus Woesearchaeota archaeon, assembly GCA_046705145.1. GTDB lineage: Archaea > Nanobdellota > Nanobdellia > Woesearchaeales > JBJKQO01 > JBJKQO01. The sequence continues at coordinate 54,425 of JBJKQO010000001.1, forward strand.
TCCCACGATTAGCTTGCAGTCTTTAAGCGCACTTCTGACAGTTGATGATAGGGTGTTAAAGACGGAATTAATCATAAAAAAGAAAGGGGTTAGTTGGATCCACCCGTAATCGCTTCAATATACCTTCTATCATCTGTCTTCTTGAAACCCTGGCCTCCATGATTGATATCACTTTCAGTGCCTTTATTGTGCAAGTCTTTGACAGTTTCTATGGCCTCTTGGTGTTTACGTAATTTTTCATACAATGTTTCACTATCTTTTGCTTCAAGCCCATATTTTGCCTTAATCTTATCAAGAAGTAATGCAGTCATATACTGTCTGTTTTCCTCACTTCCTTGAGTTATTTCTTGGTATTTTTTCTGATCCCCATATGTTAAGTAGGCACTTACCATTTGTTTTGATGTCAATTCACCAAGCACCTCATGGAAAATGTTATAATCGTCATTCAGAATAGCATTTTTTATTGAAGAATACAACATCCCTTGGATGTCATCTGCTAAACTCTCTCCATGTTGCCCTCTTATCATCCCCCAACCTAAATAGTGGCTTGCTAAATTTATAAGTTCTGTCTTTTTCCAGGATACTGTTTTTTTATCTTTAATTCTTTCATAGGCTTCTGCGATATCAGGGAATTCATCCAACTTCTTTAATGACTCAAGGACAATTTTCTCGAGTACTTTGACAAGAATCTCATCCAGTTTATCTCCATCAAGCTTGTCTTTAGAAACATCAAATAATTTTTCTTCATTTATATGATCTTTAGTTATCTTATAGATGCTATCAAAATGATCTTTCAATGCGGGCTTACTAATATTTCCTTCAGCATCTTTCTCACCACTATGGGTTCTTTCCCTTCTTCCTTTTTCGGAAATATATTCTATATAATCATCTACCTTTTTTACAAGTCCTTCAGGTGCATTATCAATCCTATTTTGTAAGACAGTTTCAGGCATAACAATCAACCTCCTTTAGACATTCTTGAATTTGATATCTTCCTTAAAATCCGGCTACAATATAAAGCTTTCTGTAGTAAGCCATATATACTTGGTGTCTTAACCCTCAATCATGAAGGGTAACATGCAACTTGAATCAATTAAGCCAAAGATCCCTGCGCAGCTATATGATATACTGAAGCGGGAAGGGATAACTGATCTTAGGCCCAGCCAGCAAAAAGCGGTAGGTGCAGGGCTTCTTGAAAGGAAGTCGCTTCTCGTTTGCACCCCGACAGCTTCAGGAAAGACACTTATAGCTGAGCTTGCAGCAGTCAAGTCAATAATCGAAAAGAAAGGAAAAGCAATATATATAGTGCCTCTCAAGGCGCTTGCAACAGAGAAGCACAAGGAGTTCCAGCGAAAGTATGGGGATATACTGAAAGTGGCTATAACCATAGGGGATCTTGACTCAGCAGAGCCAAGGCTTGCAGGAAAGGACCTTATACTTTGCACCTCGGAGAAGCTTGACTCCCTGTTAAGGCATAATTCCCCATGGGTAAAGGAGCTAGCGACTATAATCGTTGATGAGATACACCTTCTAAACGACCCGGGCAGGGGCCCGACACTTGAGATAATACTTACGATGCTAAAGAAGATACTGCCTAACTCGCAGGTCATAGGCCTTTCAGCTACGATCGGCAACCCAAAAGAGCTTGCAGACTGGCTTGGCGCAGCGCTTGTCGAAGATGACTGGAGGCCTGTTGAGCTCAAGAAAGGAGTATATTATGATGAAGGGATAGAGTTTGTGTGACTTTTTAGAAATCTTTAAATACTAATCCTGTGTGGTTCATCTGCTATATAACTAACAGGGGTGATATGCATGCTTGTAGTGAAAGCGAAGATAAAGGAAGTTGCCGAAGGCATGAACGTCTCAGGAGATTTTGCTGATGCTCTTGACAAGAAGGCTGAAGAGCTTGTCAAGGAAGCAGTAAGGAGAGCCAAGGCAAACAACAGGAGCACAGTCATGGCAAAAGACCTTTGATTTTTTTGTTCCCCCGGTTGAAGGGGGCCTATCTTCTTTTGAGATTTTGCACAGTTTCTTTTCACAAAATTTTTGATACTGACAGATTTGAGCGTTCTTTATAAATAAAAACAGCAATATTTATATAAGGTGACTCCGGCATATCAAATACTATTTTAAAGTTGCAACACCTTCTATTATTCGAATTTGAGGCTTTCAGGGGGTTCTGGCATGGTAAGCAAAAACCAGGTCCGAATAATTGCGAAAACTTTATAAACAATAGTCATATAATCCCGTTTGGCTCAGATAATGCTATCTGTGTATGCTTTGTTTGTATGCACGAGAAAGCAGAGTGAATCCAAAACCTTTAAATACAAGGTACGGGATTTACCTGGGTCAGAGGTAATGTTTACGTCGGCAAAACGATGTTTTGCTGATAAATAAAGACAAAAGGCGTCTTTACAATAATATGTAAAGATTACCAAATAGAGAAACACGGAGGTGTTAGATAAATGAAAAAGGTGATAAAGAAAATTGTTGCCTTAGGCGTTGGAACAACAATGCTTGGCGCAACCATGATGGGCGCAATGGCAGCAGACCTAAAGGATTACCCATCGCCGCTGTTTATAAAAGACGGCGCATTTAATGGAGTAATCGTAGTAGGAGATGCAGCAGCATCATCCGATGTTGTCGGAGCTGTTGATATCGCTACAAGTCTGCAGTTTGCATCCAAGACAACGACAAATGTCGCATCAACAGGAACAACAACAGTTACTGTTGAAGGAGACGCATACAGGATTGACCAGCCATCAAACTTCGTAGAGTATGATGAGCAGATTGACACTGTTGTGACAAGCGACCTGGGAAGCAACAACCTTGGTGCATTAAGCGAAGGGGAAATAACAAACGACAGGGGAACCTTCAAGTTTAACCAGTACCTGAAGCTGCCAACAAATGCAGCACCAATATTTGCTGTTGACCCAGACGACGATGATTCAATCCCAGCAACATACCTAAAGCTGACTCAGGCAGCAGGAAATGATGCGTATGTATATACAATATCATTCCCTTCAGCTTTGGAAGCAGATGTTCCAACATCAGGAACAGCAGTCACAGACCTGCAGAACAAGAAAGTTTCAATCGCAGGAAATGACTACACAATAACATCTGCAACAAGGTCAGCAAAATGGGCCTTGAAGCTTGAGCTTATGGGAGGATCAGTTCAGGACACGCTTTCTGAAGGCGAGACCAAGACCTACACAATAAACGGAGTTGATTATGAGGTGACCGTAACCATCATAACATCAACATATGTATTGTTCAAGGTCAACGGCGAAGTCTCAGACAAGCTAGCAGAGTCAGGAACCTTTAAGCTGAAAGACGGAACAACAATCGGAGTCAGGACACTTCTTTCACAGGAGTTCACAGGCGGATCAAGGATTGTTGAGTTCTATCTGGGAGCTGACAAGATAACTCTTGAGGACACCAATATCTCTAACTCAGCTATAGGTTCTCAGCGCTTGAAGTATGGTTCTGACTCGATGGATACCACCCTTGTAAATATTACAGGAACAGACGATGCATCTGTAATCAAGGTATCCAACATAAAAGTTATCTGGGCTAATGCAGATGACATCTACATACCAGTAGGTGGAAGCCTTTCTGAAAAACAGAAGGAAGTAGGTCAGATGATTGGAAACTGGGACCTTGAGTTCAAGGGAATGACAGAGCCTGAAACAGAGACACTTGAGATCAAGCCACAAGGAACTGATGAGTATGTTATTGAGTTTGAGAACGAAGATGGACAACTGATGAAGATTCCATATCTTGACGTTGACGCAACAAACACATTCAGGTTCGGTGATGAGACAAGGAACTTAACAGTTTGTGAAGTTGGAAACGCATCAGCAGCAATGCCTAAGTATTCATACTTCATGGTAAACGATGCTAAAGCATCATACCTGATGAGGTATAAAGGATACGACTCAACATCAGGCTCAGAGCTTATAACCTTTGAGAACGTTGCAACAGGCGTTGAATCCTCATTCGACGTTACAACTTCAGGGATCTCAACAGACCTTGATGGAACCGCAGATGCAACTATGAGAGTAGGGACCCATTCATTTGGTGTATGGCTCGTAGCTAACAGCAATGATGCAAAAATCGCAGTTGATCTTAACGGAGGCGGAACCTTAAGCAACACAAGTACGCCAACCTTCTACACAAAGAAAGGATATGAATTAAGGTTCAGACAAGCATGTAACGCAACATTTAGGGATCCAGGATCATCTTCTGGTACATCTCTTGGCATAAACCTGAGATCACCAGAACTTGACACAGGGACCGACCACGAAGACATCAATATATCTTTCACTGCTTCAAGTGACAAGATAGACATTAATTCAGTGGTAGGCGATGTTGCAGGAACAACAACAGTCTCTCTGTTAGACATTGGTGATTCAGACGACAAAGAAGATGTTTCAAGATTCGGAGTTGACATCTTCCAGACAGGAGTCACAAGCGGACCAGACAAGCTTAAGTTGACCTTACCAAAGGACCAGCTTGAAGCACTAGTCTATTACACGTCAGGTGTAACTAGCTCTTCATCAAGCTCGTCAGGCGGAGTGACAACAACAGTTGTAACACCAATCGAAGTCGGTTCAGCAAAGCTTGCATCAGAGATCAGCGACATAACAGCACAGAACATGATCGTCGTAGGAGGACCATGCGCTAACGCTGTAGCAGCTGAGCTTATGGGCAACCCAGCAGACTGCACAGAAGGCTTCGAGACAGGCAAAGCAATGATCAAGCTGTATGAGAACGGCGGAAGCGTAGCAATGCTTGTAGCAGGAGCAACTGCACTTGACACAAGGAGAGCATCAAGAGTTGTAGCAAACTACGACCAGTTCACACTTTCAGGAATGGAAGTTGAAGTCGTAGGAACAAGCACAACCTTCACTGACACACAGGTCAGGGCTCCAACAGTTGTCGAGGAAGAAGTAACTGAAGTAATAGAGCAATAAATAAGGCACAAGCCTTAATTTTTTCTTTTTTCTTTTTTATTCAATTTCGTTCTTTGATACTAAACTTAAGAAACCAAGAATCTGATAACCTACACATATAGTAAAAATAAAATAAAGAAAAAAATGAGCCCGGAGGGACAGCCGTCCAGTGTCAAGGCACCTCTTTTTGAGATAACCCCTTTTTTAGGTTGGCACTGAAATTCGAACCCTCATAGTCCGGTCCGAAGCCGGAAGGTCTATCCATTAGCCTACGGGCCCATGGATATATGAATGAGAATAACTATATAAAATTAACTAGGGGATATACCTGCTTGTCATATCTTACCAAGAAAACTCTCAATGATCTCAATATCATTCATATCCTTCTCTGTTTTTCTGGATTTCTTCCACTCCAGGACGTGCTTCAGCCTGACAAAAGGTATCCCCCCAATCATCTCTGCATCGTCGATAAGCTCACCTATTCTTTTCGTGAAGCCAAACATCCAGGTCTTATACATGTCGATATGACCTATGCTTATACAATCCCCTCCATTTGAAGGATGTTTTTTCTCTAACATCAGCCACAGGTCTTCCTTAACAATAAGGTCTATATCCTTATTCTCCCTGAGATTCCTGATCGCAAGAGGTCCAGAACCAAATACAGCATACTTTCCGATAGGCAGTTCCAGCTTCAATAACTCATCTTTGTATCTCATTTGAGTACTTTTTTTGCTTTAAGTTTCATGCTAGTGTCAAATTCGTAGACGATCGGCTCTCCTGTAGGTATCTCCACAAGAGGGATCTTGTCATCAGAAATAGATTCGATATGCTTCACAATAGACCTCAGGCTGTTTCCGTGAGCGACAATAAGCACAGTCTTTCCTGCCTTAAGGGCAGGCTCGATATGCTTCTTATAGTAAGGAAGCGTCCTCATAATGGTGTCTTTTAGGCTTTCCCCTCCAGGAGGCCGCACATCAAAGGACCTTCTCCAGATATGCACCTGTTCTGCACCATACTTTTTCCTCATGTCATCCTTGTTCATCCCCTGAAGCTTGCCATAATACCTCTCTGCAAGATCTTCCGCAGAATGCACCATAAGCTCATCTTTTCTCATCGAAGCATAGTTTTCCCACTTATGAAGCTGGCTCATGGTCTCATGCCTGATCACAGGTATCCTCTGATCGCCCATCTCCCTGTAAGCAAAGGTGAAAGTCTCAATAGACCTGAGCAGGTGAGATATGAACACGACGTCAAAATGGTAGTCTTTAAGCAGCTTGCCTGCCTTTTTAGCCTCAGAAATACCCTTTTTTGACAGCGGGACATCAGTCCACCCTGTAAACCTGTTCTCAAGGTTCCACACAGACTGGCCGTGCCTTATAACAACTAGAGTTGGCATAGTAAATAATCTGTGAATCAATCATATAAAAATGTTGTGGAAAAAATATCTGGTTCCACAGTCAACTTTATATAATAAAGCCATTATTTTATCCTCATGCCCAAGTTCAGATGCCTCCACTGCGCGATATGCTGCGAAAACATAAAGACCCAGATAAACCTTACTCTGGGAGACATAAAACGCATCTCAGAGTTCACAGGAAAGACAGTTGAAGGCCTGTTTAAGGAGAACATAGGCATAAAACCCTTCGGTTCGATAGAAGAGGAAAACAGGTATGACTACGAGCTGGGCCTTGACATACCCTGCACTTTCAGGAAAGACGGAAAGTGCTCGATCTACGAGGCAAGGCCGCTTAACTGCAGGCTCTTCCCTTTCTGGATAATCGCAAGCGCGCCAAAAGAAGAGCTGAAAAACATAATCACCCCTGAGCACAAGTGCATGCTAAGCTTTGAGCCAGACGACTCCCAGATAGCAAGCTACAGGCACTTTGTCGACAAGCTTTCAGACATACTCTTCCTTGAGTCAGAGATAACTGAAAACTTCATGAAAAGGAACAACATGACAGATTCAGTCTACTTTGAGCCCGGAAGGTTCACAGATGAAGAGATGATGAAGATATGCCTAAGCATAGTCGACAAGGAAAAATACAAAGGGGTCGATATACTTGCAAAAGAAGAGATAAGAAAACACGTCTTCTCAGACACAAGCAAGATAAACGAGATACATGACCTGCTTGAGTAGTATAAAACTGATACCTTCCGAATTTCTAATGGGCCATATCAACAAAAAGGTTTATATACATCTATCCCCTAAATATTTCCATGATAAAGAAGATAGACATAAAAAAGATCGATCCGGATGACCTGACCAAGATAGCGAAGGAGCAGATATCCACAAACATATCCAGACTGTCCCGGGCTGAGAGGATCCTTTATGTCAGGCCTTTTGTAAAGGTCCCCATATTTGTCTTAGGGATACTTCTTTTGATACTGATCTCAAAGATCCTTATCCCCCAGCACACCATATACGCTAACTTCGTATCAGTACTTTTAGTCTCATGCCTTAACGCTTACCTGATATTCTTCGTGGTATTCATGGTAAAACGCTCGCTTAAGTCGCTTATGACAGCAAAGAACATATGGAACCTTTTCATAAGCTACCTGCTCTTCATACTGGGAGTGCTCCTGCTCTTCTCTTTCGCCTACGAGACAACGACTGACAGAGGAAAAGGCTACCTAACATATGGCTCATGCAGCGACAGCTTTAACAGCTCGATGATCCAGACAGACCCGCACGTATCAAAGGATTATTTCTACTTTTCAGCAGTCACCTTGTTTACTGTAGGCTACGGAGACATATGCCCCATGGGATGGAACAAGACACTTGCCCTTCTAAACGCGTTCATCGGGCAGTTCATAAACGTCGTCATAATGGTATTTGTCATCTCATCATACATGAGACGCAAGAGAGATGAAGAAAAAGGGGGATAACATATTAGCTAAATTTCTTTTTAACAATTGTCTTACCCATATACCAACCGACTTTCCTATAGCCAAGCTTCCTGTAATAGGGCCTTACTCCTATGCCTGAAATAACAAGCACTTTTTGCTTTCCATATTCTTTTGCGATGGCCTCAGCTTTTTTCAAAAGAGTCTTGCCGATACCCCTATGCTGGTATGCTCCTTTTTCACTGAAAGCAAGGCTTTCACCATATACATGAAGCTCCCTTACCATTGCAGTATCATGGTTGTTTGAAGGAAACCTCATCCTGAGAAACCCTACTATCGAATCATCTGATTCTGCTGAGATGAAAAATTCTATGCCTTCAGAAGCCTCATAGATCATCTTTTCATAACTTATACTTTTGATATCATGCATGTTCCTCCCTATCTCGCGGCACCTGATGCAGCCGCACCTTACGCCATCCTTTTGCATCAGCTCCTGCACGTACTGCCTTAGATTGGTCCTGTCCACGCCATCTTCAATCATGAAAGTGGGGATGTCACGCTGCACCCTCATTATCCTCACATAAGGAGGTATAACTTTTTTTAGTTCAACTATTATCCTTGCAGCCTTCTTTGTGGTAATAGGCTTAAACTTCCCTTTTTTCCACAGGTCATAAAGCCTTGTGCCCTTAAGCACCATGCAAGGATATATCTTGAGCATGTCAGGACGAAAATAAGGATTGTCAAAAAGCTCCTTTAACGCGCGAACATCCCTCCTGCTATCAGAGCCAGGAAGACCTGGCATCACATGATAGTTTATCTTAAACCCGTAATCCTTAAGTGTCCTTGTCGCTATTATATTATCTTTGACAGTATGTCCTCTTTCTATCTTTTTCAGGACATCATCGTAAGGTGACTGGAAACCAAGCTCAACCTTTGTCGCCCCAAGCCTAAGCATATCTTTCACGTGCTCCTCTTTTGCAAAGTCAGGCCTTGTCTCGATGACAAGCGAGATACACCTCACTTCAGAAGACTCATTTCTCATCTGCTCTCTTTCAAGTGAAGCCTTGCCCTTAAGCGCAAGCATCTTATCCTTAAGTCTGGCCTCTCGTGAAGGATCATCTATGTCTCCTGGCATCTCAAAAAATCCCTTGAACTTCTTGATGTCAAAGACAGACTTCCTGAAAAAAATGGCTGAAAAGTCGTTCATAGCCTTAAAAGAGTAAGCGACAAACCTGTCCCTATAAGTTTTGTCCCTGGCAGGAAAAGTGCCTCCCATGATTATAAGCTCAACCTTTTGGGGGACCTGGCCAAGCGCAACATACTGCTCAAGCCTGTTAAACACCTGGAGATAAGGATCATATCCGTTTCTTATCGCACGCCTTGTCGCAGGCTCCTTTCCGGTATAGCTTTGGGGGACGGTCCCAAACTCTGATTCCACACCTCCAGGACACATCAGGCACTTCCCATGAGGGCACTTTGCAGGAGAGGTCATTATGGCAACGACAGACACCCCTGATATTGTCCTTGTAGGCTTTGTAAGAAGATACCTCTTGACTTTAGGGATGTCAGCTTCAGGAGCGTTCAGAAGGACCTCTATGTCAGTCGGGATCTTTCCTATGCCATGCTTTTTGCAAAGCCTGATCTTAAGCTTTGCAATATCATCCTTGGAGAGCTTTTTCTTCTTGATCTCTGAGAGGAGCTCTGAAACATATTCTTTTTTAAGGCCCATCCTCACCACTAATCGACCAGGGTTTATAAATGTTTTAGTGAGGGGGTCGTACTCTCGGACAAAGCCTAAAAAACCACAAGCTTTTTAAAGGGATTCGTGTTCTTTTTTGGTTGATAAAATGAAAGTTCCAAAAACAGTCAAGAAATTGTGCGTAAAATGCAAGAAGCACACAGAGCACAAGGTCACTCAGAACAAGAAGAGAAGCCCAAGCAGCCTTAGCTATGGCTCAAAGTACAGGGCAAAGAAGAGAGGAGCTGCAAGGGGAACAGGAAACAAGGGAAGGTATTCCAAGCCTGCTATCACAAAGTTCAAGATGACAGGAAAGAAGCTTTCCAAGAAGACAGACTTCAGGTATGAGTGCAAGGAGTGCAAGAAGGTCAGCATGCAAAAGAAAGGCATCAGGGCCAAGAAAGTAGAGTTCAAGTAAACTTTTCCCTTTCTTTCTTATACCTTAACACCACTGAGCTGATCAGGTCCTTTTTTGCAAGCTCTTTTTCAAGAAGGCCTGGGTCCAGAAGGACGAAATACTTGAAGAAGTGGGCTCCAAGGCTCTTATGGTCTATGAACGTGATATCCTTCAGCGAAAGCGCCTTACCTGGCTTCTCGACGTATATTATCATGCTTCCTTTAACCCTCGCTATCGAGGAATTGCTGAAGATGTTAGGATTATCGACAAATATTATATCTTCAGGAGATATGCCAAGCACAGGATCTTTTTCCTCGATCTCCTTTGTCGAGAGATCTTTTAGCCTTTTGACAGCTATTACCTTTTTCCTTACAACAGCTGAAGATATCCTCTTTATCTCTTTCTTGAGATTTGAGATGTCATTTTGAGCCTTCTTGAATCCTGACTCAACCACAGCTATCCTCGCATCCTTCTGCTTAATTATGTCTCTTTCCTTTCCCTGCTTATTTTCCTTATCAGGCCGCTTCTTGAGCCAGCTGATCTCCTTCTCATAATTCCTGATCATTGCCTTTTGTTCCCTTATCCTTGACCTAAGCCTGTCAGACTCTTCTCCCTTCTCTATGAGCCTCTCGTAGAGGCTGACAAACCTCTGCCTGCTAAGGACATCCCTCTCGATAGCGTCTTTGACTATCCTTATCTCCTCTTTTTGCGGCTTCTCGATGATGTTTGATGCTGCACGGATGCTAAGACCTTGCTTTATGACTATCCTTGTTATCCCTTCCTTGATGCCTTCCTTTTTCTCCTTCTCGCAAAAGACATCAATCTTTTTTAGCACCCTCTTTATCTGGTCCAGCGCAAAGACAGCAGATGCTACTGCGTCCATCTCATGGGTATTGCCGTAATCGTAACCTTTAGCAAGCTCTTTTTTCTCAGATACCAAAAGGTCCTCTTTTGGGCTGAAAAGCACAGCGCCAGTCTTTGTCGCCACTTTCTCAACAAATTCAGGGATGCTCTTCTTGTCGCATCCGCAGGCGATAGGTATGCCTGCTTTTGCTATCTCCCTTATCATAGAGCTTATGTCAAGGCTCTTTGAAGAGCCTGACCCCACAAGCGCTCCATCTGTATCTAGCAGCGCGTAAGCTGCTGTAGTCCCAGGATCTATCCCCATGATAACTAGCTTGCTTATCTATCGCACCCCCTAAACTCTTGTATAAATCTCTGAAGCTCTGTCCGGAAAGTCCTACTTCGCTGACAATGTTTGTATACTAGATATACAAGCCTTGTCAGCTACGTCGGGCCATGTGTTTGGCAAAGCCAAACGCCAGCAAATCTATGATTTGCGCTGCCATGTATGCCCTTTAGGCATACTATGGCATACACGGCAGCGCCAAAGCAAAAGCTTTGGCTGGCGTTCAAATGCTTGAGGCATTTGAACACACCGACGAACTTTCCGGACAGAGTCGTTATTTGAGTATGATTATGTTGCCCCTGCCTTTCTTAATCTTCTCGATAACACCTTTTGATTCGAGCTCACTTATTATCAGGCTGACCTTTGCCTCTGAGAGAGGTATCTTTTTTCTCACATCCTTTTGGGTTGCCCTGCCTCCATGCTCCTTTATGGCTTCAACAACCTGTCTGGAGTAATCATCAAGCCCTGCATGATCCAGCGATACTTTTACTTCTTCATGACTGTCTTCCCTGTTCCTTGCTCTTGGTATGCTTGCAACCAGGAAAACGATGACAAGGACGCAGAGCACTATTATCAGGATCAGGTTATCATGATTCTTCTTGTCTTCCTGATCTTGATCGACAGGAATATCGATATTTGATGCCTCGCTTATGATATCTTCTTCCTCATCAAAATTCGGGAACAAGATCAGGTCGATCACATAATTTCCGTCATCTATGACTGATATGTTCTCTTCAGTCTTATATAGGAGCTCACCTTCCCTGTACTTTTCCGCAGTTATCCTGTACTCTCCCATCCCAACCTCAAAACTGTATTCTGAGTCTTTTGCAATCATTGTCTGCCTGGGAGAGGTGTCGATCGTCACCTTGACATCATCGATCTTATTAAGATAAAGGTCATAAGTCGATCCGCTTATCACTGCAGCAAGGGTTGTCCCAGAGATCATGCTAAAAATAGCTATCATGATAATGCTGTAAAGTATATTTCTAGTCAAACTGGCCATCTTCCCCCAAATTATCAAAAAAGAGTATAAAAACTTTTCCATAAAGTTTTAAGGCAAAAAATTGCTGTTGGTAAAGCTTTAGAAGGCCAAAACAGCCTTTGTTTTTTATGCTATGATAAGTTTGTTTATAAACAAGAAGCGCACAATAGACCAACAGGAAATCGAAAGAAATCCAAAAAATGATCTATAAATCAAAAACGGAGGAAGATAAATATGAAAAAGATCATATCGATTTTTGTCATGGCCTTACTGATATTATCAGCAGTGCCACTAGCTTTTGCTTCTGGAGGACAGGACACTTCAGCAGCAGGATCCTCGGCAGGATCATCAGCAGGGTCAAGCGAGAGCTCATCAGATGATTTAGACACATCTGGAAACGGCAATACCAATAGGGAGATGACTGGAGCAGGAGCGCCTAATGCAAACCCTGTCAGGGCATTGAACAACAATGACCAGTTCATACAGCAGCAGAGAGAGAAGATACAAAGGGCTCTTGCAAACTGCGACAGCACAGATGATCCTGAGTCATGCAAGGCAAAACTTCAGCAGAGGATACAGGCGATGCAGAATGTCGGAGAAAAAAAGATAGAAAAGCTCAAGGAGATAGAAGCAAAAAGGCTTCAGGTAAGAGCAGACATAATCAAGATGAAAGCAACAGAAGCCTTTAAGGAATACAAGCTGAAAAACAATGCAGCAAGGGAGATAGCAAAAGAAAAGCTGACCCAGGCAAGAGAAAGGTACAACAACGCGCTGCAAAGCTACAAGGAGAAGAAACAGAACCAGGAGCAGTGGAAAAACGCTTTTATGGAAACAAAAGGGAAGCTTGCAGGGTGCCAGGATCCTGAAACTGACGAGTGTCAGCAGCTGCAGAAAACAGTCAGGACGCAGGCAAAGAACTTCCTTGGCAACACGCTTGACGTCATACTGAACCATCTTGACAGGATAAAGGCAAAGGTGGAATCATCAGACACGCTCACAGATGAAGAGGCAGCAGACATAATCGCAGAGGTAGATGCAAAAATCGCTGAAGGAAACGCGCTTAAAGAGAAGGTCGCTGCACTTACAGAAGATTCGACAAAAGAAGAGGTTGACGCAGTAAGGGATGAGATAAGCGAATACCTCAAGTCAGTAAAGCCTCTTCTGACAACCTATGCAGGAAACGTGATAAACGCAAGGATAGGAAACATAATAGTGAGCTCAAAACAGCTTCAGGAAAGGCTGGAGAACGTCCTTGCTGTAGCAGAGGAGAACGGAAAGGACGCATCAGAAGTCGAGGCTCTTGTTGACGATTTTGGCGCAAAGATAGACTCAGCAAAAGAAAACTATGAGAAAGCAAGAGATCTTCTTGTGCAGGCAAGGACAGATGAAGAGAACAGGAAAGAGCTTTCAGACCAGGCACATGACCTGATGGCTTCTGCGCACGACTCGCTTAAGGAAGCGCACACGCTCCTAAAGGAGATAATCTCAAAGATAAGGGCGCTTGGAGTCGAGGACGAGCTAGGCGAATCCTCAGTCGATGAGGCTATCGCTGCTGCAGAGCAGGCAACAGGAGATGGAGTCCAGGCAGGAGGGGGAGTCATCGCAACATCAGCTGACTCATAAATTTTTTATTTTTTTCATTTTTTAGTCAATACACAATAACGTAACGTTTATATATGAAAAAGCTTAAGAAAATTCACAAAGCAGGTTATGAAGGTGATTATTTATGATGAATAAGATTTTAGGCATAATTTTGGTTTTAGCTCTTCTTGTAGTTGCAGGCTGCGGGAAAGCCAGCGATACGACTACCGGAGACAATGTTCCAGGACCAGGCGCTAATGAAGGAAGCAATCCGCCTCCTCCATCAGACACGCCAATAACAGGGGGAGTCACAGAGGTTGGCCAGCTTGATGAAGAGCTTGACACCTCCGATCTTGACAGCCTTGAAAGCGATCTTGAAGGCATCGACTGGTAGATTATTTTATTTTTTTATCTTGTTCTTATCTGCGAATGAGGGTAATTCTTTCTAAGACTCTCATACACTACCTCCATAAATGATTCTCCCCTACCATAATTATATCTTTTGTCAGGCTGAACAACAACTAAGGTTGTGAATCCATCAACACCTACTCTCAGCTCTAACCCTCCACTACCACTTGAGATGAGCATACCTGGATTTTTTGCACCGCCTTTTAGTTTTATACCTTCATAACCACCCAATACTCTTGATCCTCCAACACAATCCAATGTTTCTAAGGTTGCAACAACTCTGCCCACACCTTTTGCTACTTTTGCTCTATCACTATGCTTGCTTGACCCCATCTTATTACCTCCATATCTTTATAGCAATATCATAAGTTAATTTGGTTTGAAAATACAGTTAATTATTAGACTAAATCACGACTACGAGGATCAGAACGAGAATGACAACATATGTGAAATAGGCAAAGCTAGGCTTGCTGCTGTTCTTGCATGGGTTGTTGGCTTTTGTTTTTCCTTTGTTTTGTTTCATCTTATATCCCTCCGTTTTCATTACTTTTCTTTTAGAATTTTTCAAGAGAATAAAAGGCCGATGGACTGGTAACTAGACCAGAACAGAAATAATTACGAGTAGTAAGCCTGATCTCATAAGAAAAGGGAATGTGTCATCAGTATAAATATTTTTCTTTTTTGATGAGTATCAGTAGGTTAGTATGGGAAGCTTTAAATAATACTTACACTTACTGTAAGTAAAATGAGGTCCAAAGAAGAAAAAGTTGCAGAGCTTTTCTTGAATGAGCCAACCAAACACTGGCATTTCAGTAAGATAGTAAAAACTGCAAATATAAGCGAACGAGCGGCAAGCATCTGGCTTAGGAAGCTTATCAAAGAAAAATTTATAATGAAAGTAAGGCCAAAAGGTAAGATGCCTTTTTTTGTCTCAAACCATGAAGATCCTGCTTATATAAACAAAAAAAGAATTTATGCCCTAAAAC
This sequence comes from Candidatus Woesearchaeota archaeon, assembly GCA_046705145.1. Classification (GTDB taxonomy): domain Archaea; phylum Nanobdellota; class Nanobdellia; order Woesearchaeales; family JBJKQO01; genus JBJKQO01. Next base: position 69,505 of record JBJKQO010000001.1, read on the forward strand.
AACTGTATAGTTCCGGCCTATTAGATAAGCTTAGCCTGTTAGAAAAAGCAAAAGCCATAGTGCTTTTCGGAAGCTTTGCTAGAGGGGACTGGCACTCAGAAAGTGATATTGATATTTTTATAATGGGGGATCCAGAAGATCTAAAATATGGATACAGGGCCCTGGGAAGGGAAGTACAGGTGCATCACTGTAAAAATAAGCAGGAAATCCGAAAAATTGAGTCAGATCTAATAAAAAGTGTTATTAAGGGTTATTTTGTCAAGGGTGATGTGACAGATATTTTAGAATTAAAATAGACTTAACCTCATGAAAGAAAAAATAAAAGCCCTTGATAACACCTATGCTCAATGTAAAGATGAAGGCATAATAAAACCAAAGAAAGAGACAGATAGAGGTATAGTGAGATCTTTGCTTGCAAGCGCACAATGCGGGATTGACAGGGCAAAGCGGAACGGGAATGAATATGAGGAAGAAACCAATAACTATTCTTTTCTTTTTGTAGAGTACTATGATATACTAAGGAAGCTTATCGATGCTTTTTTACTTTTTGATAAAGTGCAGATCAGTAACCATCAATGCAGCAATGCGTACCTCTGCTTTAATCATAGGAGCATCGATGTATCCTGGGAAGAACTTGAGAAAATGAGGCTTTTAAGAAATGAGATAAATTATAAAGGCAAGAAGATAGGCATTATGGAATGGAATGTTTCAAAGCCCCTCTTTGAAGAATATATCCTGAGCTTGTTGAAGAGGACAAGAGACCTTTTGGGGCAAGTCCCTTAAATCAAAAACCCTTTTATATAACCTATGCTTATCATGACACATGACCAGGATACTCCTTGACGGCAGCATGCATGAAGGCGGAGGCCAGATGCTAAGGACTGCGCTTGCCTTATCTCTCCTCACAAACAGGCCTTTTGAGATTGACAAGATAAGGAAGGGAAGGCCTGCTCCGGGGCTTAAGAGCCAGCATCTGCACTGCATCAAGGCGCTGAGACAGATAGCGAACTTTGATGTGACAGGAGATGAGATAGGATCAGAGAAACTCACATTTGTCCCAGGCAAGATATTTGGAGGAAATATAGATGTTGACATAGAGACTGCAGGATCAGTAACATTGCTGCTCCAGTCAGTCATGCTTCCTGCTATTTTTGCAGAGAGGCCGACAACGATAAGGATAAGGGGGGGAACGGATGCAAAATTCGCCCAGCCATACGACTATTTTTCTGAAGTCTTCCTTCCTGACATACAGGCTTTTGCAAAGATAGAGGCCAGGCTTATAAGAAGAGGATATTACCCGAAAGGTCAGGGAGTCATAGATATGAAGATAACCCCGAAATTCAAGCTCTCCCAAAGCCCAAACTTTGACTACTTCAGGAACATGCTGTCCTCAAACATATTGCCTATAGATATAGTGTCAAGAGGAAAACTGCTTTCGGTAAGGGGCAGGTCCCACGCTTCATCAGACCTTGAAAGCTCAAAGGTTTCAGAAAGACAGGCAGAATCAGCAAGAAAGGCGCTTAAGAAACTAAACGCTCCTATCAGCATCGACTGCTCCTATCAGGACACTGCATCGACAGGATCAGGGATGGTGCTTTGGGCGATATTCTCAGACTGTGAAAGCGATGAATGCGACTCTCACAAGCTCATAAGGATAGGAGGAGACTCGCTTGGAGAGAGGGCAAAGAAGGCAGAAGATGTCGGGACAGAAGCTGCTTCAAACCTCCTTAAGGAGATTGAATCAGGCGCTCCGATAGACAGCTACAAGGCAGACCAGCTCCTTCCATTCATCGCGCTGCTGAAAGGCTCAAATGTGAAGGTCAACAAGATAACAGACCACTGCCTTTCAAACATATATACTATAGAAAGCTTTCTTGGAAAAGTTTTTGAGACCAGCGAAAAAAACATATCTGTGAGATGATGATGCAAGAAAAAAAACAGATAATAGCAAAGGCCGAAAGCTATGTCAGGGAAAAGCTTGGAGACGAGCACACAGGACATGACTATTGGCATTGTGCAAGAGTAAGGGACATGGCACTAAGGATAGCAGAGAAGGAAGGCGCAGACACGTTCATAGTAGAGCTTGCAGCGCTGCTGCACGACGTAAGAGACCCAAAACTCTACGGTAATGATGACCTTGCAGCAAAAGATGCATTTGAAAAGATAGTAAGAGATCTAGACCTTGATGAAACAACAAGAGAACACGTCTCTCATATAGCTGAAAACCTATCATTCTCAAAGTCTCTTGGAAAGAACAAGGCAGCCAAGACAAAAGAGTTCATGGTGGTGCAGGATGCAGACAGGCTTGATGCAATCGGCGCGATAGGGATAGCAAGGGCTTTTGCTTATGGCGGATCACGGAAGAGAAGCATGCATGACCCTTCCCTTCCTCCGCAGAAACTTGAGACATCTGAGCAGTACAAGAACAGCAACGGAACATCGCTGAACCATTTTTATGAGAAGCTTCTCCTGCTAAAAGACATGATGAACACAGAGACTGCAAGAAAGATAGCCTTGGGAAGGCATGATTTCATGCAAAATTTCCTTGAAGAATTCCACCTTGAATGGGAAGGAAAAAGATGATATGATCATGACAGGCTCGCAAGCTTGAGGTCTGTCTTCAGCTCAAGGATATCATACCCTATCACTTTTTTCTGGTCTGCTTCCTCCAGATTGTTATAAAGGATCTCTATCTTGACTATGATCCTTTTTGCCTCGCTAATCCTTCCATGGGTTATGTGGTCTCTTGCCGCGTTTATCATGTCGTATATCTCGCCGTGAGGATGGCTTTCGATAAAAGGCTTTTCCTCATATCTCTCATGCTCGATAAACTCAAGCACTTTCCTGTCGCGGCTCTTGATGAAATCATATTTCTCCATCTCAAGCTCATCCTCTTTTGCCTTAAGGAACGCTTCTTTCTCAGCCACGATCTTCTCTCTCCGAAGGAGCTCTGATTCCTTGTCTTTTAGCATCTCCCTCTTGCCGAGAAGCTCGCCGTTTAGCTTGTCATACTTGGAAGAAAGCAGGTCGTATTTCCTCTTGATGGAAGGGATCTCTTTTTTTATCTCTGCTGCAGCCTCGATCTTCTGTATCTCTTTTCTTAGGCTTGCCTCTTCCTTGCTTATCCTGGACTCGATGACAGAAATTTTCTTCTCCCTTTCCTTGATATCTTTTTCAGCGACCAGAAGCTTTTGCACCTTTTCTACCACGCGTGATTCTTCCCTGTCAAGAAGGCGCCTGTCCCTTTCAACATCCCTCACCTTACGTGATATCTCAGAATCAAGCGACTCAAGCTCCTTTATCTCTGACACTATGTTTTTCTCTGATGAGGCCAGGTCTTCTTTTAGCTTCCTAACGTCTGATGCTTTCCTGTCAAGCTCCATCAGGTTCTGCCGGATCTCCTTGTTTATCAGGACTATCCTCTTCTCAAAGTCAAGCTTTGCCTCGTTAAGGCTGTTTCTTGCAGCCTCTACCACATCGATCGCCTTGTGAAGCTTTCCTTCCCTCTGGGTTATCACCATATCTCTTTTTAGGATGTCTTTTTCCTGGGCTTTTGACTTTGAAGTGATATCCCTCTCAGACTGTTTCAACTCTTTTTCCTTATCAGAAAGTCCTTTTTGCATCTCAGAGAGCTTTTTCTCAAGCTCAAGAAGCCCTTTTTCCTTCGAGACTATGCTCTGCGCCTTCTTTGCCATGTCCTTTAGGACATTTATGTCAGGATAACCCTTTATCTTTTCCAGCTTTGAGTCCGCTTCTCTTGCAGCCTTTGCGATTGAAGACTCCTTTTCTCGCAGCATCCTATCCTTTGATACTATGCTTTCCTGGATGCTCCTCAAAGAATCCTCTTTTTGCTTGAGCGCATCTGCCCTTTTTTTCAGCTCCGCTGAGGTGGCAGCAGACTCTCTTGCCTCGCTAAGCTCGTCTTTTAGCTCTGATTCTGTCGTGAACAGTTCCTGCTTCATGACTTCAAGCTTGCTTTTCAGGGCACTTATCTCAGCGTCTTTCTTCCTGATATCTTTCTGTGATGAAGAGATATTCTTACTATTATCTTTTTTTGACTTCAGCTCGTCTTTTAGTGCTGATTCTGTCGTGAACAGTTCTTGTTTTAGCGATGTTATTTGCGCTGTAAGCTTTGCTATGATCGCGTCCTTCTTTTCCAGCTCTTTTCCAGGATCAGACTTAGCATTTGATCTTTTGGCTTTCAGCTCGTCTTTTAGTGCTGATTCTGTCGTGAACAGTTCTTGTTTTAGTGATGTTAGTTGTGCTGTAAGCTTTGCTATGATCGCGTCCTTCTTATCGAGTTCCTTTTGGGAAACATCAGCCTTTGCTCCGGACTCTTTACCCGCGTCTTTGGATATTGACTGTTCTTTCTTGCTAAGCTCAGATTCCCTTATCTTTAGCTCTTTTTCAAGGTCATCAAGCTTGACCCTTTTGTCTTCAAGATCTTTCTCAAGGATGCTTAGGTTGTTCTTCCTCTCATTTATGTCATGCGACAGGCTCCTATGAAAGTTTTCTATGTACTCCCTCTCTCTTCTGTGAGACTCATCTATCGCTTTCATCCTGTCAAAGAGCTTCTCGTTTGCCTTGTCATCTTTCTCTTTTCTAGAAACCTCAGGAATATCCTTTTCTTTTTTTGGAGGGGATACTTTTGCCTCTTTTGGGGCAGGAGGGTTGTCAGGGTGGATCTTATGCTTTAGCTTTTCACCTATCTTTGAGAATATGCTGCCTTTATCTTTTCCCTCTTTTTTCTTATATCCCGCAGGCGGGACTGGTGGCTTTATGTCCATAACTCTAATTCCCCCACACCAACATCATAATCCTTCTGGATACCCTCTTTAAAAACATTTGTTGTATTTTTACAGTAGTGCAATCATCTTTAAGGATTGCCTTCTTTTTTTCAGTCCGGAAAAATAGATATCAATACATAACATTTAAATACTAGTAGTTCTAAGTGTAGATTAATATACGGGATTACGCAAAGAATCTTGAAAAATCTAAAAGAGGTGAAAAAATGTTTAAGAAAGGACAAGCAGCAATGGAGTTTCTTATGACCTATGGATGGGCAATCCTAGTTGTCCTTATTGCTATAGGTGCTTTAGCATACTTTGGAGTTCTGAACCCTAGCAGGTTCCTTCCAAGCCAATGTACGCTTGAGCCAGGACTCAGCTGCGACGAATTCAAGGTAACAAGCGGAGCAGCAGGAACATCTGAGGTCCAGCTTATAGTAAGGAATGGTGCAGGAGACAGCATTGATTTCAGCAGCATCTATATCGACGTGAACAGGGATGGAGCATTCACAGACGGAACAGATTGCGGAAGCTCAAACGCAGTTGTTGACCCAGCATCAATCGCTGATGGTGCAACAGGAACCCTAACATTTGATGACTGCCCGGAAATAGCAGCAAGTTCCAGGTTTAAAGCTGACGTGATCGGAACATATGCAAAAGGAAGCGCAACCCTTACACACACGATCAAGGGTTCGATTACCGCAAAAGCAGAATAAGCCAAAAAGCTTTTCTTATTTTTTTATTTATTTTCTCTCTTTTTTCTAATAACACTCCAGATTATATAGCCTAGACCAGCCAGGAATACCATTATAGATCCTGCTGCAAACACAAAATCACTTTTTATAGCTATCGTGATCATGACAGCAATGACAAATAATACCATCACTCCAAGTCCGACCTTAGCAGTCAAGGCATTTTCTTTGTCGGGCTTATAAGCCTCTCTGATCTTTTTTGGATCAAGCCCCTTCCTGTATTTTTGTATGTCTTGCTTAGCTATCACCATGCAAGGCCCAAGATAATGGCATCTTTTGCAATAATAATTATTAGGATCCCGGATGATACCGTTTCCTCTTTTTATATCATTTATTTCCTTATAGAAAAGTCGAGCCTAATACTATTTCCTTTAGGTTGTAGATACAGGCTCGACTTTGCTATTCCAAAAATTGGCTAACAAGATTAGCGAGCCGTAATACTCCGACCTTCAGGTCGGAGATAGGTGAGCTAATATTAGTAATTAGCCAATTTTTGTTATTCCCTAGGAGAATAGAACTCTTCAGGCTTGTGCTTGCGCACAAAGGACATATCTTAACATCAAGGTTTTTTGCTGTTTTCATGGCTGATACCTGACATCTTCTGAGACATTATACCTATCAAGGTGCCCTGAATCTATCCTGAACCATGACGGTGTCCAGTTCACGTTATAGTTCGTCGTCACCTGGCCCTTGAAATATACATGGTCTACGATGCTTCTCTGGTATATCACAAGACCCTGCTCATACCTCTTCTGAACATCTACAAGGCTCTCGATACCGCAGCAGGAAGAGTTTGACAGGTTGCCCTCAAACCTCATGATAAAAGATGGAGCATCAGGGTCGTGCACGTAAAGCCCGTCTTCCATGTGCTTATACAGGTTTGTCGTGTTCCACTGAGACCCGTTAAAATAGGTGAAGTTGCCATCATACAAAGATATGTTTATTATCCTAAGGAGTGCAGCCCTTCCTTCAGAATTTTTCGTGAAAATCGGATCCTCAAATCCTGCAATGTCAAGGTCTGTCTCATAGCTGTCATCTATGTTCCACCTGGCAATGCCTGAAGAATCATCAAACACAGCTGATACGTTCATTATGATTATAAGGTGCCAGGGATCCCTCTGCACAAAACTAAGGCTGTACGAATTGAAGGTGATGTCTATGTTAAGCTTTCTTCCCTGCGCGCTTACAGCAGACATCCAGTCGCTTATCCTTGAATCTTCCATAAGGGAAGAATTAGTGCCGTTTACGCTGCCCTTTATCATGGACTCGTTCATCCTTTTTTCAAAATCATCAATATAAGTCCCGTTGCTTACCTGGATGTTCTCAAGCAGGGCAAGCACCGATCGGTGAGCAGAGATCTCCATGCCCCTCTTGACATCTTTCTCGAAATCTATCATGAAATTGTTCATGGTCTCTACCCTGTCACCTACGACAACTGCCTTTCTTGTCCTCTCATAGCTGCCCTTCATCGTGGCAAAGAATATGATTATTATTATGAAAAGGATAGCTGTCACAGTGAAGAAGAACCCCTTCTTGCCCATCTTCCTTACGATCCTATTATCTCTCACTGCCATGTCCTGACCTCGATTAGTGTAGGCCCCCAAAGATAAGGGATGTCCTTGATGAATATGGTGTTAATATTGAACTCGCCCTGCCCAAAATTCACATAGAGCCTTCCGTTATCGTCTATATCCAGCTTCCTGAAGAGGTTGTAGACAGCCCAGTCTATAGAATCGTTGGAACTGAAGCTCACGTTTAACGAGCCCTTATAGTTCATGTAGTAACAGCTGTTGCTTCCTGAATAACCTGAAGGCACCTTTATCGTAGTGTTGCTTCCGTCCTCAAATTCCACATACCACCTGCAGCCCTCTGCCTCAGGGTATATGCTTGAATAGTTTGCCTGCAGGTCAAGGTTGACAGTTATTATCGCCCTGTCATCAGAAGAGCCGTTACCAAGAGAGGTCATATTATCCCCAATGTTGATGATGACAGAGTTATTCCCTGATGACACCATCCCTGCTGGCACCTGCACGATATAAGGGTCTCCGAGATCAGGATACCTCCCTGAAAACTCAGATAGGTTAAACACAGTCCTCCACGAAGTCAGGTTAGTGTTGTTTATCCTGACAAGGTTTGTCCATCTCTTGCCTGAAAAAGAGGTGACCTTCGCGTCAGTAACTTCGGTGTTCGGAGGGATGTAGAAATTGCCTTTTGGGCCGCCAAACCTCGCGCTCTCGATGCTTATAGGCACCTTTCCAAAAGCAGGACCAAGCGAGCCTGGAGTGTAGTTAAACATTATGTATGAGTCAGGATAAAGGATATTTTTTGAGTAGTTTCCTGTCACGTTATACGCCTGGATCACCTTCTCGACATTTATCTTGTGCAGCTCTTCGACTATGTTTGCATAGATATCGACAAGGCCCGTGACATTCGTGCTCGTGTAAAAATGACTGCAGTCATCACAGCAGGCAGTCTTGTTAAGCGTGGCAATCGAAGCAGCGCCTGCATTTCCGAAAGCGACAGCAAATACGCTTATGCCATAGTTCTCATGCGCATAACAAGCAAAGTCTATAGCTTCCTGCGCTGCCTGGGATGTCGTGCAGCTTCCTGAAAGCCCATTAGTGTCTATTATCCCATCATCAGGGCCGTGGCACCTGTTCGCCTCGCCATCACTCATGACGATCATGGCTTTCTTCCTCTTTTCTCCGAGAGCAAGATCAAATCCGAAAACAGAATCATTGTTGTAGAGCTTGACAGCAATCTCATTCTCACCTTCATTTAGGTACTGTAAGGGTACTGCGACCTCCCTGTTCCAGTAATACGCATCATGCTGGCTAGAATCATTATCTATAAGCACATCATTTATGTAGACGTCAGCCATGTCATCTGAATAGACGAAAAGGCTTACAGAAGTGTAGTTTGAAAGGTTCTCTAAGCTGAACCTTTTCCTGAAATATACGTTTCCAGTCTCATTGTACATGGTCAATAATATGTTATCAAATGACGCTATAAAACCCTCTGAAGAATAATAGTCCCCGCTTCCCTTCGCGCCAAGGTCAAGGTAATAATATCCCTTATGGGTTATGTACTGCGAGACATTAAGAGAGTATGTTCCTGTTATGCCATCACCATAAGACCCTCCTTCTTCAAACCCTGAGCTGGGATAATCTGTCGAACACCATATCTCTGCTGTCGCATCATTATACGTATCTCCTGAGTCAAGGTTGCTTCCAAGATAGTTCATCGTCGTGCCGTCCCCAAACCTCGCCTTTATCCATGCTCCTTCCTCAAGATCATTATCGACATCATCAGCGTAATAATCAAACGATAATGTGGCAGTGCCTCCATGGGATATGATATCATACATGTCAGGGGTTATGTTAAACTGTATCCCGAAAGCTGCGCTGTCATCACGCGCATAATTGTCGTTTCTTATCTCTATCTGTATCCACTTGTTGCTGCCGGTCTCAACATTATTGTATGACGTGTATCCCGACTCCCCATTAGGTGTCCTTATCCTTGTCCTTGTAGTGTCATCATCATTTGTCGTGTAAGCCCGAACATCATAATCCCATCCGTCCTGCGTAGCAGGGCTTAGCGTGCATGGGGGATGGCAAAAAGTGTTTGCAGACGTCATGATGCCTGAAGTGAAGTCAAGCTCAGGAGTTTCAAGGTCAGGAGCAAGCTCAGATAGGTTTGCATAGAAACCGTTTATTATCGTGCTTGACCCTTCATAGGTCCCGAATGCAGCTGTACCGTTCTTCCAGGAGCTGTCATCAAAGCCCTCATCTGTCCAGTTATCTCCTGACCCGTCATCAGGAGGTTCAGAATACCTGTAAGAGATATTATACAGCCAGTCGCTGTTCCTTGGTATGAAAAACCTGTAATCCTCATCTTTTAGCAGGAGCTGGATGGATTCATAAACTCCGCACGAGATGCAGGTGTAATAGTATGGGCTGCTTAGAGTGTCATAGTCATCTATCGTGTCGTTTAGCAAAAGCTCGTCATCTGTGAGGTCAAGCGAGTCATCAAGAGTGGTCCCATAGCTTGCAAGACCAACCCTGTTTCCGGAAGTGTTCAGGACATAGTGCACAAAGAACTTGTCGACATACCTTGCGACAGCAATCCTTTGGGCCCTATCACCTGGACTTCCGCAATCCCCTGGTATAAGATGAGCTGAATCATCAACATCGCAAGTGTCCATCGAACCTGAAAGGTCTGTCGTCACTGCAGTATCCCCCTTGTATCCGCCGACAACTATCTCGACAGGAGTGATGTTCTCAAACCCAAACCTTATGGGGATAGTCTTTTTGCTCAGGAAAGAATAGTCAAGAGTCGAGTTGAGGAAAGAGCTGTTGAGCGTGATGGTCTGGGTTGTGGTTGATAAGTTGTCCACAAGGACTGTGGTATTTCCGATCCTTAGCACCAGGTCATGCTGGAAAGACAGGGTATGGTTTGCAAAGTAATGAAGATATATCGTCATCTCGTTGAGCGAGCCAGGCACATAAAAAGATGAGTAAAGGTTGATTATGCCATCTATACCTGGAAACCAGTACCTGTCTATCGCGTTCCCTTCTATTATCTCTATATCGCCTGAGCTTATGTCAGGCGTCGAATACTTCACCTTGAAATATCCTCCTCCGACATAATCAGACCCGGTTCCAGAAAACACAAGCTTAACAAGGTTTTCTCCATCCTGAAAATAGGTGAAGTAGCTCCTGTTAACATAGAAGGTCTCAGCATCGAACTCCTGGCCTGAGCTGTTGAATGTTCCTGAATAATGGTTGTTTATGTAAAGCCGAAAACCAGTTGTCACGTCAAGCTCCATAGAGGCATTGACTATTGTGGCCATGTTTGGTATGAACAGCTTTTTTGAAACATTACCATTACCTACAAACCCTCCAAAGAAAGCATAAGCGCTGCTGCTCTTCTCGTTTATGTCATCAAGATACGCCCTTGAGCTAAGCCCAGTTATAGGCTTTCCAGGCTCTATACCTGACACCATATGCTTTGAAGAAACCAGATAATCCTCTTTTGAAAAGTTGTTTGAATATACCTCTGACCCTTCTATATACACGCCAAGCCCCGTGTTTTCCGGGACAAGCCCGTAAGTGATGTTCTTGACAAGAAGCGTTGCCTGTTCCTCATATCCAAGGACCCATAGCCTTCCCACTTCCTCAAGTATTGTCTGGTTGCTTGCGCTGACATTGTAATCTTCTATAAGGTAATCCACATAGTCGTTATCCGCCTCGTCTATAGTGAGTGTGGAAAGGACCTTTATCATGTCTGTCGCATAATAGTTCAGGTTTGTCGACTCTTTCTTATCAAGATAAAGCACAGGCAAGGCAAACATCACAGTGATAAAGAGCAGCACCGCTATAAGGCTGTCAGTCGTGAAAAGATACCCTTTTTTCATTCCCATAAGAACAGCACCATCTTGATTATCTTTGAATCATATATTGCAAGCCTGTCAACCTTTATTATCCTCTTGGTCTGGACCTCAGACACGTTTGCGCTGACAACCCCTGGTTTGCCTATGCCATCTATACCCCCTATGGTGATAAGGTTGTCTTCATTGTCAGTAAAGTAGACATAATAGTGATATCTTGTGTTAAACACTGACCTTGACCTGTCATAGCTTATGTTTGAGAACCTTTCCCAACAGGTCTCATTGATCCTGAAATCTTTTGCCACGCCTATCATCTTGACATCCGTGCTGTTCCATCCTTTCGGAAGCCCTTCTGAAAGAAGCTGGCTTGATATCACCTGCGAATCCCTTGCAAGCTCCTCTATGTCGCTTACGTTTGTCCTTTCAGAATTTATAAGATACTGGTATACCATGAAAAGCGCAAGCATGAACATGACTACTGCCATCATCATGTCAAGGCTCCATATCTGCCCTCTTCTCTTCCTAATTAAGGTATATCCTGCCATCTATCTTCTGTATTATGTTTGATGTTCCCTTCACAGGGCCTGAATAAACCGTCATGTTGGGAAGGCTCTTGTAGTACTCATGCCCTCCTGAATTTACGATCAGCACGTTGTCCTGTATCGTTATCGTGTAGTCCCTACCATCTATCTTCTGCGGCAGGACAAGCTCCCTGTAATAGCCGTCTTTCACCCTTCCGGCAAGGTCAAACTCGTACTGCACAGAGTATGTGAAATCTTCCATAGAATAGTCAAGCCTTTCTTTTCCCACTCTTGCAGTGTTGTGGAAAAGCACGCCTATGAATATGAGCATAGCAAATATGGCTATGCCTGTCATGATCATGAATTCAGTTGCCACCTGGGATTTTTTATGCATCATTTCTAGATAGTGCTGATATTGACATAGCTTCCTTTGGATTCTATCACGATCTTTTTCAGTCCGGGAGAATTAGATATGTTGCCTGTGATGTTTACGTCGCTTTGCCTTGAGATATCAGTCACGCCGCCTTCTATCCTCACCTTGAAGGTTATCTCTGACTGGTTTATTATTATGGCCTCGATCTTTTCAGGCATCTGCGCCTCTATCATGGTCTTTGTCGGGCTGCCGTAATAATAGACCTTCTCAGAAGCGTCGATCAAGTTCCCTTCGATGTTATAGACCTGGCTTGTTATCACCCTGTCTTCGGTCTGTCTCGTGTAATAGTTTGATATGCTCAGGATAAGTATCGCTACAAAAGTAACAAACCCAACTATAGCTAGATATTCCATCCCAACCTGTGCGCTTTTCCCCCGCATATTCCAGATCCTGATAGAAGCATATATAAATATGATTTACTATTATATAGAGAATAAAAGCATTAAAATAGTGAATGTGAAAACGATTTTCTCATGAGATGGATAATACCTTTGCTGATACTTGTGATGCTCCCTTTCACCCATGCTGAGACTTACGAGTTTCCTGAATGGGAGATATCAGAAGACGGTACGATAATAATCGACGGCACTGAATGGGAAGTCGTGGACTACACTTCTGATGATGGTTATGTCAGAAGGATAATAAGGGAGAAGGACAGCGACGATGAGATAGTATATCTTGATGACGAAGAGTTCATAGATGCTGTCGAGCAGTATAATGAAGATTATGAGCAGAACACAGAAGCGGCAGAGAGAAGCGAAGGAGAAGTGATAACCGAAGCAGAAGGCCTGCCTCTTGCAGATTTCTTCGAGAACAACATGCAGTTCCTCATGGACATCCCTGTAGAAGGCACGTTTGCAAACGTCTACCAGTATGATGAAGGAGAGATAAGCGCGATATATTACGGATGGTACAATCCCCTGACTATAAACAGCCTTGTTCCTGCCATAACGCCTCAGCAGGCAGTGACGATAGCAGCAGCTGCAGGAGGGGGAGCAGGAGGCGCTGGAGGAGGCGGTGGGATCCCAAGGCTTATGATAATCCCCACAGATGAGACTGACGAGAACGGTAACAGGCTGTTTAAGCTTGCTTATGTCTCTGAAGATGAGGGCGGCAAGAAGATATATGTCGATGCGCAGACAGGGGAGATAATCGACAGGGACAAGGAACCTGAAATCCCAAAAGACACAGAGTACATGATGAAAGGGCTGATCGCAATCCTTGTCCTGCTGCTTATAGGGATAATAATCATATTCTCACTAAGGAAAAAGAAAAAATAAAGAAAAATTGATCTTATCCTCTTCCGGTAAAAAGAGGGCATTTTGGTGCATATTCTGCTTTGCAGGGTCTCTTTAATGGATCTTGCCCGTTTCTACCGCAATAGAACTCGACTCGCGATTCATCTGGTGCAAATCCTCCGAAAAGTCCATATATCTTTTCCTCTGCTAATGTAGCTGGGCATACTCTATGCCCTACAAAATTTTCAATTGTTTCTAATCCAATTTCGGGACTCATTTCATCATCAAGAGAATCTTTGGGTGTATCTTTTGGTGCATCTTTTGGTGCATATTCTGCTTTGCATGGTTTATTTAATGGAGTTTCTTCGTTTTTATCACCAGAGTAGTTGACTCGCAATTTAGGTGATGCAAATCCTCCAAAAAGTCCACGTATATCTTGATCTTCTATTGTTGCAGGATATACAGGATGCCCAACTTCGCCTTCAACTCCCTTAATTCCAACTTCGAGATTCATTTTATCATTCCTCCGATTATTTTGTCTTGTTTTTTTTAAAGAAAAGAGCTAAAGCTATCATGAGTTTTAGCATTTAAAATTTTAGAACGATATAGCTAACGCCAAAATCCTGAAGAAATCTTGAACATATTTACATCTAGAACAAAGAAATGGTCAACATAGCCACGGACAATCACTTGTTGATTTCATAAGAAATGGGGAAGCATAGGTCATATATAAACATTTCTTTTATTGAGGCACTGCCCTAAATAAGGTCAGCATCAATTTGGCTAGGCTTTTCACGCCTCATAATTTCAGAGTTGAAGGGGTTGCTCCCTACGGGACTTCAACGAATGAAGCATAATCTAAAGCACAGCCTAGCCTGATGCTGACCTCACGAAGTGAGATTTAGGACAGTGCCTTTTTTTAGACTCTGTTCGGAAAGTCCTACTTCGCTGACCAAAACCGTATAATGAATCATACGAACTTGGTCAGCTCCGTCGGGCCATGTGTTTGGCTTTGCCAAACGCATTCATGGCAACGCCAAAGCATAAGCTTTGGCTGGCATTCAAATGCTTGAAGCATTTGAACACACCGACGCACTTTCCGAACAGAGTCTGTCATACAACTTCTTTTACCATTTTTGAATTAAAACATACTTTTAAAAACTCTTATTCTCAGTATCGACTTAGGGGATTGGAGGAACATGAAACCGAAGAACAAAAAGAAAGCTAAAGCTATAAGGCACAGCGCTAAGATCTCTAAACATAAAAAGAAAGAGCAGTCGCACAAAGCAAAAAAGACACCATCACATAATCATCCGAAACACGCTTCCACAAAAAAAGATGCTCATACTGCCACACATCCAGGCAGTACTCACAGGAATGGGCACGAGAAGACTGCAGTGAGGCATATCTCGATAAAAAAAGATCATGTTAACGGAGCCGACCATCACGAAAAGTCAGGACGCAAGCTGAAGATAAATGCAAACGCGAACAAGATAATCTACATGACACTTTTCGTCCTGGGGATAGCGCTTCTTGTCAGGGCAGCATACGTCTCTGAGGCAGTGTCGCTTTTCATGGGGCTTTTAGTATTCTTTTTGGCATTGTTCCTGTTCCTTGTATCATACAGGTCAGAGCTTGGCACAAAGCACAGGTTCTATCCTATACTTCTTGCACTGATAATCTTTCTGGCATTCTTCTCATATGCCCTTAAGGACATGATAATCGAAGGGTTCAATAGCCCGCTTTCCCAAAGCTGGATAATCTACCTTATGGCAGCGTTCATATTAGCGGACATGTTCCTCATAATCAAGCATGACATGAAACACTCATTAAAAGAAGCAAGATCAAAAGCTCCAGAGCACCATGTTGAGAAAAAGGACCACAAGCCAAAAGAGACCAAGCTTTCAGATGCCCAGATCCGCAAGAAGAAATTCTACAAGAAGATCACCCTGATATCTCTGGTGCTTGCAGCAGCGCTTTTTGTGATAATACTTGTATTCAAGTTCCTGAACCTTAGCTCTGTCCGGGACTACCTTGTCCTTATCGCTATCCTTGCAGCAGTATGCCTGGCGATAATCATCCCCAAGATGATAAGGTCGCGCAAGGCAAAAAAATCAAAAGAGACAATAGTCCAAAAAGAAGAGCCTAAACTGGAGCAAAAAGAAGAGATAGAAGATAATCAGG
The DNA here is from genome assembly GCA_046705145.1 of Candidatus Woesearchaeota archaeon. Lineage (GTDB taxonomy): Archaea > Nanobdellota > Nanobdellia > Woesearchaeales > JBJKQO01 > JBJKQO01. The sequence continues at coordinate 84,809 of JBJKQO010000001.1, forward strand.
ATACAGCACAAGAGGCTCCCGCAGATGACGATCTTATAAAAGTTCTTAGGACTGTTGATGAGCTTTTAGGAGAACTTCCCCAAGAGAGGATAGAGCAGTTTGCAAACTCTGAGGACTTTAAGGCATACGAGAAAGTCCTTAACAGATACAACATAAAATGATGAAAGATGGGCCTTTTAGACAAAGCAAAAAGCATGAGTACTGCAAGCGTTTCAGTGCAGCCTAGCACAGCCCCTCCAAAAGGCCTGATGCAAAAGGCGCAGGAATCAAAAAAGAAGCAGCCAGAGCAAAAAACAATAAAATCAGTATATGTATCGCCAACCGAGTTGGCGGACTCAAAAGTTCGCCATGAAGAACAAGGCTTTAGAGTCGCGAACTTTCGAGTAAAAAGCTACATGACAGATTTTGACAGGCTTTATTCTACCATACAGAAGAACGGGAAGATAACATTTGAGGAGATATCAAACACGTTTAAGATAAAAAGAGACCTTGTAGAGCAATGGGCCCAGATAATGGAAGACCACGGCCTTGCAAGCGTCCACTATCCGATAGTCGGAGAGCCTGAACTGATAAAGCAGGCAGAGAAGAAAAAAGAAGATGGCTGAAGACTCATACAGGTACAAGAT
>JBJKQO010000002.1:0-39183 GCA_046705145.1 Candidatus Woesearchaeota archaeon
ACAGGGTGCAGGGTCTGCTTTGCCTGCTACAAGCGGTACTTCTCAGTCAGCTGGGCATATTGCAAGGTTTAGTGATAGCACAAATGTGGTTTTAGATATTGGGGGTAATGGTGCAAATGGGATATGGATGCAATCAGTAGATGCTACAGGATTATCAGTTAATTACCCTCTGCTGCTAAATCCTAATGGTGGCAGGGTCGGCATCGGTACAACCTCTCCAAACCAGAACCTTACAGTAAAGGGCAACGCTTCTATCGGCACTACTTTGTATGTGAAGAATAATGGAAGAGTTGGTGTTGGTACTGCTAGTCCTGCAACAGCATTGGGTGTAAGCGGCGATATCACCAGCAGTGGTTATGTATCGATCACAGGGGCAGCTGATGGAAGCGGAAACCTAAGGTTCTCTGCAGCAAATCCGTATATCTATGCATCCTCTTATTTTCTTGCGCCTGGAGGAGCGTACTTTAACAGCGGAACAGTATACTTCCAATCTGCTCTGCAAGCTAGAGGTGGAGTAGCTAATGATGGTGCAGCTTACCTGACGATCTCAGGAGGAACAAGCGGAGACACCTATATTTCAGGTAAAACTGGCATAGGATTGTCTTCACCAGAAACAAGCCTGCACGTCCACAATACAACTCTTGCTTTGGGTTCTCCTGGGGCAAGCAACATCATAAAGATGTCAAGGCCTGTTAGTCCCGGTGTCAGCTATCCTGAGGCTGCTGCGTTTGCTCTTGGAACGTATTCAACAAATGGCGCTGGAAATAATTATGGGCCTGACACAAGGCTTGACATAAGGCTCAAAAGCACATCCGCAACAGATTACAACACAGATGTTACAGTGATGACACTTCAGGATAACGGGCATGTTGGTATCGGCACAACTTCTCCAAACGAGAATATGACAGTTAAAGGCAACGCTTCTGTTGGCACTACTTTGTATGTGAAGAATAATGGGAGGGTTGGTGTAGGGACTGCAAACCCAGCTTATACTTTCCAGGTAAATGGCGGGGGTCTATTCTCAAGTGTTCTTTATGCCAATAACGTGATATACTCTTACAGTGGAAGTGGTTATGTGGGGCTTTACCATCATGATGGTGTTGGGGGAGAGATACTCACAACTGGAAATACTGCCAGCCCTGACATACTGATAAAACCAGGAGGATCTACTGCGATAACTGTCAAGAACCATACGAATTATGTTGGGGTTGGAACAACAACTCCCCAATCTTACTTTGATGGCCAAGGTATATACGGGCTTGCAGTTGCAAACACTTCTCATACAGGTATAAGTATTGTTTCAGGGCCAAAAAAGTTAGGAGTACTGGCTTTTGCTAATGGCACTGATGCAAGTGAATACTCTGGAAGGATAATCTATGATCACAACACTGAACAGATGAATTTCTATACCGCAAGAGGTCTTATAGGGAGCGGTGAAAGGATGAGCATCACAAGGGGAGGTAAAGTCGGCATTAACACAACCAGTCCTCGCGGACATTTTGATGTTGACGGTCCAGGTGATATCTGGATTACAGATGATGGTCTTCAAGCTGGAACACAAAGTCTGTACATGCCAGGCCATATGTATATGGTCCCTTATTCTACAGGCGACATTGTTTACTTACAAGCACGGCGTTCTGACAATTCAGGGTCAACACAGTTATGGTTAAGGACTACTAACTTAGGAAGTATCACAAATGCAGTTAGCATCATGGCGGACGGCAAAGTCGGAATCGGCACCACCACTCCAAACCAGAACCTTACAGTAAAGGGCAACGCTTCTGTCGGCACAACCTTGTATGTGAAGAACAATGGAAGGGTGGGGATTGGTACTGCTAGCCCAAGTGAAGCATTAGATGTATCAGGTAACATCGCAGTAAGCGGTAATGTCGATGGTTATGACATCTCAACATATGGCCAGTATTTTATTGATTCTGCTGGAACCAGCGGACAGGTATGGAAGTCTGATGGGAGCGGAAGAGGGGGATGGGGGACAGATAATAATAACTATCCTACATGCAGTGGTACAGGATGGGTTTATGGTGGGCCAACTTCATGTGGTAGCGGAAGGGCATGTAATGCTTATTCTTGTGTAGGATACTATTGTGATGGGTCAAAAGTTACGCAGATGGGGACTGGTACATGCTATGATGATACTGGCCCTTATTCTGCAGTATGTCCTTTCTTTTACTCTTTATCAGGAGAAAGTTACATCCAGGAGACAACTTTCCTTGTGAACATAACTGGAGAAGAAAAGAAGACAACAACCTATAATCCCATTGGCAGGCTCCAAATATTTGGGTCACCAAAAGCGATGATAAAAGAGCTTGAGCCAGAGACTTCTCATATTGATATGATAAGGATAAAAGTAACTATGAAGGATGGGAGTTCAGTATACTTAATGCCGATAAATGCAAGCAGAGATCTTGACAAGATACAAGAAATCGACGGAGAAGCGATGATAACTGATCTTGGAGATGAAGTGTTTGTTGAGTTTGAAAAGCTAGATGACGAATATAGAGGCCAGGTTTCAAGGATAGAGATCGAGGCAAACGGATACTACGACATCTATGAGGGATATGCGCACGATGACGGCGGAAGGATCGTGAAGATATAAGATGAGACTAAAAGGAGAGATAACAGCTTGAAGCTAAGAAACATTGCAATAATAATTGTACTCTTGACCTTAGCTTTAGCTGTATTTTCCACTGCAGAAGAAAATGTGAAGATAAACCTGGAATCAAACAAGACCCATATCATAGAGTACTACACTGAAGCTCCGAGGTTGATCGACAACAGGTCAGACCAAGGCATAAGGACACTTGAGATAAGATCTGCAAGAAGCTATAAGGGAATAAAGACCTACATAGACATACCAGAAACAAAGCATCCAAAAGATATTTACAAGCTGTCAGAAGCAAACAAGACAAAAATTGAGGCAACAGCAATTGATACAAACGGTGACGGGTATTATGACAGGATGGAGTGGTATTCTGATTCGGGTGATAATTTTGAAACAGAAACACTAAACAAGACAGATGTGTTAGGCAGGCTTTCTAATCTTAGCCAGTTTACCGACGCTTCTGAGAGATATGACAAGATAGACCTTAAAGGTAGAAATGTCAATCTGATAGGTATACAGAACATATCTGATATAAAAGAAGTGTTTGTCGGAGAGATAAACAGCTCTGAAACAAGATCAGAGGTCCTGGCAGTAAGCGAGATAAATATCAATATAGCAGAGATATCCTTGAAGAAGATAGGTGAAGTAGATGTTATCCTAAGCTGCGATGATTTTAATTTTACAGATAGCTCATGCAGCAACTGGACGCAGACAAGCATCCCTTTTAGTGAAAACTCGACACATATATTCTTTAACGTCACGCATTTTAGCGCGTATTCAGGAGGATTCAAAGGCGGCGCTTCGTATGGCTATCATCTTGTTATAGCAAATATTGAAGAGATAGCTGCAAATGGATCCTCTCCAAATTACAGGATGACACTTTCTGCAGGAGAGAAACTAAAAGGTAAGGCAACAAGCTCAAGCTACAACGGATCTTTTGGATATGTATACCTTCTTGGGGCAAACAGGACAATCTTCGGCGGCCAGCCTGCAGACACAGCGCTTCTGACATGTAACGTGACAAGCATTGCAACCTGCTCATTCCTTGACGTCTTCCATATCTCAGCGACATCAGGAGCATTAGCTGAGTATTCAAACCAGAGCAATTACGGCTATAGCGTCTGCTGCAGAAGCAGGGATGAAGAGATAAAGATAGGCAACGAATGCAACGGCGATTACTCTGCTCTTTTGAACCTGCAGTCAGAAACAACCAGCCTTGCAGAGCAAAGCACACAGTCAAACTACAATAGGAAATTATGCATGAACACGACAGCAGGAATACAATGCGACTACAGGACAGACTGCACAGGTTATGACACCTGCGTGTTCTCGATAAGCGGCACGACTGCAGCAAACATTGGAGACTGTGATGCTTATCCAACAAAGCTCTGCTGCAACCTTTACAATGATACTGGTGTCTATGTTTCAGTCACGCTAAAGAAACCAACAAACCAGAACAGCTCCATCAACTTCAGTAACATCAAGTTCAACTGCAGCGCAGAAACTGACAATCCAAAAGGTTTGAAAAACATCAGCCTTTACACAAGCTATAACGGAAGCTGGAACAGGATAGAGACAAGACAGATAAGAGGCACAAAAAACTCAACAATCTTCACAAGAAACATATATTCAGACAACCCCAAGTACGCAAGCAAGTTCATCGACAATACTTACAAGTACAACTGCCTTGCATACACAAATGACAGCATGAGCGCATGGGGGCAAGCAAACTATACATTCAGCTCGTGGAGCTTGGGTAACAAGACAGGGAACATCTCCATCAATAGGTGGAACATCTCCCTGCAGAAGAACAGCTCTGGATATTACAGGAACACTTCTTCAGTTTATGTTTCTCGGGTGTATGGAACCGGAAATTATCAGAGCTGGAATAATTTGACGTGGAATGCAACAACAACCAAAGTCAACCCAGACCCATACACAAAACTGTTGCTGCACTTCAACGGAAGCAACGGAGGAACATCATTCACAGATGTATCAGGACAAAGCCATGTGATGACCGCCAATGGAGGAGTCAAAATTAATTCATCGCAAAGCAGATTTGAGGGGACATCAGCATATTTTGACGGGCATGGGGATTATATAACGACTGCAGACAGCGATGACTGGAATTTTGGAAGCGGAGACTTTACAGTAGACACATGGGTAAGGTTAAATAAGACAACAACAGGAAACACAATATTTGTGCAAGGTAATGATGCTTCTAATATGATAGAATTATACTGGTGGGGAGCAGGGCAAAAATGGGATTTCAGAATTTACCAAAGTGATACTCCTCTTGTAATTGCACAAGGCCCTGATTCACTTTCAGCAAACCAATGGTACCATATTGCTATTGTAAGAAAAGGAAATAATCTTGCAATCTACAGAAATGGAAAACTAAAGAACCTCACAACAACATCCATAACAGAGCCTGACTTTACAGGATCATTTGTAATTGGAAGATGGCTTTCTGGATCATTCCCAGTAAACAATATAAATTTAACAGGATACTTAGACGAATTCAGAGTCACAAAAGGAGTTGCAAGATGGATTGCAAACTTTACACCGCCTAACTGCGAGTACTACAAGGCATGTCCTCCAAATGCTTCAATAAGAACATCTGATGATGCGGCCTCATGGACGTCTTGGAAGTCGGTAAGTAATCCTTCGGGACTAATGAATCAAAGCGCAAAATACTTCCAATACAAACTTAATCTTAGTACGACTCATATGAACATCTCCCCAACAGTGAGATGGCTCAACATCTCCTACTCCCCTCCAACCTCCCTAACCCTAACTTCAGTTAACATCACCCCAAAAAGCCCTCACACAAACGACACACTCAACTGTTCTGTAGATGTTGAATCAGATGGAAGCTTCAACGCATCATTTAGGTGGTATGTCAACAACAATTATAACATCACCTGGAACTCCACTATTAACTGCTCAGCAGGATCGATCTGCTACACAACAAAAAACATCACCAGACTAGTCAGAGGATACAACTACACCTGCTCAGCATTTGTAAAAGATCTTACATCATCAACAGAGTGGAAAAACTCAACAGCAGTAAGGATTATAAACAGCTATCCCCTAAAAGTCAACCTTTCATACCCTCCTAAGAATGATTCGTTTTTTACAGACAGGAAGCCAAGATTCAACTGGACATATTCATCTGATTATGAAAATGACCTGATATCATACAACTTTCTTCTTTCGACAGATAAGGATTTCACTACGATAATCAGAAACACAACAACGACCAATAACTCTTACCAGTACCCAGCCTACTTAAGCCTTACCACGCAATACTTCTGGAAAGTGCGCGCAAACGATTCATACAACCATAGCCAGTGGTCAGTCACCTGGAACTTCACAATCCAGCCCTCTACAGGGATAGTCCTGTTAAACAACACGATAGAGTTCGGAACAGTCGCACCTTCCCAGCAGAAGAACACATCCTTTGGCAGCCCGCCGCCATTTAGGATAAGGAACACAGGCAACCTTGAGATCGACATAAACATGTCAGCCACAGACCTTTTCACGACTGTTGCATTAGGCACCAAATACTTCCAGGTCAAGGTAAACATCACTGATGAAGGCTATTCTTTCAATATGACATCATCCCAGGTGAACTGGACAAACATCACCTCAGGCAACCTTTCAGTCTTCAGGAGCCTTAACTACACCGACGATTCAGATGAGGCACTTATCGACCTTTACGTGCTTGTGCCAGACGCAGAGCCTCCTGGAACACTCAGCACAAACCTAACGTTTTACGCAGGAGCGTCAGATTAAGATGGATATAACTAAAACATGGCAAAAGAAAGTATCCTTCATGATAGCCTTGGCTTTCATTGCATGCTTATACATCATCCCCGCTTCTGCTTTGGAGGTCATCCCAGGATACAGCGAGATCATATTTGAGCCAAACACACATAAGACGATAGAACTCCTTATAAGGAACAGCCAGGACTATCCTCTAAACGTCTTAGCCTACGCTGAAGGCCCGCTTTCGGAGTATGTCTTGATCCCGCAATCAGTAGTAGAGATACCTGCAAAAGGAGAGAAAAAGATATCATACGAACTTGACCTACCTGCGTCATTTGAAAAGCAAGGCCTTCATGAATCAAACATAGTCATAAGGGAGATCCCTTCAGTAGGGGGTAGTGCGGTCTCATCAAGCGTTGCAGTCATATCAGAGATAAGGCTTATGGTGCCTTATCAGGGAAAATATCTGGAATCCAAGCTGATAGTGCCTGAGTTTGAGCCTGGAAGGGGATCGACATTCAGCGTCGAGGTGCAGAACCTTGGCACTGAATGGATAGAGGACGCGCAGGCAGTGATCGACATATACGGCCCATTCAACGAAAAGATAACGACCCTCACAAGCAATACCCTTTCTCTTGATCCGAAAGAGAAGCAGCTCTTGTTCATAAAGTGGAACCCTGACGTCAGCTACGGCATGTATCGTGCAGTCTCAACAGTCATCTACGATGAGAAAAACTCGGTATCAGAAAAGACCTTCACCATTGGAAGCCTCGCTCTCGCCATAGCAGGGATAACTGTCGATGAGTTCAAGCTGGGGGGCATAGCAAAGTTTGGCGTCATTGCGCAAAGCTTCTGGAACATGCCTGTCGAAGACGCATATGTCAAGGCTTCAGTGAGAGACTATAAAGGCAAGCTTTACACCAGCTTTAAGACAGCCTCAGAAGAGGTGCCGCCATACGGAAGGCAGATATTTGAGTCATACTGGGACACTGCAAAAGTAGGTGTTGGAAGCTACAACCTGAGCATAGAGATGAATTATGCAGGAAAAACAACATCAGGAAACTATGACATATTTGTAGACACCAACATGATAAGGATAGAGTCAGCAGTGGGCATGGTGACAAAGGATGCTGAAGACAAAAGCTCGATAAAGACAATCCTCATACTGCTTCTCCTGGTGACTATAGTAATACTTGTATTAGCGTTTAGGATTCTTGTGATGCTTAAGAAAAGGCAGATATGATCTAGATTCTGTCATCCAAACTTTCCGGACAGAGCCTACAAATCTTAGAACCTGACTTCAATCACGTCCCTGTCTATCTTCTTTATGCACTGCTCCATCCGGCTCTTAAGATCAGGATTTTCTGTAGCGTGCTTGATCTGCCTTAGAAGGTCTATTATCTGGCGAAACATCCTTATCAGGCTTCCCTCCTGAAGGTTTGTCATCTCAAGGATGTCCTTGAACTCATGGCCTTCAGCCCAGCCTGATATGATGGTTATCATCTTCTTAAGGCTGTTCTTGTTAAGGTTCTTTGCCACATAAGGGTTTGCTGAAAGCTTGTCATACAGCTTGGCATAGAAATCTTTTGAGAACTCTTTCTTGAACCTGTCATTGAGCCCTGGCTCGTAGGTTATTGCAGCGCACGTCACAAGGATCTCGTTGTCAGAAAGGTCCCTGAAAAGGTCGCCGAAGAATATCTCTCCGACAAGCAGCTCTTCAGTGTATATCTTGCTCGTGAACTTCCCTTTCCAGGTAAGCTTGCTCTTCTCGATATATCCCATCTTCTCAAGAAGCTTAAGCATGTTGTTGAACCTTGCCATTATGTTTATCGGCTTGTTGCTTTTAGCCTTAAGATAATAGTCGAAGTTGCTCTTGAGTATGGTCTCGATCTCCCTGTTATCATAGCTTCTTATCAGGTTAAGCACAGTGTTGAAGCTTAAGGAGAACCTTGAGGTTATAGGCTCAACATCCTTTGTCGTCAGCCTGATGACAGAATCTATGTCATGGTCCATCCTGTGATACATAGCGATAGCTGTCCCTTCCTTGTCTATCCCTCTCCTTCCTGCCCTTCCTGCAAGCTGGAAGTACTCCTTCGTGTTGAGGTACCTGAAAGAGACACCATCATATTTCTGCAGCGTGTTGAATATGACAGTCCTTGCAGGCATGTTTATGCCTACGGCAAAAGTCTCAGTGGTATAAAGCACGGATATCAGGCCTTTTGAGAACAGCACTTCAACGATCTCTTTCATGTTAGGAAGAAGCCCTGCATGGTGCACGCCTATACCCTTAGTAAGCAGGAACCTTATGGTCTTCACAGACTCAAGAGAGGTTATCTTGGGATCAATCATCTTCTTGACAGTGCTTATTATCTCGCTTTTTTCCTGGCTTGTCGTGAAGTCAAACTTCTTTGACAGGTCGATCGCCCTTCTCTCGCACATCACCCTTGAGAACACGAAAAAGAAGCACGGCAGAAGCCTGTCATTCTTAAGCTCCCTTATCAGGTCGATCTGCGAAGGCTCAGGCATCCTCCTTTTCTTCTTCCTTCCCCTTGTGGTATAGTACCCCTTAAGCTCTGAATGGTCAAGCTTGTTCTTTAGCTGGGCAGCCTTGATAAGGCCGAACTCGGCATCATAAAGGTAATGAGCAAGCGGAACTGCCCTCTTCATGTATGTCACCACACTAACATCATGCTTCTTGATAGACCTAATCCAATCAGCGAACTCATCAGCGTTTGGGATCGTAGCTGAGAGCGCAAGAAACCTTATGTGCTCGGGGGAGAATATTATCGATTCTTCCCATACTGTGCCCCGCTCTATGTCGTTGATGAAATGTATCTCGTCAAATATGACATAGCTTATGTCGTCTATCACGGGATCGCTTGTCAGAAGCATGTTGCGGTAGATCTCAGTTGTCATGATAAGCACAGCAGCTTTTGGGTTTATGACAACATCACCTGTCATTATCCCCACCTTTTCAGGCCCGTAATCAGCCTTGAAATCACGGTATTTCTGGTTTGAAAGAGCCTTTATCGGTGCAGTATAGATGACCCTCTTACCTTTCTTTATGTACTTGTCTATGACATAATCTGCTATAAGCGTCTTTCCGGTGCCTGTAGCAGCGCTGACAATAACAGAATTGTTCTTCTCAATAAGCCCTATCGCCTCTTCCTGGAACGGGTCCAGGGTGTACTCTTTGTATTTCACTTTCCTTATGCATAGAGAACAAAGGGGTTTATATTGTTTTGGGTTTTGAACTTCCAAGATTTTCAAGCCAGTCCTTGACAACTCTTGTAGCAACACAATCATCCTTGTTGTACTCGATAAGAAGATCCCTGAACTTCTTGTTTTTGGTCTGCATATACCTGTTGTACCAGATGATCGACTGGGTGCCATTTGCAGCCTTGTTAGCCCACCTGAACCCGATATAGTTGGCTATGGTCTTAAGCGAATATGAATATAAAGGCAGGACGACAGATTCCTTAAGGAGGCTGTAGATATCGACCATGTTTGATTCTATCTCTTCGATAGGTATGCTGCTGCCATATCTTTCAAACATCCTCCTGATGGAAATCCTCTCATAAGGCGCATAGTGGTAGATGACATAATCTTTCTCTCCTTTTAACGTATCGATAAACCCTTTCCAGACCTGTATCTCTTCGCTCCGGTTTTTAGCGAAGAACCCTTTGTATATCTCCCTGCCGTTTTTTCTTACGAGAAGACCGTAAAGGTAGTCTGTTGACCTTTCTGTCATCCCTTCTATGTCAAAGAATATCTCTGTCTGAGCTGTCCTTATCTTAGGATGCTTCAGGACTATTGGCTTGTTTTCGATAAGAGACTCTGCTTGGTTCTTCCACACCACGATGTTCCTCTTTGGAATCTCTCCCAGCCTTACTTCAGGATCCACCCTTGACAGCTGGCTTATCTTTTTTATACCTGCCTGGTTTAGTATGGCTTTCGCATTTGAGTTCATGCCGAATATCAGCGAGATATCCTGCTCCTTTTCCGCTTTTTTTGTGCATTCCTCCTTCCATCTGCACTCGTTGCAGGTGTTGTTCATGAGAACGCCAGGATGATCCCCAGAGTAGATCTTCTTTATCCCATCTATCATCCCCCTGACAGAATCTTTAAGCTCATCAGTATCAAACCTTATCTTGTTCTGCTGCACGTTGATTATAGACGCCTTTTCAGGATAATACCCCTGGATATTTTCAAGAAGGTAGCAGTAGAACGCTATCTGCAGCCTGTAAGGAGTCTTTATTATCTTGACCCTTTTCATATCACAGGGCTTATAGTAATAGTCTCCAAAAACAGATCCGCCTTTCTTTTTCTCAAGCATGTCGGGAATGCCTATCATCTTGACATCCCCTTCCCTAATGATAAGGACGCCGTTATATATAGCATCTTTTCCTTCCTTCATAAGTGAAAGTGTCTTTTTGAACCCCTCTTCAAGATCGCAGTAGCTTATCTTCTTAAGATCTTCCCTGTGCGGGATGATATCCTGGCAGCTTTGCCCGTTTGATCCGTTCCCGTTTATCTTCTTCTCTATGAACTTAGAAAGAGGAACCCTTTTTCTCCTGTCACCATGCATATTCATGTATATCACCGCAGGACACTTTGCGTAGCTGAATATGTGGTTTGCTGTGATTATCATGGCAAAAAGAAAAATACTTCGGCTATTTAAACTTTTAGGGAGGTTTGGCTAATATGAAACTTTGCTGCTATAGAAAATTGTTACGGCAATTTTCTATTCCGCAAAGTCGCTAAACATAATTAAAGATTATTGGTTATTAGCGACTTTGCGTTATCGTCAGTCCGAGCCCGACGTGAAAAACATCTTGCCCGTCGCGGGGGGTTGCCCCCTACGGGGACGCAGGGCTTAATTGATAAAGAAGTTTCTGGCGAGGAAGATAGCAGCATGCGAAGCATAATGGTTTCATAATAGCCTGGAGGTTTTTCGAATTTTTTTTTCACTCAACCCAGAACCTTGTCTCAGTTATGGACTCGCTTCTGCATTTCGGGCACCTGCTCGGAGAATGGAACTTTTCCCTTTCCTTGAAGATGAAACCGCAATCCCTGCACACAGCATGGTCCCTGACAAGCTTCCTTTTCGGAAGCAGCGATTTTGATATGTGATTAAGGTGGGCTATAGCCTCTTTCTTCTCAATAGCATACCTCCTGCATATCTCCCTCAGGCTCATCTTCTCTTTTGACAGGGCCTCGATTATGAAAAGTCTTGTTGTCATCTTCCGCCAAATATCTTATCAAGCACGTCTATCGTGTAAAGCATCATAGCCTGCGCCTGAAGCTTGTTTGGATGAAACGCCTCTTTTTTCTTATGGACTGAAAATATCCTTATCTGGTTGATGAGATGGATCTGCTGTGTAAGCCCGGGATCGAGGGCGATGTTCTTTTCAGACAGCTTCGCTATCATGTTTCCCAGGCCTATGCCTGGGCTTTTCTCAAGCAGGTCGTTTCCTGTCGCATCATAATACAGCCTGTGAAGCGCTGTTTCAAGAAGCCTGCCGCAAAGGATAGTTGAAGAACGGTAGCAACCAGCATTAAAACATCTCTCAAGCTCCTCCAAATCAGCCTTGATCTCGCTTCTTATCTCAAGTGGGGCGCTTGAAGCGATCTTTTTTATCCCTATGCCCTCGCTTTTCCTGTCTTCATCGTCATGCAGATCTGCAGCCAGCACCTTCAGCTGCCCTGCAAGCTCTGAAAAGTTCTCTTTTTTTACATCAAGCTCAAGTATTGTCCCGTATATCTCTCCGATAACCTTCTTCTGGTCAGGTCTGGCCTGCACTTTTGTAAGGTCCCTGATGTTTGATGCATTATCTTTCAGCTTGTTATAGATAAATACAAACCTGTTCCTTATATGGTCTTTTCTCTTGTCTTCAAACTTAAGGCTTGCTTTTTTCTCTTTTTCAGAAAGGTCTATGTTCTTCTCTACTATACTGTTATACAGCTCTGCAAGCTCTATAATATCTTTTCTTAGCTCTTTTGTAGGGTTCATCTGTGATCATTCTTTCTTTTCTTCTGCTTTGCCTTCTTCCTCTTTTTTCTCGCCTTCTTGCCCGCCTTCTCCTTCTTTTGCTTCGCCTTTGCTTCCTGAGCTCTTAACTTCCTCTTCTGCCTGGTTCTCTACTGACTTTTGCATATACTCTCCAAGCTTGAGGCCCTGCGAGAACAGAGGATTTTTTATGAGCACGTCTTCAAAGGCTTTTGAAAGCAGCTCTGCCTTCTTTATCTTTACGTCAAAAACCCCTCTTATCTTTCCCATCTCCTCATTGAACCTGTCATCAAGCTTCTTGTAGCTCTTCTCTATCTCTTCGAGGAGGTTTTTCATGTGCTTCTCATTGACGTCCACGACATTGAGCTTCTTCTCAATATCCTCCTTTTTCATGAAAGTGCCTATCTTCACGTCTGCCTTGTCTAACTTTGCAGTCAGCTCTTTGAGATCGCTCTTGATGTTCTCAAGGCTGGCTCCGAAAGTGTTGAACTCCTGGAATGTCTTCTGTGATTCGACAAACACGTTTTCGACCCTGTCAGCATGCCTCTCCACGACTGCTGTCAGCTTCTTCACGTTCATGATCTCTTCTTTTACCTCTTCAGAGAGCTTGAGTATCTGCTCTACTCCCTGGAACAGCTGCATCTGAGACCTCATGCCTCTTAGCTGGTCTATCACGTTTTTTAGCATCTCTTCTTTTGCTTCGAGCATGCCTCTTAGGCCTTCAATCTTTCCGTCTGATTTCTGGACCTGGATCATGAGCTTGTCAGGATGCACTGACTCGACCAGGTCTGCGGCTTTCGTGACCTTGACCTCCAGGTTTCCCATCAGGCGGTTAGTGTCCATCAACTGCCCGCGGATCTCTCCTATCTGCTCGTTCATCGTTGCGAATCTCTCGCTTGTCGACTTTCTCATCTCTTTAAGCGAGTCGATCTGCGCATTTATCTTGACGATCTCAGCAGATACATCTTTTCCGCCGGCAGGTGCGCCTTCAGGCTTTTCAGAGTCATCTGAAGCAGCTTCTTCTGCCTTTTTCTTCTTCTTTCCGAAGCCAAACATTCCTAACTTACCTCTTTTTTTCTTTTTTTTCTCAAAAAAATCGGAGAGGGAAGGCGTAGCAAGGATTGCCTTCCTTCTCCAAATTGATTGGGGTGATCATGATTTTCCTTTTTGGTCTTTTCCTCCTTTCATGTTCTCGATTACCCAATTAGTTATTATGTATGAAAGCACGCCTGACCTGTTGGAGCCAAGCAGGCCAACAGCCTTGTCTACCTCGGCTATCTGCTTTTCTGTAAGGGTGACAAGTACCCTTCCAGTATCACTTTTGATACTCTTTTTGACCATTTTTGTTATCTTAAATTACTATTTAGTATCTAAACTGATACTTTAGTATTTAAATGTTTCGGTTGGATTGAGTGTGTCCCGAATCTTGCTTCGCAAGGTCAGCATCAGCCTTTTAAGAAAAGGCTGGCGAAAACATAACGGGCGTGAAGCCCGTTGTCGCGGCTTTAAGGTTATTCTGTTAGCCGCGATGCATGACTTTATGTCATGCTTCTTTTGGTCCAACATTTGAAAAACAAGGTTTTTCGATGTTTCGAAAACTTTGTTTTCGCAACTTTTTGTAAAAGGTGGGTTCGGCTGTGCTTCTAAACTAGAAGTATCGTTTGAGCCCCGTAGGTATCCCCAAACTAGTTTGGCGGACTTCGAAAAGCTTCGCTTTTCAAAGGGGCAACCCCCCAAACTCAGAGGGATCAAAGCAAAAGAGCCTCACATAACTGATGCTGACACTATTCGGGACACATTTCTCCCCTCAAAAGAAATCCATCATCTCATCAAACAGGGATGGCTTTACAAGCCATGTGATCACAAGACCTGCAATGATTATCGTGAGGATTATCATGATGCCCTTGAAAGGTTTCTTAAGCCCGATCTTATCACTGTTGTCAGAAAAGATCTGCGCAGCTCTTTTTTCATAGGGTTCTTCCACGCTTATCACATCCACTTTTAGCGCTGCTGAAGGGGAAAGCATATTCTCAGAATCAAGCATGAAGATTATCATGCATTGCCCTTTTGCCCTTGGGATTATCCTTATGTCAGCATAACCATCCGCTCTTATCACATTTTCCTTCAGTTCTGCTACTGCACAATTCCCATCATACGAGAAAGAGATGTTTGACGCCTGCTCATTCTGGTTAAATATCCGGACATAGGCACCTTTTGCTCCGCTTAAAGTGACTCTCGCAGGAGCCAACGCTATCATGGAGGCTGATGCTAAAGGAACAAGAATAAGGAAGGAGAGCATGCAAAACACAGCAAGGTCTAGCTCTCTGTTTTGTCTTCGTCTCATCTTGGAACAGCTGTAAGCACCGCCTTTCCGGAGTATGTTCCTGATTCGATCTCAGGGACGCTGACACGAAAGCTTAACGGCAGAAGGGATGCAGGCATTATCCCCACAGGCACAGTCTTTGAATAAGGGCTTAGGCTTCCTGCAAGATCGCAATCAAAGTCGTCATACATGAACGAGTAGTTGATGTTTTCAGAAGGGAGAGTCATATCATCTGATGAGAGCCCCTGCGATGAAAGCGCGATATCGATCTCAGTGTTGCCGATGTTCCTGATAGTGACCCTGTCTTTTGTCTGCATGTTCTTGTCCCCTATCATCTCGCATGTCTGTCCTGCATGCAAAGAACCGAAATCAATGCTGTCAGTATCGATCTCAAGCGCGCTCATCTCAACCAGTTCTATATTGATACCAGTCGAGTTTTTTTCGCATGATCCCGTGCTGTTTGCAATGATGTTTACTACATACTGTCCTGGCTCATCAGTAAAATTGATCTGCAGTTCACCATAATAGGTCGCGTTGTTCTCATGGTGGCTTTGGTTTATGAGATATTCTTTTCTTCCAAGAAACTCTACCCACACCCGGCTTATCTCTTCATATCCTGTCTCGCATTCTATTACTGCCGAGATACTGACTGCCTTCATGTTTCCTGCATCAGGATATATCTGGATCCCTTCGTCATTCCCATCTTCATCCTTGACCATTATTTCTTTTATCTTAAGCGAATGCGAGACCACCTCAAGATTAAGCCCAAGATTGTTTGATGTTGGATTCTCATAATCCTCTGCTCTGAAGCTGCTGTTTTGAGGGTATGGATAGCTGTTTATGATGAAATCTGCACTGTTGTTGTCAGTGTCTAGATAGTTCCCCATCAGAGGATTCTCATATCCTGGTTTTCTCTCAAGAGACACCCCATCAACATCTTCTGCAGGAGTGCCTTCATAATACTCTGAGAAAGTATGTGTGCCCCATCCGAGAGTGTCTAAGACCTGGCTGTCAGGACCTATTATCCTGACAGCATCAGGCCCATTCTGAAGGTCTAGAGTTGTGGTAACATCAGGCCTCACTGGCACGTCAGATTCCCCTATGAGAAAAAAACCATAAGCCCGGATCTTATCCTGTCTTGTCCCAGTCCATCCAGATTTCCAATCATTTTCCTCCGCGCCATTTCCGGTCTCTATAGAATAATTTTCAAGGTTAATATCTGATGAAGTTGGGTTGTATAATTCAACCCATTCAAGTCCTGTATCTGTTCCTGCTGGATCATAAAGAACCTCGCTGATAAGGACATCAGCATATGCTGTTGCAGTAAAAACAAATATTGCTAAAGCTAATGCGATCACGATCTTTTTCATATTACCACCTCAAAAATAAAATAAAAAGTTTCCTTAAAATGTCTTTCCCATTTATTTTCGCAGGATTTTTACACAAATCGGAGATTCATATTCTTTTTCATAGGTCCTGATCAAAAAATCAAGTTTTATATATCCATCAGGCTTATCGTAGCAGATGGATAAGATAAACAAGATATACAGCATACTTAAGACCCATTACGGCCCTCAAGGATGGTGGCCTCTGCTTGAAGTAAATGGATCTAATCCAACAAAGACTGGAAGCAGCAAAGGCTATCACCCAGGAGACTACTCTTATCCAAAAGATGATAAACAGAGATTTGAGATATGCATAGGAGCAATACTGACGCAAAACACCTCCTGGCCTCAGGTCGAAAAAGCTCTCATGAACCTGAAGAAGATAAACTGCCTTGATGCAAGGCATATCCTGAAAGCTGATGAAGAAACGATCAAGGCTGCAATAAAGCCTGCGGGATATTTTAACCAGAAGGCAAGAAAACTAAAAATATTCTCAAATTTTTTCCTGGCACTTAAAGGAGCAGTCCCTTCAAGAGACCAGCTTCTTGATCTTTGGGGGATAGGTCCTGAGACTGCTGACTCGATGCTCCTTTACGCATACAAGAAGCCGGAATTCGTGATAGACGCCTACACAAAGAGAATAGCTTCAAGGTTGGGCCTAACAGATGAAAAATCAGATTATCATGAGATCAGGTCACTTTTTGAGTCAGGCCTTATAAAAGACTATAAGACATATCAAGAATACCATGCTCTTCTTGTAGAGCACGCAAAAAGAAGCTGCGCGAAAAAGCCTGCTTGTGAGAATTGCGTATTGAAAAGAATGTGCAATTTTTCAGATCAAGCCCGACATTGATTCTTCTAATATCTTGCGACAGTTATGACATCAGGTAGCTTCTTAAGCTCATATATAAGGTCTGATATCACATTGTCATCTGAGATGTCGATCTCGATCCTTATCGTAGATTTAATATCCTTTTTCGCTTTTGTGTTCATAGAGTCTATATGCACCCTCTGGTGCGCAAATATGTTCAGGATGTCTGCAAGTATTCCAACATTATCTTTTATCAGAAGGATCAGGACTGTAGTCTTCTTGACACCTCCTTTCCAGTTCAGGATTATCCTTTTTGGCTCTTCCACCGCAAGCGCGTTAGGGCAGTCTGCCTTATGGACAGATATCTTTTTTTCCTTCGTCATGAATCCCACTATAGGATCTCCAGGTCCTGGGTTGCAGCATTTTGATATCTTGAGCTGCTCCTTAAGGTCAGTCTCGATATATTTTACCAGGCTTTCAGTCTTTATCTCCTCCTTTTGCACCTTATCTCCTTCTGACTCGATGCCAAGAGCCTGCCTTATCTTTGCTTTTGCCTTTGTTGTCTTGACAAAATTAAGCCACTGCCTTGAAGGGGCCGCATTCTTTATGGTCATTATCTCAACGACATCCCCTGGATGGAGCTTGTAGCTTAACGGAACAAGCTTTCCGTTCACAAGTGACTTGGAGCACTTGTCACCGAGACCGCTATGCACAGCATAGGCAAAATCGACAGGTGTCGAGCTTTCCCTTAATGTTATCGGGTCGCCTTTTGGGGTAAAGACCACTATCTCATCCTTGAAAAGGTCCATCTTGAGGCTTTCGATAAACTCTTTTGCGTCTTTTGACGTCCTTATCCATTCAAGAAGCTGTTTGGTCCATGATATCATCTTGTCAAATTTCTTGTCACGCTCAGTCCCCCTGTACTTCCAGTGCGCAGCGATGCCGTTCTCTGCGATGTTATGCATATCTTCAGTCCTTATCTGCACCTCAAGCATCCTCTTGTTAGGTGTCTTAAGCACGGTATGCAGGCTCTGGTAGTTGTTCTGCTTAGGATTTGATATATAATCCTTAAAAGTCCTTGGGATCGGCGCCCACATCTCATGAACAACTCCCAAAGCAGCATAACAGTCAGGTATGCTTTTTGTTATTATCCTTATCCCGATCAGGTCATGGATCTCGTCGAAGCTGATGTTTTTCTTTTTCATCTTCTCATAGATGCTGTAGAAATACTTCGCCCGTCCATACACCTCAGCCTCGATGTTCTTCTCCTTGAGCTTCCTCTCTATGATCTCTATGAACTCGCTTGTCGTCTTTTCCCTCTTAGACCTTTTTACCTCTACCTTGTTCTTTATGAACTGGAATATCTCCGGCTTTAGGTACTTGAGCGAAAGGTCCTGCAGCTCGCCTTTGACCCTCCACATCCCCAGCTTGTGGGCTATAGGGGCATATATCTGAAGGGTCTCCTCAGATATCCTCTTCTGCTTCTCAGGAGAAAAAGTCTTGAGGGTCTGCATGTTATGCAGCCTGTCACACAGCTTGATCATCATTATCCTTATATCTTTTGTTGTCGCAAGAAGTATCTTCCTCAGGTTCTGGGAAGTGTAATCATCCTTTGTCTCGAAATGGACCTTTGAGATCTTGGTCAAGCCCTCGACAAGATAAGATATCTCTTTTCCGAACTCTCTATCTATGGTCTTGATGTCAAATGTCGTGTCCTCTACTATATCATGTAGGAGCGCAGCGCAGATAGTTGCTGAATCCGCCCTAAGGTCGATAAGTCTCTCAGCGACATTAAGAGGGTGCTCGAAATACTCTGTCCCGTCGCTTCTCTTCTGCCCCTCATGAGCGTTTCTTGCAAAGTTGAAAGCTTTCTCTATCAGCTTTATGTCAGCATTAGGGTTTGTGCTCACCACCTTCTGCATGAATCCCTGCAAATCAGCCATACTCCTGAGGGATGTTATGGGTATTATTAATAGTTTTGGTTAAATTTTTAGTCTAGCTTTAGGGCACTGTTGAAATTGTAGGTAGCATCAATTCGCGAGCTTCTTCTCTTTTTGTTATCAAGGCTGACGAGGGGGAAGGCCCCTACGGGGAAGTCAGCCTAAATCCATTAGAATCACAAGCGAGCCTGATGCTACCCGAGCGCAAGCGAGACTTTCAACAGTGCCCTATCAACAGTCATAATTTATAAATAATCCATCATTAACATGAGCCATGATCCCAGTTAAGACAAAAGACGGAAGCATCACGTTTTTTAACGAGAGATACCAGGAGCATTATCACTCGGTGTCAGGAGCCCGCGAAGAGGCGATTGAGAAGTTCGTCAAGCCGTGCAGGATAGCTGACGGGTTTAACATACTTGACATCTGCTTTGGCATGGGATATAACACCTGTGCAGCGCTTGACGCAGCATCCAACCTTAAGATTGTTGCCCTTGAGAATGATGTAGGTATATTAAAAAGCATAATCAAGATCCCAGGAGAAGATTTCACAAATTTCGGGGTCATAAAGGCACTCACTAAAGGTCTTGGGATAGGTCCTGCACCAAAAACCTTAGGCTACGAAGATGATAAGTACGAGATAACCCTTATCATAGGAGACGCCCAAAAGACAATAAAATCAATAAATGGGATTAGGTTTAATGCTGTGTTCCTTGACCCATTCAGCCCTAAAAAGTGCCCTGAGCTTTGGTCAAAGGAGTTTTTTACGAGTATCTTTGATCTTATGTATGATGGAGGGATACTTGCAACATACAGCTGCTCCAGATCAGTCAGGCGTAACCTCCAGGAAGCAGGATTCCGGGTGGAAGACGGGCCATGTGTCGGAAGAAGATCTCCTTCTACAGTTGCTTATAAACAGTAAGGGTTGTTTTTTTCTTGATTAAGTGTGGGTTTTATGCTTTGCATAGGTTTGCCATCAGCCTTTTAATAAAGGCTGGCGAAAACATTACGGGCGTGAAGCCCGTTGTCGCGGCTTTCCTATTATCAGATAGCCGCGATGCATGACTTTATGTCATGCTTCTTTTGGTCCAGCTTTTTGTAAAAGGTGGGTGCTCGCTTGTGCTTCTGTGGCATGAAGGCGCTGCGTCCCCGTAAGTGTCGCCAATTATGATTGGCGGACTTTGAAAAGTTGCACTTTTCAAAGGGACAACCCCCCGCGACGCGCCTGCTTCATAAGGAAAATAAGCTCGCAAAATTGATGGCAAACCTTAACATGCAACTAAGCCTCTTTTTTAGAGAAACTTTTATATAGTTATATGATAAATAAGACATAAGTGGGGGAGGAATCATCAATTTTTTTGGGTAGGGGGAGTTATGCAGACATGGGAGCGATTAATTTCTTCAATTCGATAGAACATCTTGAACCAAAGTGCAGCAAATGCGGTACAGTCCTAGATTATGGTGTAAACACAAGGTTTGATGATGAGAAGTGCAAGCATGTGTGTCTCAACTGCGGCTCTCTTGTATGATCCCGCCAATATGAATGTCAGCCGACTACCTTTTCTCCGTCTTTTGTGTGGATCCTAAGCTTTGCCTCGCTCGTGTCAAAACGGATGGTTCTTCCGGTAGCTCCCCCGACCTCCTCGAATTCTATAGGGATCCCATATTCGACAAGGATCTTCTTTACTGCCTCATAATTCCTTTTTCCTATGTCTGCATTCAGCTTAAGCTCTGCAAACATACATGCTCCTCCGACAACCTTAGCTTTCATGTTCTCTTTTTTAGCGCCCTTATCCTTCATAGATTCTATCATCTTAGGAATGGCAATATCTGCAAATCTCATGAAGTTCTTCTTTATGACATGGTCTGAAGGATCAAGTATGTTCTTTTCAGTAAACGGCCCCATCATGACGTCATCAGCTCCCTTTATCAGCAGGGAATTTATAAGAGGCTTATCGAGATGTGAGACCATCATGATTATGTTTGAAGAAGGGTTCATGTTCTTTATCTCAACCATCGCTTCTTCACCGCTTGTCGGCGGAAGCTGTGTATCGATGTAAGTAAGAGACGGCTTGACAGTCTTGTATGAGCTTATCAGGCTGTCCTTCTGGTCAGCTTCAGCAACTATAGAAAACTCATGCTTTGTAAGGACCCCTTTAACATCATCTTTTGGCAGAGTAGGTCCTGCCGAGAAAAGCGCTTTCCTGTCAAGATCCTTTATCTGGCTTTCCTTGCTGTCAGGAAGCATCACATGCGCCATCCCATACACGTTTGAGAGGCGGTCATATATAACAACACCTACACAGGACCCCAGCCCTAACGTGGTGAGGGTAGTCCCTTCATATGCTATCGCATAATCTCCCATCTTGACAAGTATCTCGTTTTCCGTCATCTTAGCTCAGGCCATATTTGCTATGGATAGTATCGATCAGCTTCTTAAGAGAGCTGGCGTTAAATATCATCACAAACTCGCCTTCAACTGCCTTGTTCTCTATGCTTATCTTGGTCTTTACACACAGCACGTTGTTCGCATAGTTCGCAATTGTAATCAGGACCATATCGATTATTGACTGCAGCATATCTGATGATATGTGAGGGATCCCAGGAAATATGCTCATCCCAACCATATTTGCAAGCGCAGAAAGATAAGCGCCTGAAAAGATGTTTGACATCTCCTTAAAAGCGGAGATTTCCATCTCACCCATCGTCTTGGTGGTTCCGGGTTCCTGCCCCATCATCAGGTCAACAAGTCTCATGGCTGATTCCTGTGAGAAAAGAAATATGGTTTCTCCGTCAAGATCACCTTCCATCTTGAGGTATATCCCAGTCACTATCTTTTCTGCTCCGCCAAGCTCAGAAGAGAATTCAGTTATAGGGATAAACGTCGTCTCGGGGATGTTTATGTCGATCTTCTTGTTAAGGATCTTTGAAAGGGCGGTTGCAGCGTTTCCGACACCGACATTCCCTACTTCCTTTAATGCATCCATCTCCATGTCATTAAGGTCGATAATGGAGTCCAAGCTAACCCACCAATGAACTTTTTTGTATCTCTGAGACCACTCTTTCAAGCGAGGAATCATCAAGCATTATGAAAAAGTTCCCGTCTATGTTCTCACCTTCTATATGGAGCTGCGTGTTTACCATCAATACTGTCGCTACGCTGCTGAGCTGCGATATTATGTTTTCCCTTATGTTTTCGAAATCGCCGAAAAGGAAAAGCGGAGGGGAAGGGAAAATCTTGAACTTAAGATGGTTAGCAAGGCTTGAAAGGTATGCTCCAGCTATTATATTGACAAATTCCTTGAATGCTGACTCAGCATCGCTGTTTAACTGCTTCAGCGTGCCTGAAGGGTTTTGCATCATAAGATCGACAAGAGAAAGCCCGCACTCATTGGGATACGATATTAGGATGTTTCCGGAAACATCCCCTATCACCTCAGATATTGAGACAAGCATCACGCCCTGGAGCTTCATCAGCTCATCAACAGGTTTTAGGGTGATAGAAGGAAAGTCCACCATCACGTTCTTGTTGATCATCTTTGACAAAGCTTTTGCTGCATTATCAGATGAATCCTGGCTTATCCTCTTGATGATCTCCTTCTCTTTTGAGCTGAAGTCCATCATGCGCCACCCTTCCTGTTCAGTCCTTCTATTATCTTGTTAAGTGAGGCCTGGTCAAATATTATGAAGAGGTCGCCGAATATGACCTCTCCCTCTATGCTCATCTCTGTAATAACAGATATGACATCAGTCTTGTACGGAAGCTCTTTTAGTATCTGGTCCTTTATCGATATCATCTTGCCGTAGCTGAATACCGGGGGCTGAGGCATGAGCCGAAAGTCAAGCATATCTGCAAGAGAGTCAAGATATGCCCCCCCTATTATGTTTACCATCTCCTTGAACGCGCCTTTGCCGTTCTCATCAATGTCTTTTGCAGTGCCTTTTTCCTGCTGGAGCATCATGTCGATGAGCGGAAAAGCTGTCTCTTTCTTGAACACCACAAGAAAGTTCCCCACAAGGTCCCCTTCTATCTTGCAGCTGACGATCATGACATCGCTTTGCTCTTCCTTAAGGATGTTTTCAGAGCTTGCAAGCTCCATAGACGGAAGAGATATGTTTATCTTCTTGTCCATCATCGTTGAAAGAGAGGTTGCAGCGTTTCCTGCACCAACGTTTCCTATCTCATTGAAAATATCCTGCTGTAGTTTTGTCAGTTGTAAAGTCATTATCCACATTCCTCCATCCTATATTATGATAGTAAGCTTCCAATGTCCAAGATCAAAGCCACTTTTCCGTCGCCAAGTATGGTTGCTCCGGCCATACCTTTTGTACCCTTTAGCATGTCCTGAAGAGCTTTTATCAGGATCTGCTGCTGGGAGATTATGCTGTCTATTATAAGCCCGACTTTTGATTCATCCTTCTCTACGACAACAACAGTGTACTTGTTGGTTTCATTTGCAGGATTGTGGCCTAGCAGATCTCTTATCCTGAAAAGAGGTATCTCAGTCCCTCTAAGTACAAACACCTCATTACCCTTTATGGTCTTGATCTCGCTCTTCTTTATGTCGATCGTCCTATCGACTGAGTTAAGTGGGATAGCATAAGTGTCTTCCTCAACCTTCACAAGAAGGACTGTCACGATAGCAAGGGTAAGAGGAAGCTGCATTATGACTGTCGTCCCGGAGCCAACCTCTGATCTTAGCTTGACATTTCCTCCAAGAGCCTTTATCTTGCTCTCGACAACATCCATCCCGACCCCTCTTCCTGATACTTCAGTAACCTTCTCGTTTGTGCTCATGGCAGGCCTGAAGACCAGCCTCTGGAGGTCAAGATCGCTCATGGTGTTTGCTTCTTCCTGGGTTATCACGCCGCGCTTGACAGCAGCCTTTGCCACTCTTTTAGGGTCTATTCCAGCTCCATCATCTGAGACTTCTACGACTGCGTTGTTCTTCTCCCTTCTTGCGACAAGCCTTACAGTGCCTTCCTTTTCTTTTCCTGCCTTTTCTCGTTCTTCCGGAGGCTCGACGCCATGATCTACAGAGTTTCTCAGAAGATGCACAAGAGGATCTCCAAGCTGGTCAAGTATCGTCCTGTCAAACTCTATTTCCGCTCCCTCAACCACAAGGTTGACCATCTTGTTCTCTGTCTTTGCAAGGTCCCTTACCATCCTTGGAAACCTGTTGAATATCTGTCCGATAGGGATCATCCTTTCCTGCATGACCTCATCCTGTATCTCAAGCGAGAGCCTGTCAAGCCCTGCAAGTATCATGTTAAGCTCTTTTATAGAGTATTTTGTTGCTATCTGGTCAAGCCTAATCTTTGAGATGAGCAGCTCTCCCACAAGGTTCATCAGGTGATCAAGCCGTTTTATGTCGATCTTTACAGACTGGATCTGCTTGACGACCTGGCTCTGGTGCTTGTCTGCGATGCTTGCCTTCTCTATGTCTTTTTTCGTTTCCTGTTCCTCTTTTTTAACCTCATGATGCTTTGACTCGTACTTTTCATCTATCCCTATTACACTCACTTCCTTGATGCCGGATATCTTGTTCACCCAGCTTTCAAGGTCCTCTTTCTTGCTGTCTGTCGCTATCACTATCTCAAATTCGCTTGAAAGCTTTCCAGCCTTAAGATCATCATGTGAAGGGTTGACCTTTATCAGCTCGCCGAACTGCGGGGCGTCTCTTGCTATAAGGAGCGCCTTTGCGAACCTAAGCACATTGTTAGCCTCGAAAAGCGTTATTATCCTGAACACGTTCTTACCCTGGCCCCTTAGCTCATTTACCCTGTTCCTTTGGCCTTCATCAAGGCTTGCATCCTCATTTACAGACTGGACTGGCTCTTCTTTCTTGACGCCTTTTGAATCTGCAAGCTTCCTTATTATCGATGAAGTGTCAATATTTTCAGGATCATCGTTCTTTATCGCCTGAAGGCCTTCTTCAAGCACATCACATCCTTCAAGGATAAG
This sequence comes from Candidatus Woesearchaeota archaeon, assembly GCA_046705145.1. Lineage (GTDB taxonomy): Archaea > Nanobdellota > Nanobdellia > Woesearchaeales > JBJKQO01 > JBJKQO01. The sequence goes on from JBJKQO010000002.1 coordinate 24,829, forward strand.
ATCAAGTATGTCAGAGGTTGCAGTCATCTCGCCGCTTCTGACCTTGTCAAGGACATCTTCAAGGTCATGTGCAAGCTCTGAGAACTTTGTGAACCCCATGGTTGCAGCATTTCCTTTCAGCGTATGGAAAGCGCGGAATATCTTGTTGATATTATCCATGTTCTGGGGCTCTTTTTCAAGAACAAGAAGGAACTCATTAAGGTTGTCAAGATGTTCTCTTGCCTCGTTCACAAATTCCTCTTTATATTGGGACATGTCCATTTTTCATCATCAGATATAGCTTATCATCCCTGTGTATACTTGCTGATAACAGTCTTTATATCCTCTGGCTTGAACGGCTTGACTATGAAGTCTGATGCTCCTGCCTCAACTGCTTCCGCAACGACCTTCTCCTGGCCTACTGAGGTGCACATCACGATCTTTGCGCTCCTGTCAGCTGCCATTATCTCCTTTAGCGCCTCAATGCCGTTCTTGTTTGGCATCATTATGTCCATAAACATCAGGTCAGGCTTAAGCGCGTGATACTTGGATATTGCCTCGTTCCCGTCTCCAGCTTCGCCGATTATCTCAGCTCCTGTAGTTGCTATCATGTTCTTGAGCATGTTTCTCATAAAAGCAGAATCATCTACCAACATAATCCGTAGTGGCATTATGCTGCACCTCCTTTATAATAATCAAGACAGATCATTTTACACCTCTTTTTTGTTGCCTTGGATAGGCACTTACAACCGCAGGTTTGCCTTGATGGCATTCATTATGTCTTCCCTTGAGAAAGGCTTGACTATGTAGCCTACTGCTCCTGCAGCCTTGGCTCTTTGTTCCTGATCAGCTTCCTTAAGAGAAGTGCACATGACTATCTTCGCTTCCTTGTGCGCAGCCCTTATCTTCTCAAGTGCTGTTATCCCGTCCATGTTAGGCATCTTGATGTCCATGAAGACAAGATCAGGCTTTTCAGCCTCATATTTTGCTATCGCCTCATTTCCATCTTTTGCCTCTACGATCATAAAATCCTTGTATTCTTTCTGGATGAAGTTCCTTATTACTGATATCATAAGGTTAGAGTCCTCAACAATCATTACCTTTGCCATATTGATTTATCACCTTCCAAATAGATTATGATAGTGGATCTTTTCCTCTTCATTTAAATAATTTTCTTTAAAACCGTCAGTTAACCGCTTCAGGGTCTATAGCTAGCATATCTTTTTTCATGGAGTTTATCACCCTTGCGATATCCCTTCTTGTGATTATGCCTATCAGCTTGTCGTTCTCAACTATAGGCATCTTCTTAATCTTTGCAAGGCTCATGCGCCTTGAAACCCCGGATATAGGATCGTCAGCATGCGCAGATATCAGCCTGAAGGTCATCACTTCCTCCACCTTTGCGGTGTTAGGATCTTTTCCTTCAGCAGCGCACTTGTTGTTTATGTCGCCCTGGGTGATCATGCCGATCGGCCTGTCGTTTTCTACCACGACAACACCGCCTATGTTATGGTCTCTTATAAGGATAGCTGCTTCCCTGACTGTCTTGTCTTTGGTTATGGTAAAGACCTGATGCGACATCCATTGCCTTACTTTCATCATTTTCTAATCTTACCCTCTCTATTGTGAGCAATCAGGCGGTATAGCCTTTGCGATAAGACCTATCATGTCATCGTTGCTTATCACGCCGTAGTTCATCATTATCTCATTGATCATCTTGAACCGTCTCCTGTAGTCTTTTATCATAGACTTAAGCTTGTCAACATCCTGAATGGCCTCAATCTCCTGATCATCCATTTTTCCACCCTCTTTTTTTAAGTTTTTCCAGGTTCAGCCCTGTTAAACAACAGGGACTGCAAGTCAAGCATTATGATAAGCCTCTCATCAAGTATCCCCACGTTCTTGATGTATTCTGCATTGACCTTATCTGTTATTATCTTAGGCGCTTCCTCTATCTTGCTTGATGGGATCTTTATGACATCATTTGATGAGTCAACAACGACTCCCACCACCTGCTCTTCTGATTCGATGACAAGTATCCTTGTCTCCTCATCTCTTTCCTTGACAGGAAGGCCTATCCTCTTTGCAAGATTGACTATGACTATTATCTTTCCCCTAAGGTTTAGAACTCCTTCGACATACTCAGGCGTGTTTGGAACCCTTGTTATGAAATCGACCCTTATTATCTCCTTTACCTCAGAAATATCTATCCCAAACTCTTCAGGACCTATCCTAAATGCAACTAGGTGTCTTGCCTCATCTGAAGAGATACTCTTACCCTTATCTTCACTTTGCAGCTCCAAATGACCCCCTCTTTTTTTTCTTGATATGTCATTTGGCCAGCTCATTTAAAAACTTATTTAACCATTACATAGTAAAAAATACTTTTAAAGAAATCTCTCGAAGAGGGGCATAATCCAGCTACCGATAGATTTAAATAAATCCGGTTAAATCTCAGATCACAAGGGGTAATCTTATAATCAATAAGACTGGCATACCTGCAAGAGGTGTATGCCTTCAAAAAAACAAAAGGTGGTAGAATGACTATTGTAGGGTTTAACTTCACAAGGATGCTTGTTGAAAAGACATCAAACGCGAAAGGACAGATAAACATAAGCAACAACGTCTCGGTAAAAGACGCAAAAGAGATAGACATCTCACTTGGCAAGTCAAAGCAAAAAGCTATACAGTTCCAGTTTGAGTTCGTCTCAAGCTATGAGCCAAAAGTAGGAAGCATAGTCCTTGAAGGAGACATAGTGTTCATGGAAGAAGACAAGAAGATAAAGGAGATACTCTCAGAATGGGAAAAGACAAAAAAGCTGTCTCCTGACATAATGACACACCTTCTGAACAACGTGCTTAACAAGTGCAACATACAGGCGCTGATAATGTCAAGAGACATAAACCTTCCTCCTCCAATCCCTCTTCCAAGGGTGCATCAGGAAGGAGCTCCAAAAGAGCAGAAGAAAAAATAAAAGCTTAATAAATCTTAATCATCATGACATACCTAATCGCTAACCTGTCAACAGGGAAAGGCAGCTGGGCCCAGATATACAGGATGCTTGAGGAAGGATGCTTTGATAAGGCATTCCTGATAACAAACGATTTTGGGGTTGAGAACTTCAAGAAAGACGCAAGAGCTGAGCTTATAGTGGTTGACACAAGAAAAGATGCTTTCCAGCTTTCTACAGACATATTTAACGCGCTAAAGGGAAAGATAGATGATACAGAAGTAGCCCTTAACATCTGCTCCGGGACAGGCAGCGAGCACATGGCGCTTATATCTGCAATAATAAAGATGGGTGTAGGGTTCAGGCTTGTCGATCTCAAGGACGAAAAGGTGTGCGAGTTATAGGTTTACCGACATATACACCCTAAACATGCCCTTCTTTGCAATAGTCTTCTCGTTTCCAAAAGTATCCTTCATGCTTTGTGAAAGGCCCTTGCCTCCCTTGTTGTGCCTTGCGACTATCTGCAGGGTGCCATCTTTTTTTAGGAACTCTCTTGATCTGCTTATCATGTCCACACAGACTTCTTTTCCTGCATGCTGAGGCGGGTTGAGAAGGATGGCATCAAACTTTCCAGCGACCTTTTCATACATGTCTCCCTGCAGCACCTTCACATTCCTTACCTTGTTTAGCTTCGCGTTCTTCCTGGCAAGAGCAGTTGCCCTCTTGTTTATGTCAGTCATGACGATCTCTGCCTCAGGAAACGCTTTTGCAAGCGCAATCCCTACAGGGCCGTACCCGCAGCCAAGATCAAGGATCCTTGCATCTTTTTTTCCGATTATGCAGTTATCAATTAGTATCCTTGTCCCTATATCGACCTTTGAAGGAGAGAAAGTGCCAGAAGCTGTGATAAGCTTGATCTGGTTTTCCCTAAGGACAGCTGTTATCTCTACTGTCCTCATCTCTGAGTCCTGTTCCTCATCAAAGTAGTGCGGCATGATCCTGTAGAAGAGGTGCTCCTATAAAAAAGTTGGTTTTTGTCATGAACCGACCCTAACTTATACTTCGACAAGTAAAGCTTGTCTGGGTATAAAGGTCCGAAATGGCTTTGCCATTTCGATACATTTATAAATGAAAATGGGTTCTTCTGATGTATAAACATGACTGAGCCTTCTAATAAAATGGCTCGGGAACCGGAGGTAAACAAAAAATGGCAGAATTCAAGATAGTGATAGGCGCTAAAGACGGAAAAAGCTACAAGCGCGAAGTAAAGGATACAGATGCAAGACCCTTTCTAGGAAAGAAGATAGGAGACGCTGTCAAAGGAGATGGATTTGGCCTTACAGGATACGAGTTTGAGATAAAAGGCGGATCTGACGACTGCGGATTCCCTATGAGACGTGACATACCAGGAACAGGCAGGAAAAAGATCCTTGCAGTCTCAGGAGTAGGCCTTAAGAAGAAAAGGAAGGGCCAGAGACAAAGGAAGACTGTCTGCGGAAACACAATCCACGGAAAGATAGTCCAGATAAACCTTAAGGTCACAAAAGAAGGAAAAGAACCTCTTGGCGGAGCAGAAAAGCCAGCTGAAGCACAGGCGCCTGCCGAAGAGAAAAAGGAAGAATAAATCCTTTAATTTATTTTTTTGCAATTTTCCAAAGCAGATCAAAATTAGTCTTATATGCTTTTGCAACTTCTTTGCTTCTTATCAGTGTTGCGATAGGTTGATTGCTCCAGACTACAATAGCTACCTTGTCCCCGAATATCCACGTGTTGGCTGGGGTGTGGAATTCATCAGGAAGGTATTTTATCTCTACTTTTTTGATCTCTTTGTATCTTTCATGAACTCTCACTCTTTCGCAATAGATGATTTTTATGACGATGTCTTTTTCAACTCTCCTCCTGTTAAAATGGTAGAAATAGACAGGAAAATTCTCCTTGAACTTTCCTTCAGCCCCAAACACATACATTGTCTCTCCGGTCCTTAGCACATCCTCCATAATTGTTTTTATCGCTTTTTTTCCCTTGAATATTGTTGCTTCCTGGGATTCTTTTGAGAGCTTTCTTTTCATATCCAGTTCAGGGATCATCTTCTCGATCTCTTTTTTATGGTCATTGAGCTCATCTTTTTTCTGCTCTATGTAATCAAGAAGGTGGTTCGGGTCGATGGCCTCAAAATGCTTTATCTTTCCGATTATCACATATGTAACCAGACCTTTTTCAATAAGCCTTTCAAGAAGATCATAGACGACAGTCCTGTGAAGTCCGGATTTCTTGATAAGGTCTCCTGCAGGTGTTGAGCCCATCTCCATCAGGGTAAGATACACATCTGCTTCATTGCCTGTCAGGCCGATTTTCTTCAGGATTTCTGTTTCCATTAAGGAAGAAAAACACGCAGAATATAATAATCTTTCTTTTGTTGTAAGATAATATTATGACAAAACGTTATATATCTAGTATTGTTACTAATTGGTAAGTAATGTATTATTTGGGGGTGGAAAAATGAAGAAATCAAATCTAATAATCTACGGATTATGCATATTGCTTGTGGCAATCAGCGCAGTTTACTTTCTCAACACTTCAAATGAGAGTGGGATCTCAGGACAGGTCACCTATGATGAGAATAAAGATATCAGGATAGGATACAGGGCGCATCTGTTTTATCTGCCTGCTTATGTCGCCTACAAGAACGGTTATTTTGCAGAACAGGGGCTGAATGCCCAGCTTGTTGAGTTTGATTCCACAAACCAGCTGGTTGACGCAGTACTTTCGGGTGATCTTGACGCTGCAGTCGGAGGTGTGAACACTGTTGTCCCGCTTACAGTTGAAGGCAAGGCTCCAGGATCGATAAAGATATTTGCCACAGGAGTTCTTGAGGATGACCTTGATTATCTTCTTGTGGCTGCTGACTCAGACATAAAGTCAGTAAAGGATCTTGAAGGGAAAACAATATCACTGCATCCTGGAACAGCATCAGAAAAAATGATAGAGGCTATGTTGAGGAAAGAGGGCTTGCTCGGTAAGGTGCAGCTGATACAGACAAACCCTTCACAGCAACTTAATGCATTAGCTTCAGGAAGCGTTGATGCGGTATTTGTCCTGGAACCTTTAGCTACACCCGCTGTTGATGAGGGCATAGCAAGAGTATTGGTCCGGAGCCCCATCTCCAAATATTACAAGCAGGAGCTGATTTTTGAGACAAACGTGATGTCAACTGAATTCATCAAAAGAAATCCTGAGACAGCAGAACGGATCAAGGCTGCGGTAGACAAAGCTGTTGAGTTCATCAACAACAATGAAGATGTGGCAAGGAAATACTATTCAGAATTCACACCAGTTGATGACTCTCTGGAAAGCAAGCTGGCAGTCGGGCTCTATTACCCATCTTATGACATTGATGAAAGCCGTCTTCAGGAGACTGCAGACTTTTTTTTCAACACTGGAGTCATCGATGATCCTGTAAATGTATCGGAAATGATCATGAGATAGGTTGGTCAAGTTGGTCTTTCTTGAGATTTCAGGTGTTAGCAAAGCGTACGACAGGAAGCTGATACTTGATAATATAAACCTGAGGATTGATGAAGGGGAGTTTATCTCTGTTTTCGGGCCTAACGGCTGCGGAAAGACTACTTTTCTGAACACGATATCAGGACTTGACCCTGAATATACAGGAGTGGTCAGATTCGATACAGACAGTATCAATCAAGGGTATATATTCCAGAATGTCAACCATTCCCTGCTGCCATGGAAAAACGTGATCGAGAACCTGACTTTGGAGAGCAAGAAAGAATATTCAAGACCATCTAAGAAATTATTGCAGTCACTTAACCTGTGGGAATCAAGGGACAAGTACCCTTACCAACTTTCAGGAGGGATGAAACAGCTCCTGGCGATTGCGAGGGCTTTTGTGCATGAATGTAATTTTCTTCTTTTAGATGAGCCTTTTTCATCCCTCGATTACAATACTGCTTTGTCCATGAGAAAAAAGCTTATGGGTTTGTGGGAGCTTTCCTCCCCTACAATCCTATTCGTCTCCCATGACATAGATGAGACCATCTTCCTATCTGACAGGATCATCCTATTAAGTAAGGGGCCTGCAAGGATCAGGAGCATAATCAAGGTTAACCTTCCGCGCCCAAGGGATGAGTCAATTTTGTCTTCAGAAGACTTCAACAGATACAGAAAAATACTCCTTGAGCACATCAAAAATGAAAATAGATAAAATCATGAACTTTTTTTTGGTCCCGTCAGGATTGTTGCTATTGGCACTTATATTTCATTATTCAGGAAGGTTTAACAGGCTTTTGTTTCCAAATCCTTTTCTTGTGATAAAAGCATTCGTACTTGCAATCTTTTCCAGTGAGATACAAAGGAACCTGGGGCTGACGCTCAGCAGGGTTTTTATCAGCCTTATAATCAGCGTGCTTTTAGGAATCCCTGTTGGCCTGATCCTTGGTTATTACACAAGAGTGTATGATGCTTTTGAGTTCAGCCTTGATTTCTTCAGGTCAATCCCGGTTACTGCAATATTCCCACTTTTTTTGTTGTTTTTTGGGGTAGGTGATTATTCTAAGATAATGATGGGCATGTGGCTGGCCACCCTAATAATCATTATCGGCACAACATCCGGAGTGAGATATGCAAGCAGGGCATATACTGATCTTGCCAGGGTTTATCGGCTTTCAAAAAAATATGTTATTACAGACATTATCTTTCCAGGGGCTTTACCGGGCATCTTTTCTGGAATACGGGTGGGGGTATCCCTTGTTCTCATCGTAGTGATCGTTAGTGAGATGTTTATCGGATCTGTCAACGGATTAGGGCATCTCATCCTTGATGCGCAACTCTCATATGATATCTCTCAGATGTATGCGCTTATCATAATGACTGGAGTGATAGGTTTTGGTTTCAACAAGATATTCCTGATTCTTGAGAAGAGAGTATTGCACTGGACCCGGAATGTATAAAGAGAAAGAAGAAATCTCACTTCTGGATGCTATTCTCGATCTTTTTCATTACCTTGTCTATGCCGAAGAACAGGTTTCTTTCGATTATCTCAGAATTAAGCGGGTTTCCGTTGTCCATGAGCTTGACCTTGATCTCATGCTTGACAGACCCTTCAGTCGAGTGGACAGGCTTAAGATAGACGTTTATACCTTCGAACTTCTCGCATATGTCCCCGAAGCGCTTCACATAATTGCCTATTATCTTCTTGACAACTATCATCGTGCTGCCATCAAGCTCGCTAAAACCGCGCAAGGTTATGTTACCGCCAAGTTCCATCTCGTCACTGCTCATTACGCACTATATTATTTTGCAACTATATAAATTTTTTGTATCTAAAGGCTGTGTTGAAAAAGTCCTACTTCACTTACCCATATCTAGTTGTCGGCTCTACAAGCACGTCTAAATCAAGGTCTCTTGCAGTCATGATCCTCTTTTGAGGGTCAAGCACTGCAACAAAGCTTCCAAGAAGGCAGTTCCTCCTAAACTCAGGCCGGTTATCATAGCCCGGAGAGTTCTTATACCTCCTTGATGTAAGCACGGTAAGGATCCTTCCGTCCATGCTGTAGCCCTTGCTGTCCTGATCGTGGCCCCTTATCAATACCCTTTTTCTTAGCAGCCTCATCTTCTTTTCAAAGAAACTTCTGCCATAACAAAACATCTTATTCATATCATTTCCCTTTGCGCTAGGATATATCTCATTCCCCTCTCTTTCAGGGTAGTCAAACCTAACGTTGCTGTTCCACACTACCTGGCTTGCAATATCGTCAGGCTTCTGCCTGAGATAAGAGTTATCAAGTATGCCTTTAGGTATGCTTCTAAATTCTGTGATCGAATTTGCATTTGGAAGCCCGCCATGAAGCGCAAGCACAACGTTTCCCAGATGCGCAGCATAAGGAAGAGCGCCAAACAACTTCAGGATCGCGCTAAAGACTTCCCTATGCCCTCCGCTTCTTAAGAAATATTCCCTTATGTCACGATCAAACATCCCCGCGATCATTATCTCCAAAAACTCATGGTTTCCCTTAAGCATTATCGTACTTTCAGGGTGTCTTCTTTTCTCCTTAAGTATCATAACAGTGTTGATAAGGGAGCCGTTTGGCAGGGGAGCCCGGTTTATGTAGTCTCCTAGAAATACGATCGTATGCGTTCCTGAGTATCTCTTTAATATCTCTTCAGTCGTCTCATAATCCCCATGGGTATCGCCTACGAAGACAATCGGCCTGTCTGAAGGGATTTTCATGTATGAAGGCTCTGCCTTAAGTATCTTCCTGCACTCTCTTATTAAAGCTAAGATCTCTTTTTTTTCTTGAGTTGTGCCTCCTGATATGCTTGTCGCTGTAGCCATATATGTAAGGATATCTTTTAAGTTTTTAAGGATTCCAATATATTTGATATATATGAGGGATGATAATCGCTGATCGGCGCTGTTGAAAAACTCGGCTGTCGCCTCGGGTAGCATCAGGTTCGCTTGTGCTTTAGATGCTGCTCCAACCGTTGAAGCCCCGTAGGGGCCAACCCCCTCAACTCAGCGCATATTTCGGTGATAAAGCTCACAAATTGATGCTACCTGCTTTTTCAACAGCGCTACTCCTAACCCAAAAAAGTTATAAACTACCTCCTCTTGGACCTAAGATATGGCTTCGATAACTTCAGAAGACGGCGTCAAGATATTCTACAGGATGCTTAACAAGCGCTCTGAAAAGCCAGTGCTCGTATTCGTGCATGGATGGCTTGCTAACTGGACCTGCTTCAAAAGAGAGATAAGGTTCTTCCGGGAAAAAGGTTTTCCTGTGATCTATCTTGACCTCAGGGGTCACGGAAGGTCAGGCAAGCCCCAAAGCCTTGAAGAATACCATCTTGACATCATGGTCAAGGACCTGCTAAGTATCCTGGACAAGGAGCACGTGAAAAGATGCGTCCTTGTAGGCCACAGCATGGGGGGGATGGTGTCAAGCATTTTCTCACTATACCACAAAGATAGGACAGAAGGGCTTGTGCTTATAGACTCATCATATGAAAACCCCTTGTTCTCATCAAAGATAATCTTCTTTCACAGGCACAGAAGGTTTGCAAAGCTCATCTGCAACTTTATAGTCAACCACACCTTGGCCAAGACACACTTTGGCCATATAAAAGAGCTGGACATCTCAAAGATCTGGAAATTCTCTGACATACGCATGTTCCTTGACCTTATGATACACACCCCCCTTCACAGCGCTTTTGCAGCGCTTGAAGCGATGTTCAGATACGACCTTAAAGGAAAGCTTTCAAAGATCAGTGCTCCTACCCTCATAATAGGGAGCAGCAAGGATGAAATCTTCAGCAAAAAGCTTGAGTATTACTTCAGCAAAAACATACCTCACTCTTCTTACGTCCTTGATAAGGGTACGCACTCCCTTATAATAAAGGAGCCTCATGAGGTTGCGCTGCAGATAGAGCAGTTCCTTGAAAAAAGGGTGACCAGGACCCACAATAAATTTTAGGCTATCTCTTTTCAGAAGAACCCGCCAAGCTTCATCTGCGCCTTGCTTTCAAGAAGCTCATCCTTGTCATAGCCTAAGACCATAAGTATCCTGTCAACACTTGGGATAACCTGGTTGTTTATGTAGTACTCAGGATCATAATCATCATCACTGACCTCCTCAGGAAGCCTTGCCCTGTCACCTATCTTACCCGCACCTTTCGTTATCACATACCTTATCAGGCTTCCAGGCCCGACAGGTATGCCCTTGTCTTTCATCCGCATAGCAACCTTCACATGCGGGCCTATCGAATCATAATCATCTATGTCCTTCTGAAGCTGCGTGAATATCACCATCTTATCTACAGGAAGCTTGTTAGCCCTTATGTCAGCAATAACATCCTTGACATATGACAGCGCCTTTTTAGCATCATTTTCCTTTAGCACAATATTTAGCACGTCCTGCTGCACTTCTTTTCCTATAGAGCTCCAGTTCTGCCTGATAGTCTCAAACCCTTTGATCTTTATGTCACCTGACCCAGTGAGCAAGGCATATCTCTTTTTTGCTCCTGCCTCAACACCTTTTGCCGAGACAAACAGCCCCGCAGGATAAAATCCTTCGTTCTCAAGCTCCATAAGCCCTGGAAGCTTGGCGTTTATCTCTTCTGCAAACTTATCAGCATCTTTTAATGTCTTGTCTTCTAGCACGAGGAACACCGAATCTGTGTCTGAATATATGACCTTAAACCCTGCTTTTCCAGCCTCATCTATCGCCTTGTGGATGTAGTACCTTGCGTATGCTGTCACGGACCTTGCGCACTCCAGGCTGTACCATCTTGCTGCAGGAAACCCGAGATAGCCATAAAAAGAGTTTGCCAAAAGCTTAAGAGTCTCGCTTCTGGCGACAAGAAGAGGGTTGTCCTTCTTCTCTCTAAGGATCTCCTTGATCCTCATCCTCCTCGTGATCATGTCCTCGATTATCTTAGGGATGAACCCTTTCTTTTTCGTGCAGAAACAATAGTCCTCATCAGGGACCTTGTTTTCAGGGCAGCAGCTGCAGTCAAGAGTGTCAAGCGAGATGTTATGTGAGGAGATGATAGTAGGATAAAGGCTCCTGTAATCGAATATGACTATCTTCTTGTAAAGCCCAGGTGTAGGCTCAAACACGAACCCGCCCTGATAAGTATTAGCTCTCCTGTTCCTTATGTCATCATGCGAAGGCTTGTTTGGTATCATCTCTTTTTGCTCAAAAGCGTTCCTTATGAGAAGCCATTCAATCAGCTGCGAGAATCCCATCCTTGTTATGTTGCTCACAGGCATACCCACTATCCTGACAAGCTCAGTAACATCAGGGAAAGTCTTAAGTGCCAGCTTGTACGCAAGCTCGGAGTCCCTAAGGTTGTATTCTGCAAACTCGCCAAGCTTTTCAGAAGCAAGATCCCACTCCTCGGAAAGCATGTCAAGGTCAACATCTTTCTTCCTCTCTCCAAGGAGCTCCGCTGCGACATCATTAAGAGAATATGAGTCAGTATCAAGGTTTGATCCGAGAAACTTCCTTATGACGTTTATCACGTCAAGATGGATCATCCCTGTAATCTCAGCGCTAGTAAGCGATGTCGGAGACCTTTTGATCTTCATCTCGGTATTATCAAGGCTGAGGTCAAGGCTGATCTTGTATTTTGACGCCCTTACCTGAAGATACGGAAAATCAAAGCCGTCAGAGAAGTATCCGCATATGATGTCAGGAGACTCTTTTTCTATCACCTCGATCGCACGCTCGATAAGCTCTGCCTCGCTTTCGACAAACTCGATGTACTTGTGCGTTGTCTTAAACCTTTTCCAGGTTATCACCTTCCTTATGTTCTTGCTGAAAAAGCTTATCATAAGTACGGGGTTGTTCTCAGGATCGATCCTTCTCCCTTTCGGAAGGTAGGTCTCGATGTCAAAAGCAAGTATGTCCGGCTCTTTTACCACCTCATCAGTAGGCCTGATGTCTCTTATCCTAAACGCCGGAACCTTAAGCTTGATTGTCTCAGGCTCAATATCGGCTTCCACAAGGGACAATGGAAAGATGTTCTTGTCGATAAGATACCTTTTTGCAAACTTGATGTCATAATCATGCGTCGCCTTTATGTCCTTTAGCTGGGCCACCTCAGCCCTTATGAGCGGGACTGCTGCAGGCAGGTTAACAAAGACCTGAAATACCTTTATCTGCTTTCCAAGCTTTCTCCTTTCAACTTCAATTATCTGCGTGACTGAGAACAGCTGGCCGTTCTTCTCAGCTGTCATGTTCTTGAGCCTTTCTTTTATGCTCACGCTTTCTCCGTCAGGAACAGCGTAGAAATATGGCTTGAAATCCCTGTCAACAAGGCATATCTGCTCTCCGCTTTTGGTCCTCCCAAAAAGCAGCATCGCAGCAGAGCCATCCACAACCTTATAGGTGATGTCAAACAGGTACATGCTGACCTTCTTCGTTTCCCCATCCATAACACCCTGTATTGTTTTTTGGTATATAAACCTTGTGGGGGGAGGAACTTGATTGCAAGTTTTATGCTTCGCATAAGTTTGCCATCGAGCTCGCTTGTTCTTCTAATATTTTATAGGCTGACTTCCCCGTATGGGGCGTCCCCCACGTCAGCCTTGATAGTTCAGCTAAGAAGCTCGCAGGGTTGATGGCAAACCTTAACTTGCAATCAAGTCAGGCATATATCCCACACCAAAAACCTTTAATACTAACAACTTTTTTTATCCTGGCATGGAAGACTTCAACATCGAGGACTGGAGAAAGGCAGGGATGATCGCCAAGCAGGCGCTATTGCATGGCAAGACTCTCATAAAGAAAGGGGCTTCACATAAGGAAGTTTCTGACAGGATAGAAGAGAAGATCATCCAGCTAGGAGGGGGGATAGCATTTCCTGTTCAGATGTCGATGAACGAGGTTGCAGCGCACTTTTGCGCATCTGAAGATGAAAAGATAATATTTGAAGACCAGCTTGTCTCTCTTGATGTGGGCGTCCATATAAACGGCGCAATAGGCGATAATGCGCTTACTGTCGATCTCTCAGGCAGATACAGCGAACTTGTGAAGGCTTCTGAAGACGCGCTTTCACAGGCTGCCAAGGTGCTTCAGGCAGGGATCAGGTTAAGCGAGGTCGGAAGGACCATCCAGGAGACCATCGAGTCATATGGCTTTAAGCCTATAAGGAACCTTTCAGGCCACGGGCTTTCACTTTACAACATCCATGATTTTCCTACAGTCCCAAACTATAACACAGGAGAAAAAGATGTCCTTGAGGAAGGCATGGTGATAGCGATAGAGCCGTTTGCAACAGACGGCGCAGGGCTTATCGTAGAGTCCGGCGAGGGGAATGTCTTTGCTTTTGAGCAGAAGCGGCCAGTAAGAAGCCAGATAACAAGAGACGTGCTAAAAGAGATATCCTCTTATAGCGGCCTTCCTTTCACGACAAGATGGCTGCTGAGGAAATATCCTGCATTTAAGGTGAACTTCGCCCTTAAGGACCTTATGACTGCCAACGTAATCAGGAGTTATCCTCCACTTATCGAGAAGAACAAAGGCATGGTAAGCCAGGCAGAGAACACTTTCTACATAGGAGATAAAGTTGAGATTCTGACCAAAGATAAGTGAGATTTAACAATATTTTGATTAATTTTGTATTTGAATCGTAGCATCTTCAAAACTCTTGCTGTCATTATATATAACGCTGCGTCCCCGTAAGGGACCACCCCCCGCTACGCGTATGATTCTTTCACTTTAAGGAGTTTTGACCTTAAGGATGCTACGATTCAAAAAAATCAAAGATGAGGGCATTAAACAAAAAACTATTTAAACATCAAGATTTTAGGTTCTGGCATGGGGTACAAAAACATATTTGATTTCGGTGTGCAGTGGAACTACCGTACTGCAATCATGTTTGCTGTTCTTTTGGTATTGCCTAACAT
>JBJKQO010000003.1:0-61461 GCA_046705145.1 Candidatus Woesearchaeota archaeon
TCGGGGATTAGCTTTAGGAAATCCATCTTTTAAATAAGCAAGGCCAAGTACGCTTTCAATATTCTTGCCTTCTTTTATGCATCTAACAAGTTCATAAAATGGCTTTTCTCCTTCTCCTAAAACAACAAAATCAACAACTCCGGTTTTCAAAGGTTCGGAATAATAATTTGTAGGATGTGGGCCTCCAAACCCAATTTTTGTATCTGGAGAAGCTTCCTTTATTTTTCTTGTAAACTCAAGTGAGCGGTTGTAGTTTGGTGAAAACACGCTAAATCCTACAATCATTGGCTTGTGAGCTAATATTTCACTAATTTTAAGATCATTTTCTTCTTCAGATAAAACAACACTTTCTATCCCTTTATTTGCAAGATATGCTCGTAGATATTCTATTCCTAAAGGCTCACATGTATCTGCACTACTAATAATCCCTTCTCTTCCAGCAGTCTGCCTGAGAAACACAAGCACAATCCCTTCAAGATCAGTTTTTACCATTTTTATTCATAATTTTGTAGTAGTAACTAGAATAAGCCAATATTATTAAATATTTTTTTTAATATTTATTACTTTTAAGTATTTTTTTATCAATTTTTAAATATAATTAAAATCAGATTTCACTTTTATTTTTCAATTATGTTTTTTAATAGCTTTTTTGTTCTGAACACATTGTGCATCAGTCTTACTAGGATCAGTTGCTTAAAAGTAAAATAGACCATAGATATGTTTAGTAAATTGATATATAATTAAAAAGCGTATTCCTAGACAGAATACTACTATAATCTATAAAGAAATCAATTTCCTGCAACTGTCACAAAAGCAACTTCAGGGAGGGTTTCCCTGTAATCTTTATCATTATAAAGTGTCTGGTACAAGCAGTCAAGCATTGTGCCGTCTATAAGCCTCTTGTGCATCGGGCCGCCGTGGCAGTACTCCCACTCAGAGCAGTTTTTGCAGTCTCCAGTTCTTAGCCATTCCTTGTCTTTGAACTTCTGGAATCTTGTATCCCACATCTTTTTGATATTCTCTTTTCTGAGATCTCCTTCAATGAAATCACGTGGGATGTTTGAGCATGATGCTATCTTTCCGTCATAGAGGATCCCGAGGTTGTTTATGCCTGCGATGCAGTGGAATATGTAGGGCCTGACTCTTCCTTCAAGCTCTGTGCTTAGCCAACCTCCGCAGCCAAGCTCAAGTATGGTTGTTTTAGGATCAGGATAATGCATGTAGTTTTTTTCGTGTTCAGCTTTCAGAAAACTGATAAGTTTTTTTGTCTGCTGTGGCGACAGGAGATATTCCTTGTTTAGCCTTGCTCTCCCTATAGGATCAAGGGTCATCACCCTGAAGTATCTTGGGTGGAATTTTTTTACATGTTCATAAAGAAGGGGGATTTCGTCCATGTTTTTTGAGTGTGCTGTTACTGATATGGTCACAACAAATCCTTTTTCTACTGCGCTTTTGGCTGCTTTTATTGCTTTTTTCCATGTGCCTTCTTTTCTTCTGAATGCGTCATGTGTGCTTTCAAGGCCGTCTATACTAACCCCTATGCCTGTAACACCATATCCTTTTAGCTTGTCAAGAACCTGTGGGTTTTCTGAGATGTATATCCCATTTGTTTGTATAGCTATGTTTCTGAATTCTTTCACTTTTGTTATCTCTTTGAGAATATCCAACAGGTCTTTCCTTACAAATGGCTCTCCCCCAGTGATGTTGATATGGTGAAATCTGGATAGGTCAAATTCTTTTGCTATCTGCATGAATGCAGCTATGACTTCTTCTGTTGTGAGCTCATCACTAAGGTCTACAGCTTCGTTTGGAGAGCCGCAGTGCAGGCAGTTAAGATTGCACCGCCTTGTAGCCTCCCAACTGATGATCTGAAGCGGCCTTTCCTGCATGACCCTATTTACATTATCCTTCCAGGTATCAAATGACTTTTGCATCTGATCTCATCCATATATGTTGTCAAAGTATCCTTTTCCCTGGCTGTCTGGATGGCAGCCATACATGTTATTCACAAGCTCAACAGGGTTTTCAAATTCACCTATGCGCTTTACAGTTTCATCTAGTTTTGCCATTTTTATCCCTCCGTTATAGGACAATCTATCTAAGGTTAGAATGTCAAATCATATATTTAATCCTTTTTTCATTATTTTTTAATTTTTGAGTTAAATTTATATATCCTTTACATATTTACCTTATAAATGACACTTAACATAGATCAAAAAGATAAGAAGATATTAACACTTCTTGATGAGAATGCAAGGCTTACAAACAGCCAGATAGCAAAAAAAGTAGGCCTAAGCAAGCCCGCTGTGGAATACAGGCTAAGAAGGCTTGAGAGCAAAAACCTTATTTTTGTCTATTACACTGTGATTGACTTCCCAAGACTTGGATTTTCACAATACAAGATGTATTTTAAGTTCCAAAACACGACCCTTGAAGATGAACAAAAACTTATGGAATACTGGAAAAATGACAGAAACTCTGTATGGGTGGGGCAGATAAGAGGAAGATGGGATCTATCTGTTTCAGTTATCGCAACATCAAACTATGCCTTTGGAAAGATCCTTAATAATTTTATGAACAAATACTCAGGATTCATCCTTGAAAAAGATGTTTTATTGACAGAATACTCTCCGATATATGCAAGAGAATATCTCACAGACACAAAGCCAAGCGAGTTCATCTACGGAACGCCGTCAAATCTTATTGAGCTTGATGATACTGACAAAAAGATCCTGAAAGCGCTGTCAAACGATGCAAGGATAAACATAGTTGACCTTGCAAAAAAGACAAAGCTTACAAGAGACATAATAAACTACCGCCTGAAGAAGATGACAAAAGAGAAGTTAATCGCGCAGTACAGGTGTTACCCTAACCTCAACAACATAGGGATCAATCTTTACAAGATCATATTTAGGATGAAAAACTTCAATGAGCAGTCAGAGAACACCATCAAGGCCTATGTCTCCCAGCACAAGAAAGCGACACAGCTTCTCAAGCTTATAGGGTCTTGGGACCTTGAGATTGAATTTGAAGTAGAAAACGAAGATGAGCTATATAAGATACTCACAGACATAAGAAAACAGTTCTCTGAGATAATAAGAGACTTTGACATCCTGCGGATAACTGAGACCTACAAGTATGATTATTTCCCATTTTAGATCTCTTTCAGATCTCCCACCTTACCAAAATACATCACCTTTCCGTCGGCAGGGATGTATACCTCGAAGTTCTTTAGGTCTTTCTTTGGTATGAACGGGCTTATCAGATCTTCGCTTTTCGTGTCTATGCCTTCAGAAAGGTCTGAGAATGATGGCATAACGATAAGATCATGACCTTTATATTTTCCTTTTAGGAAGCATTTGAACCTTTCTTTTCTCACCCCGTCTCCTATTGTTATTGAGGGGTGCTGGTGTCCGATAACTATAGTCTTTATGCCTTTTGGTATCGCGGCTGTCTTGTGGCCGTGGACCACAAGGACATCTTCTATCACCAGGCTTTCTGCTGTCTTTATGTTTCTCTTGCTTGCGACAGGCTCAAGCAATATGTCATGGTTTCCTTTGATGAGGATTATCTTGGCTTTTTCTGAAAGCGAGTCTATCAGCCTTAGCGTGTCGTTCCACTCGCTTTTTGATATCTTCCCGAACTCGTGCTTGAGGTCGCCGTTGATAACTATCCTCTTTATCTTCTCTCCGGCAATCATGCTTTTTATGCTCGCTATTATATCATCGACATCCCTTTTTGCGACAAGCGTGCCTGATTCTCTTAATGATTCTTCATATCCTAGATGTATGTCTGCGATTATCAGGGTGTCATCTATCACCAGCCCAAGTTCCTTTATCCTGATCTTTCCTGAGATCTGCATGAGCATAGGATAACAGGTGATCGTTTAAAAATATTTATATAGAAATAAGTATTATCAGGATGAAATGGCAAAAGCTCTTGTACTAGTTGATTTCCAGAACGAATGGGCTGACAAGAGCTCAGACTATCATGTTAGGAACATTTCTGGCATTGCAGAACGTGCAAGAAGGCTTCTTGACTTTTGCAGGAAAAAAGGTTTCAAGATAATTTTCACGATGCACATAGAGGATGATCCGGACGGAGCGTTTGCGCCTGGTTCTTTTAATTCCAGGATAATGGGCGCGCTTAAGATGGATGATTCTGATGTTCTTGTCAAGAAGAACAGGATCAACCCGTTTTATAGGACAAGCCTTGAAGAGGATCTTGAAGGCATAGATGAGATATATGTCTGTGGCATACTGACAAACCTTTGCGTGAGGATGCTTGTTGAAGAGGCGTATGACCGCGACTTTGGGATAACTATAGTTGAGGACTGCTGCGCATCATTTGAGAATGAAGTTCACGATTTCACGTTAAGGGACCTGAAATCAACAAGGGAAGAGATTGAGATAATCAGCTCAGAAGATGTGATCAGTTCATAAGCGGCTCTTCGATCTGCTCTTCTTCATCCTCATGAAGGCCGGCTTCTTCTATCAGCTTCTTCACCTGCTGTGCCTGCTGCTCGACTGTCTGTAGGAGATTAAGGTCGGAAAAGCAGTCTTTTGCGCATTCTTCACAGTAGTAGTCAGAAGTTCCTTTTACAAGAAAGTCCGCTTTGTCTCCGCATATGACACATTTAGGCATTTGAGAGGAGATAAATCAATGTTAACTTAAAAAGGTTTTGGTTTTTTATGAGGAGAAAAGTATACTAGAAAAACCTTAATTATCTAAATATAGGTTGTTTGCAAACCTATTTAAGAGATAAATCTTTCTTGTATATGATGGTATCCCCCTTTTTAATAAAATTATATAACAATGGGAGACAGTTTTATGATTATGGAAGACTTATTTTTCAGTTAATGTCAAAGCCGCATGAGATATCTCCTGACCTTTGCCTAGCTGACCTGTCACAACTGACCCCTAAAGTGATTAATAGATTGACTCTGAATAACGGTAAGAGGATATATACAGTCTTGGTTGATGCAGATAATACCCTTTTTGGGCATAGAGGGAAAAAAATTGATGATAGGCTGGTAGGGGCATTAGAAACTCTGACCGAGAACTATAATGTTAAGGTCCTATCCAACACAGATGATGATAGAAGAAAGGAACTGGAACAGATAACAGGATTGGAAGTTATTTATAATGTACTGCGAAAGCCCCATCCTGATGTTTTTGAGGGTATTGAGAACGCAGTTATGGTTGATGACAGGTGGCTTACTGGTGTGGCTGGCGCGGCTAGGTTAAAAAAATCAAAAAATGTATATGCGGTTAAGGTTAGCCCATTATTTCCTGAGACAGATAAGCTTGATGTAAAGATTGAAAGGAAAATTGAAAATTTTCTTATAAGGTTTTATGTTTTTGTGTCAGGAATAAATATAAGGTAGTCACGTGAAATTTAAGTTTCACAGGAACTCTCCAAGTCCTGTCTGCTTTGAACCCGTTTTCGGGATCACAACCTCTTTTTCTTCAGGCATCTCCTGGCCAAGAAGAGGGATCCCATATACGCCATCATATCCTGGCTTGATCTTTATCATGCCGTTCCTGTTTGCGATTATCGCGTCTGCCAGCCGTTGATCAACTTTTTTTCTTATCTCGCTTTCAGGAACGTTTAGCATGACATCAAATTCGCTTTTGCCAAGCGATAAGATATCATTATATATCTTCCATACATGGTTTGTGGCGACAGCCTTTCCGGAGACTATAGAGATTATGTCAGAAAGGGGTATCAGCTTGTCAAAAGGCTTCGCGTTTTTTGGCTTAAATCCGATCTGCCTGTCAGCAAGCTCTTCCACCCTGTTAAGGACGCCTATCGTCATCTCTTTTTTGCATACAGGACAGATCTTGTTATGGCGGTTCGCCTCTTCTGGTTCCATGACGACGTTGCAGCTCCTGTGGCCGTCTACATGGTACTTGCCGTAGTTTGGATCGACCTCGATCGTCTTCACAAGTCCGTTGCCGGTCCTAAGTGCGCTTATGAATTCCTTGTAGCTCCTGTTTATGTCAAAAACAGTTGACTCTCTTCCAAGCCTCCACGGCCAGAAGCTGTGCAGGTCAGAGAAAGACACTAGCTGGAATCCGTCGAGCTGCGATAGCCTCCAGTTCATCTCAGGGTCTGATGATAGTCCTGTCTCAAGGGCGTGTATGTGTTTTGCCTGGTCAAGGAAGCCCTCTTTAACGCTGTCAAATCCGGATTTGGATCCGAAAAGAGAAAACCATGGGGTCCATATGTGGGCTGGCACTACCTCGATATCCTTGCTTATCTCCCTTAATGATTCCACGAACTCAGGGCAGGGTATCTTAAATATGGGCCTGCCGTCATAGTCCACCCTCCCTTTTGTGAGGAGGTAGTCTGTTATCTGCTTGACGCAGTCAAGGTCTGGCGCAAACACGAGGTTATGCACGCGTCTTCCTTTTCCGCCCTGGGAATATATGAGTGATATCTCGGTCTGCAGCACAAAGTCCATTCCTGTCCCGGACTGAAGAAATCCTGTTCCGTCCTCGCTTAGTGAGTCTCTTATCTCTTTGATCCATTTTGGGTGCGTGAAGTCGCCTGTGCCCAGAAGGTTGACTCCCTTGATCCTTGCGTACTTCTCAAGGTTTGCAAGATCAAGGTCTTTTGATGTTGCCTGGGAATATCTTCCGTGTATGTGAAGGTCTGCTGTGAATTCCATGCAATATGGCAATCATAGATGATATAAAAACATTGGCTTTATTTTTTTAGGTAGCCCATCAATTCGTCTTTTGTCACTGGCTTGATCCCTTCTTTATGGAACTGCAATGTCCCGGATAAGACAGCATATCTTGCTGCCTTGATCATGTCAAGGCCTTCAGACAGATAAGCGCATAATGTTGCCATTGTCTGGTCTCCGCAGCCAGTTTCGTCCTTTATAGAGGATATGCTGATATCAGGAGAGGGTATATGCTCTTCATGGGATCTGCTAAAAAGATATGCGCCTTCCTTCCCTTGTGTTATAAGGACATTTTTGATCCCTTTTTCAAGAAGAATCATAGCTGATTGTCTTGCGCTTGCAAGATCAGTAACGGTTATCCCTGTCAGGATTTTGGCTTCATGCTCGTTTGGCTTGATAAGGAAGATATCCTTGCTTAACAGTTCGCTATAGTCCGCATCTTTGCTGATCCCTCCAGGGTCCAGGACGCATCTTAGGTTATGTTCATTACCTGTCTTAATTGCACGGATTGCTGTTCTTAATGGCAGCTCAAGAGATAATGCGAGGATTCCATCGTTCTTGCTGGCATTTTTGAATAGGGCCTCAGAATCATCTATGTCTTCTGGCGAAAAGTCTTCGTTGATCCCTGGCAGCACATAGATCTGGTTGTTGCCATTTTTATCAACAGGTATAAGTGCAATCCCAGGGAAATTTCCTGTCTCTTTAAAATCGACGATCTTGACAAAATCAGTGTTAACTCCGCTTTCATTCAGCGCATCAATCGGAGGTTTCCATAATCCGAAAGGATCTTTTGATGTTTTTCCGATCATGGCTACCTTTTCCCTTTCAGTGAGAACTGAGATCATCTGGGCGACGTTTCTTGATTTCCCTCCAGGACCTATCTTGATCTTCCCTCCATAAGAAAGCTCACCTTTAGAGACTATCTCTGGAACACCAGATCCCACAATATCAGTATTTAGCCCTCCGGGCACTATTATCGAGATCTTTTCCAGAGCCATGTCTGAAGGATAGGGGATAGGATATATAATGTTTTCTTTTGATTATCCGACCGCCTTAAGTATCACTTCTGCTGCGTTTTCTGCTATCATGCGGTTGCCTAGTGCTGTGCAGTGTCCGAACGTTCCGATGTCTCGGTCTATGAAAAGAGACTCATAAGGATATCTCTTTAATCCCTCTCTAAATACATCTTCGTTGCTTATGAATATTGTGTTTTCATCTTCAAGCATCGTCTTGAGATCATCGACGTCCATAAGAGGGTACTGCATGGCGACGAACCTTATGCCTTTCTCTTTGAGTCTTGACTCGATCTCCTTGAAGTTCTTTGATGTGGCAGCGTTCATGTTCTCTTTTTTTATGGCTTGAATCTTTTTTGCAGTATCCTCTTTTTTATTCTTGTCACCCATCTCATCATAAGCTGTCACGAGCTCCCTTAGCAGCTCTATTTCAATTTTTGGGTTTGTCTTTCTTATATGGGCTAGCAGATTGTTTAGGTCTCCATCTCTATTTCCGAGAGCATAGTGCTTTCCGAGACAAACATAAAGGTCCCAAAGAAGGGGATCATCCTTGTTTTCTTTCAGCCCATATATCATTGATTCCAGGTAGCTTATGAATTCGTCATTTTTTCCGAACTCGTGATAAAGCCTTCCCATCTCATGATATGGGAACTTGTTTGCAGGATCATACGCTATGAGCTGCTCAAACTTTGTCTTGCCAGCGTCAAAGTCATCATGTCTGACATAATATTTCCTTAACATGGTAAAATAGTCGATGTTTCCTGGGAAGAACAGGGCCCCGTTTTCGATTAAGGTCAGATCGTCTTCGGTGAGGTTAGACTTGCGGTATTGGAGAAGGAGCCATCCATAATATTCGATATCTTCAGGGTTTTCTTTTAGGTACTCCCTGAGCAGGTTTATGTTCTCTTCTGAGAAATCTGTGTTGTTATAGAGGAATCTTGAGACCCTTATCTTTGTCTTTTGAGCTTCGCTTAAGAATCCGGAATGTTCCATCACTTTTTCTGCATTATCATACAGGTGATATGCGTAAAACGTTTCAGCGATCGCTGGCTCGATCTCTTCCTCGCTTAGTGACTTTCTCGCATTTTCGAGCATCTGGCCCGCCTTTTCATCATCTCCTTCGGCAGTGTATATGACATAAAGCTTGATCATGCCCCCAGTATAGCCAGGGTTTTTCTCGACAATTTTCTTCATGATCTCAGCAGCTTTGTCATATTCCTTCCTTTTGGATGCAAAAAAAGCGCTAAGCTCCTGTGCAGGATAATACTCTGGGTCTCTCACCAATATCTCCATTGACAATTCCTCAAGCCGTTTTGTGTTGTAGGTGAGTATATAATAATCTATCAGATCCTGGTATACCTTGTGGTTGTAGGGCTCTATGTCAAAAAGGGCGATTAAGACCTCTTCTGCGCCTTCTGGGTTCACCATCTCACTGTAAAGGTCAAAAAGAGCGTGATAGACATCTGGATCATTTGGGTTGATATCTCTTGCTTTTATCAGTTCTTTTTCAGCAGCTTTGTAGTTTTCTTCTTTTTGGTACTTAATCCCTTTCTTTATGAACCGCTTTTCAGGGCTGCCGAAAAAAGACATCCTTCCCATCCTTTGATAAGTTTTTTTGGCGAGAAACCTAAACAGATTGTATATTTTTGATTTTTGCAGCAGATCCATCTTTTTGGTGGGTTCAGGGTCATTTATGCCTATCATGACTATCACCATGTCAGGATTGCAGATATTGATATAGTAATCAAGCAAAGAGACTGCTTTTTCTGAGTTTCCTCCAGGCAGACCGGAACCACAGACCTTATACTTTTTGTCTTCTGTGATATTGTTAAGTATGGTCTCAAGCTGGCTTGGCCAGGGATATTCTTTCCCGTACGTGAATGAATCCCCTATCGCAAGTATCCTGTACGTTCCGTCATCTTTTGCACCGACGACGTTCCTGTTATTTTGCATTGATATGTTAAGATAAGCAAGTACGTTTAGGCATAATTCAAGCGCCAGGATTATTACCAGGATCCTAACCCCTGCCTTCAATATCTTCTTATGGTTCTTTTTCATGTTGATTTAACTGATATTTGCCAAGATGGCTTCTGCTGCGTTTTCTGCTATCATGCGGTTGCCTAGTGCTGTGCAGTGTCCGAATGACCCGTGGTTGCGGTCTATAAACAGATTGTCGTAGCTCATCTCTCTTAATGCTTCATTGAAGTCATCCTCGTTGCTTATGAAGATTATGTCATCCTTCCCGCTGAAAAATGCTTTTTGCTCTTCAGAGCTTAATGTTGGGTACTGCATGACCGCAAGCCGTATCCCTTTATCATCTAGCATGTCATATAGCTTGTTGTAGTTTTCTTTGGTATTGTCGTTCATGACGCCTTTTTTCATGTTTGCAAGGTCTTTTAGGAGGATATCCGACTTTTCGTCTTTTCCCATCTCCCTGAGCATCAGAGCTGCCTTTCTTTGCAATGAGACCCGGAACCCATAAGACCCCCTCTCTGCCTCGCCAAGGTAAGCCCATCCCTTGTCATCATAGTCTTTCATGAAATATGAGCTTACAAGAAACACTTTCATGTTGTCTATCTTAGCCTGGTTTTCCTTGCCTTCCTTTTCGTCTATGTACCCCTCTATTAGCCTTATGGCCTCATCTCCTCTTCCTGTTTCCATGTAAAGCGGGACAAGGGCCCTGTAGGCCCAGATGTCATATCTTGGATTTTCTTTTAGGTCAAGGAAGAAAGCTATGGCTTCATCGCTTCTTCCGGTTTCCTGATAGCTTTTTCTTAATACGTCATAGAAGACCGGACTGTCAGGTATTATAGCCAAAGCAGTTTTCAGTAGGTCCGTATCGTTCTCTATCTTGTCTGAATACTTGTACTGGTCTTCGAGCAGGCTGTAAGCATCAAGGTCTGCCGGCTGTATCTTGAGGTAGAACTTAAGGGTGTCTATGGCTGTATCAGAATGTATTGTGTTGTTGAACTTATACCTCATAACGTCAACATATCTCAATTCTTTTTCTGATAGGCCTAGCTGTTGCGCCATGTTTTGCGGAAGCGGCCCGTCCATCTGCAGCTCATAATAGTATTGCAGGATGTCTACTGTCATGCTCTTGCTTTTTGCATCGTAAAGTGAAGATATCTCCCTAAGTGAGTCTTCTGCATCTTTTGCCTTCCCTGTCTTTGAGAGGAGGATATATCTTTTTATGTTGAGTTCCTTGTCTTTTGGGGCTATCTCAAGGCCTTTTTGTATCGCATCTTCTGCCTTGCCATATTCCTCTTTTTTGATGTAGTACCATGAAAGGTAGCTGTAATATGTCGTGTTTTTCGGATTCATCTCTGATAGTTTTAAGAGCACTGGTCCTATCTCTGAATAGTCGGGTATCTTCAGGTAGGCTTTTGCAAGCTCTTCGTAAGCTCTTTCGTTTTCAGGGTCTATGCTTATCACTGTTTTCATGTAATGCTCTATCCCCCTATAGTTCCTGCTTTTCTTAAGCAAAGACACCATCTCAAAATAGGTTTCTGTGCTGTTTGGTGAGACTGCCATCGCTTTGATGAGAAGTTCCTCTGCCTTTTCGTCTTCTCCAATATCATTGTATCTTGATGCCTTAATAAGGTATTTTTTTGAGGCTTTGTCTCTCCCGAGGACTTTTATCTTCATCCTTTCGATGGCCTCGCCTGTCTTTTTTATTGCAAAGTGCGCTAGCTTGTATGTCTTTAGTGATGATATGGGTCTTGGGACTTTTGAGCCTTCTTTCTGGTCGGTTATCCCCATCATCGCGATCACCATGTCAGGATTGTACTCATTTATCATCTGGTCAGCAAGCTTGATGACCCTGTCTGAGTCTCCTCCAGGAAGACCGCTCCCTATCACCTTAAATTCTGTCTCGCTTTCTTCGTTAAGTAGGGTCTCTAGCTGGTCTGGCCAGGGGTCTTGCCCTCCGTATGTCATAGAATCTCCAAGAGCGAGTATGACATAGGTGTGATCGCCTATATCCTCATTTGCAGTTTTCTTGCTCATTGACTTGTTTAGGATACCTCCTGCAGTAAGGAGCGCTTCAAGCAGGACAAGGACTATCAATACCTTTAAGGATATGTTAAGGATCATTTTTGCCATGTTTTTTTTCATCCCATCTTTCTTTTCAGTCATACAATCACCCATCATTCCTGGTTTAAGATAGCGTCCGCTGCGTTTTCTGCTATCATGCGGTTTCCAAGGTCTGTGCAGTGTCCGAATGTTCCATGTTTCCTGTCGATAAAGAGCTTGTCATAGCCCATGTTCTTAACAGCTTCATTAAAGTAATCTTCGTTGCTTATGAAGAGGATGCTGTCATCCTCTCCGACATATGATACGAGATCCTCTACTTCAAGGGTAGGGTACTGCATGACTGCAAGCCTTATCCCTCTTCCTTTTACTTTTTCACTTAGCAGGACATAATTTTCTTTTGTGGTTGTCTTCATGTTCCCTTCTTTTATGTCTTTTACTTTTTCAAACATCGCTTTTGATTCTTCCAGCCGCCCTTCCTCTTTGAGCCATGCTGCGACTTCCCTCAGGAGATTTACCTCTGATGCCTTGTCTTTTTTTCCCATCTTTTCAGCCATCTGTTCAAACTCTTCTGTCCTTCCTTCGCGTATGTAGTTTTTTGCAAGCAGGATCTGCATCTTGACATTGATTCCTTCT
The DNA here is from genome assembly GCA_046705145.1 of Candidatus Woesearchaeota archaeon. Lineage (GTDB taxonomy): Archaea > Nanobdellota > Nanobdellia > Woesearchaeales > JBJKQO01 > JBJKQO01. Next base: position 12,374 of record JBJKQO010000003.1, read on the forward strand.
TCATCCCTTTTGTGATTCTTTAGATAATCCTCTATCTTTGCAGTTATTTCCTTCGTTTTTCCTTCTCTTGAATACATCTCGCTTAGCTCGTTATACGGGCCGAAATATCTGGGATACTTCTGCATTATGCTGCTGAATAAGGCAATCCCTTCGCTTTCTTTTCCCATCTCTTCGTATCTTTTCCTGGCAAGCCCATAATAGAAGTCTTCTTCAGGGAAGAACTCTATCGCTTTTTTGATTACCTCGATGTCTTGTTCTGTCTTGTTGTTATGCTCGTATTGCTTCTTCAGGAACTCGTAACCTCTTGGGTCAGAGGGTCTTGCCATTATATATTCCTTTATGGATGCTACAGCTTCATCTGAGATGAAGCTTTCGTTGTATATCGGCCGGAACACCCTTGAAAGCTTTTCTTCTTCGGGCGTGAGGTTTATGAGGCCTATCATCTCGCCGTCCATGTACTCATCAAGCTCGAGGTGGTAGAATACAGGTATCACAAAATTTTTTCTTGTGTTTTGTGCAGGCACAAGCTCTTTCAGATGCGCATAAGCTTCTTCCATCTCCTCTTTTTTCCCTTGCTTGTCATACAGGATCATCATGTATACGTATGTCTGGTTCTTGTTCCATGAGCATTCTAACGCTTTTTTTGAATATTCTTCTGCAGCCCCATAATCCTTCTTCTTTATGTTCAGCCAGACCATGTCCTGGTAGGCAAGGGGGTCTTTTGGGTCAAGCTCTATCATCTTTTTTGTTATGTTCTCGACAAGGTCGTATTTCTGTTCCCTGAAATATAGGCTGACAAGGTTCTCGTATGCGAGCCGGTCTTCAGGGTAGATCTCTATGAGGGTCTTCATGGCCTCTTCCATCCCTGCCTTGTTCCCGCTTTTTGAATATAATACATAAAGCTCGAAGTAGACATTTCTGTTTTCAGGATTGATGTTTCTTGCGGTTATGAACGCTTCTTCTGCAAGCTCATCTTCACCCATGCTTGCGTGTTTTCTTCCTTTGTTGATATACCATTCTTCAGACCCACGTGACGGGTTTAGTAAGGAAATCAGATTTTCGCCTGCCTTTCCTGCAAGATACCTCCCCGATGTGCAGGTTTTTGTCTTCATGATGATAGAGATGATCTTTGGCCTGGGTTCAGGGTCTATTATCCCCATCATGGTTATGACCATGTCTGGCTCGTATTCATCTAGCTCATTGTCAAGTATGGACAATATCTTTTCTGAATTTCCTCCAGGGAGCCCAGCTCCGATAACACGGTATTTTTTTCCTGCGCTTCTGTTGTTCAGTATCTCTTCAAGCTGGTTCGGCCAGGGGTTGTCCCCCCCATAAGTCAGGGAGTCTCCTATCGCAAGTATCCTGTAGCTTTCATCGTCATGGATATTGTTTGAATTTTTTTGCTTTATCTTGTACAGGTTTCCGCTTAAGTACAGCACCGTTTCAAGAAGGATTATTATGATAATTGTCTTGATGGCTACAGACAATATTTTTTTATGTTTTTTGTTCTTCATTTACGATGTTACCTCTAAGATGGTATCCGCAAGATTCTCTGCTATCATGCGGTTTCCAAGGTCTGTGCAGTGGCCAAACACCCCATACTGGCGGTCTATGAACACTTCATCATAGCTATGCGTAATTAGCGCATCTTCAAAATTTTTCTTGTTCTCGACATATGTTATATCTTCATCTCCTTCAAAGAACGCCTCTATATCGCTTACTTCCATCAGGGGGTATTGCATGGCAACTAGCCTTATTCCTTTGTCATCCAGTGTCTTATAAAGCGTCTGGTAATTGTTCATTGTTACATGTTCTATGTTTGTAGCCTTTTCCATTATCATGATCTTTTCTGTCTCTCTTGCTTTTTTGGGCTTTCCTTTTTGGTCATACCATATTGCAAGCTCGCTTAGCACTTTCGTGTAGGCTGCAGTGTTCTGTTTTTTCAAGTCTTTTAGCATCTGTTCTTGCTCTTCCATCCTTCCTGAGATAGCATAATGCTGTGCGAGAAGGATATATAGTCTCCATTTATTGTCCCCTTTGTCTTTTCTGATCTCATCCTGCAGGAACCTTATGTACTCGTCATTTCTTCCTTGGTCTGCGAGAAGGAGACCATATTCCTTGTAATGGGCTAGGTATTGTGGATGCTCCACAATATATCCCTTGAAGTCATCTTCAGCCTTTTGGGTCATGTTAAGCTGCTGGTATCTTATCCTTAAAAGCTCGTAATACTTGTTTTTTCCCGGGAACAGCAGGATCCCTGTCTTTATTATGTTCAGATCATCTTCAGTATAGTTTGTGTTGAGGTAGTTGATCCTTAGAAGGTCGTATGCTTCAGGAGTGGGAGATATCCTGATGTATCTGCGGATCACATCAATAGACTCTCTTGAGTTGTCTGACTTGTTGTATGAATATCTCAGTACCTTAAGCCTTATCTTGTCTTCGTCACTTAGCTCTTCTGAGCTGTCAAGGATGATTTCTGCCTCATCGTTCATCTGGTAGTAATAGTATATGTCTATCATGAACTTGTCAATTTCGCTTTTTTTGTATCCTTGTGAGGTTATTATCTGCCATTGTTTGTTTGCCTCTTCAGCTTTGCCTTCCTTTTCATAGACTATGTAGAGTTCTGCTGCAGCCCTCATGTTTGAAGGGACTATTGAGATCACCTTTTTCAGGTTTTGTTCTGCTTCAGCATACCTTTCTTGTTTTAGGAATATCCAGTTGAGGTCCTGGTAAGCGCGGAGGTCATATGGGTCTATCTCAAGTATCTTCTTTGCTGAATCTTCCATGAGCCCTACCTTGTTCTGCTCGTAGTAAAGCTGTGAAAGGACCCTATATGCTGTTATGTTTTTTGCATCTATCTCTATAGCAGTTTTCATGGCTGATTCGATCGCTGCTTCATTGTTGGATCTGGAGTAAAGTTCGACAAACATGAAATATATGTTAATATCGTTCTGGTTTATCCCTTTAGCTTTTATGAGGTAATTTTCTGCCTGCTCATATTGCTCATTTTTGATGCTTTCCGAAGCTTTTTTTATGTATATCTCTTCGTCAAGGATATGCAGTTTTATGAGCGTGTGTCTCGCTTGTTCCTTGAGCTTGGACAGCGTGAACTGGATTAGCTTATATGTTCTTGTTTTCTCAATCAAGGATACAATCCCTAAAAAGGCCCACCTTTTTTGCATTTGTGAGTCTACTATCCCCATCATGGAGATGACCATATCCGGCCTGTACTCATCAACATTAGCTTCAAGAAGTGAGAGGATCCTTCCTGAGCCCCCACCTGGAAGCCCTGCTCCGTATACCCTATACTTGGTATTTTTGCTTCTGTTGTTCAGTATTTCCTCAAGCTGGTTCGGCCAGGGATCTGTCCCGCAGTATGTCATGGAATCTCCTACTGCTAATATATTATATGTGCTTTTGGAAGGAAGGGGAGGATGGGTCTTTAGGTTAGACTTTTTTTGCTTCGCTATGTTTACATGTCCTGCCAAAACAAGTCCGACCTCAAGTATGATCAGGATCAGGATAACTTTTAACGTGATTTTCAGCCATTTTCTTTTTTTCTTCTTGTTTGTTATCATGATTGCTTCTTTCATGTTGTACTCTGGCTGAATAATGGCAGTATCGTGCCAGCTACGTTCTCTGCTATCATGCGGTTTCCAAGGTCTGTGGGATGCCCGTAGTCCCCTTCAGTGTAATCCTTGAATATTTCGTCATAATCATGCTGGTTTAAGGCGTTCTTGAAGTTCTCTTCGTTGCTGATAAATATTATATCTTCATCTCCACCAAAATATTTTTTAACATTATCCACGTCAAGGGTGGGGTACTGCATCACTATCATCATTATGCCTTTTTCGTGAAGTTTAATATATATCTCCTCATAATTTGCTTGGGTGGTGGGATTTGCGTCGCTGCTGCTTGCCTTTTTTATCATGCCTGATATTTCTTCACCCATCTTTTTGTCTCCTTTTTTGATGTAGTATATCTCAAGTTCCACCAACGCAGGGACTATGGCAGTAGGATCTTGGGCGTTCATGGTCCCTATAAGATCATAGAGCTCATCTTTTTTTCCTGACATGATAAGATGTCTTGCAAGAAGATAATACTCTTTTGGAGAGGGATCTGTTCCGGCTTCGTTCTTCTGCCTGATCCTCTCTTCGATCAAAAGTATCATCTCATTGTTTTTGCCTGTATAGTTCATCACTTCGCCGTACCCGTCTAACGCATTGAAGTTTTCAGGGTTCATGTCAAGATACCGTCTCATCTCGCTTGATGCAAGGTCAGTCCGGTTCATTTCCTGATAGTTTTTTCTTAGCAGCGCATAAAAGACGGCAAGGTCTGGCTTTAGCTCTATGCATCTCTTGATCACTCCCCTATCCCTTTCTACAACTCCAAACTGGCTATATTGCTTTTCGAGAAGGACGCATGATGCTTCTGATGTGGGGGTAAGGTAAAGCAGGTGTTTCATGACGCTTACAGCCTCATCTGCGTCTTCTTTCTTATCATAATGGTCATACACAAGGCTTAGTCCCATCAGCGCATCTATGTTGTTCGGATCAGTTTCAAGCGTTTTTCCGTAGTAATTCTTTGCCTCTTCATACATGCCAAGGTCATGATATGAATAGGCTATGTTCAAAAGGAGGGAGGTGTCATCTTTTAAGAGTCCGGTTAGCTTTCCAAGAGCATCTGATGCCTTTTTTTCATCATATCCCTTGCTTGCCGCATACAGCATCGACCAGGCCTCAACATTTTTTGGGTCATTGTTTACCATTGCGTCAAGTATTCCAAGCGCCTCTTCGTTTTTGCCCTGGTAAACGAGGGCAAGCGCTAGAGCAGGATAAACATGTCTTGTGTCTGCACCTTTTTTGACCAGTTCCCTTGAGCAGTTTTCTGCCTTTTCATATTTTTTCTGCTTTAGGTATGCCCCTATCAGGTTCCTATATGCCAGTTCGGAGTTTGGGTCTTCTTGTATAAGTCTTTTCATAAGTGACTCGACAGTCATATATTTTCCCATCTTGTTGTAGAAACGGCCCATTTCAAGGTATATTTCGGGATTTGAAGGGTCCAGGTTTAATGCTTCATTTAACATGATCTCAACATAATCTGTATTACCCTTGTCTAATGTAGCTCTTGCTCTTTGAAGCAGCTCTTGCGCTTTCTCTTTATCTTTCTTTCCGGGCCTTTTGGCGTTTCCTGCGTGTGGGACTATCTTGTTTTTTAAGCTTTGATAGATGTACTTTCCAAGCTTGAACGTCTTAAGCTCGGTTATCGCAAAGATAAATGATCCTGAAGAGGTTTTCTTGTATTCTATCTCCCTTGCATCATCGTTTCTTCCGATCATCGTTATGACCATGTCTGGATGGTACGCTTCGATGTTATGGTCAAGAAGGGCCAGTATGCGCGAAGAAGTGCCTCCTGCGATCCCTTCTCCGTAAACAGTATACTTCTTCCCTTCACTTTTGTTGTTCAGTATCTTTTCCAGCTGGGTCGGCCATGGGTCTTCCCCCCCGTATGTGAAAGAGTCTCCCAGCGCAAGTATGACATAGCTGTCTTTTTCCTTGTCGAGATTGACGCTGTCATCTTTAAGGATGACTCTTGCCTTTCCAGCTAATGTAAGGCCCAGCTCAAGAACGATCAGGATGAGGATCATCCTGAATAGGGTCTTATAAATCTTTTTTCCTTTATCCTTTTTTCGCCCATTTTCATCCATCATCCCGCACAAATAGATTTATAAATCATTTGTTTATATTTCTTTCTAAAATGATGTTTTTGTTTCAGGACTTCGAGTTCATGCTGTTTTTCATAGCCTTATTTGCGCTTTACTGGCTTCTGCCTCAGAAGCTGAAAAATCCGCTTCTTCTTCTTGCAAGCTATGTCTTTTACTGTAGCTGGAACTGGAAGCTGCTTTCCCTTATATTGATATCGACTTACATAGATTTTTTCTGTGGCATGATGATCCCTAGGGCCAAGACAGCAAAATCCAAGAAATGGTTTCTCTTGCTTAGCCTGATAACAAACCTTTCCCTGTTGGGGTTCTTCAAGTACTTCAATTTCTTCGTGGAGAACCTTGTCGCCCTGCTTAATTCGGTAGGAATACACGCAAGCTATACAGCGCTTAACATAATACTTCCTATAGGGATATCTTTTTACACTTTCCAGACCTTAAGCTACACAATTGACATATACCGCGGGAAGCTTTCACCTACGAAAAACCTTATCGACTTCTCGCTTTTTGTGGCGTACTTTCCCCAGCTTATCGCAGGACCTATAGAGAGGGCAAGGGACCTGATACCTAAGCTTCAGGCAAAGAAGTCGTTTAAGGAGATAAACTTCAGCGAAGGGGCGTACCTTTTTGTTTACGGCTTCTTCAAGAAAGCCGTTATTGCGGATTCGATAGGCATGCTGTCTGACAAGATGTTCTCGCTTGCCGACCCTACTGGCGCGCAGGTGGTCATAGGCGCTCTTGCTTTTGCCATCCAGATATACTGTGACTTTTCAGGCTATTCCAACATGGCAAGGGGGCTTTCAAGGTTCTTGGGAGTTGAGCTTAGCGTCAATTTCAACCTTCCTTACTTTTCCAAAAACCCTGCCGAGTTCTGGAGGCGCTGGCACATGACGCTTTCCTCTTGGGTCAAGGATTACATATACATCCCTCTTGGAGGCAACAGGACTTTCTTTTTCGGGATCTTTCCCCTGTTTGTAGCCTGGTTCCTGATGGGCCTTTGGCACGGTGCAGCATGGCACTTCGTCTTATGGGGAGTCTACTGGGCAGCTCTTGTGATAGGGTATAGGGCTGTAAGAAAAGGGGTCTTTGGCAAGGTCAGGATAAAGAACAAGGTGCTTTCTTATTCAGCAGGAATAGGTTCTGTCCTTCTGACTTTTTATCTTGCCTGCTATGGCTGGATAATCTTTCGCTCGCAAAGCCTGGCCCAGCTTTTCAGGCTTACCAAGGCTTCGAGTGCGATAAACTTTGCTGAGTTTTTTAGCAGCGACTATTACTTCCTGTATTTTGTGATGCTTTTCTTTTTCGTGTACGAGCTGATACAGTACCTTATGAAAGACCAGCTTTTCATACATAAGAAGAATTTCTATTACCAGATGATATTTTACATGATACTCTTCTTCATATACATCCAGGTTGGCGCCCAGCAGGATGTGAATTTCCTGTACTTCCAGTTTTAGTCCAGGGTCAATCAGGCGCGCTTTCAGATATCTTCTTGACTGCTTCAGAAAAAGTCCTGCATTCATCTTGGGTGTTGAACCAGGATAGGCTTGCCCTGACGCATCCCCTACCTTCATCGATCTTTGCATGCACGAGTGGGGCGCAGTGAAGGCCAGCCCGGATCGTGATACCAAACTGTTTTGCAAGTATGAACCCTACGTCCTCATTGCTTACTCCCTCTATATTGAAGGAGATTATAGGTACTTTAGGATCTTTGTTGTAGATCTTTATGTTATCCATCCTGGCAAGATCTTTTATGATGATCTTGGACATCCTGCTTGTTTTTGCATCTATCTTTCTTAAGCCTGTGTTTTTTATGAAGCGGATTCCTTCATTTAGTGAGACTATCCCTGGATAGTTTAGGGTTCCGGTCTCGTATTTTAGGGGCATCTCTTCTGGCTGGAGGGGGTATTGTGAGAACACTCCTGTGCCCCCCTGTTTGTAGGTCCCGACTTTCTTTGGGTCGTCGATGTAGAACCCGCCCACACCAGGATAGCCAAAAAGCGATTTGTGTCCTGTGAATACGAGCGCGTCAACAGCAGTCTTTGAAATGTCGATCTTTACATGACCTGCGCTTTGCGCAGCATCTACTATGAAGAATATGTCCTGCTTTTTGAGATAGTTTCCTATCTGTGTGATGTCCTGGAGGCTTCCAAGCACATTGCTTGCATGGGTCATGACTACAAGTTTCGTGTCTGGCCTGATAGCTTGCTTTATCATGTTAAGGCTTACTTTTCCAGACTTGTCAAAATCTACCTTGGACAATGAGACCTTTTTGTTTTTCTCAAGGAAATTTAGCGGTCTTAGTACGGAATTATGGTCTAGCGTAGTGGTTATCGCATGCGTTTTCTTCTTTTGGTTCATGACAAACCCCTGGATAAGGAGGTTAAGGGAGTCTGTAGCGTTTGAGGTGAACTGAAAATTATCCTTTTTTTCTGCGCTGAAAAGTTCGCATAGGGCCTGTCTTGTGTTTTTAGGGTGGTCGGTAAGGCCTCTTATGACTGCCCTTCCATGCTCATGATATGGTATCTTTAGCGAGTCGTTCACCGCTTTTATCACAGAAGAGGGCTTGGGCCAGGTTGTTGCAGCGTTATTAAGATAGATAAGATTTTTTCCCATTTTTCTGACTATAAAAAACAAAAAATAAAAAGAGATCTATTTCTTTTTAGCCTTCGCAGCTGGGGCTTTTGCAGCAGCTATAGGTGTCACGACAAATTCTCCGTAGGCATCGCCGCATTCTACTCCTTTCACCTGCTTGCATTCAAACGTGTTGAACCCTTTTGGATATGGCGCGCCGTATGCAAGGTCCATAAATGCTGCTGATACTCCTGCTATCATGTATGCTGAAAGCTTTGAGCTTTTTCCTACCTTTACTACATCTGCTTCATAGTAATCATAGGCCCTGACCACCATCTTTTTTTTCGGAACAAGCTCTACTATCTCTGATTTTGCCCATCCCCATGCTGTAAATACTGCGTATGCTCCGTGTAGCACATCTTCTGGCATGTCTTTTATCATAGGCCCTACGACAGACTTGAACTCGTCAGATGTTATTATCCCATATCCTGTGTTGTATCCGCATTCCCTTGCGCAGTTGTAAAGCAGAAACTCTGCTTCTTTTCTTAGGTTCTGGTTGACTTTTGTTGAGACTCTCTCGTTGAACATGTTCCAGAAGTCGCTTGGGAGCTGGTTGACAAGTACGTTAAATCCTGGGATTAGCCCTTCTTCATTTCCTTTTACGTCAAGCTTTGATAGCTGTGCTATGACTTTTGCCCTGTTTATGTTTCCTGATCCCATCTTGTTCACCTCACCCAGAGTTTGATGATAGAGCTTTTTGCTCCGCATACTATGCTTTGCTCTTCTTTGCTGTCCCAATCTTTTCCGTCAATAGCTTTCAGGGCGCCCTGCAAAAATCCCCTGTTGATATATCCTACGGGCTTGTCTCTCTTCTTCCATTTTTTTACCCAGCCCTCATCGATGTGTGAGTGCAGCAGCTCTGCTTCGCTGGAAAAGTCTCCGTAATGCTTTATCTGCATCTGGCCTAGCCCGCAAAATGAGAAATAGGCTTCGGTCACGGCTATCTTGTCTTTTAGGGAATTAACCTTATTCTTCTTAAAATATCCGCTTAAGACGTTATACATGACATCTTCCATGGTCGATATCAGTATGCTTACACCTCCAAGAAGGTCATTTGAGTCCTCTGCCATCTGTGTAGTCAGGGTCATGTAATGGTGGCAGTGAAGGACAGACTGGAACCCCATCAGGCTGTGCCTGCATGTGTTCTTGTCAAACTTGTGGTCTGCTTTGATTTTTATCATTTTTTCACCTCTTTTTAAGCGTTCGCTATAAGCTCTTTGGCTTTTGCGACCTTTGCAGGGTCATCAGGAACCTGTGCTGCCTGCTCTCCTCCTGCTCCTATCACCATAGCAACTCTTGTTGCAAGGGTAAGACCCCCCTTATCTTGCGCCTGTTTTAACAGGGCTGCATATTGAGCTCCCATATTTTTCACCTCGTAATCTGTTTTAATATCTTTGTTTCAGATTCTTTTGTCATTCTTATCGCATCTTTTTGCCTGAAATTCCTTAATATCACCTCCAGAAACTTGGATGTCTTGTCCATGTTGTTCCTGCGATAGATAACCTTTAGCTCGTCTTGGCCTATTATGCCTTTGATCGTGAAAAAATATTTCTTGTCAAGAGAATAAAATGGGTTCTTCAGCCCGCTTAATAGTGTGAGGTTTCCAAAATTCTTAAGGAAGCAGACAAAACCATCATCTACTTTGCAGTCGAGCCTGTATTCCTTGATGAAGTTCCCATCAAAACAGTCTTCTGAATGGATCTCTTTTAGGATTTTCAGTTTAACACCTCTTGCCTATCGTATGGTATCGCTCATTTAAATATGTTATGGCATTAGAGGTACGAAAAACTATTGTTTAAAGGCTTGGCCTGCATAATATTTATATATCTGCAGCATTTTGTTTGTCTCATGAAGCCGAAAGTCTATTTTTCAGAAAAGATCGATGAGTCAGGGATAAGGCAGGTATTCAAGATGGCTCTCTCTGACATGAAGTATCACTTAGGGCCTGATGAAAGGGTAGCTGTTAAGGTCCATTTCGGGGAGAAGGGCAATTCCAGGTTTGTCTCGGCAGACAGGGTCAAGATGATAGTTGATGAGCTTAAGAAGACAAATGCAAAGGACATATTTCTTACTGATGCAAACACCCTTTACATGGGGATGCGCGGAAACGCGACAAACCACCTGAAGGTCGCAGAGGAGCATGGGTTCATGAAGGTGGGGGTGCCTGTGAGGATAGCTGATGGCGAGCACGGCGACAGGGAGGAGAAGGTAAGGGTTGACCTGCCGACATTCAAGGAAGTGATGATAGCACAAGATATCGCAAAAAGCAGCGCAATTGCTGTAATCTCTCATTTTAAGGGCCACATGCTGTTTGGGTTTGGCGGGGCTTTGAAGAACCTTGGTATGGGTTCAGGCTCGCGTGCAGGAAAGCTTCAGATGCACTCAAAGATCCATCCTACAATAAATGATTCATGCGTGGGGTGCGGGCTTTGCGTAGAGGCATGCGCGGCAGAAGCGATAACCATAAAAGGTAAGAAAGCATCGATTGAAAAGGACCTTTGCACTGGATGCGCAAAGTGCATTGCGACCTGTCCAAACCAAGCGGTAAACATCCCCTGGCACGGCGCTACTACAGATGAGGCTCAGGAAAGATGTGCTGAGTACGCGCTTGGCGCAGCTCTCGGAAAAAAATGTATTTATATCACTTTCATAAACAACATAACCAAGGATTGTGACTGCATGAAAGACACCAAGATAATAGGGCATGATGTAGGTGTCGTGGCATCTGTCGATCCTGTGGCTGTAGACAGCGCAGCATACGATCTTGTCATAGCAAAGCACGGTAAAAAAGACATATTTATGGATGCAGGAAATCCTGACGGCACGCACATTCTTGATTATTCTGAGGAGATAGGTCTTGGTAAGAGGGCTTATGAGCTTGTAAGGATATGAGTGGTATCTGTTTTACTTTTCTAAGTTGCCATCAATTTTGTGTTTAGAAAATATCTCTTATCCTATCTTATACGCTGCAGGCGCGTTTATGTTGCCTTTCTTGTCCTGGCACGAGAAGAATATGTTTTCTGCATCCTGCGGCACGCTTATCGATGCAGAGCACTCGTATGAACCGAAAGGGATCTCCCTGAAGCACATGTCGTAGTCGCTCTCTTCTGTTATGCAAAACAGCCTTGTCATCTGGTCGTATGCCTTCTGCGTGAAGGAGTACCTGCACGAGTCAAAAGGCTCGTTCGTATATATAGAGAAGCTTGTTTCCCCCCCTTTCACTATCTCTTCTGAAGGTGGGTTGACCATCAGTATCTTTGGCGCGTAGGTATCGTTAAAGCTTTCGTTTATGTTTATCTTCATGGTGAACGGAGCGCTGTTGTAGTTTCCTGCCTTATCATGGCATTCAATGAAGAACTTGACGTATTCCTTGCTTATCAGCGCTGATGATGGGAACCTTACTGAAACGTTATAATATGACTTGTAATCATAGTCGTTTAATGCGTACTCGTAGCAGTCAAATGATGCAAGTATCGCTGCTGCGCTCACTCCTTCGGGCCGAAGGCTCAGCTTGCATCTTGTGTCTTCTGATGTCTTAATGCTGAAGTTAATGGTCTCGTAAGGGTTGATCTTAGGCATTATGTTGTTTTCACCGCCTTCCAGGCTGCTGCTGTATCCTTTCCTGATGCTGTTTAGGGTTATCTGTGGAGGGGTCTTGTCAGGCGCTCCGTCAACTACGCATGTCTTGTCATCTTCTTTGAATACGCAGTTTATGCCGAGGCTTTTGCACTTGTATTCTGTGCATGGGTGAAGCGAGGAGTTCATGCAAAGGTGGCACTTGTTGGTATTGGGTGCGACCCACTCGCTGCATCTTGCGTATCCTGAAGGCGAGCCTTTTGGCACTGTTGTGGATGAAGGGATGAACGTGCTGTTTAGGCTTAGCTTTATCGCGTATGAGTTTCCTTTTCTTATCTCGCCAGGGCCCCAGTAGACGTTGTTTTCTTCAGGCACTACGTCGGGATTGTAGTAGCCAAGCCTTGTTATGTCATCTGCGATGTTCCTGTAGTTGCCGCAGTCACCGGTCCTCTGGCAGTAGAGCAGCGCTCCGTAGCTCCACTGGTATGGCTTAAAGTAGCCGAACCTGCTTAGCGGAAGATTTGCGAGGTTGCATACTTTTCTTGATTCTGCTTCCCAGAACTTCAGGCCTGGAGCTGTTTCAGGATGGCATTTCTTTTCAGACTTGAGGAAGCCTGCCCACTCGCAGTCCCTTTTTGTCTTGTCCTCGCAGCTTGCCTGGTCTCCTTGCAGGCTGCAGTCATACCACCTGTTGACCCGGCATGCAGCTTTCTTGTAATAATCTCCGCTTATTATCGTGCTCTGTTCGACGCACATCTCTTCCCGGAAGTCGCGGCAGGGCTCTACGTATTCCTTTCCGTTTATGCATGAGTGCAAGTAGTGTCTTGTACCTACATAGTCAAGCCCGTTTCCTGCGGGGCTTTCGTACACGCACCATGACTCTCCGTTTTTTCTTTTTCCGCCTGAATAATCATCTTCTACATAGTTATATGTATGTTCGCAGTCAAGGTTTGGGCACTGCGCGTTTGCGCATTTTAGGTCTCCTTCAAAGAATCTTCCGTTTAGTGACTGGCATTTTGTCTTGGTAGCTTCAAGGCATATTCCGCTTACGCTGCAGCAGCCTTCTACAGCAGGCTCTGTGTTTTTTTGGCACTCGCAGCTTTGGCTGCTATCATAGGCCAGCGGAGAGGAACACTCTCCTTCATCAACATTTTTTATGCATGTGCCTTCTCTTTCTCCTTCGTTTTTGCAGCATCCTTTCTGGCTGTATCTTATGACTGATCTTTCTACTGTCTCATTTCCTTTTATCGCGAACCTGAACACTATGTTTTTGCTCTTTAGCGCGTTTGAGACGTTTATCACGTATATGGTGTCAGGGTAGGGCTTGTATTTTTTTATCCTTACCTTGTCTCCCTGGCTTAGCATGAAATTTTCCTTGTCAAAGTTACCTTTTTCTGCTTCTTCGTTCATTATGTCAAGGGCTGTGGTGTACGCCCTTTTGAGCGGCAGGTCGATCTTTGCAGGAAAGCTTGAAAGGTCTATGACCCGGTCTCCTTTTGCGAGCTTAAGAGGATAGCTTAATACGAGGTTTACGTCTTCTTTTGCGACCATGACCTTTAGGCTCATCGTGCCTTCAGTTATGTCAAATCCGTCTTCCCGAAACACGTCAAGGTTTATGCAGTCTCTCACTCCTGGAAGGATGTTGTTCTCAAGCTCGGATTCCATGTCTTTTACGCTAAGCACCTTGTTATCATAGCCGAAGTTTGATATGTATGTTGATAAAGTGTTTAGCTTTTCTCCCTCAAGCCTTATCTCAGAATCAGGGTTTAGCGTGCCTCCGCTTGCAGCTATCCCAAGGATAAGGGGCTCTGAGACCTTTTCGATGCAGCTTGTCACGTATCCTTTGACTGAGTCTGAATCTATTGCCGAGTCAAACACGACTTCAGGCTGCTCTGCTGTAACTGTCCCTTTCTCATTACTGTAGACCATGAAGAACAGCCCTGCAGCCAAGACTAGAAGAAATCCGATTATTATGAATAATGTTATCTGCCCCTTTTTTTGCATGATATGGCTTTCTCAGAGATAGAGGTATTTAAATTTTGCTTTGTTGGACGGCATTATTGAGTAACATCCCCCAACCAGAAAGTTATTTAAACCGTCCGCTTTTTTCCTTTTTTTCATGGATGGCAAAAATATCTTATTCTATCCTCATTTCCCTGTCAGGAGAGCAGCAATCTGTAAGATCCTAAAGAAATTAAATATGGGCATGGCCAGAAACAAGAGAATAAAACACAATCTTGGTATCTATTGGAAAGACAGGACTTATACAAAGTTTAGATGGCCTGAAAGCACAAACATGCTTATAATCAACAGAAACTGCAATGATATCTCGAAAAAACATGTTGACCTAGTCCACAAGAACATTTTTGGATACAGCACAAAAGTCAACCCTAAAACGTATAGGGGGGCCTATGTGCAGAAACTGAACCTTAATGGGATGCATATGGCCTTTTTGAGAAAAAGAAGATCCTCCCCCCTCCCTGGATTTTTTTATCAGATCCTAGTGGATAATTCTGATGGTAATATGGTTATTGACCACAGGGTCCCGGTGTTTGGGCATACTGCACCTTTCACGTATAAGATATATAGGTCTATCAAAAGGAGATTTATGATACTGAACAACACAATTGAGATACATCCTTTTGAAAAAACATTTAGCCAAAAAGAAAGAGAGCTTATATTCAGATTTTGTGATGAGATAGGGTTGGATTATGGGGAACTGGACATATTGAGGGACAATAAGTCAAAGAGGATATACATAATTGACGTCAACAAGACGCCATGGGGGCCGCCTTTAGGTCTTCCTGAATACCAAAAAGAAGAAGCTGTTCTGAAAATGGCAGATTCTTTTAAGAAGGCATTTCTTGAAAAAGTTTAATCACTAACGACCCTGTACTTGCTTCCGCTGGTGTCTTCTCTTATGTTTTCTATCTTGAAGTCCTTAAGGCCTTTTGTCTCTGCGTATTTCTGCGCAGCTTCCTGTGTCTTGAATGTCTTAGGCCTTGTTTTCCTGAACCTTGAGACGTGTTCTGAGCGTGCTCCGCCCCTCATCCTATCCCTTATCTTTACGTGATTGCTCATTTTAACCGTTCTTTTCAAAATTTCTTGAATCTTGCTGCTGTGTCAGCAAGGTCTACGTGTCCCAAAAACATTGACCTGCAGCAGTATCTTTCCATCCCCAGTGAGTCAAGGACGTGCTTTTTGTCCTCGTTCTTGTCGGATCTCTCCTTGAACTCTTCCCATAGGTGGGCTATTGGTTTTCCGCAGCTGAAGCATCTTACTGGAATAATCATTTTTGGTTCACCTTCTGTCTTCCTACCTGTATGATTTCTGGGTTTTTGACCTTGCCTTTCCGTGGCGGTTTGGCTTGTGGGTCTCTTTTCTCCTGACATCTGCTACAAGCAGGTGCCTGTCATAGTTTAGGAACGTCTTTTCAAGCGAGTTGTCAAATTTTGCAAGCGCCTTTGCGACTGCCAGCCTTGCTGCTTCTGCCTGGCTTGCTATTCCTCCTCCTGATACCTTTATCGAGACATCTATCTTTTTTGTGCTGTCTCCTGCAAGCATCATAGGCTCCATTATCTTCATCCTTGCTATCTTGGGCTCGTATACGTCAAGCATCTTGTTGTTTATCCTTATGATGCCTTTTCCCTGCTTTATTGTTGCCCTTGCGATGGCTGATTTCCTCTTTCCTGAAACATGTATGTTATTCATATTTTAGCACCTAAAAATCTTGATACTTCCTTAAGCGTGATATGTTTTGCTGAGATGACCTTTGTTATGCTTGCTCCTTCAATCTTGAATGTCTCCTTTCCTGCAAGGTCTTCTGGGACTCCCCTGTGGCACATTATGCTCTTGAATGCCTTAAGGCCTTTCTCCTGCTTGTATGGGAGCATGCCTCTTATCATCCTTTTCATCAGCTTTTCAGGCATCCTGTGGTGGAATGGTCCTGTTGAGTGGGTTCCCATATCCCTTTTTCTCTTGAATTCTGCCAGTATCTTTTTCCTGTCGCCTGTTATGACAGCGTCTGCGCAGTTGATTATGTCTATCTGTTCTCCCTGAAGCGCTTTTTTCGCTGCAACAGTTGCTATCCTTCCAACGATCTGGTCTTTTGCGTCGATTATCATTTTGTCTTACCCTATGATCCTGACATTTTTCCCTTTTGGGTTCTGTTTTGCTATCTCAAGTATCGAGACGGCTTTTCCTTTTGCTGTCTCTATCTGCTTTTTTGCTGATTCTGAGAATGTGAAAGCTGCAACAGTTATGCTGTGTTCTAGCATGCCTGTGCCAAGCACTTTTCCTGGGACCACTATGATTTCGTTTTCTTTTGTGTACCTTGCTATCTTTGAGATGTTGACTATCCTTCTCTGCCTTGTAGGCTTTTCGAGGTCTGATGCGACTCTCTTCCATATGTTAGATTTCTCTTTAGATGAGATCTCCTTGAGAGTGTCTATCATCTCTGCAAGATTCCTGTTTGTCGGTCCTGTTCTTTTCATTTTTGTTCTTTTTTGTTTAGCATCCTTCAGGTCAAAACTCCTTCTTTTTTAGGAGTCTGCGCGTCGCGGGGGGTTGGCCCCTACGGGGACGCAGCGCCTTCCTGGTTTTCAACCAGAGTTTTGAAGATGCTAAACAAAAAACCTTTTTCGTTTTTGTCTGTTCTTTATTTTTGACTATGAATGCGAGGGACGAGGTTCGAACTCGCGCAGGCACTTAGCCACTAGGCCTTTGCTAAGCCAAGCATCGGCTTGTGCTTATCCTCAACCTAGCCCGTTTGGCCACTCCGGACGCACTGGTGTGCGTAGGAGCACGAACGCCAGTGAGTTCTCCGGCACCCTCGCATAACGAGCGTGATTGGGTGCGGATGATCATTCGACTGATTTTAACGCTTCCTCAAATGAGTCAAGCTTCTTTTCTATCTCCTTGAATGCCTGGGTCAGCATGTCTTTTGGTGTCAGCTGGCCCCATGATTCGATGTAAAATATGAAATCATCTTCTGCTTCGTTGAGCTTTATGCACTCAGGGCATGCGTCTGCGCAGGCTCCGCAAAGCGTGCATTCGTTCTCATAGTCTTTTTTCAGCTTTACGCTGTTTCCTGACTTTTCGAAAAGCTTCATTGGGCATACGTCGATGCACTTTGCGCAATCTTCTGTCTGTTTTACTATGTCCACCTTAGGGACGTTCCTGTAAAACACAAGGCCAGGTATCCACTTTGCGTGGTCCTTCCCTTTTCCAAGCGTTGCGAATGCCTCAAACTCAAGCTCCTGTCCTTTCTGCAGCTTGACTATTGGCGTCTTGCCGTAGACTGGCTTGATCTTTGGGTCTTTTGATTTTATCTCTGAAGCATAGACTGTCACTGGGCCTTTTGCTGAAAGTGTAAGGGCTGCCTGGCATTTTGCGCAGCCTTTTCCTTCACACTTACACTCCTCTTTTAGGTCATAGGTCTTAAGGTCTGTCGTTAGTGCGAGCAGGCCAAGCCTGTGTGCGATTATCTCATCATAAAGCACTGAGCTGTTCTTTCTCATCTCGATGTCTTCTATCGCCATCGTAGGGACGTTTGCAATAAGGGTCCTTCTCAATGTGTTTGCTGCTACAGGCGTGATGCCCTTTATGGCAAACCAAAGCTTGTTATCTTTTTTGTCATAAGACAAGGTCCTTATTTCCATTTAAACCCTCCTACCCCTCCTTCCGCCTTTTCTTCTGCATCCGTCGTGAGGAAGAGGTGTAACATCTTCGATTATTCCGACTCTTAGGCCCATCCTTGAAAGCGCCCTTATCGCTGCCTGCGCTCCTGGGCCAGGGTTTTTTGGGCCGTTGTGGCCTCCTCTTGCCCTTATCTTTATATGGACTCCTGTTATCCCTTTCTCGATAGCTGTTTCAGCAGCCTTCTTTGCTGCGATCATCGCTGCAGTAGGTGAGCTTTCAAGCCTGTCTGACTTTACGACCATCCCTCCTGAAGCCCTTGCTATCGATTCTGTCCCTGTTATGTCCGTGATATGGATTATCGTGTTGTTATATGTTGATAATATGTGGGCTATGCCCCATTTTACGATGAAAGGCCGTCTTTGTGGAGCTTCTCTCCTCTCCTCGTTGTTTTCTTTTTGTTCAGGTTTCATTTTTGATCCTTACCTTTCCTCTGGACCTTCTTCTTTTTAGGTGCAGCAGGCTGCTCAGATTTTGCTTTTTCCTGCACTGCCCTTTCTGGATGTTCCTCATCTGTAAGAGGGCTGTTCTCTGCGTACTGGATGCTTCCTTCCTCATCAACTTTTACGATGTATGATGGGACTGTCACTTTTTTTCCAGCCACAGTTATGTGATTATGCGTTATGAACTGCCTTGCCTGTTTCACTGACCTTGCAAGCCCTTTCCTGAAGACAAGTGTCTGAAGCCTTCTTTCCATAAGGTTTGATGTCTTAAGCGTAAGTATGTCATCAAGTGTCGCTCCTGGGTGTAAAAGGCCTAGCCTGACAAGCTTTTCGACAAGCGCGTTCCTGTCGCTTTCAGCCTTTTCTCCTGTCTCTGCGATAAGCGCCTTTGCCTGCTGTGCGTAGTGCTTGACCTTGGAGCCTATCCTCCATATCTCAGCCTTGTTTTTCAACCCATACTCTTTCTTCATTACCTTCTCTTCCTCGATCCTCTCCTTCTGCCAGGGATGCATCGGGGTCTGGTACTTCTTCCTTTGTTTTTTTGGGTCTCCCATGATTTATCACTTATTTCTTCTTTCTCTTGACTCCAAGTGATCCGCCCTTCCTCTTTGAGCGCCTGAAGTTTGATTTTGTCCTCTGCCCTCTGACAGGCAGTCCTGCGTGCAGCCTTAGGCCGCGGTATGACTTGATCTTCTGCAGTCTCTTGTAGTCGCCCTGCTTTTCGAAGTCAAGGTCTGATGTAAGAACGTGCTTTGCCTCTCCTGTCTCAAGGTCCCTTCTCCTGTTGACCATCCATTCAGGAGCTCCGTGATTGAGAGGGTCTGTTATTACCTCGTCAAGTTTTGCAACTTCCGGGTTTGATAGTGTTCCTGCTTTCTGGTTCTTGTTGACACCAGCGATGGAGCATACCATGTTTGAGAACATGAATCCTACTCCTTTGATCTTCCTTAGTGCATACATTATAGGCTTGTTTCCGTCAAGGTCTGTGTTTGCGACCCTTACAAGGTGCCTGAATTCTTTTGCTTCTGCCATTTTTATCGTTATTTTATCAATCACAGCTAGAATTCTCATGTCTGAACCCTAAAATGCGCTCTCGTCGAACTCGGGCTGTGTATCTTTATTGGGAACCCTCTTTCCTTTAAAAAGGTTTCGGGTTTTTATCGATTTTGGGTCATGTTTTGGACCCACAGTTCATGTTTGTCATGTGGGGCAACAAGAGCTAATGCACCATATCTTGCTGCATATATTATAGGGGTCTGCTCTACGATAAGGCCTCCTTGTAGGAGGGTATTCCCTGTTATTTGTTGTTCTACGAGCCTGGCAATCGCGCGTACATGGAGGGGATTATTTATTGCCACACTTTCTCCTATCCCTACCCTCTGCAGACCATATAACTGGGCAGCGCCTATTATAGCATCAGCGGTGACGTGGGCAGCAATATCAGTAACCCACTTTGCAAGTTGATCCCCCTTTTGTGCTCTTATAAACACTTCTTCTGCTGTAATGTTAGGGTCAAATATTGCTGTTTCTGTTGCTTTTTCTAGATCGGAGCATCTTCCACCCATTTTTTCATATAAACATAATTCATTAAATAATTCTGGCAATTCCTGTTTTGATCTCATTACCCTGGAATATGTTTTTGCTATCCCCCTGCCAGAGGCATAGTTTTCTGCACAAGATGTAAATTTTTCAGGGTTGCATCCGCACCTCATAAGAAGGGAAGGGTGTACAAATCCAACAGGGATATGCCCTATCTCTGTAGGAGTCATTGTTCCTGGCACTCCAAATCCGAATCCAGTTCCAAGGATAGCATAACCAGTTGCTTTTGGATCAAGTTTATGCTCAATACTATAAAAAATTCCCTGGGCTGTTGCTGCTGCATTACCGTCATTAGCAGCTTTTATAGGCCAATCGGTGCATAAATTAATTAACACACCTTTTCTTCCATCACTATCTTTTTCAGCAAATCTATCCGGGGTGTTTGATCCTAGCATATGCCATTTTTTGTCTGTATCTTGCCAGGCCATTCCACATAAACCTATTCCTTGAGCTTGGATATCGTTGATACCTTGTGATCTTGCTTTTTGCAAAAACTCATTTTGTTTTTCACGAATATAATAGCTCACTCTTTCAGCAGGATGAACATTCTTTAGCATAGTATCCACAAGCACTATCCCTTGAGAGGAATCTAATATTTGGAATGGACTGGGGTAATGACCATCGAAAACAATCATTCCATCCATACTTGCTATTACAAAATCAAGTGTTGTTGCGCCAAGATCCATCCCTAGTAGATATACCATTTTTGTCCTCCTTAGGCCCATAGAAATATAGGGGGCTTTAACATACCCCTTTTTGATTTAAGAAATAAATATAATATATAAAATGAGGGGTTTTATTCCTCTTTCTTAAGCTCTGGCTGCTTCTTTTTCACAGGAGCTTTCTTGACAGGCTTTTTAGGCTTGTCTTCTTTCTTTTCCTTGGCCTTCTGGTCTTTTTTCTGCGTCTTCTTCTCAGGCTTGTCTTTTTTTGCCTTTGACTTCTTAGGCCTTTCCTTGGATTCTTTTTTCTTTGTAGCCTTAAGCTCTGTTCCAAGCTCCTTTTGCCATGCTTCTGCAACTTCCTGTGTCGTTGCCTTGTTCTTTATCTTGATTACCTTGTCAAGCGGCTCAAGGTGAAGTATATTGCATTTTCTCCTTCTTGTCTCGCCGTCTATAAGTACAAACTTGTTGTCTAGAATTTCAACGATCAAGCATTTCTTCCTTGCATCTCTTCCTGCAAGCTTCACGCATAATCTTCCGACCTGCATCATTTTCGTTTCCTCCTTTCTCACTTGATATACGGGCAATGTCACCATGTGCCTTGTGAGATTTCACTTATTCTTCTTTTGAAGCCCTTGCTTCAAGCTTTATGACTTCACGTGAGCATTTCGTGCAGAGGCACCCGCCAAATGGCCTTTCAGGTCTTTTCATGCTCTTAGGCATGTTCTGCATCTTTGTTGGCCTTTCCCTTGGGGTTCCTGGAAGCACTAGCCCGCACATCTGGCATTTCTGGCTTGATGGCTTCCTCTTCCTGTACTGGACAACATTGTTGCCTCCAGGTGTCTTTACAAAAACCCTTCTCATCGATCTTGACTTGTGTTTTCCTGCTGGCATATTAGCTCACTTAAGTTATTTTGTTAACACAGGAGAATCGGTAAGGGTTTATAAATGTTATGTATAGGTGCTGCCTCTCGAAAATTCTATGATCTTTTTCAGAAAAGGTATATAAAGGATGATTTTTATGATTTCTTTATGAAAATAACTATACTTTATGAAAATAACTATAATCAGGGTATATACTAATATCTTGGCAACACTAGTAGGTATATTATTCGTTATAATGCTCCATTATTTTAATCATTTGTCATCTTTGTTATAGAAAAGTCGAGCCTAATACTATTTCCTTTAGGTTGTAGATACAGGCTCGACTTTGCTATTCCAAAAATTGGCTAACAAGATTAGCGAGCCGTAATACTCCGACCTTCAGGTCGGAGATAGGCGAGCTAATATTAGTAATTAGCCAATTTTTGTTATTGACTGTTGAAGTGATCCTTCTCCCATCTATTTTTATAATAAGTAATCTATATGTTGAAGATATGATAAGAGCAGATTACCATGCTCTTTTTAATACTATCAAAAGGAATACAAAAAAAGCGGAGAATGAGCACACCTTGTTGTTGACAAAAATGGAAAATTTAAAATATGAGAATAAGGTATTAAATGAGAGGTTGAGAAGATATGAAAAAAACAGCTAGTAAAAGGATTAATGATAATTATGTGCCAGACATGGATTATATCAGAAGGAAGTATAAAAAACAGTTACAAGTATATGATGATATAAGGGATGCTGTGGAAGAGCTTAGAAGCTTGCTAGCATAAAGTCTAAAATCAGGTGAATACATTGAAGATAGGAGTCTGCGGTATAGCCTGCGAGAAGTGCCCGAAGATGGTTAAGGGAGAGTGCCCTAACGGCAGTTCTGGCTGCAGGCCAAGGGAGACCAAGTTCTGCAAGATCGCAACATGCGCCAACAATAAGGGTGTGAAGCTTTGTTTTGAGTGCAGCGAGTTTCCATGTGAGACTACAAAAGAAGGGCCTATATCATTTGGCTACTGCCAATATATATCTGGTAAGGGCATGCACTAGGATTTTGAGAATAATGATGAAAGATATCTTGACTTTGTGGGATATAGACGGAAATCTTGTGAATGTCTATAAGTTTCATACTCCTTCCTACCAGAAAGCGTTTGAGGAGGTTTTTGGAGTAAAGCTTTCTTTTCCTGAGATTGAGAAGAATTATGGTTTGCCTTCATGGGATGTTATTTCTTTGCCTTTGATAGAACACGGTATCCCAAAGGAACTGATAGGTAAGAATATGGACAGGACCCTTTCAATATATGCATTGCAGCTGGAAAAAGGGATAAGCAAAGCTTCAGAGGAGGTTGTTTTGCCAGGAGTTCTAAAACTTCTTGGAAAGCTTAGTTCTTTTGGAGTGCCCATGGGGATTGTGACTGGAAACATAAAACGTTCAGCAGGCGTAATACTTAAGAGCGCAGGACTCGGCAGCTATTTTGACAGCAGGATAAGCGGGTATGGCGATATGCCGGTTTCAAGAAGCGAGATCGTGGCTTGTGCAATATTATCAGCAAGAAAAGTGGGTATGATCTCAAAAGATGCCAGGATATTTGTTTTTGGAGACACTCCTTCCGATGTTTCTGCTGCAAAAGAAAATGGTTGCATCAGCGTTGCAGTGGTCAAGAACTCAAATGAACCCGGCAGTTCTCCCGGAGGAAAGGCTTATTCTGAAAGAAAAAAGCTCCTTGAGGCAGCATATCCTGACCATCTGCTTGACGATTATACAGGCACTAAGAAAGTGCTGGACATATTAGGCCTTTGATGTTTTTAGCTTCATCCAAAAAATAGGCTTGCGCCTAAGTTGCCATCGTGCTCGCTTGTGCTTCTGTAAGAATATTGGCTGACTTCCCCGCAACCGGTTACGCCCAGTTGACGTGCAAGGTGGGGCATAAAGCCCCACTTCGCGGTTTTCACAATTGAAATATAACCGCGATGCGAGACCCTGTGTCTCGCTTCTTTTCGTCAACCTTTTGTAAAACAACGAAATTCCACCAAATGGCTTTTTTGGTATTTGGAATTTTGTGTGCTCGAAAAACACCAATGATTGGTGAAATTTCGAGCATCAAAAACCACAAAACATCAAATTGGTGGTTTTTGACAGGTTGAGGGACAACCCCCTCGTCAGCCTTAAAACTAAAATAAAAGAAGCTCGCAAATTTGATGGCAACTATTTTTTGGGTGAAGCAGATGTTTTTCTCCCATACTTTACCTTAAGCCAGAGCTGTATGATGCCTATCACGACGGCTATGGAGTTGCACAGTATCATAGGTCCGGAGGATATCATGATCCCGTAAGCCAGCCAAAGCGCGCAGTCTATGAAATATATCAGGACCATGAAAAGCGAGAGGTCATCCACCTTTTTTGTGCGTATTGTCTTTATCACCTGCGGCAGCATGAGGCCTGTTCCTACTATCGCTGCTGCGTAACCTATCAGTTCTGCGATCAAAGTCATGTTCATCACCTATAATATCTTCCTGAATTCTCCTTCTCTCATCACAAGGATATTCTTGTCCTTGTATCCCATCTCTATGGCAAGTTCTCTTAGGTCTTTTAGCATCTCGATGTTGCCGTGTGCAGGTATCACGTTTTTTGGCTTAAGGAAATTTATCAGGTCTCTTAGGTCCTCTCTTGCTGCGTGGCCTGAGACATGGATGTCCCGAAACAGCCTAAGCCCTTTTTCCTTAAGTTTTTTTTCGACCTCTTCCCTGTTCTTCTGGTTTGTCTCAGTAGGTATGACTGTGCATGAGAACACTATGTGGTCCTCTTTTTCAAAAGGGAACGGAAGTATTCCTGAGGCTATCCTTGAAAGCACGGATTTTGGCTCTCCCTGGTGGCCTGTGGCGATAAAAACAGTGCTTACTATCTCTTGTCTTGTCATCCTTGCAAGCCGCCTTTTTATCTGCCGGGGATACTTCACTATCTCATGCTCTTTTGAGAAGCTCACGATGCCTGATGTTTCTGCTGCTTCGATGTATTTTGCGAGGGATCTTCCAAGGAATATGACTTTCCTGTTTATCCTTTTTGAAAAGTCGACTATGCTTTTTATCCTGGCTATGTGGCTTGAGAACGTGCTTATTATTATTGCCTTGTTCCTTGAGTCTGTCGCTATCATCACGTCGCGAAGCATCTCTCTTGCGACAGATTCTGAAGGCGTCTTCATGTGCTTTCCGGCATATGTTGAGTCGCAGACAAGCGCTATCACGTTGTCTTTGCCTATCTCCACAAGCTTCTTGAAATCAGGCTTCTTCCCAAGTGTAGGGTAAAGGTCGAACTTGAAATCATTAGCATAGACTATTATGCCGTATCTTGTATGGAGCGCGACCATCACTGTCTGCGGCGTTGAGTGGGTCATGTTTATGAATTCTGCCTTGATGTTTGGAGATAGCTTGTGTATGGAATTTGTAGTTACTGGCTTGATAGGGTTTGGAAGGCTTATCCTTTCGTTGTTAAGCGTGGTCTCTATCACGGCTTTTGTGAACTGCGTGCAGTAGATAGTGGCGTTCTTGAACTTTTTTGCGATAAATGGGATGGCCCCTATATGGTCTAGGTGCGCGTGGGTGGGGATTATCGCTATAACGTCTTTTGTCCACTTCTGTATGACTGATATGTCAGGGATGGCGCCTTCATCTATGAGCTGCTTCGGGCTTATCTTTCTCAGGTCCTCATCTTCCGTGAACCTTATGTAGTTCTCAAGGTGTATCCCCATGTCAAGAAGCACCACTTCATCATCCACCTTGACTGCAGTCATGTTCCTGCCAAATTCCGTGTATCCTCCTACGCTGCATATTTCTATTGCCATAATCCCCCAAATCAGTTTTTAGGTATAAATAGTTTTTGGAAGGGGGCATGGTTCTTTCTTTGTAGGGTTAGCATCTGGCTCGGCTGTGCTTCAGATAGTGCTTCACTCGTTGAAGCCCCGTAGGGGCCCTCCCCCTCAACTCTGAGCACATTAATCTGAAAAGCCTCGCAAATTGATGCTAACCCTCCCCTTCTCTTTCCCTTAATTTCAGAAACTTTTTTATTATACCTCTTCAGACCTTATGGTTATGGCTCAGCTAAAAGGTCTGATAGAGCAGATAAGCCCTATCCTTGTTGAGGATAAGGATGGTAAGAGCAGCATAAGCCTTTCAAAAAGGTTTTTTCTTTTTGATCTTGCGAGAAAGGCATCGCGCGCTTTTGAGGATGACAACTACCTTAATTTCATCGCTCTTCTTAAGAGCTACAAGGTGCTTGGGCCTTTCCTGAAAGGCACGCTTGAGGAGTTTTATACTGACAGGAACAAGCCGTATTTTCGTAACTTCTTTCCTGAGCACGAACTTTATGTGCTTGTCAAGTCAGACATAGAGATGCTTTACCCGAGATACCCTCATGTGAAGATGACGATCACGAAAAAAGGGCTTGTGATATATGACAACTACAAGAAAAGGCAGTTCAACATACTTCTGCTTACCGTGCATTCAGGCACGTGGATACCTAGGAAGATTGAGGCAAAGCTTAGCCTTACTAGCGAGCAAAGGTATGTTGAGGAAGACATAGGCACAGGAGAGCTCTATTCAAGGATAGTCCTTGACAATGCAGGCATATGGATAGACAACAAGCAGTCAAGGTTTGCGGTTGACTTTAACAGGCCGCTTGAGAAGGCCATCTATGCTGACAGCTCTGAGCAGTGGCTGGATGTGGTGTGGAAGCACCCGCTTACGCAGGCAGAATCAAAAGAGCTTTATTCAAGCTACAAGGAATTTTATTTCACGCTCTCAAAGATACTTGACTCATACAGTTTTAACATGATATTTGACGGCCACTCTATGAAGGACCTTGCGGAAAGGCCTGCTATGAGCTTTGGGACAAAGTACATACCCTCATTTTACATGCCTATAGTCAAGAGCATGCAAAGGAAGCTTGTGAAGCAGGGATATGTTCCTGTCAAGCAAAACTCTCCTTTCAAGGGAGGGTACATATTGAGGTGGATGGCAGTCAAGTTTCCTGACAGGTTCATATTTTCGATGGAGGTAAACAAGAGGCTTTACATGGACAGTTCAAGAAAAAAAGTGGTGGAGGCTGACGTTTCCAGGATCTCAGAGGATCTTGCGAAAACTTTCTGCACGTAGGATGGCCTTGCTTAACGATTCGCACAGGACCGGAAAAGGAAAAGTGCTTAAGAGGTCAAAGACAGGCCTTGAGACCGAGTTCCATATGATAGACAGTGAGGGGTTTATCTCAAACAAGGCTGAGCAGGTCATATCATCTCTTAAAAGTTCTGATAACAGGTTTTTTGTGACAAAAGAGATTGGAAGGAGCATGATCGAGTTTGGCTGCTATCCTGATGTTAAGACCTATAACCCTTCTCTTGACATTGTCAGGTCGATAAGAAAAGCCCAGGAAACGTGCGACAAGAAAGGGCTCATGTTATTTCCTTTCGCAACATATCCTGGAAAGTTCGATCCTGTCATGTCAAAGGGGGAGTCGTATACGATCAAGAGCAAGATATTTGGTGAGGAAAAGCTAAAGGTGTTATGCAGGGCAGCAGGATTCCATCACCATTATTCCATGCCAAAAGGCGTGTTTGATTTTGGGCTTAAGGAGGTGAAGCTCCTTAAGAAGAGCAAGATAGAAAGGACCCTTGTTTCTTCGTATAATTTTGAGATAGCAGTAGATCCTGTGCTTACGCTTTTTACCCAGTCCTCTCCTTTCTATCAGGGTGAGAACATAGCAAAAGACTCAAGGGTTGTTGTGTATAGGGGTGGAAAGAAGCTTAAGTACATGCAGGGTGCGTATTCCGGGCTTCAGCAGCTGGGTGGGCTTCCGCCTTACAAGCAGACAGCGACAGACCTTCTTCACAGCCTGAAGAATAGGCAGGCAAGATGGGAAAGGGAAGTGAAAAAAGCTGACCCTTCAGCTGATTTTGACAGGCTTTATCCGTTTAAGTTTGACATAGGGTGGAATCCTGTTAAGCTTAACAAGCACGGCACTCTTGAGCAGCGAGGGATGGACATCAATCTTATGTCTGTTGTCGTTGCTGTCGCTGTGCTTCTTAAGTTCTGCTTGAAGAAGATCCAGCGCGAGTTCATAGAGGTGCTTCCTGCTGATTTCGGGGTAGATTCCGCTTTTAAGGTTGAAAATGGTATACTTTACATCCCTCCTCATAGTTTTGTGAGAAACAGGCTTCAGAAGCTTAGCGCTTACAAGGGCTATGATTCGGCAGAGCTTTACGGTTATGCAAAGAGGTTCTTTAGTTTTGCAAGGTCCATAACGCCTAAGAGGTATGCGAAGCTGATAAGGCCTGTCTCTGATATGATTGAATTCAGGAGTTCTGTGTCTGACAGGATCATAAGGTATGCTAAGAGCAAAGGATATCTTTCTGAAGGGTCGATATCAGATGAGGATGCGGCTTCTCTTGCGCTTTACTATTCAGGGCAGTTCAGGAAGGATCTTGATGTTGTTGAGACAGAGCTTCACAGGATGTCAGGGATCTGATCATACTTTGCTTTTCTCTTCTCAAATGTGCATACGTTTTCGAACCCGTGCTTTTTTAGAAGGCTTAACCCTTCCTTTATCTTATATCCGAGATGTTTCGCTTCGTGGGCGTCTGAGCCTATCGCTACCTTTTTTAGGTTTGCCTTCCTTAAAAGTTCAAGCAGCTCTTCTGAGGGGTGCTGCTCTTTATGGATATATCTCCACCCGCCCGTGTTTATCTCAAACCCTATATTGTTCTCTTTCATAGCAGATATGCATTTTTTTGCTGCTTCTTTGTAGCATGAGAAGTCTACATGCGGAAGGTTCCTTCTTCTGATGTCTATATGGCCTAAGCAGTCGCAGTATGAGAATCCTATCGCTTTTTTTAGGGCAGCAAAATAGTGTTTGTGTTTCTCTATGATCTCATCTTCTGATTTTTTCCAGTCTTCCTCTTTTGGCGTATCGCTTACTACCTCGCCGTCTAGGTTATGTATGGATCCCATGACAAAATCAAAAGGATACCTCTTGATGAAAGCTCTTATCTCTTTATGCTTCTTGGGATAATAGCCTACTTCTGTGCCGAACTTAAGCGTAAGTGAAGGATATTTTTTTCTTGCTTTTTCTATCTCTTCCATCACTTCCTCCCATTCTTTTTCAGTGAGTGCGTAGTCATAGCTTCCGTCATCTACACTTGTCATTTCCTGGTGGTTGGTGAAGCAGATCTCTGTCACACCTATCTTTATCGCTTGCTTGCAGTATTCATCTACATGGCTCTTTGCGTCGATAGTCCTTGCTGTGTGCACGTGATAGTCGATCAGCATGGTATGTTATGTTAACATATCTTATATAAATCTATCATTTCTTGAAGAAATCATCGTGGTGGCCAAGCTTAGCGAAGAGAATTATATTGTTGTTTTTATCTACCTCAAAAAAGAGTACAAAACTCTTATCGATATGCACATGCTTGTAATTTTTTAGGTCATAGCTGCAATTATGGTACCTGTCGATTGATTCTGGGGTGTTATTTATTATCTCTTTTATTTTCTTGTTTAGGGTTTCAACTCTTTTTTTGTCTTTTTTGGTTAGTTTCCTTATGATGATCATCACCTCATCGCTTAACTCAAAATCAAACATTTTCACATACCGCAAAGCTTATCGAGTTCTTCAATAGACATCTTTCTTTTGCCATATTTCTTTTTATGCTCTTCGCACGTTCTGATCAGATCCTTTAGCGCTTCATCTCTCATTTCAGGCTCAACAAATTCTTCTCCAAACATCTCTGCAAACTTATTTATAGCTTCAGATTTGTCTTTTAGCCCATATTTCTCTTTTACTACACCTAGAACCCTGTTTGTATATTCAGATATGTTTGCTCTTAATGCGATTGTCATAATATCACCTTTTGTGCGTTTATGTGAGTTAGAATCACTTGTAGGTATATAAACTTTCTGGTTTATTTTTTTAAGTCAGATAGAATAAAGTGAGGGGGAATTGTTTCTCACCCACCTTTCCGCTCGCTAAGGATCGCGAAAGCTGGACCAAAGCTGACGCATACGCCTTCGCTTTGCTTAGGCTAGCAAATTCTTCGAATTTGAAACAAAAAGTGCGGGGGAAGGGATTTGAACCCTCGAACCCACTAAGGGACTGGATTCCTCATTAGTGGGAGATCATCGCTTCCTTTTACAGGAAACTCATCACTCAAGTGATCTTGAGTCCAGCGCATTTGGCCGCTTTGCTACCCCCGCGCCTAAGAACAGAGATTACAGTTTTCTTTATAAAATTATGCTCTAGACAAAGGCTTAAGAAACATTTTTATAGCATCTTCTTATCCTGTTATCTATGATAAGGTCTATAGTGTTTGACTGGGGAGGCGTGCTTGCTCCTCCTGACACTCCTATCGCTGCAAAGGCGCTTTCCAGAAGACGTGGTCTGGATGAGAAGGCGCTTTTTGAAGACATGAACACCCTGCAGTATGTCTATTCTCCGCTAAGCGATGATTCTGGGTTCTTTGAAAAGATCTGCACTAAATACGGCCTGAAAAAAGAGGAAGTGATATCTGCACTCTGTGACGTGCCTCCAAACGAGATCATGGACATAGCAAGAAGCCTGAAATCATCAGGATTTAAGATATACCTTCTGTCTGACCAGATGGTCTTTAAGGGAGAGCACATAAGGAAAAGCTATGACATGAGCGTGTTCACTGAGGATTATTTCTCTTATGATCTTGGATTCATAAAAGAATCAAGAAAATGCTTTGAGGCTTTCCTTAAAAGAAGCGGGCTGGACCCAGGAGAATGCATATTTATCGATGACAATCCTGTGAACGTAAAGAATGCAAATGATACTGGATTTAACACGATACTTTTCACAGGCAAGAATGACCTTTTAAGGAAGCTTGAGGGATTCGGGATAAACGTTTCTTTGGATAATCAATAATAAAAAAATAAAAAAATGGCGCAAGCCTATTCATACAGCCTGTCGCTTACCAGTTTTCCAAGCTCTTTTAGCTGTTCTTTTGAGCAGACGAAATAATCCTCCATAGGAACAGTGTTGGCTATGTTGACGATCCTCTTTTTTCCGAAAACGAAAACCGTCTTTCCAGCAGTCTCTGCGTAGCATGAGTAATCGTCTATCATCTCTGCTTTCATGCCGCCGCAGCTTCCTTCTGCTATGGTCTCAGGAGCAAGCCCTCCTCTTGAGTTGTCTCCTGTGTACACTATCTTCATCCCTTTCATAGGGTCATCTGTCTTAAACACCTTTATGCATATCTGTCCCTGGTCTATGTTTGCTGTCTGCTCTTCTTCGACTGTTGCAGCGCCGCACACGTACTTTATGTCACCAGCTGACAAGAGGCCGCAATCGTCAGAGGAATCATCAAATGTGATTTCAACGGCTGGTATGTCATCTTCAGCTGGTTCTTGAGCATCTTCTATCCCCTCAGGAGATTCTGGAACCTCTTCTGTTTCCCCTGCAGCTTCAGTGTCTGAAGCATCATCTTGAGGAACATCTACGATATCATTTGGGCCATTTGGCGTCTCTTTTGGCTCTTCTGAGCAGCCGACAATCGCCATGACCATTATCACTATTGCAACAACCAAAACTTTTTTCATATTATAGCACCTCCGTATGTTTTTTGAAAATCAATGGCATAATATTTAAATCTTGCGGAGAATAATTGATCAAAATTCTTGCAATTTTCACCTTATGAAAAGCGACACAAGCCCTCTTAGCATCCTGCCGATAAGGCTCTTTATTGGGTTGACCCTTGTAGGGATGTTGAAGTTCTTGTCTTTTAGCTGCATGTAGTGATCATAGTCTGCAGGAGAGATTGATCTTCCGAGCTCTTTTGTGAATATCGCCTTTTGCATCTCAAACTGTATGACCTGGTTTATAGATGGCCGAAATGGCCTGTCAAACTTTTCGTGGTATGATAATGCCGATTTCCTTATCAGCTTGGCGTTCTTATCGCTGAACAGGTCCTCATTTGGAGGGGTCTTTACGCCAAGCGTCGTTGTTGACTTGGCGCCCCACACCTCTGCAACCTGCTTCATTTACTTGAGAGCCCGCTTAAGGCCCATGGCTGCAGTCGTGGAGATTACAATAACATCATGCCTGAAAAGGGATGGCCTGTGGCAGACAAAGCACATCCTGTCGATAAAGTTCTTCATGAGCCCTGAGACGTTGACGACGTAGACCGGAGATACCAGTACGATGCCGTCAGACTTTAGCATCCTGCTGTAGATCTTGTCCTTGTCATCCTTGGCAGGGCATTTTTCCTCTCCTAAGAAGAGGCAGTTGTGGCAGCCCATGCAGAACTTAAGGCCAGCGTCGCTTAGGAAGACGTATTCAAACTCGTAATTACCTATTTTCTTTAGCTCTTCTTCAAATCGCTTCGTGACCTTATAGCTGTTTCCTCGTCTTGGGCTGCCGAATATCACAAGGATGTCTCTTGCCTTATCTTTTCTTCTTGCTTCCACCAAAAAGCGCCTCCTTAAACCTGTATATCCCGACTGCTATAGGCAGCACGAGCGTCAATACGTAGTAAACGTATACGTCTGGCTTATAGTAGTCTGTTGCGCCAAACAGCTTCACGACAAAAGCGTAGTCCAGGACAAGGGCCATGACTGTCCATATGACCCCGAGCCCGATATAGCACATGAACTGTTCTCTTTTTATCTTTTTTAGCAGCACCCATAGCATTAAGGCCACGCCGAATGGAAGGATCGCCCACCCGAGCATATCTTTTGGCACGAATGCGAAAAACATGATCCCAAGGACATAACCGAAGATCCAAAGCACAAGGCCCCAGAACAGGTTGTTCAGAAGGATATGCATCTTATTTTCTTTTTTCATCTTGATACCTCTATCTTACATCCCAAGCAGTTTCAAGGCCCCATAAACTAGGAAGGCAGGCCACAAAAGCGCTTTTAGCACTCCAAGGACCCCCATCCAGAAGCCTGTCGCAGTCGAGATGAAATATACGCGCCGATAAATCCTACTCCGTAAAAAGAGCCGCCGCACTTGTGCTTGCACACGTGGTCTTTCATCTTTGACTTCCATGGCATGCAGTCATCTTCCCCACATCTCTTCTCCATCTTCTTGCCGATCGCTTTTCCGATCTCATCCCATGAAGGCTCCTTGGCCTTGCTGGTTTTTTTCTTTTCCATCATAATTCACCCCCTTGACCTGCTCATAAGATGATATCTTTATAAAATTTTTGTATGTAGGGGAGATTAGTTAAAAACACGACTCTTCCCCCTAAAAAGATTTAAATAGTATGTCCCACAAATATGCTTTAAGGAGGTCAATAAAATGAAAAAGATGTTTGTGATTGCTTTGATGGCTATGGTTTTAGTGACAGCATTATGCGGGACTGTGATTGCAAGCGCCCCAAATTCAGGAGACTGCATCCCAGACGGTTCTGGATGGGACGATGAGACTCCTCGGCCAGGCTTGCTTAACGGAAAAGGCCCTGCACCTAATTCAGGTGATGGGATCCCTGATGGTTCCGGATTCTAGATCCTATTTTTTATTTTTCTTGTTAAAAAGTCTTTCTGCTGGGCAGCTTATCTCTCTTTGTTTGCAGGACTTGCAGGCTAGCGAACCCCTGACAAATCCGTTTCCTGCAGATGAAAGAAATATCAGGGATATGATCGATATCAGTATCAGCAAGTCAAAATCTTTTATCAGAATTACTATCCCTGTTATCAGGGGGATCAGTGTGACTAAAAAGTCAGGGATCATGTCTTTCCATGTGAGGTTTCCTTTTAGGAAGTATCCTGGGCTGCCTTTTCTGAAAAAGAGTGCGCTTATCCTTCCTTTTCCAAAAGCGCAAGTCTTGCCGTAGTAATAGCAGTTTACGCAGTGTCCCTTGACGAGGCGGATTTCCAGCAGGATGATGTAGCAAAGATAGAGTGCCAGCCAGATAAGGCCTGTCTGATATATGATGAAAGCTCCAAGAAAATAGATCGCGACCGAGACAAGATTTGATATGAGCACGATCCATAAGGGATAGTTTTCAAGTGTTTTTGGTCCTGCCATGGTATCACTTAACCTTTTTTGGATATAAATCTTTTGGAAGGGTTAATGCTGATATTGATAATTAGCGACTTTGCGTTATCTAAATGATTCGAGGTTTACTGTAAAACTGCTTTATTTGGGTTAATTATATATAAGATGGGGGGTTAGTATGATTTATAAGATGAAAATATATTATGCAAGCCAGTCATTTTACCCTCATATCGGTGGTGTCTCTACATATCTTCTTAATCTTGCAGGAGAGATTGTGAAAAGGGGGCATGAGGTTGTAGAGGTGCACCTAAGGCCATCAGGAGAAAGTGGTAGGGATGAGATAGACGGTATAGATGTAAGAAGGGTCCCTAAAGAGCCGATCGATAACAAGATAATGCAGGGTTACAGCAAATTTAAGGATTCAGTCTATATTGAAAGCCATTATCACAAAAAGGAGTTTACAAAGCCTGTATCTGAGATGGAAGGATTTGCAGAATTCAATGTGGTCAATGAATACTTTGGGGCAGAGATAAAAAATCTGCTGGATAAAGAACCCGCAGATATAGTCCATATCCATGATTTCCAGCTTTTATTTTCTTATAAGTACGTACCAAGAGGAACTTCACTTGTTTTCACATGGCACATCCCATTCATGGAGGGTATGTCAGACTATTTATCTGATTTTCTTGTAAAGAACCTTAATGAATATGATAAGGTAGTATTTTCATCACAGGAATACATAGATGCCGCAGTAAAGGCAGGTCTTGCAAAAGAAAAAGTAGAGCTTATCTATCCTATCTGCAATACTGATATGTTTAAGGTCAGAGAGGTTGATAAAGAAGAGATAAGGAAAAAATATGGTATTCCAAAAGATGCAAAAGTGATCCTTTGTGTCCAAAGAGTGGATCCTAAGTCAGGTCATGACCAGCTTATCCGCGCCCTTCCGCTTATCTTAAAGAAAATAAAAAATGCAAAGCTTGTTTTTGTCGGCGGAAAATCTTTAAGCAACAAGCTTTCAAATGAACGGGAACTTCTTGAAAAAGAGATAAAATCACTCATAAAAAAGCTGGATCTTGAAAGAGATATCATCTGGACCGGAAACATAGATTACCATGTCCTGCCTGAACTTTATAACAGTGTGGACCTTGTCGCATTATGCTCAAAGAATGAGGGGTTTGGCCTTTCTGTCACAGAAGGGATGGCCTGCGGAAATCCGGTAGTCGGAACTAATGTTGGAGGGATACCTCTTCAGATCAAAGACGATCTGAACGGATATCTTGTGGAAGTGAATGATCACAAAAAAACAGCGCAGGCGATAATCAGCATCCTAGAAGATGATGGGCTTAGGAAAAGGATGTCTAAATCCTCGATCGATATTGTAGAAAAAGATTTCAGGATGGAGAAAGGCATAGAGCAGCATGTTATCTTATATACCCAATTGTGGAAGAAGAAAGATGAGTTTCACAAGCTAGAATATAAAGGGATAAATGATATCAAGACTTTTGTGACTGACCTTGACCGTACGATAACTGATAAGGCAGCAAAAAGGGAATTTGATCCTGCGGATTTCAACCCGAGATTAATGAAACAGCTCAAAGAACTAAACAAAGACATGTTTCTTGCAACAGGAAGGCCATTTTCTTATGTCCTTGAATTAAGCAGGCATTTTAAAATTTGGAGATGCATAATATCGGAGAACGGAGCAGTTATATATTTTCCAAGGACAGAAAAGAAGATCACCCTTGACACCCCATTCATGAAAGAGGCTAGGAGAATAATAAATGGGATGGATCTGGATGGTACGACAGTAGGGGAAGTCTTGACAAGCAGTAAGATAAGTGACTTAGAAAGGATCAAAAAACAACTTGGAAAATTATCCGGAAAATTGCGTTTTGTAAATAATGTTGATGAGGTGATGATCCTTCCGTCAGGAGTGGATAAAGGGGTTGGTCTTAAGATAGCGATGAGCTATCTCAATCTTGACCCTGAAAAAAGCATAATTATAGGGGATGGTGAGAACGATGCAGACATGTTCTTAAATCCAGGATTTAAGATTGCTCTTGCAAATGCTCATCCGAAACTGAAAAACCTTGCAAATCAGGTCACGACAGAAAGCTCAACAAGAGGGGTGCTGCAGGTAATAGAAAAACTAAGAAAGTGAGGGGGCATGCCCCATATAACATGGTATTAAGGAAAGAGGACATCAATCATTTCTTACACACCTATAACCTTGATAAGCAGGACCTGAGGTCTTACTCCGGTCTAAGATATAACCGTTGTATGCTACCAGATAAGCATTTTGTCCGTCTTTTTCTTCGCTTGTCCAGTAATAGATCACCTGTGAATGAGGGTTCCAGAGGGGAGTTTCTTTGTCAGGTTTGATCTCATATTTTGGATTTCCTTCCTGGTCAATGATCCCTTTCGCATTCTTGTTTTGCCTTGTCATTGAACTGACAATCTCTTCTCTTGTTGGGAGCCTCCAATCTCCCTCGAGTTTTGCGCAATTATCATTTGCTGTCTGCCAGTCTGTCCCTTTCAGGGGGAATCCGATGCCCTGTGCAGCCCAGATCAGGGTAATATTGTTTCCTTGGATGGATCTTGCTCCAAAATCATTATCATCCATCCTGTTTTCGACCTTGATCAATTGAGGGATACCAAAAGACAGGACAATGAGCAGGAATATCGAGGTATATGAGACACAGATCAACTTCTTATGCTTAAACTCTCCGAAGTAAAATCCCATAGCGAAAAGCAGGAGAGGGATAAATATAAGCACTCTTCCGGAGAGGCTATCAAAGAAAAATATCGAGATGAGGCCTAGTACAATAAGCAATCCTGTTCCTATTTTCTTATATTTTAAGGATATATACGAGAGAACAATGAACCCAATTGGGACTGATAGGTATTGGATGAGGGTCAGAATAAGATTTTGCAGGAAGTATGTATGATACCACCCTTCATGAAAAGATTCGTTTATCCCCCAATAGGACCATAAACTGATGACTAACATGATCGATCCGGATGTAACCCATCCTATGATCAGTTTTAGCTTTATTCCCCGTTTTTTTGCTGAGTTTATCTTTTCCATTTCCATGCTATTATGATGATTGAGATGGTTGTTGCTATCTCGATCGTTCCGAAGAAGATGTACTGTAACGATGGTCCTGACCCTATAAACATAGAGCCAAAAACTGATAATGTGTGGATAGATCCTGCAATGATATTTGATATCTTGTTTTGTCTTCTTGGCAATATCCTGGATAATAATACCATCACTATCGCAGTTTCCATCATTATTGCCATCATCAGTAGAAACAAGGGGGAAAAACTGATGCCGCTGATAGAACCGGCCATCAATCCTTTGATGATCCCAGGTTCATATAATGATAGGATATCTGCATAGATATAGTTTAAGATTGCAAATACCCAAAGGGTTGACAACAATACTTTCCGGTCCATCTTATTTTGAGATGATCGAAGTTGTGATCAAGCCTAATCCAAGCCCGCTTATGATAGATCCTACAAATATAAGTGCTGATATCTTCAGAAAAACAAGCCCTATCCCCAGACCTAATAATAATCCTCCACCTATGGCCCATGTACTTTTGTCTTTTTTCATCATATTACCTCTTTTCTTTTGTATCATGGTAACTTCTGGCCTTGTTTTATTTAAGTTTTTTGGTGATTCTCAAAATGGATCATCCAAAGATTTGTTGATTCTATTTCTAAAAAATAAGCTCTTATTTCTGATAAGACCTGGGTTTTCTGTTAAACCCTCCCGTTAGGGATCGAAAGTAAATTTGAAGTCAGTCCATCAAGCTAACACAGCGAGCAATCAAGATGCAGGATCAGAGGCAATTCTTTTTTTCAAATCCGAGGCTCATCAATTTAGAAGGATTAAAGTAGATTGTAGAAACTTATTTAAATCAACAGGCATACATGTTCGTTATGTGGGTCGCTAAGATCAGATTGAGACATGACTGTATTATTGGAGATCGTTGTAGAGATTTCAATGTAACGGTGCAATCTTTAGATCTCAATGAAGAAAAGCAAAATGACGAGGTTTTGACTTCTTCTATCCATCAGCTGATTGGCGAAGAAAAGAGCATTAAGAGATTTATTAGCGACCTAAAGAAAGACAAGAGGACAAAATATTTGGAATCCAATGGCCAGACATTATTTTTGGTTGAAGCCGCGAAGAAAAAACCGGTTTCGGAGTTCTCTAAGAAGATGTTTTTTGTCAAGCCCATGCTTTTGGACAATGAAGGTTATGAGAATTGGGAGATTGCCTCTCATAAAAGGGAAGAATTGACCAGATTCATAGATAAGGTTGAGCCATTGGTTGATGAATTTGAATTGTTAAGTTTGAAAAATACCCCCCTTCAAAATGTTTATTTTCCTAAGATAATGCCTAAATTAACTGCTTTACAGAAGAAGGCTTTGGAATTAGCCATTAAGGAAGGATATTACGAAGCTCCAAAAAAGACCAATCTACGAGCATTGGCAAAGTTAAGCAAGGTCTCTTTGGCAACATACCAAAAACATCTTCAAAAAGCAGAATCAAAGGTAATCCCTGATGTTCTCTCTTTCTTGAAATAGGCATACATGTTCGCTAAAAATTAGAAATACTTTCTACAAATATTAGTCACTATATGATAGTAGCTAAACTGCAAGATGCCACCCTTAGTAAAGAAGAGTTTAGAGTATTGCCCCACTTAGATAGGCGGCTCTTTGAATCAACAGCAAAGGATAGATTTTCTTCTTTGGATACTCACCTCAATCTAAACCACCCTGATTTTGATCTAAGATTAGAGGTAAATGCCCATTTGAGAGATGCTGTCGATTCTTATGTTGAAGAAAATAGAGTTTATCTTGAAGGGCAAGAAGAGATTAAAGTAATAGAACTCGGAGCTTCATTAGGGGCGATCTCTTCTCTTTTTGTTTTAGATGGTTTGCATAGGGCAGGATTGAGTAATAAAGTTAGTTTGACCCTTTTAGATATCTGTGGCAAACCGCTTGAAAGAACCAGACATCTGGACTTTGACCTGCAAGGAGTGCATAAGAAAGCAGGTTTTGATATCCCTCTTGAAACGCTTAAGAGGATTCTGCAAAATGCCACAATTCTTGAAGGAAATGCTTTAGGGACACAAGAGCCTGATAAAAAATATACTGTTTCTCTTGCCCCATTTACCCATCACCATCTCAATATTTTCGATAAGAAAATAGCTTGCACCGAATTAGAGAGAATCACTGCCGAAAATGGAGGGATATTTGTTGGCGATCTTACATTTTCTTATCCCGATTTTGTCAGATGGCTAAAGAAACACCAAACTGAGCGTAATTCTCAAGGGCAAAGGGTTCCATATGCAGTAGAATCTTTTGTTTCATTAGAGCAACATCAAGATTTCTTTAGAGACTCTTCAGTATTATTCAATCAGAAATATCCCAAGCATTACGTCTTTGCTATGAAGAGGGGAGGCAAAAATGTTTAGCCAAAAATATGCCCTTCTGGATCGGCAGGTAAAAGATATCCTAAAGAATGTTAAAACCCCGTCAGAAGAAAGGGTAAAAGAAATTTTAGAAAAGAGTAGGACAGAAAGATTAGAATTACCTGAAATTGCTGAATTACTTGAAGTGGATGATCAAAATTTTGATATGTTAAGGGAGTTCACTATAGGCAATTTTAGAAAGTCTGAAGGAAACGAATTAAGAAACATCTCTCCTGTCTACCTTTCAAGCCATTGCGCGGATACTTGTGGATATTGCCAATTTTCTGCAAGGAGGGAAGACACCCAACGAACAAGATTATCATTGAGCCAATTGAAGGAAGAAGTAAGTGCTGTTATAGACGAAGGAAATCATGTTATTGAGTTTACTCTTGCGACTGATCCAGAATTTACCTCGGAGAAATTGGCTGAGTATATTACAAAAACAAAAAAACTTCTTGGGGGTAGGGAAGGGAGGGGTATTTTGCTTTGCTCTGATCATCTTACACAGGAAGCATATAGGGAACTAAAATCTGCCGGATTGTGGGGCATGGTGCAATGGGATGAAACTCTCGATAGGACTCAATATATGAAATGGCATGGACAAAGCCCACGAAAAAGACATTTTGAGGAACGAATGGACAACCATGACAGGGCGATGAGTGTAGGGTTGGAAGTTGCTACTGGCTGTTTGTTTGGGCTTGCAGATTTTAGGTATGATGTCTTGATGCAGATTGCAAAAGCAAGACATTTAGGAGAAGAATATGGGCGAAAGCCGTTTGTTTTTGGAACACCTAGGATCAAATCAATAGCGGGGAATATATTGCACCCAAAAGATGAAGTAACTGATAGACGATATGAGTTAGCATTGATGGTCTATAAGATTGCAGAGCCGCAGATTGCAAGATGGTTGCAGACAAGAGAAACACCAGAATTGAATTTAAGAAATATGCTTGATGGGGATGTTTATACTTATAGATGTGGTGAGGTAAAGCCAGGCGGATATAAGGTAAATAAAGATAAAGTTGATTCTTGCAAAGGTGGGCAATTCGGAGTAAATGAGGTGACAAAATCAGAGTTTGAGAAAAAAATCGCAGGACTGGGTTTTAAGATAAACTATGTATGGATATGATCTATTGGATTTAACACAGGAATTCCTGTTAAATACTCCGACTGGAAGGAGGACGAGGGATAGCTGCAAGCGGTTTTTTGAACGTATTTCAAAAAAATCCCGAAGAGTAAAAAATTGGTGTGTCAAGGGCGAAGCCCTATCATGTAAATAGATTCAAGCCCCAGAAAACCAAAAGATTTATATTCTATGGCATTTTATATAGTTACTATGGCATCTACAATTCAAGTTAGTAATAAATTAATGGAAGCTTTAAGAGATAGAAAGATGTATGATAAGGAAAGTTATGAAGCTATAATATGGGATTTGTTAGAAGATACTATGGAATTATCTGAAGAAACAAAGAATCATATTAAATTAGCTGAAGCGGACATCAAAGCTGGAAGAGTCTATACACATGAACAAGTCAAGAAGGAGTTAGGCTTATAATGCCCTTAAAAATTTCAGAGAAATTTTTTGGGCACAAAAAATCAGGGTGATTTTTTAGTGTATACATTAGTTTATACTGATGAGTTCCTTAAACAATTAAAAAAATTGAATAAAGAGACTCAAAAGAGGATAATATCTACTCTTGAGAGAATTAGGATTAGGCCCTACCCGTATGTAAAAAAATTAGTTGGAAATCCTTATTTTAGGTTAAGGGCGGGGGATTATAGGATAATTCTGGATATTAAAGAAGATAAGCTCATTATTTACGT
The DNA here is from genome assembly GCA_046705145.1 of Candidatus Woesearchaeota archaeon. Classification (GTDB taxonomy): domain Archaea; phylum Nanobdellota; class Nanobdellia; order Woesearchaeales; family JBJKQO01; genus JBJKQO01. The sequence continues at coordinate 52,897 of JBJKQO010000003.1, forward strand.
TCTTGAAGTAGGTCATAGAAAAAACATCTATAAATAGTATTCTGGGGCCCTTCTCAAATTTAACCAATTTTTTATTGAATTTAACACAGGAATTCCTGTTATGCTCTCTGTTAGGATTGAATTTTAGTGCAACGTTCCGAAGGAAAATTTCAGAGTTTTACATTTAAGAACATATAATTAAATTTCGACCGAAGGGAGTCAATAATTAGAAAAGCCCAGCAAAACGGTTAATCAGATCCCATTACTGATTTTAATTTTTGAATTATATCCTCAGTAAATGGATTACTCAATTCTCCGTTTTCCATCCATTCAAAATATTCCATTTCTGTTTGATTATCATTTATCTTACGATAAGTATATTTAACATGATAATTATTCTCTAAATCAGAAAGCGTGAATATTTTGTTATTTTGAAATTCTACAACTTTATAGAAATCCCAATCAGAATCATTTCCTCTGTTTTTATATTTCGTTCCAATTTGAGGAGGATATTCATCTGCACCTTCTTCAACAATTGAAGGAACCCATAAATGAGTATTTTTTGGATTTGTTGTAAATTCAAAGACATCTTCAATTGGTTTATTTATGATGATTGTGATTTTATTTTCTTGCATAATATATTGTAGAATTTCAAATCTATATAAAGTTTTGCTGGGCTTTTCATTGTTCTTAAATGTAAAATTGAATATAACACAGGGCCCTGTTAAACTCTTTGCCTGCTTACGAGCGTAAGCGGAGTTCTGGCAAACCGCGTCCGCGGAGTCAGAAATTAGCGCGTTTTTCTCAGAGCGAATGCGATACATTAATTGATAGGTGTGGGGGCAAAAAATCGAAAGATTTATATATCATATGGTATCTATTGGTATCATGAATACGCAAATTAATTTAAGGTTGCCGCAGAACTTGCTTAGTTCAATTAGATCTTATTCTGATGAGCATGGTTTTGGTTCTGTACAGGATTTTATTAAAGAAACAATTAGGGAAAAATTGTTTGATGAACCTGAAATAAGCAAGGAAGAATTGGCACTTGTAAAAAAACTTGTGGAAGTTAGTGAAAAGAAAAAACTATATGGGACTGAAAAAGAATTATTTGATAAACTCAGGAGAAAATAGATATGGAATATGAGATTATTCCCTCCTTGTTTTTTCTGGAACAACTTGATGATCTCAGTGATGAAGCTGCAGAACTAATTGAAAGGAAGATAATGTTACTTAAGGTAAATCCTTATAGATTCAAAAAGATTGAAGGATACAAACTATTTCTTTTTAGAATCAGGTTCGAAGATGATAGAAAAGAAAAAAGAGTCATTTATCTGGTTGACAAACCCCAGGTAAAGCTCCTTTGTATCCTAGACAGGAGCAGCGAATACAAACAACTCAGAAAGTTCCTAAAATTACACGGCTACCTATGATTTTTTGCCTCCCTTATCATATTAGCGCTAATTTCTGATTGAGTTTAACATGCGCATTAAACGATGTCCTAGGGTGCCCTCTGGCGACGATTAATCTTGGAGCCGAGTGGAGGTTAGGGTGTTGCGTAGCAATGGTGGATATGGGCTGAGCGAAGTGCAACGAGCGAACCGCTAAATGCTTGTTAAGCGCCCCGAGCAGATGTGAGAGTGCAACGGGGCTGCGGAGCAGAGTTTTTTCCGAGCTTTAAATTTTCGAGCATAGCGAGTCAAGATTTAACTCTTTTCTTGCGAGGAAAAAATTTCGCTTAACACAGGGCTTAAACGAAGTGAGTAGGGTGCGGTTCTGGGGCAAGGTAGACCATGACCCGAAAAGGTTAGGCTGTGTTGCAGTAGGTCTCATTTGGGTCGAGCGACGAAACGAGCTTGGCGAGTGAGGAGTGAACCGGTTAATCGCTGTTATGCTCTTTGACCATACAAAGTGTGGTCAAACTTCGTCCGAAGAGTTTTTTGGGGCAAAATTACATCAAGAACGAAGTTCAATCATGTTAATAGAATTAAGGGCAAGAAGTCAAGTTCTCTTTACAGCATGATAAAACATATTTTTAGATGTGGATTTCAAGAAAGGATAGTGTCTTGAAAAAATTTCAGCAAAGAAAGGTATTTTCTCCATTAGTGATTGAGTTCCTCCAGCTTTCACATTGCTAATAGGTTCAACCCTATTATTTGTAAGCTTCATAAGTGCTCCAAGAAGGATATACTGGCCGTAAGTCTGAAGGACATCAAATCCAAAATCTTGTAACATCTCTTCCATTTCTCTTTGAGTATATTCTTTTATATGATATTGACTAAAAGGTTTTCCATCTGGAAGGAGGGTATTATTTCCATATGGTGTTGAAATTAAAAGAGAGCCATTATGATTCAAAACACGATGGGCTTCTGAAACAAACCTTTCCGGATGTTCAATGTGCTCAATCATTTCCATACCAACAACAGAATCAAAGTAAGAATCATCAAACGGAATTTCTCCAACATCAGCGACAAGAAAATCAATGTTTCCATTCTTTTTATACCTTTCTTTGCATAATGATATAGTATCCGTATTTCTATCAACTCCAATTGCAAGGGCAACTTTTCTACTAAGCATTTCTGTTCCATATCCACAACCACATGCTGCATCGAGCACAATTGTATTAGGTTTAATCAATTTAGTTGCAAGTTTATATCTTTCAGTATGTCCTAGCCTAGTAATTGAAAGTATATCTTTATCTTGTGGATCCATTCTTTCATAATGTTGCATAATTAAGAAGAAAGCTAGTTGTTTTAAATATGTTTCTACTCTGAAGTAAGTCTGACTTTTTGCCCCCTCTACTATTTTGCCCCAAAAAATTTCGCTTAACACCGGAATTTAACGAAGTTGAATTTTGAGAGCTGGAGCGAGCCGAGGCAAACCACGGCGAAGCGACCTCCAAAATTCAATTTGGGAGAGGGGGCAATTTTTCTGGGAAAAATAGGTATCAGCCGGTGCCCCCGAACCGTTAAATTCCTGTTAAACTCTTTGTCAGCTTACGAGCGAAGCGAAGTCCTGGCAAACCGCGTCCGCAGAGTCAGAAATTAGCGTGTTTTTTACGGAGCGAATGCGGTGCATTAATTAGTCGGTTTAGGGGCAAAAACAAAACATTTATATAGTTGGTAAGATTTTTCTTACATAGGTGATATTATGGATGTTGGAATAACAAAAATGAGTACAAAAGGTCAGATAGTTATACCTTCAGATTTAAGAGATGAGTTTGACATAGGAGAAAAACTTCTTGTGATTAAAAATGATCATAAACTGGTTATTAAAAAAGCTACTGAAATGGAAAAGAGTCTAGAAGAAGATTTAGAATTTGCAAGACGAACTGAAGAAGCTTGGAAAAGATATGAAAAAGGAGAATTCATTAGTATGAACTCTGAAGATTTCTTAAAAGATCTAGAAAAATGGTAACTGTTGATTACGAACCCAGGTTTAAAAAAGGATTTAAGAAAATCAATAATGCTGCAAATAAGGATAAATTAAAAAAGCAAATCAAAAAAATTATTGAAAATCCTGAAACTGGAAAACCTATGAGATATGGAAGAAAAGGAACAAGAGAACTATACATCCAACCATACAGAATTTCATATGCTTTTTTAGAAAAAGAAAATAAAATCATATTCTTAGATCTATACCACAAAGATGAACAATAGTTTTGTTTTTGCCCCCCAATACCAAAATATAGCGCTAATTTCTGATTGAGTTTAACATCGCGATTAAAAGATGTTTTGTGGTGTGCCCAGCTGGATGACGATGACGACAGCCCTGTGGAGGTTAGGGCGTTGCGTAGCAACTGGACAAAATATGGGTCGAGTGAAGAATGAGCTTGGCGAATGATGAACGAGCCTTTTAATCGCTGTTATATTCTTTTTCCGTTACGAGCGAAGCGGAGTCCGGAAAAATTGCGTCCGCAAAGTTGAGAAAAAGGCGTTATAATTAAGCACGGAGTGCAATTAAATAAAACAAGAAAAAGGCAAAAAAAAATTAACTTCTCATTTATTTATAATTTAAGTTTAGCAGCAAAACCCCCTGCATATACAATGGGCTTATCTCTAGCTAAAAAAGCAGTGTCTCTAGGTTGGTCAAAATATTGTGTCCTATATACAACATCTGCACCTAAATCAACAGCTTTTTCAATTAATAATCTTTTAGCTTCATCTCTACTATGACCTGAGGCCTCAATTTCCAACGGATGCCCTTCTTCTGTTTTCATAGGAGTGTATTTTCTCTCCTCAAGTTCACACAATTCAGCTAATGAAACTGGCCATAAAGTTACATGTTTTTCTGCCATTTTATTTTTAGTAATCCTAGAATAGTATATAAATATGTCGATTGTTTTTGCCTTGTTTACAAAAAAGCCTTTTTCTCAATTGAATATAACATCGGAATTTAACGAAGTCGCCGAAGGCGATTTGGGTGGAGAAACCTGCAAGGTTTCGGAACCGTTAAATTCCTGTTATATTCTCCCATTAGGGATTGAGTTTTAGTGCAACGTCCCGAAGGGAAAACTCAAAGTCGTGAGTCTGCCGTCTTATCAAATAAAAGAATGAATTGAATAGTAACTTATTAGTAGCAACAAGATAGAAAGATTTATAAATATATAAACAAATCATCATAATATGTTACAAGGAATTAAAGATTATGCGAAATGTGCTGTAAGAAATAAATTTATTATTGGTAGCTATGCAGGGATTGGGCTTTCAATATTATTAAAATACGTTGAGCATGAAACAGGAACACAAATTCCGGTAGTTGATGATTTGTTGTATTATGCTAGTTTTGGAACTCTTGGTGCTACTCAACTTGGTTTAGAAACATTTAATGCTTATCGAAGAATGAGAAAACATATTTCAGAACATGGAACTATTGAACCAAGATTTAAAGATAAATTTTCTTCTATGTATTGTACTCAAACCGGAATAAAGATGGCTGCTAAAGAAGCAGGTTTAGAAAATTTGATTTAATTCATTCTTACAATTTTAGGCAGACTAACGATTGAATATAACACCGCGGTTAACCGACTCCGATAGGAGCTCGGGCGGAGCGAAGCGACCCCGAGAGTTTTCTAGGAGTGTCCGAAGAGAATAGGCAACCCAATTCTCATCTGGGAGGCTAGGGTGGCGTAGCTGGTGAAAATTTGGGAGAACGACGAACGAGCTTGGCGAGTGAGGAGTGAACCGGTTAATCGCTGTTATATTCTTTTTCCGTTACGAGCGAAGCGAAGTTCGGAAAAATTGCGTCCGCAAAGTTGAGAAAAAGACGATTCAATTAAGCTCGAAGAGCAATTAAGAAAAAGAAGCAAAGGCGGGACTTTAGATACATTTTTAAGTATAATTTGATTCTTAAATAATTATGATAGCAGAATTACAGGCACAAGATATGGAAAGAATATTAATGGAAGACCCTCATATCGTGAGAATTCATCCAGCTGAGATATGGAAAAGCCTAGATATATCACTAGAATTATGGGAAGAACCAACAAGAGAAAGTAAAGAAAAATGTTTAAAAATAATTAAGGAATTTCTTGGTTATCCTTATATTGAAGATGATTTTGGAAAAGACCATTTACAAAGAAGAGACTGGTGGGAAAGAAAAGTAAAGGAACACGGTGAAGCATTTGGTCATTTTGTAGATAAAAATGCTTTAAGAGCTGGATATGCATATTTTATGTTAGGTTCTCAATTTCTTGGGATAAATCAAAATTATATTGGCACGAATCCTCAAAAATATCAAGAAGTTTTAGGTGAAGTTTTTAAGGGTCTTCCTGATAAATCTATATATCATCTTATGCCCACATATATGAAAATAGAAGTAATGAAAGATTTTAAATTGAGAGTGTATAATATACTTGAATTTCTTTCAATACAAAGTCCCGCCTCTTCACAATAAAAGTCTTTTTCTCAATTGAATATAACATCGCGATTAAGAGAAGTTCAAATTTCCCCCGATTTTCCCATATGGCTGTAAATCGGGCTGGAAATTTGAATTTGGGTGAGCACGGAGCTACTGCACCGCGCGCAACCTCTTAATCGCTGTTAAACGAGTTTTTGCTGTGGCAAAAACCAAAGATTTAACTCGACTATGTTGAGATTAAATCTTTGAGTTGTCGAGTATAAAAACCGCTAATAGAAAGATATAAATATGCGAAGAAGCTACACTTAATACTATGAGTACCGAGACTGTTACTATACCAAAAGAAGAATATTTAAGGCTTAAAAAGATCGAAGAGGTAGATCAGAAACTTTTAGATCAGTTTGTTAGAAGTCTTGAAGATGTCAAACATGGTAGAATAGAGGAATGGACAGACTAAACCTTTTCTTGAAGTATTTTATGGATATAGGAATAGTATTCTGCTAGGTTAATCTTGATTTGGTTGATAGTCTGTTGTTGGGCTTTCTTATCACTTATCGCTACAAATAAGACTGCGTTGATATCTTCATATATTAAAAAGTAAAACCGCAATCCTTTTACCTTTTTCTCACGCAGAAATTTGAAACCAAGAGGATCCCCAACAAAAGGATTCTCTGCAATTTTATCCTTGATTTTTTTAGCTTCTTCCTGCACGTTTTTAGGCAAAGTAAACAGCTCTTTTCTAAATTCTTCTGTCCTAAAAACTTTGAATTTCATACTGGCTATCATTGGAATTTCTATAGTTTTTAAGCTTTTCCAAAAAGAAGCAGAAAGGCGGTTTTTATACGAGACAATTTCGTTTAACACGCATTAAACGATGTCCTAGGGTGCCCTCTGGCGACGCCTTGCTTGGAGCCGAGTTGGAGGCTAGGGTGACGTAGTTGGTGGATATGGGAGAGCGAAGTGCAACGAGCGAACCGTTTAATGCGTGTTAAATACCCCGAGGCGAAGCCGAGAGTGCAACGTGGTCGAGCACCGCAGAGCCGAAGGCTCGAGGAGCGGAGAAGTAAAGTTGGGTGCCGATAATTTAATAAAGAATTTGAAATTATATAAGGATTATGAATGTTATTGTTAAAGAATCAATAATTGAAGGAAGGGGAGTGTTTGCAGCACGAAATTTTAAAAAAGGAGAAATTGTGTTAGATTGGAGTGATTCTCCTATATTAACACAAAAACAAGCTGATAATATTCCAGAAATCGAAAAAAAATTTATTTATTATGATAAAAATAAAAGAATTCTTGTTAAGCCCCCTGCAAGATTCGTAAATCATTCTTGTAATCCTAACACATTTATTTATAATTCTCTTGGAATTGCAAGTAGAGATATAAAAAAAGGTGAGGAAATAACCGAAGACTATTCAAAAGAAAAAAATCCTTATCTTAATATGAAATGCAATTGTGGAAGTAAAAAATGTAAAGGAATCATTAAGACTTATTCTTGAGGCACCCAACTTTATTGTATTTAACACAGGGATTAACCGAAGTTGAATTTTGGGAGCTGGAGCGAGCCGAGGCATCCCACGGCGAAGCGACCTCCAAAATTCAATTTGGACGGAACGGAGCGAAGCTACGAAGTGGCGAGCGGAGTGTAGTCGTTAAATTCCTGTTAAATACCCTGAGCTACGAAGTGGTGAAGGTCGAGCACCGCAGCCCGAAGGGCGAGGAGCGGAGAAGTCGTCGTCTCGGCATATTTTAGTTCAGTTTATAAGCTATTTTTAGATTAAGGCACAAAAATCATTAGGGGTAGCGAAAGATTTATATAGTACATTTGTACTACATTAGTATTACAATGGCTATGACTGTAACACAAGTTAGGTTGCCTGAAAGGCTTGTTGAAGAGGTAGATAAATTAGTAGATAAAGGACTATATTCCAACAAATCAGATGTTGTAAGGGATGCTTTAAGGAGATTCATCCTTGACCAACAGGTCGGTTCTATAGAGAATAAAGGGGATTCTGTTAAAGAGATTAGGAAGATAAGGGATAAGTTGTCTAAAGAAATTAAGAGCTTTAAGGATGTTGAGGAAATCAATAGGCTAGGAGAGTAATTCTTCTGGTTTCTTTACTTCTATATGCTTCTTTGCAAATTCTATTAGCTTATTGTCTCTTGTTACAAGAATAAGGTTCAATCTTTTGGATATTGCTATATGTATACAGTCAAAGAAGCTTATCTCAAACTTTGATTCATCTTCTAATTTTCTTGCAAGATCATAATCTTTAGGTGTTGCCTTTATGAACTTGATTTTCTTCTCGCCTCTAAAAAAATCAAGTTTTTCCTCATAAATTTTTGCATCCAGCCTTTGTCTAATCTCCTTTAAGACAAAACCTGTATAGATCATCCCTTCATCTTCAGAAAACATAACCTGGTCAATGAAATCTTTCGCTATTTTCCAGTAAGGGACGCCTTTATCAGGATTTCCTTCTTTCTTGAAGAGGTTTAGCCAGATACATGAGTCCACATAAAATGATTTTTGTGCCATATTCTTACTTAATCGGCTTAATGCTTAATAAACTTAACGTTAAACATTTAATGCCGAGACGACGATTGTATTTAACATGCGCGTTTAACGATGTTTTTCTAGGGTGCCGTCTGAGACTCCCTTTTTGGCTTGAGTTTCTGACTGGAGGTTAGGGTGTTTTTCCCTCGAATTTTTGGGGTTTTTGCCGAAAA
>JBJKQO010000004.1:0-11754 GCA_046705145.1 Candidatus Woesearchaeota archaeon
AAAATGAAGGTGTTGAGCTTGACAGGGAATTTGATGAAGGCTCAGGGACAACCAAGATAATAATCAAGATAAGGAACTATGAGGATGAAGGTGCGAGCGAGTTCCTTTATGTTGAGAAGATACTAAAGGACTGCATCCCTTATGTTAATGATGCTGTTGTCAAGTTCTATGATGAGGAAGGAAATGAGGCAGCGTGCACCTCTCCAGAATGTGAGATAGTGTCAGAAGACCCGCTTTTGGTATGGCACTTCTCTGAGCTAGGCCCAGGAGATTCTGCCCAGGTCAGCTATGAGGTAGAAAACGAGGCTATAGCTGAAAAATGCAGGGACATACTTTCAGGGGGAGGCAGCACCTTAAGCGTTAGAAGCGATTATGCACTCATAGGAGGGATCATGAAGAAGATCACAAGGGCAAGATATGATGTTGACAAGTACAGCAGGTACCTTTCTTTTAATGAGAACTTTGAAGGTGTAGCGATAAGGATATCAGATTCTTCAGGTGTGATATCTTCTTCTTCTGCAAGCGCTACTTCTGCTGCAGGAACGATCGAGATCACTACTATCGCTCTCACTCCGGACAGGGTGGAAGAAGGAAGCGTGTATTCTGCTGACATACGTGCAAGGTTCACGCCAAGCTCATCTTCTGCATCCAAGACAGAGATGTCGGATCCCTACAACACCCCTATCACTTTCACTTTGGAAGGGCTTGACTCAGATCTTGAGGGCATGACGGTTGAAACAGCAAGAGGACAAAATGCAAGGATAAGATGGGACTCAGGATCAGACATCTCCCCGCAGTCTTTTGATCAGGACCCTTATAAGGTTACAGTCTGCGCTGAAGCTCTCGGAGCAAAAGCATGCAGGACATATGATCTAACTGTTGAAAACGTGAATGACAAGCCACTCTTTAACGTGCGCAGCATAGAGCTGGATTACAGGCAGGGAAAAGACAACAAGCTGGAAAACTTCAGGGATTACATCTCAGATCTGGACACAAACTATAACGACATGAAACTCTGCATAAGAGACTACTCATATTCTTCAAGCCCTATAAAGATCAGCTGCGGAGGGGTTGTGATGGAGCAGGAATGCTGTTCCCCATTCCCAAATACGTTAGGGTTTGAAGCGATATCCCCCCCAGGTTCGCAATACTCTTTTAATGCAGTTGTAGATGATGGTATGAACACGGATGATGCGAAGATTATTGTCAATCTCATACCCAGCCCACATTCGGAAAATGCAGAAGAATGCCTGGAGTTCATGGGCACTGACTGCCGTTATTTCTGGGAAACAAAATGTGCAGATAATGATTATTATGAGAAGATAGGCTATTGCAGCTGGTTTGATTCGAGAAGGAAATATGCCTGCTTTAATTATGCGCCCTGCGAAGAGCAGCCGTCTGCAGGATATGGCTGCGGCTCAAATGCAGACTGTAACGCAGGTGCGCAGTGCGTAGAAGGAAATGGCTGCGGACTCATTCTTTACAGATGCCCTTCAAGGCCTTATGCTAATCCTACAAAAGATTCCCCTTACCAAATATGTAAGACTTATAGTGGCAAGACAAAATGCTGCGGAACGACCTGCAATGGAGGTATCCAGGCAGGGCAAAGATGCATAACAGGCCAGTTTCCGGAAAAATTTGAGGAGTCCTGCATAGAAGAGTACTATGATTGCTCTCCTGAATTTTTCAGCCAGGCTGAGCTTAGTTACTCCTGGGCTGCAGGATCATGGAGCCAGTGCAGCGCATCATGTGGGCAGACAGGAACAAGGACAAGGCAGGTTTACTGCAGGAGATATCCTGACAACACTAATGTTGTAAGCACGCTTTGCAACCAAAACACAAAGCCGGCAGACACGGGAAGCTGCACCGGATTATGCACTTCTTAAACCCAAAAAACCATTAAGTTTAAAAACAAAAATAGACTCACTTCTGATAAGGGGGTAACCAAAAATGGCATTTAGTCTTACAGGAATACTGAATCTTAGGATACTTGACAACACTCTGCAGAACTTTATCTTGTTTTTTGCAGTCCTTACTGCAGCGATAATAGCAGGAAAGCTGCTTTACAGGCTTTGCAAGACGACGATAAGAGCCCTTACACAGAAGACCAAGACAAAGCTTGATGATATACTTGTTGACATGCTTGAAGAGCCGCTTGTCTTCGCTGTCTTCATATTCGGCCTTTACATAGCGCTGGGCTTCCTTACAGTACCATCGAGCTGGTCAAATTTCATAAACAAGGGATTTAAGGTCCTCATAATCATAAACATAATCTGGTTTATCGCAAGGTTTATCGACTCGATGATAGAGCATTACCTGATACCTGTCGCCTCAAAGACTGAGACAGACATCGATGACCAGATAATGCCCATACTCAGGAAAGTCGTCGGTATCACAATATGGTCTGTCGGAATAATATTCCTATTGAGCAACCTTGGCGTCAACATAACAAGCCTTGTTGCAGGCTTGGGTATAGGAGGGATCGCTATCGCATTTGCCGTAAAAGACCTTCTTGCCCACATGTTCGGAGGGATCACAGTCCTTACTGACAAGCCGTTTAAGGTCGGGCAGAGGATAAGGGTAGACAAGTATGACGGGACAGTCAAGGAGATAGGGATAAGGAGCACGAAGATCGTCACGCTTGACGGTACAGAGCTTGTGGTCCCAAACGGAGTCATCGCAGACTCGATAGTTGAGAACGTCTCAAGGGAGGAAGCAAGGAAGATCAAGATGACTGTAGGGGTCGAATATTCGACTTCAGTTGCAAAGCTTCAGGAAGCAAAGAAGGTAATATCTGACATAATCCTCAAGAACAAGAGCACAAAAGACGAGTCCATAGTGACTTTCAACGAGTTCGGGCCGTCATCCCTTGACATCTCGATAATATACTGGATCAAGGACATAAGCCAGTTCCTACAGGTAAAAGACGAGATAAACATCGAGATCAAGAAGGCTTTTGAGAAAGCGAAGATAGAGTTTGCTTTCCCTACGCAGACGATACACCTGAAGAAATGAGTTTTATTGGTAATCAGTCTCCACCATGTGTGGGGGCATGTTTCTTTTTAATATTTTTTTAGTGTTGTTCTAAGTCTTGAAGTCAATTCTTTTGAGTCACTGTAGAGGATGATCTCTTTTGTGCAAGGGCATCCTTTCACAAGCCCGGAAATCCGGCTTTCTTTTCTTGCAACGACTATCAAAGGCTTATTGAGCAAAGCGCATTCCCTTATCTCGATCCCTTGTCCTGTTGAAGGGCTGCTTTGTTCGCCTATGACAAGATCCGCTTCTTTTACGGTCTGAAGGGCGCGCTCATACCTATCTTTTGCAGTGCCCTTGAATTCGGCTGTGTCCAGAGGAGACCTGACTGTTCCTGCAAATTCTTTTGCTAAGTTTATGATAGTCTCATATAATCTCTTTTCGCTTTCATCATTGGGTAGGGCGCCTAGTATGAGGATGTTCTTCATGATATGGATAAAACTGTCAGAGTTTAAATAATTAGCCTTTAGATCTCACTTCGTGCTCTCATCGATCCATTCCAGAAAGTTCTTGTTGCCATGATCGATGTCAAAGAACGCTATCACAGGAGCCTCATCCTTGTGTACTTTTTCAACTTCCCTTATGATGATATCTTTCTTTTCAGGGGCAGTGAAGCATGAGACATTGTAGTACTTTTCCTCTTCTATCCTGCCATTCCACCTGTGGATGGAAAGGCCTTCTGTTATAAGGCCTCCTGCAGCAAGCCTTTTTTCTACAAGCATCCTAAGGATAGCTTTTGCTTCCTCTTTAGAAGTGGCGCTTATGATCGCCCTTTGGTATCCTACCATCTAGTTTCCCTTGAATACTTTTCTTACAGGCCAGGATATCTCGATCTTTTCCTTGTCATATCTTGCCTTAAGGGCCTTTATGAACTCATGCTTCATCACATACCTGCTTGTGATAGTCTCTGCCCTGAGAGTCACTGTGAAGTCTATGTTTGAGTCGCCAAAGTTCCTGAACCTGATAAAAGGCTCAAAGTCCCTGACAGCTCCCTCAACAGTATTCTGTATGCCTTTTGCTACCTCTATAGTGACCCTTTCGACCTTCTTTAGGTCAGAAGTGTATGCTACGCCGCACTCGACAAGTATAGAAACCTCGTTTTCAGGCATGTCAAAGGTTGTTATCGTGCTTTCAGCTATCTTTGAGTTTGGTGCGATGATATAATAATTTTGGATCGTCTTTATCTTCGTTGAACGCCATCCGATGTCTTCCACAAAACCTGAGTTGCCCTCAAACTCAACAAAATCCCCTACCTTGATGAGCTTGTCGGATATTATGTTTATCCCTGCAAAGAAGTTTGAAAGGGTGCTTTGCAGGGCAAGACCAAGCGCAAGACCTCCGACGCCAAGCGTTGCAAGAAGAGGGGTTATGCTTATGTTGAAGTGGTCCATGATGAGGATTATGCCTACAAGGTAGGCCAGCATGAACACTATCTTCTCAAGAAGCTTTGGGGCTTTCTCAAGCTCCCCTTTTGTCTTCATCCTGCTTTCTATGAGCGTGTTGATTATCTTTGAGACGCAGTATGCTGAGATCATCACAAGCACTGAGAAGAATATCCTTGTTATCCACAGCATGTGAGGTGCAAGCGAGCTTAGCGAGCGCAGGCTGAAATATATGCCTGTAAGCATCATGAATAGATACAGCGGGACTGATATGACCTTTACTATCTGGTCGTCAAGCTCGGTCTTGGTCTTCTTTGCGAGCCTCTTAAGAGGGTTCATCAGGGCTATGTAGGCAATATGCACGAATATGACTACCCAGCCCAGTATCACAAAGAAGCGGTAATGCTCATTTTGGAAAATCGCGCTTAAGTCAATCATGATGATATTTTAAGCGTACCTGTATAAAAATGTTGTTGTTTTAATAGACACTGTTGAAATTGATAAAAAGAACAAAAATAAACTATGAGCTGGCAGGAGTTCTTTTGTTTTTGGAAAACCTGCTCCTTCCCTGGTTCCTGCCTGGCCTGTCTGAGCCATGCCAGCTTTTCTGTCCGTGAGCATTTGGTCTTGGGCCAAATCCCTTCCTTGCAAAGCCCCCTCTTCTTTTTTCTTCTATCTTTATCTTTGCTCTCGGAACGTTAGGGGTCTCTTCCTTTTGGATCCTGACATCGCAGTCCCTTTCAACCCTTGAGAAGTTATCATGGTCTCTTTGCGAAAGTATGTTTATCGCTATGCCTTCTTTTCCGGCTCTTGCAGTCCTTCCTATCCTGTGGATGTATTCCTTGCTGTCTTTTGGTATGTCATAGTTATAGACGTGGGATACTCCGTTTATGTCAAGGCCTCTTGCGGCGACATCAGTGCAGACGAGGACGTATGCCTTTTTTGTGTTGAATCCTTCAAGTATCTTCTTTCTCTTGTCCTGGGTCAGCCCGCCGTGTATGGCCTGCGCTGCTATCCCGTTTATCTTGAGGTTTTTTGAGACGAAATCAGCGTTCTTTCTCGTGTTGCAAAATACCATGACCAGGCCTGAATTCTCGTTGTTCAGGAGGTGTACAAGAAGCGAGAACTTGATGTTGTCAAGAGCGTTGTAGTAAACCTGTCTTAGTTTTTTAGGGTCTACCTGAGCTTCTGCGCTGATCCTTTTCGGATCTATCATATACCTTCTTGCAAGCTGTGCGATCTCAGGATAGATTGTCGCTGAAAAAAGAAGCGTCTGCCTTTCTTTAGGGCATCTTCTTATGATCTTTTCCACGTCATCGATAAATCCCATGTCAAGCATCCTGTCGGCCTCGTCAAGCACGAGCATGTTTACTCTTGTCAGGTTTATCGTGTTCCTGTCTATGTGGTCAAGTATCCTTCCTGGAGTTCCGACGACTATGTCTGCAGACCTTAACAGGTCTATCTGTGGGTTTATCGAGACCCCACCATATATAGGTATGACCTTAAGGTGCTTGTATTCTGAGAATTTTTTTATCTCCTGTGAGACCTGTTCTGCAAGCTCCCTTGTCGGGCTGAGGATTAGTGCCTGTATCCCTTTTCCTTTCTCTGTCTTCTGTATTATGCCTGCTCCGAAGGCAAGGGTCTTTCCTGATCCTGTAGCGGAGCCTGCTATGATGTCTTTTCCCTGGATTATCAGGGGGATTGTCATCTCCTGTATCTTTGTCGGATGTTCAAATTTTTCTCTTTCGATAGCTTTTAGTATCTGTTCATTTATTCCTAGTTCATTAAATTCCATTTTTAACTCTTCAAGAAAAAGTCCCGTAAAAATCAGTGCGATTTTTAGGATGCTAAGATCCCATTTTTAATGATCGATTGAATATTTTGTGACAGTTGTTCTGCTGCCTCTTAGCATGACGCTTTTTCTTTAAGCCTCATTTCCTGTTTTTGTGTTTTAGTTGTCAGAAGCCTTAGCAGCTTTTGCTTTTGGCTCTTCCTTTTTTGTCTCTGGCTTCTTGCTAGCTTCAGGCGCGGCTTCTTCGCTGTCTTTAGCCTCTTTTTTTGTCTCAGCTTTAGTTTCCTTCTCTTTTGCACCTTTCTTTGCTTTCTTCTCTTCCTGTTTTTCTGCAGGTGCCTTTATGCTTTCGACAAAAACTGTGCCGTCTTCATACTTTGATGCTTTGACCTTGACGTGGTGTGGAGGGTTTCTTATCCCTTTTGCCCAGACTTCCTTGTTAATCATGTCGCCTATCTTGACCTGTTCGGATTTCATGTGCTTCTGTATGAACTGCCTTAGGGCGTTGATAGCCTTCTTTGCTTTCCTGTTATTCTGGACCTTAAGGAACTCCTTCCTTAAAGGGACGTTATATTCCCTTTCTAGAATGACTTTCTTCTTTTCGGTTTCTTTCTTTTTAGCCATTTTTGATCATCTATCCTTTAAGCTTTGGTTTTTGTTCTTCTCCAGCTTCTCTTTACAGCAGTATGCCTTCCTGGATGCACCCTTCTTCCTTGTCCGTACTTCTTTGGAACAGTCCAAAAAGGTGCCCACTTGGTCTGCCTTCCAAGCTTTGCAAGCCTTAGTTTCTTGCTTAGATGTGTGAATCTTGCCATTTTACTTGTTGATTCTCCTTATGTTTATGTCTTTTTTCTTTGGCGTTATCGTGGCCAATATCCTCTTTAGTATCTCGTCATCAACAGACCTTACCTGTCCGCTGTTGACAAGGTTGATTATGACAGCTGTTATCTGCATCGCCTTTTCAGGATCAGCAGCCTTTATGTTGCCAAACCTTACGATGGCTTCTCTTGTCATCAAGGTCTTGATCGCAGCTTCGGCCTTGAAAAGCTCTTGTTTGAGTTCTTCCTCTTCTTGCTGGTGCGCTGCAAGCTCTTCGAGCTTTTTCCTTTTCAGCGCATCAATGTTTTCTTCACTCATTTGAGCTTTCTTCTTTTTTTACTTCCTTAGGCCTACTTTCCGGTTTTGGCTTTTCAGCTGGCCTATGATCTTCTTTTGCTGGCACTGATTTAGCATTAGCGCCTTTTGAAAGTGAGGAAGCTATCTTGTCGATAAATGACATCCCTGCAGGGGTAAGGACTCTTCCTTTGTGTACTCCAGCTTCAGCCTGCTTTGCAAATCCTGCTGCTTCAAGCTGCTGCAGAACCTTTCTTATTATGTTTCCTGAAGATTTCTTGAACCTTTCAGGCTTAAATCCCTTGTTCTGCTTTCCGCCGTATTTTGTCCTTAGTTTTGAGACCCCTATAGGTCCTAGGTTGTATATTGAGCGCATC
Source organism: Candidatus Woesearchaeota archaeon (assembly GCA_046705145.1). Taxonomy (GTDB): domain Archaea; phylum Nanobdellota; class Nanobdellia; order Woesearchaeales; family JBJKQO01; genus JBJKQO01. Next base: position 7,698 of record JBJKQO010000004.1, read on the forward strand.
ACAGCAGCAGATCTCATGTACCACCAGTCGTCTTTCATAGGCGCCCTTTCCTTGTGCGGGCCTGTCTTTACGAAAGCTGCCCACTCAGGAGCCTTGATCTCTGGCACTTTTTTTAGCTCTTCCGCTGTCTTTTCTATGAGCTCTTGCGTGTTTACATCATGAATTCTTACCATTTTCTAATCGTTCACCCTCAAATATTCAGTCTAATGCAGAGAACCTCTAGACTAAACAGTATTACCGTGGAATCAGCTTCCATTTAAAAAGGTTATGTTTTTATTGGGTTTTTCGAATAAATCAAGGGTCAGCATCAATCTGCGAGGCTCTTCTGTTAATCGTGTTCAGAGTTGAGGGGGTTGTCCCTTACGGGGCTTCAACGACTGAAGCACAATCAGAAGCACAGCCGAGCCGATGCTGACCCGAAAATATTTGATAGAAACTTTTTTATTGGGTTTTTGCCCCTATCTTAGCTTTTTCCTGGTATTCCTGCGCGATAAACCTCACGATTATATAGCATGCAGCAGAAAGGGTTATGGCGATTATGAAGTTCCCTAGAAGGAATCGGATAGAAAAATCGTAGATCTGGTTGTATAGTAGCACGTTAAATTCCATTGTCGGAGTGTCCAGGAGTATAATATCTCCGAGCTTGTAGCTCAGCCCGTATAAAGGAATCTTCATTATGGGATTCCAGACGAGAGCGCTTCCAAACATGGATATCTTGTTTATCTTAGGATAGGTTATTGCAACAAGAGCCATCAGGATAAGGTTGATCCCTGGAGTCGGCAGGACCTCTATAAGAGTACCTATCGAAAACCCTAAAGCTATCGAGTGGGGAGTTTTGGCTACCTCAGAGAACTTGCTGAAATGATCCTTTATCCGCTTAAACCATCTTTTTGGCATTTTTCTCCCCAAAAAACACCGCATTGATATGATCAGGTTGCTTATATAGTTTCGGAATTTTGGGATGTGTCCCAAGACTCGCTAACGCTTCGGTTAGCATCGGTTCGGCTGTGCTTCTGATAGTATAAGTATCGTTGAAGCCCCGTAGGGGCCATCCCCTTCAACTCAGAGCAGATAAAACATAAGAGCCTGACACATTGATGCTAACCTACTTGGGACACATCCTATACTTATATCTTGATACCCTTGCTTTCAAACACTTCCTTTGTCTTCACAGAGTCTCCCAGAGGGTCTGGACTTTCGTTTATTAAGGTGATATCAGATTTTCTTTTGATTATCTCTTCTGCAAGGGGCATGATCCACTCTTTTTTTGTTATCAGATGCTTTTTTTCTCCCTTGTCTGTCCATTCTATCCCTGAAAAGTGTGCGTGCAGGTGCTTTATCCCTGACAGGCTGTCAAATATCTCAGCATAGTCAATGTTTCCTGAGTTTCTTGCCAGCTGATGTGCGAAATCAATTGTCATGTGGCATCCTGTCGCTTTCATAAGGTCCAAAAGCTCGCTTATGCTTCCGAACTGCGAGCCTTTTCCTGTCACTTCAGGCGCAAGCATCACCCTGAAGCCGTGCTCCTTTATGTCTTCCATCACGTCGATCATATTCTCCCTTATCATTTCAAACACTTCTTTTGGGTCTTTTTTCTGGAAGAACCCCGCATGAAAAACGACATACCTTGCTCCAAGAAGGTCAGCTTTTTGCGCGCTTTGAAGTATCCTCTGTTTTGATGCGCTGACTTTTGAAGGATCATCAGATGCGAGGTTGATATAATAAGGTCCGTGGACAGAAAGGGATATGTCATTTTTTTTGGCAAGCTTGCCTATCCTTGAAGCCTCAGAGTCTGACATCCTCACTCCGTAGGTGAATTCTACTTCAAGCGCGTTAAGTCCCAGCTTTGTTATCTGGCTTATGCCTTCGTCATATCCTAGCCCTGCAGTACCCCCAGGGCCTACCCTTATCAATCCTTATCACCGATAAAATGTTTAGAGAATGCGTCGCTTAATGCTGAAACTACCAATGAATATAGTGAGATTGCAAGCACGTACTCTGCTACTATCGAGATGTTAGGTATGTTGTATGCGAGCATGGCAAGAACAGCTGTTATCACTGTTATCCCCTTTGAGCTGTTAAGTGTGAGGAACAGTTTTTCCTTAAATGAGTACTTGTGATGGTGCATCGCGGCAGTTATCGAGACGAACCTTGAGAGCTTGAATATCAGGAAGAGCATTACCGAGTGGATGATGAAGTCTGTTGAGTAGAAGTTGAATGATATTATGAGCCCTGCAAGCAAAAACACCCATATCTCTATGCCTTCGGCGACAAATCCTGAAAACTCGTATAGCTCGTGTTTCCTTTCAAGGGATAGTGCCCCAAACATCAGCCCAAGGGTTGCCATCGCAAAAACAGGCTCTCCTCCAAGCAGTGCTGTAAAGGAGTATGCTGCGATCACCCCTAAAAGCAGGATTAGGTGCCTGTGCCGTATGAAAAAGTTCTCTTTTACGACCTTAAAGATTATTATCCCCATGACTATCCCGCTTCCGATGCTTAGCAGTGTCTTCATGCCTGCTGCGCCTACATTATGCCATGTTGAAAGCGTTATCAGGCCTTGTGAGACCATCACATAGAATGATGCGATCGCAAACACTATCATCAGGCATATCCCCCTGTTGATCGATGATTCCTCATCAAGCACGAAATATGCGCGCTTCCTTATCTTTACCTCATTTATGGATGCAGTGCCAATTAGCAGCGCGGCAAACATGACAGATGATGCGATAGAGTAGTTTGACAGTATGAGATAGGATGATATGGTCATGACCGCAATGGTGAATGTCCCATAGTAGACCGATATCGTTAGCGCCTCATGCGAGATGGAGTCAAAATTGTGGATGTCAAGCCTGGCAAAGACATCAAACGATACCAGCGCTACTGCGACAAATATTATTATGGATATGACCATCTCAGGTATCTTGATCTCCAGAGGGGACCATGACAGCGCTATCCCTGTGAGGATAAGGATGAGAGGGACAGGCGCCCTTGACCTCTTGGCTATAAAGAACCCAAGTATGCCTATCAGCGTGAGAAGCACTATTGACCAAAGCTCATTCATGTTCATACCTCTTTTTCTCTTTTCATCAGCTTAAACCCAGCGAGTATAAATATTTAACGGAGGTATCAGCACTGTTGAAAAAGGAGGTAGCATCAATTTGCGAGATTCATTATGATTTAGATAAAGGCTGACTAGGGGGTTGTCCCTTTGAAAAATGTGTTTTTCAAAGTCCGCCAAGCTTAAAATCTCTGATTTTAAGTCCGTAAATCAAGGATTTACGATACTTTGCTTGGCGATATCAGCCATGAATATGTAATCCACACAAGCGAGCCGATGCTACCCGAGGCGACAGCCGAGTTTTTAAAAAGTGCATAAAACAACACCCTATAAAACCCACCCACAGTAGGACTGTGTTTAATAAAATATATAAACTGAGTTATTGATGAGCTAAGGCATGCCTTTAACTATAAAGCCGCTATCTTATTATGCTACCTGCGAATCGAGCAAGGTTGTTGATGAGCTTAAGACATCTTTTAACGGGCTTTCTGACGATCAGGCAAGGACGAGGCTTGAAAGATACGGCTATAACAGGTTAAGCGAGAAGAAGGAGCTCAACGTGATCCTGGAGTTCCTGTCCCATTTTAAGAGCCCTCTGATAATAATTCTGATGCTTGCAGCTATAGTCTCTGCAGTATTCGATCAGGTGGGTGATGCGATAATCATCAGCATAATGATCCTGCTTAGCGTAAGCCTCGATTTTTTTCTTGAGCACAATGCAGGAAAGGCGTCGGAAAAGCTTAAGGAAAGGGTGCAGACGAAGGTTTCCGTGATAAGGAAAGGTGAAAGGAAGCAGGTAAGCAGCGAATATATCTGTGAAGGGGATGTCATCTTCCTTAATGCAGGATGCCTTGTGCCTGCAGACGCAAGGGTGATACATTCGAAGGATTTTTTTGTCAACCAGTCATCTCTTACAGGAGAGTCCTTTCCATGTGAGAAAAATGCTGCAGCGATCGGCTCATGCGGATTTTCGATAAACGAGCTTAGCAACATTGTGTT
>JBJKQO010000005.1:0-45877 GCA_046705145.1 Candidatus Woesearchaeota archaeon
TGACAGTGTTTAAAGCAAGATAACTTCTCACCCTAGCTGCCTTGCATATCCTTGATATCTTCGGGATGTCACCCACATTGAAATTCTGAGACCTTGAGCGCATGTTAAGCTCTCCGACTCCAAAATAGACAGAATCAGCCCCTGCCTTAATCGCAGCGCTAAGCGTCTCAAAGCTTCCTGCCGGAGACATTATCTCGATCTTATTCATTTTAAGACAGGATAAACGAATAGCATTTATCTGGGTTGCGGTTTTTAAATGGCTTTCAGCAACATTTAAGAACATTACTTCGTTTTCTCCCATCGTGGAAGGCATCACCATCAGCAAGAAAATGTTTGGGGAAAATGTTGATTTTATCACTTATGATGCTCCTTTAGAGATCATTGAAGACGTGATAGAAGAAGCTTATTCTGAAGGATTAAGGCTCCAAAAGATATTTGACATTTATGACCCAAAAAGCGAATTATCAGGACTAAACAAGCACAAAAAAATGAAAGTGTCAGACGAGCTCCTAAAAGTCATAAAAACAGCGATCCACATGTCAGAGATGACTGAAGGCTCATATGACATATCACTGGGAAAGTACATCCTGCTCAGGAAAGAAGGGATAATAAGCTCTCCTGAATGCTCATTTAAGGATATAAAGCTTAATGGAAAAGAAGTCATTCTGACAAACTCAAATGTCCTAATCGACCTTGGAAGCATAGCAAAAGGATATATTACTGATATGATGGCTGAATCCCTCCAAAAAAATGGAGTTGAAAACTTCATGATCGATGCAAGAGGAGATATCATTGCAAGAGGACAGATAACGCATGTTATAGGTATAAAGGATCCAAGAAACAAAGGAAGCATATCATCAATAAGGCTAAAAAACCAGGCAGCAGCAACATCAGGAGATTATATGCAATACGCAGAAAGCTATGAAAAAAGCCACATAATAAACCAGACTGATGCAATATCTGCAACTGTCATCGCACCAACTCTTGAAGAGGCAGACCTGTATGCAACAGCACTTTTTGTGCTGCCTGAAAAAAAAAGAAAAAAACTGATAAGCCAAAACAAAGATATCACTGCAATGATAATCACAAAAGAGAATAATTTAATAATGCTAAACGATTTTCAGGCATCAATATACGGGGAAAAATCATGAAACTAAAGACACTTGCAGGATGGGCACTATTGATCGCTATTTCGCTATCCCCTATCTTTCTCTGGCTGCGCTTTGGCCCGGGAATACAAGAGCTTAGCGGTTATCAGGAAATAACACACAGCCTGGGAGAGCTTTTTGGACTTGTCGGAATGACAATGTTTGCGCTGACATTCATCCTTTCGACAAGGATAACCTTGATAGAAGACATATTTGACGGGCTTGACAAGGTCTATATCGCCCACGCAATACTAGGCGGGAGTGCCCTTATCCTTATCCTTGCACACCCCATATTTCTGGTGCTTAAATTTGTCCCAGCCCAAACAGACCTTGCAGCAAAATACCTTCTGCCAAGCTCATATTGGAGCGTGAACCTGGGGATAATAGCCCTTGTCGGGATGATAGCACTGATAATGATCACATTATTCACAAAAATAAAATATCACAGGTGGAAATTTACGCATGAGTTTTTAGGACCAATATTTATCCTTGCAGCACTTCATATATTCCTTGTAAGAAACAGCATAGCACAAGACAACATTTTTGCAGGGTACTATATCTATGCAGCAGCAGTTAGCGCGATAGGAATCTTTGGATATTCATACAGCCTTTTCATCAAAGAAAGGGTATACAAGAATGCAGTCTATTCTATAAGCTCTATCCAGACAAAAGATGAAGTCATAAAGATCACGATCACTCCTGAACACAAGCCAATATCATATAGATCCGGCCAGTTCATATTCATAAGATTTTACAACGAGAACATATCAAAAGAAGCGCATCCTTTCTCGATAGCCTCAAGATCAAACGACAATGACATCACAGTATACGCCAAAAATCTGGGAGATTACACGAGCAAGATGGTGCATCTCAAAAAAGGGGACAAAGTATCGGTTGAAGGGCCATATGGCAGGTTCAACTACAAAAGATACTCAAAAAGCGAGCAGGTCTGGATCGCAGGAGGGATAGGGATAACACCATTTATCGGGATGGCACAAGACATATTTTACGATCCAAACCCTGAAAGCAACATAACTCTTATCTACTCAGTAAAGGAAAAAAAAGACCTGATAGGGGGCAAGCTATTTTACGAAACCTCGCAAAAGACAGATAAGTTCAAGATTGTGCCATGGATATCCCAGACCCAGGGAAGGATAAACACAAAGATAATATTTGACCGCTGCGGAAGATTTAGAGACAAGGAATTTTTTATCTGCGGCCCAGCAGGATTCAAAGAAGGGATAATAGAAAGCCTGATAAAAAACGGAGTCAGCAAAGACCACATACACGAGGAGGCGTTTGATTTCAAATGAGATTCCAAAGACTAAGGCGGGCAGTGGGCATGTCAATAATCCTATTCATATTTGTAGCTGGAAGCATAATCATATTTGGAGAGCAGATGAAAAAAAGCACATCCATACAGGTCATACCTTCCCAAAATGATATCCTGGCAACAGAAAACAAAAAAACATCTGCTCAAAACATTTCAACCATCACAAACCTAACAGCAAACACTCCTGCAACCCCTCCTGCTGCGATATCTGATGTGAATAACAGTTCAGGACAAAACAATGCTCCTGTCATAGACAACACACCTGCGCCAGCTCCAGTTATCGTGCATCCAACTACAAAAACAAGAGCTTCGTAGAACCGGCCAAATAAGCCCCATCCTGATCCCTTATCTTATCACGTGATAATATTTCTCATGCTTCCTTGGAGGAGCGTTTAGTTTCATGCCTTCGGGGATGTATCCTAACGCGATCCCATAATGGACCTCATACCCTTCAGGAAGCCCTATCTTCTTGTTCCTATCATCGCCTGTGAAGAAGAACTTGGTGAAACCGATCCAGCAAGATCCGAGGTTAAGGCTTGTTGCAGCGATAAGCATGTTCTCTATAGCAGCGCAGGCATCAGCAGTAGGCACTACCGCATCCTTTTTTGCAGCGACTATTATGACTGTCGGAGCGTTGTAATATATGTTTAACTTTTCGTTCTTCCCATAATCAGCCACCCACTTAACAGGCACTTTCTGCATCTCAAGCTTGCTGCCGTCACTCAATTCTTTTATCAGTCCTTTGTCCTGGATAACTGAAAAATACCATGGCTGGTCGTTATGGCCGCTTGGAGCCTGAAGCCCTGCTTCAAGGATAAGGTTCAGCTCCTCATCACTTATCTGCTTCTGCTCAAAACTCCTGACGCTCCTTCTTTTTGCGATCGTCTTCAATACTTCATTCAATCATATCACCCCCATTGAAATGATTATAATAAAGGGTTAGCGCCATGTTTATATAAGTTTTTTGCTGGGGAAAACTAAATCCTTTCGGAAATCTTCCGAAATATTTTGGCAAAGCTTAAATACAATAAAGATATACTCCTTATTGAGGAACAGGTTCCGACGAACCCTGCCCTTAGAGGCAGGAAGTAGGATGGCGGAACCTACTTACTCATCCTTTTTAGATTAAACAAAGTATCGATTATAAGGCTAAGCCTATGCTCTACTGAATTCTTCTTCAATTCACTTTCTTTTATGAGGATTATCCTCATAAGATCAGCTGCTCCTTCAAAATGCTTACAAAATGACCTATATTGGTTATTATCTACCGAGATAACAAAAATTGGCTAATTACTAATATTAGCTCGCCTATCTCCGACCTAAAGGTCGGAGTATTACGGCTCGCTAATTTTGTTAGCCAATTTTTGGGATAGTAAAGTCGAGCCTGTATCTACAACCAAAAGGAAATAGTATTAGGCTCGACTTTTCTATAAAAATGATACAATCCGTATGTCGATTTATGAACTGGTATATTTTGCCAAATAGTTTCAAGTTATCTTTTAAATCCATTATTTCAATCTCTTCTATCATAGAGGATAATCCTGATTGCAATATATCCCTTTGATCTTCTGAAGATATGTTTTCTTTTTTCTTTGCTCCCTATAATGCCTAAACTTCACAACCTTAGCCAATATCTGATGTAGATTAGAATTACTTATTATTGTGTACCCTATCAGATCAGTTGAATAGTCTACAAATATGTAATAATCTATCTTTACTGTTTTAGTCATCAGTTCCCAGGTTAAAGAGACCTTAATAACCCTGACCTATATTTTTTCGAAAGATTTTCGAAAACTTTTTTAAGCAAGCGCAGGTTTTATGTGCTTATGAAACAGATAGGCAAAGGAGCGGAAGCGATAATCTACAAAGACAAGGAGAATGTTGTCAAGGACAGGATCAGGAAAGGTTATAGGATACCTGAGATAGATGACCCTTTGAGGCAGTCACGCACAAGAAGAGAGGCAAAGATCCTTGCCAAACTAAAAGAGATAGGGTTCCCTGCACCAAGGCTCATCTCCGACGACAAGAAAAGCATGATCCGGATGGAACATATCCCCGGAGACAAGCTAAGGGATGTCTTTGAGAGCTCAGATTACATCACGCTTTCAAAAGAGATCGGAAAGAAGGTAAGGATACTGCACGACAACGGGATAATCCACGGAGACCTTACCACATCTAACATGATCCTTAATGATGATGTATATTTCATTGACTTTGGGCTATCTTTCTTTTCTGACAAAGTTGAGGACAAAGCAGTAGACCTTCATCTGCTCAAGCAGGCTCTTGAGTCAAAGCACTACAAGATATGGGAGAAAGCATTTGAAGCAGTGGTCAAAGGCTATAACGACCCTTCAGTCCTAAAGCGCCTTGAGAAAGTCGAGGCAAGAGGAAGGAACAAGGGGAAGGGTTGAATCATTAAATATGTTTAGTGATCCTCGGATCAGAAAGAACCCGATCTAACCCTGTGTCTGTTACTTCATTAAAATATTCTCTCGGTTTAAGATTTTCTACGAAGATGTGGTCTCCAGGCAGCATCAGATCATCAATGATAGTAGTAGGAGAAACTTTTACTGTATCTATTAATAATCCGGACTTTGTGCCTGAAGACCTTTTATACGGAGAATAACATGCCCCTCCAAAAGGACTGGATCTTGTTATCAATTCTCCTTTAGGATTTATCTCTATGACCCTTAATCCTGATTCTCTCAATTTACTTGCTAACCTCTTAGGCGGAACAGCACAAGCAGCAAGATATTCATACATATGGTCTATTCCGCCTGGAGAACTATCATCAATGAAATTAATAACTCTAGTTACAGGTACATACTCTTGGTTCTTTGTGGGCTCAAGGAGATGCAGAGAAGCTGCAACATCTCCGAAAGGTTGAAACCCCTTTTCTAAAATTGCCAAGTGATTAATCCATCTTGCACCTAGTGGCCCAAATTCAATATATGGTGCCCCTCTTGACCTAGGAAAATACTTAGAGATAACCTTACCTTCAGGCAGAGGAACACTTTCAGCTGGACCTAACGGACCAACATATAATGATGAATGAATGGTTTCGATAGGATCATGAAACATTCTGAATAACCTAAAAGTATCTTGCTGCGGAGAACCGGTATCATCATAACAAAAAAATCCCCCAATCTGGAAAGGAGTCTGCTCAGAATGAGTATCTAAAAAGATCCTTTCATCATCTGATCTACAATGGTATCCCACTAATGCTATGAATTGGGAGGGTAAAACAAAGTTACCTTGAAGTAAATCCCCCCTAATCAAATCCTTGCTGCCTAAAGGCCTCGCCGGATAGCTGACCCCTAATGAATGCATGTAATCATCAAAGTCTGTAGTGTCCTTAGGTGAGAAAGGATTCACGTTGTTAAGCAAAAATTCCATTACCTCTTCTTTGCCCATTATCATGTCTGTTATCTTATAAGGTGTAATACTAACAATATTTGAGGCTGGAATAGCTCCGTCTTCTTGATCCACATATCTTGAACCCTTATCCTTTGGAACAACTACTCTTGGATTGACATAAAAATGCGTCAAAGGGAACGGAAAAGATCCTAAAGAAGAGTTCCCCATACACCTTTCTGCAATACTGTTAGTGCCAACATATACCATGTTCCCATCATGTGAACGGCCGACTACTTCAGTAAGTTCCTCTCTGAAGTGAAGCCCCCTCTTACCAGGAGTACTAAGAAAATATTTTATCTCAGCCAAGAAGCCGATCTCTCCGGTCTGTAACACAGCTTCTCCCAAAAGGCTACCCACCCTAGACCATGGATCCAGACCTCTATAATCTGGAACGTTACTAATAATTGGTAATCTACCTAGAAGTTCCTGCGCCTGCATATAGTCTTTCTCTGTTAGTCCCTCAAAAGGGAACCTGCTGTTTATCCATTTCATTGCCCCAATGATTGAAGTAGGAATTTTCATAATACACCCTTAAGAAAGTAAATATACCCTATTATTATGATTTTTCTTTTATTATTAATAAAATTTTTAAAAAATTAACAAAAATATTAATCAAATTAGTAAATTTTAAATAAAAAGTAATACTCTTTTCTATCATGAAACCTCTTAAGCTTGACAAGATAGACCAGAAACTGATCACTTACATATTTCACGGGTTTAGGGATCCTCTTACAAAGATCATAAGGGATGCAGGATCTCAAGGGAGCAGGTCTAGCATAGGATATATGAGCCTGTAGAGAGGTATTTTTTTCCGCTGAAGATATTTGGAAGCAAGGCAGTTGACCTTCACCTGCTCAAGCAGACGCTTGAGTCAAAGCACTACAAGATATGGGAGAAAGCATTTAGTGAAGTGCTTAAGGCCTACGCTGATAAAGAAGTGATCAAAAGGCTTGAAAAGGTCGAGGCAAGAGGGAGGAACAAGGGGAAGGAGTCATCTGGAAGATGAAAGAAAACAGTACAAACAATATCCACGGGTTAGATAAAAGTATCCCAAATTTAAGGAGATTGAGGCATATAGCTAAAAAATATGATCTACCCTACGAAGAAGATGATTTTTTGATATCCCCATTATGTTTCGCTTCACTTTTAGACAGCTTAATCAATAAATCCAAAAGACATATTCCTAAAACATTTTCAGAATTAAAAAATAAAAATTACTTGACTGTGGTTGATGTTGGCTGTGGATATTTCAGATATGGACCAGCTCTTAAGAAAGTTTTATGTAAGATAAATCCCAACATCATTTTATTTGCTATAGACAAAAAGAAGTTTTTTAAGGATTACTCTCCCGCAACATTTATTAAAGGAGATATAAAAAAAATTTCATCTAAACTAATCAAATATGGCATTACCCACATTGATGTCTTAACTGTCTTTAATCCTTTCCCAGGAATTCCTGATATTACCAATATACCTGAGGAAACAAAAAAATACTCATTGTTGATCGGATGCGTTGACTGGAATCTGAAGCTGTTTAAAGAATCTTTAACTTCAAATGGATATAAAGAAATAGCGTGGCTGGATAATGAGTACTGGGGATTGATGAGAAGCTGGCATAATAATTATAACAAATTTGTGCTAGCAGTCCCCGCCAAAAGATAGACTGATAAAATCAACATTCATTGAAAAGCTAATCTTCTTTCTCTTCCTGAACTTCTGATTCTACGCTCTCATCCAGCCCAAATCCCCCCATAGACCCTTTAAATCCTGCCATCTTCCTTTACCTCCATATGAGTTTATCAAATTACGATTATCTAAGTTGAATATAGTATACCCTGGAATAATAATAAACTTGGTATAAAAAAATACAAATATATTGAAAAAATATTAATAATAATTCAATAAAATGGAAAAATATAAATATAAAAATACAATCCCTATCACAAAATGATAATTGACAAGACAGACAGGAAACTAATACACCAGCTCTACCACAACTTTCGGGAGCCACTTACAAAGATAGCAAAAACATGCAACCTATCACGAGAACAAGTAGAATACAGAATAAAAAAATATGAAAACGAAGGCCTGATAAAGAAATTCTTTCCTACTCTAAACTATCCTGCGCTAGGATATCATGAATTTGTCATAATCCGACTAAAAGCTTCTGAAAAAAACCAAAAATCCTTATTTAATGAGCTGACAAAGATCAAAAACTGCATCTCAGTATTATACTGCTTTGGAAAGTATAATCTGCACTCAAACTTCGTGTTTAAAGACAAAGATGAATTTGAAGAAGTGTTTTATGGGTTTTTGAAAACCCACAAACCCGAAATAAGCGAGTATAACATACTATTTGTCTCTTTTCTTGAAATGTATCCTCTCAAGTTCATAAAAGAAGACATTGCTGAAACATTAGGGTATAGGGTCATAGGGCCACTACAAAAGGCAGAGCTGTCGCAGGAGGACATAAAAGTGCTGCGTGCCCTAAATGGAGACGGAAGGGCAAGGCTTATTGATATATCAAAAAAGACAGGAATATCCAGCGACCTTCTTGTGTATAAGATACGAAAATATAGAGAAACAGGACTGATACAAGGGATAAGGATGCAGCTTGACCTTACAAAGATAGGGCTAAACCTAGCTATATATGCTGTCAAGCTTGATGAATACACTGAAAAGACAAGAAAATCCCTTATAGAATTCTCCAAAAACCACAAGTACATAAACGCGATAATATTCGGGATATCAGAATACAACTGCCACATACAGATAATATATGAAACAGACAAGACACTAAGGGACACAATAACAGATATAGAAAAGCGATTCTCACAGGATTACACGAATTCAGAGATATTTCTTCTTGCAGAAGAAAGCGAGGTTAACACATTTCCGATGTGAGTTTGTAAACCCTTAAAATAAATTGGGGATCTCACCAAGTGTTTCTTTTACTGCTAAAACGCTTTTTGCCACATTGCTTCTGATCTTCTCTTTTGCATTTTTGCTTCCAAGTATCTCCTTTAATGACAAGTCCATGACGTTTCCAAGGCTTTTTTCCTTATAATCCTTTGTCCCCTGGTCAAGACAGTAAACAACATAGCCATCATTTGTTATCCTCACTTCCCTTATCAGCTCTGTATGGTAAGGCATCATGCTAAAAAGAAGGTTTACACCACCTATCTTCCTTCTTGTGAAATATATGTTTTTTGCCTTGTCTTTTTGAACATTCAAAAGGTCTATATGGCCTTTTCTTAAAAGATGGTTTAGCAGGTCAAGAGTAGCATGATCTGTCCTTACAAAAACATTGATATTTTGCCCTTTTGGAAAATCCCCTAACTTTTCAACAAACCTGTCAAAGCATGAAAAATCATCAATGACAAGCTCCTCTGAGGTATGCTCAAGCTTTAGATAGGGAGACACAAAAAAATTTGATATCCCTTCCTTATGAAGATGGATTATCATCTCAAAAAGGCTTGTTTTTGAAGTCAGGGTTGTTGAGATAAATATTTTCTCTTTTGGAAATCCTGATGCGACAAGCGCCCTTATCCCTAAAAGTGCCCTTTTGAAATTTCCATCTCCCCTGATAAAATCATGCTCTTTTTCAATGCCATCAACACTTATATCAATAAAACCCAGGCCAAGCCTTGATATCTCATCTGCATAATTTGGAAGCAAAGTGCCGTTTGTGACTAATCCAAATGAAACATCATCATGGTCTTTAACAACAGATCTTATGATCCCAAAAGTCCTGTCTGGAGTAAGAAGAGGCTCGCCTCCTGCAATGCATATTGACTTAACACCTAATGATATAGCCTCATCAAGCACGCTTTTCCACTTTTCAAGCGAAAGATCCTCTCCCTCACTTGTTCCCCCCTTATTTGCAAGATAGCAATGCTTGCAGCTAAGGTTACACCTATTATTTATGAAAAATGACAGCTCCAAAAGATCCTGTTCCATCAGGCTATCCACTAGTTTATTGTTATCCATATTATCCCCCAAAGATCACTAAAAAAACATAACAAAAATTGGATAATTACTAATATATAAGCTCGCCTATCTCCGAACTGAAGGTCTGAGTTTTACGGCTCGCTAATCTTGTTAGCCAATTTTTGGAACAAGAAAAATGCTTTGGCATTTTTCTGTTCAATTAAAGCTTCGCTTTAATTTGAATAGAAAATTTCGACATAAATCTCGGGGTTTTAAACCCCCTGAAAATTTCTGTCGAAATTTTCTATAAAAAAGATCATTCATTTCCGTCATTTATCGGATCATTGATCCCTATTGCCTTATCATCCCCTATGAATCCCCCCATCGAACCTTTACATCCAGCCATATTACCTCATCTCCCAATACTCTTTCTGATCCATCTCTCCCTCAGCCATAACATCCTCATCAAAACCACCCATCGAACCTTTTAGTCCTGCCATATCATTCCACCTCCAGATATGCCCTCTATCACCAAGTTTTGTGGTAGAGTGGGGCACAAATCATTTATTTAAAATATTAATTAGGTATATGTCTCAAACTATTTATAAATATTCATGATATTTTACTAAAAAAACATAAAAATAGTTATAAAAATATGAAAAATTAGTAAATTATATATAGTAGACTATAATCTCTCTTTTTATGGAATCCGTAAAGCTTGACAAAATAGACCATAAGATCCTTACAAAGATACTTCATGGCTTTAGAAAGCCTATGACAAAGATAGCAAAAGAATGCAAAGTCTCAAGAGAGCAGGTAGAATACCGGATAAAAAAATACGAACAGAAAGGGATAATAGCAGGATACTTAGTGATTTTTAATCTTTCTGAGTTAGGATTTAAGAACAACTACCATGTGAGGCTAAGGGTGAAAGACCCAAAGCTGCAGAATCTGGAATCAGTTGAAGAGATAAAAGAATACATGATACTCACAAGGCTAAAGTGCTATGGAGAATGGGACTACATTCTTAACGTATTCACAAAAACAAAAAAAGAGCTTATAAGCCTCATATCCCTGCTTTATGAAAAATGGAAATCAAACCTGCTTGACTATGATATCTACGAGCTTACAACAACCGCGATTTTTCCACTAAAGATATTTGGAGCCCGTACTGATGATGATGCCCATAGTTTCATAGAAAAGCCTCCAGCAGCAATAGACGAGACTGATAAAAAGATTATGAAGGAAATTGCACATAACGCAAAAATAAAAGTAACAGAAATTGCAAATAATATAGGAGAAAACTCCCAGACAGTAAGCTACCGGCTAAGACTCCTTGAAAAAAGTATCATCAGAGGATATAGGATATTTCTTGACCTTGAAAAGATTAACTACAGCCTTGCCCAAGTGGCAGTGAAGATGAGCAACCTATCAAATGCCAACATAAAAAAGCTTGAAGAGTATTCCAAGCAGGAAAAAAGAATACATGCATTTAGTATAGGGATAGGAAGATTAAATACGATGTTTCAGATAATATACCAAACTCCAAAAGAGCTTTCCGAAGAGATAAACAAGATAAAAGAAGCATTCTCAGATGATATAGTGGATTACGAAATTTCAAATGTTGAATCAGAGTTAATGCCCAGGATGCTTCCCGATGAGTTCTAAAATCCAATTTCAACAGCGTCCCCTATAGTTTGTTGCAAGTTTTATGCTTCGCATAAGTTTGCCATCAGGCTCGCTTGTGATTCTGAAACTCAATAGGCTGATATAGCCAAGCAGAGCTTGGCGGACTTGTGAACAAGTTCACAAGCTTCCCCGTAAGGGATGTCGCCAAACAAGTTTGGCGGACTCATGTACTTGTTCATGAGCAACCCCCACGTCAGCCTTGATATCAAAACGAAAAGAAGCTCACCTAACTGACGGCAAACCTTAACTTGCAACAAAACCTATTGTAGACGCTGTTGAAATTCTCGCTAACGCTTCGGGTAGCATCGTGCTCGCTTGTAATTCTTAACCTATTAAGGCTGACTCCCCCGAAGGGGCCAACCCCCTTAGTCAGCCTAGATGAATAAAATGAAGAAGCTCGCAGATTGATGCTACCTACAATTTCAACAGCGTCCTCCTTATAGAAATCTTTAAATACACAGATAAAATAATCATTTCAATAGAGTAAAAGGTGATCGATTTGAAAGTTGTTGTTGTAGGTGCAGGAGAGATAGGAAAGACTGTTGCCAACCTTCTGGCTTCTGAAGGGAACACTGTTTCTATAATCGAGAAGGATGAGGCGCTTGCAAAGACCATAGCTGACCAAAGCGACTGCAGCGTCATAAAAGGTGACGGGACAGACCTCAACATCCTGAAAGACGCAGGGCTTGAGAAAGCTGACTGCGTGATCGCCGCAAGCAACGATGACAAGACAAACCTAATGGTCTGCCAGATAGCAAAATCAAGCAACATAAAGAAGATAATAGCCAGGGTAAACACCCCTGGAAACGAAGAGCTTTTCACGAAACTCGGGGTGAACTCGATAATACCTGTCGTCGGCATGGCCGTGACATCAATAAAAAGAGAGGTGTCATCAGACGATGAGAGGGTCGTAGCGCAACTCGGCGCAGGAGAGGTGCAGGTCTTTGAGATGACGATAGAGGAAAAAAGCAACCTTATCGGAAAGCCTCCTGAGATCAAGGATGCTGTCGTAGGAGCTATATACCGGAACGGAGAGCTGATAATCCCTGACAACAGGAACAAGATAGCAAAAGGAGATGTCCTTATCGTGCTTTCAAAGACAAAGAAGGTCAAGACCATAAGAAAGCAGGTGGCAGGCAAAAAATAAGTTATCAGGTTAAAAATGAAAGAGGTGCTAGGCTATACAGGAGCAGTCCTTGAACTATTCTCATTCTTCCTCATACTTCCTCTGTTCGTATCTTTCATGTACCATGAAAGCTCTTTGCCTTTTATGATACCTTTCATCATATCCTTTTCCGTGGGATTCTTCCTCCACAAAAGATACAAGGAAAACAAGTCGCTTGACATGAGCCAGGGATTCGTGACTATCGCGCTGTCTTTTGCTGCAATATCAGCGATAGTGGCAATACCCTACCTTTTCGTCCTAGAAGGGAACCTTGCTGATAGGATAATCAACTCTGTCTTTGAGGCAGTGTCAGGCATAACGACAACAGGATTGACAATACTACCAAGCCTTTCAGGAGTCCCAAAAAGCATACTTTTATTCAGGAGCCTGACCCAATGGGTCGGAGGCATAGGGATAGTAATCGTGTTCCTTTTCATAATATCAGAACTTAGGCGCAGCGGCTCAACAGTAAGAGAGTCATCAGACAACACAAGATCATCACTGTCATTGTACCATGCGACCATATCCGAAACCACGGAACTTGACCTCAGCAAGCTGATAAGATGGGTCGCAAAGATATACCTCATCTTCACTCTTATCGGGATAACCCTCCTGTTCATCTCAGGGATGAGCCTTTTTGAAGCTTCATCTATCACCTTCACTTCCCTTTCCACAGGAGGATTTGTCGTAAAAGATGTCTTCCAGCCGACTGGCTTTCAGATAGCTATAATCATAGCTCTCATGCTCCTTGGAGGGATATCATTTTTTGTGCACATACACGCATTTAGGCTCAAGATCCGGGAAGTGCTAAGGAGCATAGAACCAAGGCTGCTTTTCGCGTTCATAGCAACAGGAGTGCTCCTGTCGATGATATTTTTCAGGAACTTCAAGGTAGCGCTGTTCCAGGTCGTCTCTGCGTTCACAGGAACAGGCTTCTCAATAACAGACAACAACATCCTTCCTCCACTGATGCTTTTCGTGATATTTGCAGGCATGATAATCGGCGCATCTATGGGAAGCACATGCGGCGGGATAAAGCTGTTTAGGATATACACAATCTCCGCATCAATAAAGTGGATAGCGAAGAAGCTGACAAGCCCCAAGTCTGCAATAGTCCCTTTCAAGATAAGATGGAAACCGATAGATGAAGACATCCTCATAATAACATACGTATTCGTGTTCAGCTACATAGCAGTGCTGTTCTTCGGGATAGCGTTGTTCCTTGTCTTAGGATATGGATTTCTTGACTCGTCATTCCAGGTGGTATCAGCGCTTGGAACAGTAGGGCTTTCAACAATGAGCATAGTATCCGTGCCTATAATCGGAAAGATATTCCTTATCTGCGCGATGCTTCTTGGAAGGCTTGAGATACTGCCTATACTTGTCATCATAAGAAAGATATTCTCAAGAAGCTAATCCTTCTGTTCCCTATAGAAATCTCTTGCACCCTTCTCTATGAGCTTCTTAAGCACCTTTGGATCGTCCACAGAAGAGTACTTTTTCTTGAAATCATTAACTTTTTTTGTGTCGACAAGATCAGTCTTTGCGATGTATATGGAAATCTTCTTGCCAGGATTATGCTGTCTCACCATCGCAAGAAGCTCTTCCTGGTTGCTTAAGCTGTGGGAGGCTTCTGTCAGGTCAAATACGTAGACTATCATGTTGCTAAGATGCTTAAGGCAAAGATGTGCCTGCATCTCGATGCTGTTCATCTTCTCAGGCCTGTTAAGGCTTCCGGGAGTGTCAACAAGCTGTATCCTTCTCCTCTTATCCTTGTCGCCGATGTAAGCCACGTTTATGTTTTTAGTGGTGAAAGCGTAGTTGCTTATCTCCGGCTTTGATCCTGTGAGCCTGTAAAGCAAAGTCGTCTTGCCTACGTTAGGGAACCCAAATATTGGGACAGTAAAAAGAGATGTCTTTATAGCCGGAAACCCTTTCATGATCTTTCTTGATTCCTCGATCTTTGCAAGCGACTTGTCTATCTGCTTCATGACCGATGAAACCCTTCCGTAAAAAGCGCACCTGTACTCGCCGCACTTGCTTGCGTCCTGGCATTTCGAGATCGACCTTTGCGCTGCTGAAGAGAACTTGTCTATCTGCTTCTTCGCCCAGTTAAGCGCTCCAAGCGCGCGCTTAAGCTCAGGATAGTCAGTTGTCGCCTTGACAAGCTCGCTGTAAAATCCTGGAAGGTTATCGACCTCAGGAAAGCTTAGCACTATCTTTGAAAGCCTTGACGTAAGGGAGCCTGCAGCAGAATTTACCCTCATAAGCTCGACCTGCCTGGCTTTCTCTATCTTGTTCTTCATCTTCCTGCTGCGTCTCTCATCAGCCTTCTTCGAAGCCCTGCTGAAAGCTATGTCCAGGTAAGTGTTCGCCTTCTCGATCTTTGATAGGTTCTGGAAATTCATCAGCCTTTTTCCTCGCTACGCTCGAAAAAACAATCGACAAACAATGTTTGTCGGTGTTCCGAAAAACAATGTTTTTCGTAACCCTGGGGAAAGCTTTCAGAGCATACGCCATTCGCCTTCGGCGATGGCTAGCTTTTTAGTGTAAACCACTAAAAAGACCCCTGGTTTCGAACTTTATTTTCCTTTCTTAAGTCTTGTCACAAAAAACCCTTCTGTGTCATTGTCCTGCGGCCACAGCCTCAGGCAGTTCTTCACGCCGCTGTTGTACTCTTTGCCCTCAAAAGACATCACAGGCTGCGAGCGTCTTATGTCAAGCTCGATCTTTTCTGTCTTTAGGTCAGGATACTTGTCAAGCATGAAGCTTATGTTTCCTTCATCTTCCTCAGGCTCAAGCGTGCAGGTGGAATATACCATGGTCCCTCCAGGCTTAAGCGCCAGGTAAGCGGATTCCATAAGCTTTTTCTGCGTCGCTGAAAGCCTCTTTACCATATTCGGGTTCCAGATGGTTATCGTCTTTATAGACTTCCTTATCGTCCCTGTGCCTGAGCACGGCGCATCAACAAGTATCCTGTCAAAAACTTCAGGAACCTTGTCCTTGAAATGATGGCCTGTCATAAGCGTAAGCACCGCGTTTGTGGCACCTACCCTCTGCATGTTAAGCCCAAGAGGAGCAAGCCTGTCCCCTTTATAATCATTTGCAACAAGAACACCCTTGCTCTCCATCATTGCTGCCATCTGGCTGGCCTTTGAGCCAGGGCTTGCGCACATGTCAAGTATATGCTCATCAGGTCTGGGATTCAATACTATAGGAGGGATCATAGATGCAGCCTCCTGGATATAGATATAACCAAGCACGTGCTCCTTCAGGTTTCCGACATCACGCCTCTTATGGATCTCTCCATCCTCTGTCTCCTTTCCTTTGTGCTCTATCCAGAATCCTTCCTTGCACCAGGGAACCTGCATGAGATCCCATTCTCCTGAAAGGCGGCTAACAACATCATTTACCCCTATCTTTAGCGTGTTCACCCTTATCGACTTTCGCGGAAACGAAAGACAGTACTTCCTGAACTCATCCCAATCTGTCAGGGTGCTGTACCTGTCGATGAACTTCTGCTTGAACTCGATATCGTCAGCATTAGGCATAAGTCTTGTCATGAAAAAGATAAAAGTAGGCTGGGGTTTTTAATGGTTTTGCCAAAAATTAATCAAATACCATTGAGGCCTTTTATTTCATATTGTATGTTCAATAATCTTTTATATTTTGCCCTTGCTTCATCAACCTTTTTCATGTTCAGTATTGGTTTGATAACCTTAAGCATACCTTCTGGTATGTCAAACCCCCCTATATAAAAATGCACCAAATAAGCAATCCTTTCTGCAGGATAATCTGATTTCTTAGGATCATATGATCTTCTTAATATATCTTCAATAGCTGATTTTATCACATACTTTTTTGGGTTCATTGAGTCATAAGCTTTTTTGAATGCACTCCTGTCAATTTTCTTGCATGTTATATCTAAGTGATGAACTGTTTCATGGATTCCGCAAAGTACACCATAAGGTGATCCAATTATCTTATTCTTCACAGAAGCAAAAAAAGCATTTTGGACATGATTATATTGACCTAAATATTGACCTGAATTTTTAGAGCTATAGCCTTTTCTTACAATCTCAAATCCTATGCTATAATCCGTTAAGCAGCCCTTTACAGCAGGACTGAAAAACTTATAGATTTCCTTATTGTACATTATAATTTTCTTTTTTTCTTCTGGAGAAATATATACTGAAAAATTTTTCAAACCTAATATCGTCCCTCCTTTGGGCTTGGTAACACAATTTGTTTTCTTAACTCCCCCTTTTTGCGGGAAAGGTTTGATTTGACTAGAAGAAGCACATCCTGCTGCAAAAGCTCCCACTAATGCTGTTAACGCAGCAATCATCCATATCCTTGGAATCCTTCTTGGGATAAGTCCATCTAGAGTCATATGTCTCGGTTTTAAGAGACAATATATAAATGTTTCTATTATTTATCACTTATTAGTAGTTAATATAAAAATATTTAAGTTATAAGTTACACAAACCAAAATGTGGCAAGGGGCGGTTAGGTTCAAATTCTTTCCTGTAATTAGGATCTTCTGCTTTTAAGCTTCCAAAAGATCCTGGAGCATTGACTAATACTATATCCCTTATGTTAGTAAGAACAACTCTTTGAGGAGTCCTATACTCAACAAATTCTTCAATTCTCTTTCTTCTCGAATAAAGTACTACTTTAAGGGGTTTACCTGCAATGTAATGAGCGACAGCTCTGTGGTGACCACCATCTACCAGTTCATTTTTACGAATAGCTAGATATGAATAAAGATGGAATGTCGTATCATCTACCTGAGATACTGGTACCGGAGGAAACTCATCTCCAGCATATATTCTTTGTACTAAATAATCAATGACTTCTATAGATTTTATTCTTTCCCATCCTATAAGATCAACCTTGTTCAGATCAATAAAGAAAATTTCCCATATTTTCAACCCCTGTCTTCTTCTAGAGAATAGCCTTAGCATGATCAAGACAAGAATGCAGATATAAATATAATCTTTTTGATAACTGGGAAGATGTAAGTCTTACACCTAATCCACAAACAGCTTATACTTCTCTTTGCCGGAAAGCTCGGAGATTATCCTCTTGATTATCGCTTTCCTCGGGCTTGGAAGCAGCTTCACCCTGTCCTTAAGGTCGTTAAAGCTCTCAAAAGGCTTCTCATCCCTCCTTTCAAGTATCTCCCACATGTGCTTCTTTCCGAGCCCTGGAAGAAGCTCAAGCTGGTGCATCCTTGTAGTCAGGGGCTGCGCCTTGTTAAAGAAATCGATGAAAACCGCCTGATCCTTGGTTATTATCTCCCTTATCACAAACTCAAGCTCCTTTCTGGCAGTAGATGTCAGCTTGTCATAAGCCAGCCTTCCGTTTATGTGATGTATCTTGTCGCGCTTTCCCTCGCCGATATAAACGTGCTCGTTAGGCTGGACAAGCTCGCCTTTTTTTGGCACAAGCTCAAGAAGAGAGAACTTTTTTGTGCCAAGAGCCTGGATTATAGGGGTCTTCCTGTGGCTGGGCCTGTTATCAAAAGGATAGCCGTTTGGCAAAAAATCCAGCACTATAGCTTCATCTTCCTTTGACTTGTCCTGGTTCATGATTACCCCCATTTATATATGTCCAACTACCAAAATCGTACTTACCACTATCTTTTTTATAGCTAATATTTAAACTTTTGGAAAAAAAGATACGCTGTTGAAAAACTCAGCTATCGCTTCGGGTAGCATCAGGCTCGGCTGTGCTTCTCAGAGTACAAGTATCGTTGAAGCCCCGTAAGGGATATCGCTAAGCAGAGCTTGGCGGACTTGCGAACAAGTTCGCAAGCAACCCCCTCAACTCCGTGCATATTTAACAGAAGAGCCTCGCAAATTGATGCTACCCCTTTTTTCAACAGTACCTACACATATAAAAACATTTATAAAGGGTAATCCAACTCCAGTATACTGCTTATGGCGACAATAGTGCTTGACACAAACTTTTTGATGATCCCTTCAGCTCTGGGAGTTGACATAATAAGCGAGATTGACAGGATCTGCAGTTTCAGATACGATCTGGCTATTGTTGACAAGACGAAAGATGAACTTTTGGGGATAACCAAAAACCAAAGAGGAAAGCACAAGGAAGCTGCAAAGGTTGCCTTGTCTGTCATAGAAAACAATAACATTAATATAATAGCAACCTCCTCTGATGGAGATGCTGACATGGCTATACTGTCATTAGCAGATGAGAGGGGGGCTGACATGATAGTAGCGACGCAGGACAGCGAGCTCAAGAAAAAGCTCAGGTCAAAGGGTGTCCGCCTTATAGTATTAAGACAGAAAAAATATCTTAAAATCGAGTAAAAGGTCAAGGAAAAATGTATTACAAGACAAAAATCAAGGACTATATAAGAGTGCCTCCAAGGCTTTTCGGACTTCCTGTGCAGGAAGCTGTCCTGACAAAAGTCAAAGAGGAATATGCAGGATATATCGACAAGGATCTTGGTATAATCATAGACGTCTCAGATGTCACGGACATCAAGGACGGCATAATAGTTCCTGGCGACGGAGCGTCATATTATGAGACAGAGTTTGAGCTCCTTAACTTCAAGCCAGAGCTTCAGGAGGTCATACCTGGAAAGATAAAAGACATCGCTGATTTCGGAGTATTCATTACACTTGGCCCTATAGATGGTATGATCCACATATCGCAGACCATGGATGACTTCGTCTCATTGTCAAAAGACAAATGCCTTCTCGGAAAAGACTCAAAAAAGACCCTTAAGGTCGGAGACATGTGCCGCGGAAGGATAATTGCAGTCTCATTCAAGGACATAACAAACCCTAAGATAGGGCTTACGATGAGGCAGCCAGGGCTTGGAAGGTTTGACTGGATAGAAGAAGACCTTTCAAAATCAGGCGGAAAATCAAGCTCAAAAGAGGAAAAACCAAAAAAGTAGGTAAGATAAGGAAAAATGGTAAAAAAGAAAGTCTGTAAAAAATGCAGGATGTTCGTTGAAGGAAACGAGTGCCCTTCATGCAAGAGCACGCAGTTCTCAACAAACTGGAACGGACGCGTCTATATCCTTGACACTAAAAACTCCATGATAGCAAAGCGGATGGGAGCAGAGGTCAAAGGAGAATACGCGATCAAGATCAGGTAGATGTGATGTAAAATGAAGGTAAAGATAACAGAACAAAAAGATAACCCTCTTCTTTCAAGAAAAGAGATAAAGGCAGAGGTCGAGTTTGACAGCAAGGTCCCTTCAAGAGAAGAGATAAGAGGTGAGCTTTCAAGGCTTGCCAAGACAGACAAGGAAAACATGATAATCATCAAGGTCAACAGCACTTTCGGGCAGAAAAAAGCGATTGCGCTTGCAAACGTCTACCCAAACAAGGCAGATATAAAGAAAGTCCAGTCAGCCTCAAAAAGGCTTGAAAAGCAGATGGAGACCAAGGTGGCAGACGCGCCTGCTCCTGGAGAAGCAGAGGCAGCAGAATAATAACAACAATCAAATTTTTAGGTGATCATCTATGGCAAAGAAAAAACAGACCGGAAAGACGCATCCTAACCATCTCTACAAGACATATGATAAGGATGGGGACAAGGTAAAAAGGAAAAACTCATTCTGCCCAAAATGCGGAGAGGGCATATTCCTTGCAAACCACAAAGACAGGAAGACATGCGGCAAATGCAGCTACACTGAGTTCGTCAAGAAGTGAGCCTGCATCACCCAAATTTTTTTATATTTAATCTGGATTCTATCAATTGATATAACAAGATGGTAGAAGTATCAATATTTAACAGTAAACCTATCCCTCGCTCAGAAAGATATCCTGATGGAGGGGTGATAGTTTCACCTGCAGATCTACCTTATCTTGACAAGATAGGATTTGCGAATACTTTTGCAGGACCTATGAAACCCCTTATGGAAGAACTGGCAAGATATTTAAGAGGTGAACATTACAGAATTGAGGCTTATCCTGTGTTTAGGATGGGAGGAGGGGTAGCCTTATTTTGCAAAAGAGGGGGGGAAGACCCATCAATGATATTTCCTGTAAAAGATCCTAAAGCCCCTTCAGTCAAGTGGGATTTCATCCCCCCTTTCCTTAATACTGCAGGAATAGAGTATACTCTTAGGACAGGTTCCGGGACTGAAGGCCCCCTTATTGAAGCTCCTTTTTGTTTTGACACTCCATCCGGACTCATAACTCGCCTTACAAACTTTGGCGTCCCTCCAGACGAGCTAATCGCCCCAGTAGTTGCCCAGTTGTTGGCGGAAGCTTACGAAGCTTGCTTTCGTGATGGAGAAGGCAGGTTTCACATCATTAAACCAGCTGAAATTGATGATAGGATAAAAGATTTCTTAGGTGCAACAGCATCTTCCATGATAAGACTATTTGCAGGGAAGATAGGATCAAAAAGGATATCTTATGACGAATATGAACAGGAAGGGATGATAGGAAGATTCACAAGGGGCCATACTTTCATTGAGAGAAATATTACAGGTGAGGATATATCTTCGCTTGAGAGGGTCTTGATGAACTGCGACCCTGTAAGCGCTGCTCTTGAGCTTACAGTCCCATTGTTAGTTGACCTGACCCAGATCAGAGATTATTCTATTTCAGATCTAGCTGTCGAAGGAATGAAAAGAGGCTGGGATGTCGTGGTTGACGGTGAGCAGTTGATACAACAAGGGGCATATAGCGAATTTGGGGCGCTTTATAAGAAACATTTCACGCTTGACAGGGTTATGGTAGAGATAGATATCAAAGGAAATGTCACTGCATACAAAAGCGGGAAAATAATATGCGAAAATATGCCTTTTAATGAATTCGCAGAAAAAGTTCCCCTTTATGCTGTAGAAAAAGAAAGCGATCCTATTTCAATGAGGCGGGCTGCAGAAATATATGGTTTTACTTTGATAACCTCAAAAGTGGCAGGTCTTATGGAAATGGCAATAAAGGGTGAAAAGGTCATATTTGGTGGAAAATCATACCCCCTAACCCCTCTAGTCCCAGTAGCAGATTATCTTGCATGGATGATGAATGCAGAACGGAAAAGAAGATCTTCTCAATATACCAAGCCAACTGCGAAAGTAGTCCCATTAAGAAGAGAACAAACCTAAACCTATCAAAAACCCAACTTTTTCTTCTTTTCTAACCTTTGCTTGTTCTTGGTATAAACAAACTTTACTGCTATGAATACCAATGTCACAAGGACTGCTGCCCACACGACATAGTTTACAGTTATCGCAAGCTGCTCCCAGCTCTGCTTGAACATGAACCCTAATATGGGATATATCGAGGCATAAAGCACCTCTCCTGCTACCACTGCTGTCATGAACTTTCTCTTGTCAAACCTTTCAAGGCCGCTTATGTAGCTCACGACAGTGCAAAGGCTCAGAAGAGCGAACCTTGTGAGGAATATGAAAAGAAACTCTGACTTCCTGAAAAGAGCCCTTGCCTTACCTTCCCTGGAACTGAAAAACCTGAACTTGACTATCTTTGGGTAGACCTTGCCTGAGAACTTATTTGCGATCTCATAAGCTGTGAAATCCCCTATTATCGCAGCAGCAGCTGCAGTGAGTATCATGAAAAAAAGCTCAAGGTCGCTTCCTGCTGAAGCGCCTGCATAGATAAGCCAGGTCAGCGCGCCAGGAAAACCAAGAGAAGACAAGAACACCCATATGAAAAGAACAGCAAAAATGATCGCTTTTCCAAAAATGATTTCTGTGACCATCTGATCAGCAAATTGTGAGGCTTGTTTATTAACTTTGTTCTTTTATTTGATTTGTCCGAAAAGTTCGTCGGTGTGTTCAAATGCCTCAAGCATTTGAACGCCAGCCAAAGCTTTTGCTTTGGCGCTGCCGTGTATGCCATCGTATGCCTAAAGGGCATACATGGCAGCGCAAATCATAGATTTGCTGGCGTTTGGCAAAGCCAAACACATGGCCCGACGGAGCTGACTTGGTTCCTATACTCCAAGTATAGGGTTAGTTACCAAAGTGAAGCTTTGCGTAACCCAGCGGAAACAAAGTTTCCGCGTGAAGTCAGCGAAGTAGACTTTTCGGACAAAGTATATCTTTCAAAGAAAAACTCTCAAAACAAGCCTGATATTTCTAGAAACAGCATCTTGCAAAAGGAACCTGTCAAGCCCACAAACCAGCTCTTGTTTCTTTGCCACAGCAGCTATAGCAGGAAAATCTTATAGATATACTATAAAGATATTAGAACCCCTTTTTTGAAAATAGGTAAAGAAGAAAGGCGCCTAGAGAAAGAGGCGACCAGAACCCTAGACGACTTTCTTCTTTGAGTGTGCTGTGTTTGAAAGCGGCTTATGCATCAGTCTCAGCAGCCTCTGACTGCTTGATGCCCCTGTATCCGCATTTCTTGCATTTAAGCTGGTTGAAGTTTTGGACAAAGACAGTTTTTCCGCAAACGATGCATCTTATCTTTTTCTTTACACCGCTGATTCTCTCAAATTCCAAATTCAACCCCCTGCTTATGATCCCCTATGTATAACTGGTAGGGGTCGGGACTATATATATTTTATGGTTTTTGTTTATAAAGAAGGAAAAATCAGAACTTTTTACTATCGACGAGTCACAACCACTTTTTTCTCTTGAAATATATGTA
The DNA here is from genome assembly GCA_046705145.1 of Candidatus Woesearchaeota archaeon. Classification (GTDB taxonomy): domain Archaea; phylum Nanobdellota; class Nanobdellia; order Woesearchaeales; family JBJKQO01; genus JBJKQO01. The sequence continues at coordinate 23,296 of JBJKQO010000005.1, forward strand.
AAGAGAAACGACAGAGAACACCATAAGTCCCAAAGCAAAAGCATAACCATATTTCCAATCTGTCTCAGGAAAAAACTTGAAATTCATCCCATATATCCCAGATATCAACGTAGGGATCAAGATAAACGAGCCCATAGCAGTCATCTTCTTCATCACGTTGTTAAGATTGTTTGAGACAGAAGTGAGATAGATGTCAAGCGCTCCTGTCATTATGTCCATGTATATGCCTTCAAGGTCTATCAGCTCAGTTATGTCGTTATAAAGATTTCTGAACCTCTTCAGCTCTTTCTTATCGATCTGCTTCAGAGATTCCCTTTCAAGCGCAGTTATGACTTCCCTGTTTGCAGAAAGTGACTTGTGGAAGTATATCAGTGTCTTCTTAAGCGCAAATATCTCCTTCGCAAACTTGTCCTCAGGATTGGAAAAGATCTTATCTTCGATGTTATGGATCTTCTCTTCTATATCATCCATCACAGAAAAATAATCATCAATGACATGTTCAAGAATCACATAGACCAACCTTGAGACCCCGCTTGAAAAAGTGTTCTTTTTCATCTCATCATTCATGGCATCGATCTTTGAAAAAGCAGGGATCTCCCTGTTCCTCAGAGTGACAAGCGTGTTACCGAATATGAAGATAGAGACCGCAGCAGTTATCGTAAGCTTCCTGCCTGATGTGACCGGAGCTGAAAATATTATAGTACCATAACTATCAGAAGCGACAACCCTTGGCCTCTCAGACTCGTCTATGCTGTCCCTAAGCTCCTCAATCGGGACAAGCAAAAGCTCAGAAATCCTCTTAAGCTCAGCCTCTGTAGGATTAAGGCAGTCTGCCCAGACGAAAGACTTGGTGTCTGAAAGGTCATTTAATGTTCCGCTCTCAGTCTTGCCCCCTTTGAGCAAAGAGATCTTTATCATTAGGTACCCGCCAACAACCTATTTTATAAAATTTTGTCTTCACGGGAAAGAAAAGAAAAATTTAAAAGCAACCTGTTAACACATAAAGATTAAAGATGCGACCAAATGAATTCGTGCAGTGGCTAAAAGACAGAAAGCTCTTTGGATATGTGGATGATTACCATCCTTATTTCAAGAAGGTCCTAAAGGATCTCATGGGGCTAAAAAGACAGACCATCCTCATAGCTGGAGACCTAGGCCTTCCAAGAAAAAGAAGCTCAGCCATAATGATGGGATGCTACATGCTTGCTGCAAAACGCCTTAACCTTGATTTTAAGCTTGCATTCCAAAGTCCAAAGTACAGGAAAGACCATGCAGACCCTGTCATAATCCGCGCAGTCGAAGACCTTCCTGAAAATAACGCCATGGCACTATGCCTTTCAGGAAAGCTTGGCTCCCTAAAGAGGGCAGGCAAGAGCTATAGGAGCTATATCAAGAGCAAAAACATCAGGTTCGTGTCAACACCAAGCCTCATGGAACTTCCTACACAAAACTTCAATTACCTCGTAAAAGCGATAGATGTGGACTATGAAGCCATGAGAAGGAAAGGAAAGAACCTGAAGAACCTTCTTGATTCGGCAAAAGAGGTCTGCATAACGACTCCTAAAGGAAGCGACTTCTACTTTGACATCAGAGGCATGAAAGCCATATCAAACGACGGCGAATATAACGGCGGAGGAGGCAACATACCTGCAGGCGAGGTGTATATCCCACCGAAAGGAAAAGGCGTAAGCGGGACAATAGTCATAGACGGCTCATCAAGACATAATGAGGGCACGATGATGATCAAGACCCCTATAAGGCTTAAGGTCGAAAAAGGAGAAGTTATAGACATCACAGGAGGCAAGGAAGCTAAGACCCTATCAGACACGCTTGACGCAATATGCAAGCAGTCAAAATACCCCTGGGGCGTGAAGAGAATAGGGGAGCTTGGGATAGGCATCAACCCGAATGCAAGAGTTATAGGACCCACGATCATCAACGAGAAGACCCTTGGAACGTGCCATGTCGCGCTAGGATCAAACGCATGGTTCGGAGGAAGCATCTACGCGATATCCCATCTTGACCAGGTCATGCTCAACCCAAACATATTTGTCGATGACAAGAAAGTCTTGATAAAGTAAGTATTCTAATAAGTTAGGTCAGCATCGGGCTCGGCTGTGCTTATAATTGTGCTTCAATCGCTAAAGCCCCGTAAGTGTCGTTAAGCAAGCTTAACGGACTTTGAAAAGCTATACTTTTCAAAGGGACAACCCCCTTAGCTCTGAACTTCATAAACAATAAGAGCCTCGCAAATTGATGCTGACCTAAAATAATATTCGATCCCTAAAACAGTTAGATTTATAATAGAAAATGCCTTCTTCTGGGACAATGAAAGCAGTAATACTTCTGTCAACAGGCATCGATTCTCCTGTAGCTGCAAGCCTGCTAAAAGATTCAGGAATAGATATGGTCGCAGTATCATGCATAACTGGAAGCCACGACGAAAAGAAAGAGAAGGCAATAATCGAGATATGCAGGAAAACAGGCATAAAAAAAGCTTATCTTCCAGACATTAACCCGATCCAAAAAGAATTTTTAAAAAGGTGCAGCAGGGAATACCAGTGCATCCTCTGCAAGAGGGCCATGTACAGGGTCGCAGAGGCAATAGCAAGAAAGGAAGGCGCAGATATCATCGCGACAGGAGAGAACCTGGGCCAGGTCGCATCACAGACCATCAAGAACATGGCAGTCATAAGCTCGTCAGTGAAGATGAAGACAGTAAGGCCTCTGCTTTGCATCGACAAGAACGAGACGACCGAGATAGCAAAAAGCATAGGGACATACGAGATATCAAACCAGCACAACTACTCCTGCCCCTACCTCCCAAAAAGCCCTGCTACCAAATCAAATGCAGAATCTATAGAAAGGGAAGAAGGAAAAATAGAGGTATATGGCCAGATTATTGAGAGATGTTCTTCTGAGGCAAAAACAATAACAATTAAATAATAGTAGGCATCCCGAAAAAACTGATGCTAAACGAAACTGATTACCAAAACATGAGGGAAGAGCTGGACTCATGCAAGAGGCCTATATTCCTTTTCCATGACGATCCAGACGGGCTTTCATCATTTCTCCTCTTCTACAGGTATAAGAAGGAAGGCAAGGGCATACCCGTGAAGGCAAGGCCAATCGTCGATGACAGGTTCATAAAGCCTGTACTTGCCTATGAGCCAGACAAGATTTTCGTACTTGACATAGCAATAGTAGAGCAGGAATTTATAGACCAGATGAAAGTCCCTGTAGTGTGGATAGACCACCATGAGCCGCTAAAAAGGAACAAGGTGCGATATTTCAACCCTACGATAGATGACCCCCATCTCAACTATCCGGTATCACAGGTATGCTATAACGTGGTAAAAGAAGACCTTTGGGTAGCGATGTGCGGGATAACAGGCGACTGGGTGATAGATGATGAGCTATTAGAGAAGTTTCTTGAGAAGTATCCTGATCTTGCCAGAAAAGGCATAAAGAACCCAGGGGAGCTGATACACTCAACACGGCTTGGCAAGATGACAAGGATAATGTCTTTCATCCTGAAAGGCACACCTTCAGAAGCCATGAAGTGCGCAAAGATAATGACCCGGACCCAGTCACCATATGAGATACTTGACAGGACAACACCTCCAGGAAGATATGTCTACAAGAAATATGAAGACATAAACAAGGCCTACGAGAAGCTTCTTAAGGAAGCATCAAGCAATGCTACAAAGGACAAGATGATAATCTATGTATACAATGATGATAAGATGTCCTTCACATCAGACCTATCAAACGAGCTCCTTTTCAAATATCCAAAAAAGATAATACTTGTAGGCAGAAGGAAATCCGGAGAGATAAAGCTGTCCTTAAGGTCAGGAGAACACACGATAGTGAGGGATATCCTAAAGAAAGCTCTGGAAGGGGTTGAAGGATACGGCGGAGGCCATGAGTATGCCTGCGGAGCATGCGTCAAGGAGAAAGACTTTGACACTTTCATCGAGCAGTTCAGGCAAGCTCTTTCTGAAAGAAAATAGGGGGAAGTAAAGTAAGTCTTAAGACTCACTAATCCTTAGGTTAGCATCGGGCTCGGCTGTGCTTCAGAAAGTGGAAGTATCACCAAGCAAGCTTGGCGAACTCACGAACAAGTCCGTGAGTACCGTTGAAGCCCCGTAAGTATCGCCAATTATGATTGGCGGACTTTGAAAAGCTACACTTTTCAAAGGGACAACCCCCTCAACTCTTTTGATGAGGGATGTGAAAAGCCTCGCAGATTGATGCTAACCTATTTAGAACCCCCCCAATATACCCAAAAATTATTTAAACACATCAAGCAAGATAGCGTATTAAGCCTAAAAAGAGGAGAAGCATGAGAAGACACAGCCTGAAATCATTTTTTGCATTATCTCTCCTGTTAGCAGTATCATTATCTTTCACAGCTTATGCTGCCGCCACAGTGGAGAAAGACCCGGACTATTTCAATAATCCCGAAGTCGTGTGGTATCATGAGGGGTTTGAGCCTGATTCAAAAGAGATATATTCCATAAGATACAGGTGCTTTGATGACCTTTGCATAAGAGGTCAGGCTGTAGAGTTCAGCATCAACCTCTCAAACTACGGCCAGAACCCCCTTGAGGTCATTGAGGTATGGATAAGCGACGCGATAGACCCGGGCATAATAGTAGCCAAAGGAAACAAGTCTTCTGTATCTTACAAGTACCCAACAGATCCTGAGATAACAAGGAACAACTTTGTCTCAATAGACTATGGGAAAACAAGGACATTCAACATATTAGGGACGCTTCCAGGAGCAAACGACGGAAATTACCTCCAGTTCAGGCTTAACGTCAGGTCAAGGGTGCCTATAGATGTCTGGGAGGACTCAAACAAGGACGCCGAACCATCAGTTGTGCATTACTACAACACAGTCTACAAGATGGTCGTCAGGGACTGCAAGAAAAATGATCACTGCGATGCCGCAGAAGAGTGCATCAAAAATGACTGTGTCGAGCTTAAATGCGCAGAGTGCCAGTACATACAGAACCACACTTGCAATGACTACGGCTGCTGCGACAATGCCCAGTGCAGTCTTGACGAGCTTTGCTATGACCACAAGTGCTCGCCTCTCGAATGCAACTCAACATCATTTGAGGTCAACCACACCTGTTCTGAACACCCATGCAAGAACAACTCACTCCTCATAGATTTCATGTGCATCGATGAAGAATGCCCTCCTGAATATGATACTATAGATTTTACATGCGTCAGGCTTAACTGCAGCATCAACGAGTCTGTACTTGAGCACGAATGCGTTGCGCTACAGTGCTCGGAAGACGAACACGCCTTGAACCATACCTGCGTCTCCCTCGAATGCAAGACCGACCAGAGAGCTGAAGGCCACAGATGTGTGGACATGAGATGCGGGCTCTTCAGGAAGGCAATATACCACAACTGCGCGATAGACACCCTTGCGCTGATCGAAGCTGCGCTGTTTTTCATAATAGTGTTCCTGGTATTCCTTGACTATCACAAGTACGAGAGCAAATACAGGAAAAAGCTGGTCTTCCTCCTGATGAGAGAATCAAAGCTGAGAAACATGTTCAAGAAGGTGGCAGAAGACGAGGAGAAGAAGATAAAGGAAAATCAGGAAAAGAAAAAGGCTGAGTCAGACAACAAGGCTGCAGAGCAGAAAGACAAGAAGCCTGCAGCTGAAAAGAAAGAGGAGAAAAAATAGGATTAAATAGTGTATCAGGTGAGATAAATGAACGTTGAATCAGAGGTCATAGAGATAAACGCCAGGCTTAAGATGATCGAGACACAGATGGAAGCGCTTATCGACGTGCTTGCAAAAGAAGGCATGGTCGCAAGGATCGATTTTGATGATATTGTGGAAAAGAAGGTAAGAGAAAGAAGAGGCAAGGACTAAAGCGCCATCATGAAATCCTCTTCTTAAGATCATTTATCTTATCCCTTAACACTATCGCAGTCTCAAAATCAAGCCTGTCAGATGCGTCTGACATCTGCTTCTCAAGCTCGATAACCAGGTTAGGGATATCGCTCTTAGGTATGTGTTTAGTGTCTTTTATATCGACCTGCTTTTCTTTGACAGGCTTGATTATAGTCTTGGGCGTGATCCCATGCTCCCTGTTGTATGCGATCTGCATATCCCTCCTCCTTTTTGTCTCTGCAAGTGCAGCAGTAATAGAATCTGTCATCTTGTCTGCATAAAGGATTACTTTGGAATTAACATTTCTTGCGGCTCTTCCTATGGTCTGTATCAGGCTCCTGGTATCCCTAAGAAAACCTTCCTTGTCTGCATCAAGTATCCCTATAAATCCAACTTCAGGTATGTCCAGGCCTTCACGAAGGAGGTTTATCCCTACAAGAACGTCAAAACTTCCAAGCCTGAGCTCCCTTATTATCTCGCTTCTTTCAAGCGTGTCTATCTCGCTGTGAAGATACCTTGTCCTTATGCCCTGAGACGCAAGGTATTCTGTCAGCTCTTCCGCAAGCTTCTTTGTGATAGTCGTCAGAAGAACCCTGTTTCCTTTCTTCACGCAAGAATCAATCTCCTTTTTTATGTCATCTATCTGGCCCTCTGACCTTCTCACGAAAACTTCAGGATCTACAAGCCCTGTAGGTCTTATTATCTGCTCAACAACCTGGCCCGAGCGCTTCCTCTCATATTCTGAAGGTGTTGCGGAAACAAATATCGTGTTTTGCTTTTTTGTGTATTGCTCAAATTCAGGAAACTTAAGCGGCCGGTTATCAAGCGCGCTCGGAAGCCTGAAACCATAGTCGACAAGAGATCTTTTCCTTGAAAAATCCCCATTATACATCCCGTGGACCTGAGGGATAGTCTGGTGTGACTCGTCGATAACTATGAGGAAGTCATCCCCAAAATAATCAAGCAGGCAAAACGGCTTCTGCCCATGCGTCCTTCCTTCAAGGTGCATGGAATAGTTCTCGATCCCCTTGCAAAATCCCGTCTCTTCGATCATCTCGATATCATAAAGAGTCCTTTTCTTAAGCCTGTGCGCCTCTACCATCTCAAGCTCAGGAAGCCTGCGCTCAAGCTCTTCTTTTATCTTTTCGATCGCTGCATCCAGCTTGTCCTGAGGCATCACAAAATGCTTGGCAGGATAGACAAAAAAGTAATCCATCTCTGATATGGTGCTTCCTGTTATCTTGTCTATCTCCCTTATATTCTCTATCGTGCTTCCAAACATCTCAACCCTTATTATGTTGTTGTAGTATCCTGGGATGAAATCTATAGTGTCTCCTTTTACCCTGAATCTTCCAGGCATAAGCTCAGTGTCATTTCTTTCATACTGGCTCTCGATAAGCTTAAGCATGATGTCATTTCTTTTCATCTTCTCTTTCTTGTCTATCTCAAAACCCATACCCTTGTAATCCGACGGGTTTCCCACTGAATATATGCAGGATACTGACGCTACCACTATCACATCTTTTCTTGAGAGTATCGATGCTGTAGCGCTAAGCCTCATCTGTTCTATCTTAGGATTGATCTGAGCATCTTTTTCTATGTACTGGTCTTTCTGAGGTATGTATGATTCAGGCTGGTAATAGTCATAATAAGAGACAAAATACTCAACCCTGTTCTCAGGGAAGAATTCCTTGAACTCATTGTAAAGCTGCGCTGCAAGAGTCTTGTTGTGAGCTATTACGATCGTCGGCTTTTTTACCTGCGCTATCACGTTTGCGACAGTGAATGTCTTTCCTGAACCAGTAACTCCAAGAAGAGTCTGGCAGTTCAGCCCTTTATTTATCCCGGAAACAAGCTTCTTTATCGCTTCAGGCTGCGAGCCCTTGGGCTCAAAAGAGGATCTTATCTTAAATTCATGTTCTCCTTTATGCTGCATATATGAGAAAGATGCCTTGTCAAATATAAAGCTTATGCGTAAATGGCCTGTGGGGATCACTATCTTCCAGCCATCCCCTGGACTTTCCTGATCTCTGCCCGGATAGAATCAATATCTCCATCCCTGTACGTTGCACTATATTCAAGGATGATCGGACAGCTCACATCTTTCAGGAATGAAAACCTTTCAGGTGCTTCACATCTTGACAATGGCAGATGTTCTGCTTTTGATCTATCGCTAAGATGGATATGGCTGATCCTGTCCCTAAACCTGCGATATATCTCTTCTGGAACCATATCCCCATTCCGAAGGGCATGAGATGTGTCAAGAACAAGGCCTATCTGTGGATGTTCAGAAAGGATCCTATCGATAGATGCAACATCATTGGCTGAGCCTTCATTTTCGATGCATATTCTCATGCCGCAGCCATCAAAAATCTGATAGTCCACGTTTAGGTTAGGATGGACGACAAGAGCCTGCGCATTGCTTGCTTTGTATATAGGAAGGATCTTTTCTTCAAGCAAATCCTTCCTGATAAAACCCCCTCTATACTCAACAAATTCGTCTCCTCTGTCCATTATCGGCGCATGGATGGAAACGAATCTTTTCCTGCATAATATGCTATAAGCTATCTCGCTTATTTCTGGGTTGAGGTCTGCTGTAGAAAAAAAATTCAGCTCAATTGCAGCCAGATCCAAAGGCTGCAAGGACTCAACATGCGCACCATTAAATCCTAACCAATTATGGATCATTGCTGTGGATATCCCGATCAACTTGCCCATACGTTTAGTAGTCCGTATTACTATAATAAGATTGGGAATATATTTAATATTGTATTTATATGATACATGATCTAATGATCTAGCCTTTTTCAGTGAGTTTCTTGCGTCTTAAAAGCTTGTGGTACGTTATCGCAAACCTGTGCGCCTCATCCCTTATCCTCTGGATGAGCTTGAGAGCATCTGATCTCCTGTCAGGCCTGATAGGAAACCTAAGCCCTGGAAAATGTATCTCCTCAAACCTTTTTGCGATCGAGATCACAGGTATCCTTATGCCAAGCTTTGAAAGCTCAGAGACTGCAGAAGAAAGCTGTCCCTTGCCTCCGTCAATTATTATCAGGTCAGGAAAATCCTTCTTTTCAGAAATTAGCCTCTGGTATCTTCTCCTGACAACTTCTGCTATCGAAGAGAAATCATCTATCCCTTCGACTGTCCTGATCCTGAACCTGCGGTAGTTCTGCTTGTCAGGGATGCCTCCCTTAAACCTCACCATAGATGCTACTGTCATGGTACCTGACAGGTGGGATATGTCAAAACACTCAATCGTGTCAGGGAGGGTATCAAGCTTCAGAAGCTTCTTCAGCTCTAACATGTCTTTTTCTCCTGCAAAAAATACAGATTCGATGTTCTTTAAGACAAGTTCCAATAGCTGTTTCTTCTCTCCTGCCTTAGGCACAACAATCCTGACTGCTGACCCCCTTCTTTCAGACAGGAATCCTGCTATGGACGGATCTATCTCCTCTGGCAGAATTATCTCCTTTGGCACCTTTCCATCAGAATAGTACTGTGTCACAAACTGGCTTAGGAATCCAGAATAATCTTCAAAAACGTACTCTTCACGCCCTTCAAGGGTTCCCTTGTATATCTTAAACAGCATAAGGTATACCTTGCCTTCCCTGATGGAATATCCTATTATGTCTTCATCATACTCCTTTTGCCTCTGCATGTTTTGCTTTTCAGAGAGGTACTCCAAAGATGATATCTGGTCCCTCAGGAAAAGCGCTTTCTCAAAATCATTCTTCTGTGCAGCAGACTTCATCTCTTTCTCAAGCCTTGTTGAAAGCTCTTTTGTCTTCCCTTTAAGTATCAGCCTCACAGACCCTATGTCTTTTAGGTAATCCTCTTTTGATATCCTTGACTCGCATGGAGCAAGGCAAAGCCCGATATGGTACCTGAGGCATGATTTTTTAGGCATCTTCTTGCATGTCCTGACATGAAAAGTCCTCCTCAAGAACTCAAGGATCATGTCTCTTGCTTCACCTGAAACAAAAGGCCCGAAAAGCTCTCCTTTTTCAGGAGACTGTAACCTTGTGTCCCTAAGGATCATAAGCCTTGGATATTCCTCTTTTGTGAGGGTTATGTAAGCATACTTTTTTGAGTCCTTTAGGTCAATATTGTATTTTGGCTTGTGCTTCTTGATAAGGTTGCTCTCAAGGATCAGCGCTTCAACCTCTGTCCCTGTCACGATAAAATCAGCAGATGAAATTTTTTCCACAAGCGCCTTTGTCTTGACGTCATGGACTTTTTTTGAAAAGTAGCTTGACACCCTTTTTTTCAGGTCTTTAGCTTTCCCTATATAGATTATCTTTGCAGAAGAATCCTTGAACAGATAACATCCTGGGCTGTTTGGAAATATTTTTAGGTCGATCATCTTGATATTACGCCTTTCAAAAACTCTCCAGTAAAGCTTTTCTTGTTTTTCGCCACCTCTTCAGGAGTTCCTTTTGCAACTATCTCTCCTCCCTTGTCTCCGCCATGAGGGCCGATATCAATCAAGTAGTCAGCTGATTTTATTATGTCAAGGTTGTGCTCTATCACAACAACGCTGTTGCCCATCCGGACAAGGTCGCTTAGCACCTTTATCAGCTTCTTTACGTCATCAAAATGAAGCCCTGTTGTCGGCTCGTCAAGAAGATACAAGGTCTTTCCTGTAGCTTTTTTTGATAGCTCCCTTGTAAGCTTTATCCTCTGCGCCTCCCCCCCGCTGAGAGTCGTTGATGACTGCCCAAGCTTAATGTAGCCAAGACCGACCCTCCTTAATGTCTCAAGCTTGTTCCTTATAGAAGGTATGTTCTCAAAAAGCTCATACGCCTCATCAACGCTCATAAAAAGAACGTCTGCTATGGATTTTCCCTTGTATCTCACCTCAAGGGTCTCGCGATTATATCTCTTGCCCTTGCACTCTTCACAGTCAACATATACATCAGGAAGGAAGTTCATCTCGATCTTTATGACACCATCACCCTGGCACGCCTCGCACCTGCCGCCCTTGACATTAAAGGAAAACCTTCCTGACTTATAGCCCCTAAGCTTTGCCTCTTTTGTCTCAGCAAAAAGGTTCCTTATGTCATCAAAAAGCTTCGTGTATGTTGAAGGGTTGCTCCTTGGAGTCTTTCCTATAGGGGACTGGTCTATCACTATAACCTTGTCTATCTCCTTGTCAAACTCTATAGCCTTGTGCTTTCCTGGTGATTCCTTTGAGCCATGAAGCTTTTTCATCATAGCCTTATAAAGTATCTCATAGACAAGTGTTGACTTTCCTGAGCCAGACACTCCAGTGACTGCGCAGAACACTCCCAAAGGGATCTCAACGTCGATGTTCTTCAGGTTGTTTTCAGAGCAACCTATCATCCTTATGCAGCCTGAAGGCAGATTCCTCTTATCAGGCACGGCTATCTTTTTCTTTCCGCTAAGGTACATCCCTGTCAAGGAACCAGGATTTCTCTCAATCTGCTCAGGAGTTCCGATAGCGACAACTTTTCCGCCGTTAATCCCTGCTCCAGGACCTATATCAACTACAAAGTCTGCTTTTCTTATCGTGTCCTCATCATGCTCAACTACGATAAGCGTGTTCCCTATATCGCGCAAGCGGCAAAGCGTGTCTATAAGCTTCTGGTTGTCGCGCTGGTGAAGCCCGATAGAAGGCTCGTCAAGTATGTAAAGTACTCCCATCAGGTTTGATCCTATCTGCGTAGCAAGCCTTATCCTTTGCGCTTCTCCACCAGACAGGGTTCCTGCGCTTCTTGAAAGAGTGAGATATGAAAGCCCGACCTTTTCAAGAAAAGACAATCTTTCCCTTATCTCTTTTAGGACCTGCTTTGCTATCTCCTTTTTCCTCTCCGATATCTTAAGGTCACTAAAGAACTCTGATGCTTCTGTTATCGACATGTCAGTTATGTCAACTATGGATCTTCCGGCTATCTTGACTGCAAGGACCTTTTCCTTGAGCCTTTTTCCCTTACATGAAGGGCAGGGAAGTATCCTCATGAACTTCTCAAGCTCCCTTCTCCTGTAGTCTGATTCTGTCTGCTGGTAAAGCCTCTCAGATTGAGGGATGAGTCCTTCCCATTCTCCCACATGAGACCAGTTTGCCTCGCCGTTTTTCATCTTCATGTTAAACCTTATCCTTTCATCAGAGCCGTTCATAAGTATGTCATACTGCTTTTTTGTCAGGTCCTTTATCTTGGTAAACACGCTAAATCCAAAATGCTTGGCGACAGCGCCCACGTACTGCCCGCGCCATCCGTCGATCGCGTTCCTGTAAAGCGCGATAGCTCCATCTGCAATCGACAGCTCCTTATCAGGTATTATAAGGTCAGGGTCAAATTCCATCTTTATCCCAAGACCAGAGCAGGTCTCGCAGGCTCCAAAAGGGCTGTTAAATGAAAACATCCTTGGCTGAAGCTCCTCAAACGCTATCCCGCACTTTGGGCAGGTGAGCTTTGACGAGTAGAAATGCTCATTTCCATCTTTGTCAATGACTATTATTATGCCTTCAGACCTTATTATAGCATTCTCAACAGCTTCAACAAGCCTTGCATGCTCTTTTGAATCTATCCTGTCAACCACTATCTCAATGTCATGCTTCTTGTAGCGGTCAAGCGTCACTTTCTCATCTGTCCGTATTATCTTCTTGTTGACCCTTGCCCTTGTGTAGCCTTCTTTTCCTAGGTCTGAGATCAGCTTCTCATATGTTCCTTTCTTCTGCGTCACTATCGGCGCAAGCACTGTTATCTCGCCTTTTAGGTCTTCTTCAATCCTTTGAGCTATCCTTTCAGGAGACTGCGCCTCGATCCTGATGTTATGGACAGGGCAAAATGGGGTCCCTATCCTTGCAAACAAAAGCCTAAGATGATCATATATCTCTGTAACAGTTCCAACAGTGCTTCTCGGGTTCTTGCTTGTGGTCTTCTGCTCGATCGAGATTGCAGGGCTAAGCCCTTCGATAGAGTCTACATCAGGCTTGTTCATCAGCCCTAAGAACTGCCTTGCATATGCTGAAAGCGATTCAACATATCTTCTTTGGCCTTCCGCATATATCGTGTCAAATGCAAGAGTGGACTTACCGCTTCCGCTAAGGCCTGTTATCACTATCAATCTATCCCTTGGAAGCTCAAGATCTATGTTTTTAAGATTATGCTCCCTCGCACCCTTGATGATAATATTCTTCATACAATCCCGGAAGAAATACGCCTTTTATATAGTTATTGGGTGCGGGTGTCTAGTGGGTTAGGATACGACCTATACTACCAGACATTAGCAATGCAAAACTTTATTATCCTAAAGAAATTTTAATGGTTAATCCTACCGAGATACTTAATATCAGAGAAGGAGTGGTATAAAAATGAAATATAATATAGGATTCATCGGAACAGGAAAGATGGCAGAGGCTATCATATTGGGCATACAAAAAGCTGGCAGTGCCAAAAGCATCATCGGAAGCTCAAGAACTGATGCAAGAAAAAGGTATATGAAAGAAAAAATAGGGATCAATGTTGCAAAAGACAATTCAGAAGTCCTTAATAAATCAGAGATTTTGTTCTTATGTGTAAAACCAAAAGATATGAAAGAAGTCTTATACGAGATCAAGGGCAATATAAATGAACACATAATCATATCAATAGCTGCAGGTGTAAGCATCAGTTCGATTGAAAGCATAATCGGAAAAAAGAAGATAGTAAGAGTCATGCCAAATATTGCCTGTATTGTCGGAGAGATGGCTGCAGGGTATTCTACCAGCGATTCCTTGAACAAAGAGGATATTGCCATTGTATCTGATCTTCTTGAACCCTCAGGAAAAGCATTACTTATCGAAGAGTCCAGCATTGATGCAGTAACTGCGCTTAGCGGAGCAGGCCCTGCTTTTGTTGCATATTTCATCAAGGGAATGATTGATGCAGGAGTCAAACAAGGGCTGTCGTATGATGATTCAGCAAAACTCGCAGTCCAGACTGTTTTTGGTACTGCAAAGCTCATGAAGCAAAAAGATATGACCCCTCAGATGATAATCGATATGGTCAGCAGCCCCTCAGGTTCCACAATAGAAGGTTTAAAAGTCCTTGAAAGGACAGATTTTAACAAGATAATAAAAGATACTGTCGGAGCAGCAGCAAAACGGGCTGCGGAACTGGGGAAATGAAAAAAAAGGAAAACTAAAAACCCCTGCATTTAAATACCTGAAACCTTCTACCCAAGATTAATGCAAAAGACTAAATTTGATTCATACTCAAACGGGTCCATCCCGAAGGGCTGCTCCCTTTGCGTCCAGGGACGAAAGCTTGTGTTATTCATCACTGGGCTCTGCTCATGCAGGTGCTTCTTCTGTCCTCTTTCAGAGCAAAAGAAAGACAAGGATGTCATATACGCAAACGAGATGCCAGTATACGACCTGAAAGAAATAATAAAAGAAGCAAAGAAGTGCAGCGCAAAAGGTGCAGGGATAACAGGAGGCGACCCGCTTGTAAAGCTTGAAAGGACTATCGAAGCTATCAAGCTTTTAAAAAAAGAGTTTGGCGATGATTTTCACATCCACATCTATCTTCCTTTGGATCTTGTCACAAAAGAAAAGCTAAATAAGCTTCATGACGCAGGACTTGATGAGATAAGGTTCCATCCTTCGCTTGACTCAAAAAAGCACTGGGAAAAGCTTAAGCTTGCAAAAGAGCTTGATTGGGATGTCGGGATCGAGATACCAGTCATACCAGGCAAGGAAAAAGAGACAAAAGAACTTTTGGACTTTGCATCAGGCTGCGTTGACTTCGTCAATCTGAATGAGCTTGAGATATCTTCCACGAATGCAGGAGAATTCGAAAAAAGGAGATTTATCGCAAGAGACAGCATATCCTATGGTGTTAGTGGAAGCGAAGCCCTTGCGATCTCCCTTCTAAGATACCTTGAGAAGAAAAAAGTGAAAGCGCACTACTGCACTACAAGGCTAAAGGACAACGTGCAGCTGAGAAAAAGGATAATGCTTCGGGCCAAAAACATAAAGAAGCCTTATGATACCCTCACAAAAGAAGGCACGCTGATAAGGGGAGCAGTATATCATGAGAATCTTGTGCCATCTTTCTCATACCAGAACGTGATAGCATCAATCGGCAGAAAAGAAAAAGACAAGATAATTTCAGGACTCAAAAGCATGAGAGAAACGATGATAAGAGAACATAAGATACCCCCAGAGATGATAGAGATAGATGAAACAAAGCTGAGGATCCTTACTTCAAAAGAGATAATAAAAAAGATTGCAGCAAAGATAAATCATAAGGCTGCAATAGTTGAAGAATACCCTACCTATGACCAGTTTGAGGTAGAGATAGACTTCCTCAACTGACTTACTTGATCTTCTTTGCAACAAGGCCTGTGATCGCAGACAAGACCCATCCTACAAGCCCATTTATCACAGGAGCTATGATGACCCCAAAATATATTGTTATCGACATCATAGACCTTACTGTCGCTTCAGGAGCGCCTTTAGCCACAGCCTGCATGACTGCTTGGTCTATCACTGAAGGCAGAAGGAAATAGGTCAGTATGCTAAATATTCCGCCGACAAATCCTATGACGATTCCGCCTACTGCTCCAGCCCACCCTGCCTGAGAAGGCTTAAGCTTATGCTCCTTGACAGATACCCAGCCGATAAACCCAAAATATGCGACAAGTATAAGCCAGCCTGCAATACCCTGGAAAACCGACTGGTATATCTGGTATGCAACAGCGCTGAATATAAGGCCTACCACGTACCATCCGATGATGATGAACGTAGGTATCTTCACGATAGCCCAATAATCTTTTATTTCCTTTTCTCCAAGTTTCATAGACTACACCTCTGAAATGCTTATTGATACTGTTCCAGAGAACATATTATTTAAATGTTGTGCTAAATAGGGTTGTTGTAAGTTTAATACTATCAATCAAAATGTTCAGGCCTGGTCAAGAAGTTCTCAGACTGTATCTCTTCCACTATGTTGAATATGTGCTTTTGCTCAAGAGAATAGCTCTCTTCAAGATGGTTGAGGAAGCCTTCAGCCTCAGCAGTATTCCTGAATACCGCGTCGACAAGAAAATGAAACCCGAAGTTGATATGGTAGATCGAGTTTATCTTCGTGTTTGCCTTAAGAAAATCCAAAAAATCATGCTTCTGCCTTATGTCACAAAGCTTCAGCGCGACAAACATCCTCGCATGATATCCGAGGCTGGGATAATCAAGAAGCGCAGTGTACTTCTTTATGGTCTTCTTCTCATGCGTGTTGGTCCTGTCATAAACAGTAGATGCAGGGATCATAAACTCAGATGCAAGCCCTGAAAGAGATGTCCTTGCATCCTTTCTTAGCTGGCTGATTATCACCTTGTCGTTTTTCTTGATCATCTTTTGTTCTTCCCTCCTTATTAACTAATATTCATCCTTGGGCCGTATCTATCAAGAGTAAGCCTGACATTAGAAGGTCCTGGCCCAAGATAATCTCTTGATCCGTTTAGCTTTCCAAGATACCTGTGGTCCACTTCAGGCGAGACAAAGCGCTCTGCCCCTACAACTGTGCCGTAAACCTGCTCTCTTGACAGCCCCCCTATTATCGCGCATACCGCAAGCTGCTCCAGGTCTTGCCTTGACAGTACAGCATAGTGTGTCTCATATCTTGTTCCTATCTCCCCGACATCGCCTAAGTCCTTCCTGCTGACATGCACTGCACGCTTGAAACCATTTCCTTGTCCTAGAACACTTTTTGCTTCTTCACTAAGCTCCCCAGCGCCTTCTATCTCGATCCTTGGGACTCCTTTTGTGCTGTGAATAAGAGCAAGTATGCAGGCTGCCTGATGCATATAATCAACTGTCTTTGCCTGATCTCTCATCCTGGCATAAAACTCCTGAGGCGTATTTCCAAACTCCCTTGCGTAAGACTGATTTGGCGTAAAACCTATATCAAAAGGGTCAAGAAGCACACCGTCAAGACCTATCCTCCCCTTTATGTCTCCTGTCTCAAAAGACTGCTCTTCATCTTCTCTTGTTGAAAGCCTTATGCCCCTTAAGGTAAAATCAACAGATTCTCCTTTTCTGAGCGCGTCAAGTACCGGAAGAAAATCAAATGCCATCACACCATAATATTCAGAGCCAGGAGGAGTCTCTGAACAAAGATAGTAATCATGCTGGTATCCCAAGAGGAACAGCTGGCTTGCCACATCAGGCAGTATGCTCATTGAAACAGTACAAGGCAGACCGCCTGATTCAGTATCGATCCTGTGGTTAGCATCATTTACGCTTTGCAGGAATCCTGACATCTCTCCTGAAAGCAAAACACTTAACAAGCTGTTATTTTCTGTTCCCATCTCTATCCTCCTCCGGATGTTTTTGATCATCTTCCTTTTTGGAATGAATAAATGGCTTCGTTTATCTCAGCTGTATGAAACTCTCCTAAAGCGTTCCAAAGGCCAAGTGTCTGAGACGGATAAAAATCAAGCCTATAACCTCTCTGGATGCCCCTCATGCCTATTAGCCCATTTTCAAGAGATAAAACCCCTCCTGCCCTGCCAAGCCTCACGCACTCGCTGTGCTGCTGGTGGTCTGAGTTTACGTGAAGATCCTCTGCATAAACCTGCAGGCAAGGATGGTCCACATTGCATACTCCCTGAAAGAAAAGCCTTGCTGCGATATCACGAAAATCATGGCTTCGGAAATAATGGCTCCTAAATCTTACGAATTGGGTCACAGGATGCATAGAACCATGGTTGCCCTCTTTTAGGACTGTCATGTCGACGATACAACCCAAGCTCTGCGGGTCTTGTGGGTCAAGAAGCGCCAGATATCTTGAGCTTCCTTTTCTTGAGCCATCTGTTACTATATTGTTCTGTCTTGCGTATCTTAGGAGAAAAAGCATCTCCCTTTGCCCCGGGAAGTTCTGTGTTTCTGCCATGAATATTAGTATGACAACCATAAATATATTAGTTTTCAATAAGAAATATATTCTAAGCATAATGAATATATAAAAGAAGATTACAATATTTTCCGTAAAATTTATATATTTATATGATCTCCTTATATGGATGAAACGAAAAGTCATCAAGCAAGGCCACGACACCCTGACACTGACACTTCCCAAGAGATGGGCTGAGACAGCAGGGATAAAGCCAGGTGACGAGGTGGACGTAGAGGAGAAAGGAAGCAACCTCATAATAACTAACAAAAACGTAGTCCCAAAGGAAGAATCTGTCTCAATAGACATAAGCAAGCTTGACAGGTCATCTGCCCTTATCTCAATACAAGGCGCTTACAGGTACGGATATGATTCGATAAGGATAACCTCTGACAAGCCGACGACAACCCATTACAGGCATCAGAAAGAGGTAAGCATATCAGAAATAATACATAATGTCGTTGGAAGATGCATAGGCGCAGAGATAGTAAGCTCAAAAGGGAACACTTTT
Source organism: Candidatus Woesearchaeota archaeon (assembly GCA_046705145.1). Classification (GTDB taxonomy): domain Archaea; phylum Nanobdellota; class Nanobdellia; order Woesearchaeales; family JBJKQO01; genus JBJKQO01. Next base: position 41,630 of record JBJKQO010000005.1, read on the forward strand.
CACATAAAAAAGCTATCAAACGAGTCACATGAGGAATTTGACAATGTGATGAGAAGGGTGTTTAGGCTGCTAAATGAGGAGATAGAAGAGTTTATCATCGCAGTCGAGAACAACGACAAGAATAAGCTTGCCTCAATCGAACATCACCATTTCAACATAAAGAAGTTCATCAATTATGCGCACAGGCTGCTTAACAAGTTCGGCCACAACGAGCCTAAAAAGACAGCTATCATGTTCTCAGTGATCGAGTATCTAGGAAGGATCGAAAACTTCGTCAAGAATGCATCACGAGACATGCAGAAGTATGAATTTAAGCTAAGCAAAAGGTCCATAAAGGCTATAAAAGAGACCTATGAGATAGTCAAGGGATATTATGAGTTTTTCTACAATTTCAACATAGAAAAATCATCCCCCCTTTTTCAAAGAAGAGATAAGATAAGGTACGAGCTTTTCAAAGATTTAAACGAACTGACAAAAGAGGAACTGTTAATAATTGGAGGGATCCTACAGATCAATGAGGTCATCCTTGACCTGATAGAGCTCAGGATGGCGTTATAGGCTCTAATTCCTTCAAAATAAAGATTCATCAGTTATAAAAATGCGGCCAAGACCTATCTTCATAGACTTTTTTAGGGTCTTTTTCTTCAGCTCTTTTGGCAAGCAAAGCAACGCCCTGCACTCCGAAAGCTGAGTCTGATAATGCATCTAACCCATTTTTTTCCAAAGATAAAAGCAACCCTTTTGCAGAAGCCGGATCAAGATTTGCTCCCAAGTGAGAAAGATAGAATGGTTTTTCGGTAATTTTTTGCACAACCCTATCATACTGCTTAAAATGACAGAGAACTTCAAGCGCAACAAGGGATACGCCAACATGCCTTGACTCCCAATCATGATCCCAATCTTCGTCTTCAACCCCTGAAAGAGGCAGATCATCATAATCGACTACCTGATATACTGCCGGATGAAACCTGTTTGAGCGCCTTATCGCATCAAGTCCAACAATAACCGCCCCGGCTTCATATCTCGTGCTCACTACCTTATCAAGGTTTGGCGAGTCTTCTCCCATCTCCCAAAGCGCTGCAACAGCACTTGCCCATCCTTCAGATGCATATTGCCTTATGATCTCAACACCTTGCCCTACTGCACCAAGCACTTTTATAGCTTCATACATTACAGGCATGCTATACCTTCCTTTTTCAACCAAGTGCATAAGATATGGGTGAAATTGCTTAAATCTAGCCATCGCACGCATGACTGGCTCTAAAACCATATTGTCGCGATGCCTGATAAGAACGCCAAACCCTTCCTGAGTGATATGTTGACCTCTGGCGTTCACGTAATCCCTAAGAGAATAATGGGTTGAAAAGTTGCTTTTGCAACCGCAGCGCACAATTTCTTTTAGCTCACCCGAATCCAAGACCCCACAAAACTCAACATAGTGGGGATCGTGCAAACCTATATGCTTGATAAGTCCATCTTTCTTTGTTTGATTCAACAATTCAAACAGAAGACCAACAATTGCATCAATCTCCCATAAAGGAAGACGGGAGAATTGCTGGTGTTCCAGCCCATCAACAAGATCCGGGATTGGAATATCTCCAGAATTAACATTATTTGCGAGATGTTTAGCGGCTAATACTTCGCGAAAGACCTGAGTAGTAAAGGCAAAGCCTTGGCTTGTTTTCCTAAAAATAGGGCTTATTTCCGGCAGTAATTCATCAACTGACATGGTCTCAACCTTTTCTGTAATGCTTCAGTAATATATAATCTTGTTCAATATTCTTAATATTGCATATATCCATCAACAACCTCTTAGCTTACAATATTTTGCATTAATAGGTATCTTCAAGCAGCCAACCTCTCAGGAGCGACATAGCCTTGTGGTTTCAAAGCATCATGAACTTCTTTCAGCAGGTCTATCCGTTCATTATGCCTCGTTCCAGATTTTCCACCCTCTCCGAAAAGAAACTTAATTGAAGTACGATCCCCTAACAATGCTAGCCCTGATGCTGCCTCATATTTGAGCCTTGGCCCGCCTGTGTTAAACATCTTTTGTAGTAATGGCTGCCTATATTTTTCATCCAGATCATTGACTATGTATACTAAATGGCCTGCCTTATCATCATGGAACTCACCATATTTTTCCATTAATAAACTAGTTGCAATTTCCTGATCAAGAGATATAATAGATTTGATTGCATCAGTATTCCATGTGATACCTTTCCTTTGGATAAAATCAATCAAGAAAGGGATTGCTTCTTTACCTGCTACTTGAACCAAATCACTAACACATCTCATCTTTTTACTTAACTGACTTGCAAAAAGTGGGATTGTTCTTGAATCCTTAAATCTTATAAGGGCATGAAGTGCATATTCCTGAGATGGGTTTTCATTGTCCTGTGCGATCTTAATCAAGTATTGGAATGTCTCCTCAGTCATTGATTGCGCAATAGCATAAATAAAAACCTCGCTTTTGTTCCCCTTATAGTTTGAGAAAGCAAGTTTTAGGTATCTCATAACTTCAATCCCCCCTATATTACCCAACGCATCGATAGCACTAAGGTCTTCATCCATCCCTGATTCTGAATATTTCATTAAAGCTGGAACTGCTGATTTATCTTTAAAATAACCGAGTACTGACACTGCCTTTGAACGGTCCGGATTTTCTTCATTCCCTATATATTTTATTAATGCTGGAACTGCTGATATATCTTTACAAGCACCAAGTATTGATAGGGCCATTGAATGGTCCGGATTTTCTTCATTTCCTATATAAGAGATCATCTTTTGGACAGCACAACGTGGAGCGATTTCTGCCAAGATCTCTAGAACTGCTGTTCTTGCTGGAGCATCAAAATCCAGATAATCCAAAAGATGTTGCCCTGCAACCTCGATACCTATTGATCTAATATCGGTTATACATTTGTCCCTATATTTTCTACTATAATCATGATTTTTTTCAATAAAATGATATATTGCATCCTGCACAATTACATCTACACTATCCTCTCCAAGATCTCGAAGATGGTGGTTAGCTTTAAACCTATGGAATGCATTTTTTCGCTGAGAATAAAGTCGAATAGCTTCAACAGCCTCAGTCGAACTGATACTCGCCAAAGTAGAAAGTGCAAGTCCGCTAGAATAGCGGCTATGCCAAGTACTATCTTCATTTAGATACTCAATGCATATCGGGACCGCTGCTTTGCTTTTCATCGTTCCCAAAGCATCAAATGCTGTTAGTTTATCTGGACTGTCTTTTTCCTTAAGGTAGTTGATAAGTGCTTTCTCGGTCTCTTCTCCGCCAATACTAACAAACACAGGGACACGGTATAAATAACCATCGAGGGAACCTCCTTGCCCACGCTTAATACATTCAACCATGTACTTCAATGAACTAATACTTCCAATTTTTGCTAAGACTTTCAGCACGGCATTTCGCATAATAGTATCTCCATGAAAATACGAACTCTGCATATGTTCATTCAGAATATCAACTGCGCCATCTCCCAATTGATCATATAAAGCATCTACTGCTTTCTCAAAGACACCATCAACGGAACATTCTTTAAGAAGGAACTTATATAATTCAATAAGATCTGGTGATTTAATCTCTACCAGATTATCCATCGCTCTCTTCTTATCTCCCCTCATACGTTCATCCAGATTCGGGTGGGGCTGCATAAAGTATGCTTTTAGCCAAGCAATAGGGTCATCCTCAGGAACTGTTACTTTACACCAATATTGTTCTTTTAAGTGTTTAATTGTGTTGATTATGGATTTTCGCGCATATTCCTTTTGTCTTCGAAGTATTTCTTCTGTTTGATAATGTTTTTCGGGCTCACTGACCTGCCCAGAATCCTGTTTTCTATTTGATCTGACCAATCCATTCGCAAAATCAAAATCTGCTTTGAAAGGGAGGTATCTTTCAGATTGATCATTGTCCCCAATATATCTCCTTTGATTGGAAGGTATAGTGTTAGCATAAATAATTCTATCCCTAGCTTGAAACTTAAAATGATTTTCAGTGAGTACAGTCCATACTTCCTTAAATTTCTCTTCTTCAAGCATATTTGCAATAAAATAAATTATGTTTCTCCAATCCGGAAGCAATGACCTGCCTTCCATCCCCCACAACTCAGAATCTTCTTCATAGCTCCAAAACTGCTCATAAGCCTCCCTTACAGAAATCTGTCCAGAATTGATAGCGCGAGCAAAATCACTGGCAGTCAAAACCTCCTGAAAAGCAGG
>JBJKQO010000006.1:0-16599 GCA_046705145.1 Candidatus Woesearchaeota archaeon
ACCTATCGCAGAAGGGATGGGATTTTTGCCAGGATTTGGGACATACAGGAAAGATGACAAGATAATGGCCTCAAGGCTTGGGCTTGTCAATGTGGACAAGAAAGTGGTAAGGATAATACCTCTTTCAGGAAAATACCTTCCGAAGAAGGATGACACTATAGTGTGCAGGGTATCTGAGATACTCATGGCAGGATGGAGGGTTGAGACAAACTGCGCTTACACCGCCATGCTTCCTCTGAAGGATGCAACGACAGAATATATCGAGAGGGGCGCTGACCTGACGAACTATTACAATGTTGGTGATTTCATCGTGACAAAGATCACGAACGTCACAAGCCAGAACCTGATCGACATAAGCATGAAGGGCCAGGGGCTTAGGAAGCTTCATGGGGGAAGGATTATCTCGATCAACCCTTACAAGGTGCCAAGAGTTATAGGCAAGAAGGGTTCGATGGTCTCTATGATAAAGAATGCCACTTCAACAAAGATAACTGTCGGGCAGAACGGATGGGTCTGGATCTCAGGCGAGCCTGACATGGAGATAATTGTTGAGAGGGCGATAGACCTTATAGAGAGGGAATCCCACATAAGCGGCCTTACTGAGAAAGTCAAGGACTTTTTAGAGAAGGCTACCGGGAAGAAGATTGAGACAGACATCGAAAGCAGCGATGTTCAAGGGTGATTATTATGGCTTACAAAGAAAGGAAAGACAAGAGAAAATTTGACGAGCTTAGGCCTATAATAGCAAGGGCTGGGGTCATCAAGAACGCTGATGGTTCAGCTTATTTTAAGATAGGGAACACCGAGGCGTATGCAACAGTGTACGGGCCAAGGGACCTTTATCCTAAGTTCAAGCAGGACCCAACAAAGGGCCTTTTGAGGTGCAATTACAACATGATGCCTTTTTCAGGCATGGGCGAGAGAGTCAGGCCAGGAGCGAACAGGCGTGCTAAGGAGATATCTATGGTCACTGAAAACGCGATACTTCCTGTCGTTGACCTGACTGCAGTTCCTGGAACTGTTATTGATGTTTTCATCGAGCTTCCACAGACAGATGCGGGCTCAAGGTGTGCGGGAATAACTGCTGCATCTATAGCTCTTGCTGATGCAGGGATCCCTATGAAGGATCTTGTCGCTGCAGTCGCTGTAGGAAAGGTAGATGATCAGATAGTCGCTGACCTTGACTACTATGAGGAAGCTTATGATGCAGAGGTTGCGGACATACCTGTTGCGATGATACCTTCTACTGAGGAGATAACGCTTCTTCAGATGGATGGGGTCATCGATAAGTCAAAGCTTATGGAAGCTCTTGAGCTTTCAAAGAAGGTTTTGAAACAGATAAACGAGGTCCAGAAGAAGGCGCTTAAAGAGAAATATGGTGATGTACAATGAACCAGGACTTAAGATCGCATATCCTTAACTTCCTTGAGAAGGGGATACGCTTTGACGGAAGGAAAAGCGACGAGTACAGGAAGATAGAAGTTGAGACAGGGATAATAAGCACTGCTGAGGGATCTGCAAGGGTCAAGATAGGAGATTCAGAAGTCATTGCAGGAGTGAAGATGGGCATGGAAAAGCCTTTCCCTGACAGGCCTGATGAGGGGATGCTGATGGTCAATTCAGAGCTTTTGCCTATGGCTCATCCTGAGTTTGAGGCAGGACCTCCTGACATCCACTCTATCGAGCTTGCAAGGGTCACTGACAGGGGCATAAGGGAATCACATGCTATGGACCTGAAGAAGCTTTGCGTCGCTTCCGGAGAGAAGGTGTGGGCAGTTCTTGTTGACATATGCCCTATAAATTGTGACGGCAACCTCTTTGATGCTGCCAGTCTTGCTGCGATACTTGCTATCAAGGATGCGAGGTTTCCGTCGCTTGACGAGAACGGCGCTGTCGACTACAAGCACAGGACAGAAAACGGGCTGCCGATCCTGGAGGAGCCTTTGGGAGTCACAGTCTCAAGGGTAGGTAAGCATTTTATAGTCGATCCTACTCATGAGGAGGAGAAGCTTGTTGATGCAAGGCTTACTGTCGTCACGACAAAAGCAGGCAGGATCTGCGCGCTTCAGAAGGGAGGCTCGATGGGCCTTACTGTTGAAGAGATATCGATGATAATTGACATTGCCTCTGCTAAGGCAAAAGAGCTCAGGAAATATCTGGGGTGATAGGGTATGGAAAGCGAAAAATACACAAAATACGAGAAGGCGAGGATAATCGGCTCAAGGGCTCTTCAGATATCCCAGGGAGCGCCTATCCTTATCAAGCTTAGCGAGGACGACCTTAAGAGGATGAAATACAACCCTCTTGAGATAGCCAAGAAGGAGTTTGATGCAGGGGTGATCCCTATAACCGTGAAGAGGCCTATGCCTGGAAGGATAGTGGAAGCAAACGAAGCTTCCTGATTTTTTTTATTTTAATATTTTTTATCCTTTTTTATTAACTAATTAGTAGTTAAATATATAAAAATTTATAAATCAAAACCTATTCTAACCTACTATGGAACTAGAACGCAAAATCAAACTTATGGAGAAGTATGATTTCGGATTTGGAAATTTAATTAAGGGAATCGATTCTTGTGTGAAGTTAATATCAAAAGAGAGAAAAACTGAATCTGAGAGGAAAGGATATGTTGAAGCGATTATGGATAAATATCATGAGATTCAAGATCATTATGATTCGATTGATTTTGAAGAATTAGAAAGGGAGATGGACGAGCAAGACAGAGATGATTTCCAAACCTTGTTTACAGTTAGGGATATTTTACCAGAATTTAAGGAGGCTATAGATAAGTATATTGCAGTTGCAAAAGAAAATAATTATTTTGTTCAAAAGGAAAGTCCCGAAGCACAAAAAATAAGTGAGATTGTGTACCAAAGATTGTTTCCAGCAGACAAACATAATGGGATACCATTCAGGACAAGAATAATCCATTTGAAAGAACTATTGCAGGGTTCGCCAGCCCCTGATTATTAATTCTTTGAGAATTGAATTTAACATCCATATTGCAAGCATTTCCCTCAACATTTATATAACTCAGTTGATTAGTATGTCTTGGCCGATGATGATACCGCTAAAGTAACTGTGTCATGCGCAAGTGTGGCAGGAGACGGGCGGGCTGAGGCCTTTGTTTTATATTAGCATTCTCTTTGTCATAAAAGTGGTGTTAAACTCAATAAATTAAAACTACTTCCTTTCTTTTTTTCCGCAAATCGTAGATTTGCGTTGTCCCAGGGTTTTTTGCCGTAGGCAAAAAAGGCTGGATGGGCGGGCTGAGGCCAGTTTTTAGATCTTTTATTTTACTCAAAAGTTTGTGGGTCTAAAGCCCCTCTCTTTAGAGCGAACTTTTGAGTATGCCAACCGAGATGGCAAAGATCCGTACTTTAGTGCGGAGATGCCCTCGGTTGGCTTTACTTAGAAATATTTTCTCACAGTTCAGGCTTGCTGTAGTAGTCCGTTGTCAGCTTGCTTATCTCTTTTTGTACGGAGTGTATGTGTTCCATGTTGTCTTTTATCTCTGTAAGCATGAGGTTCATCGCTTTTATCTCCTGCTGTTTTATCTCAAGGATCAGGTCTTGCTTCCTGTTTCCTTTCTCTTCCTTCTTGTCTTTCATGGTGTCATGGAAATGTCCTGACATCTCTGCTGCATCTACTATGAACTTCTTGACAGTCTCAGAATATCCTGCGATCTTCTTTTGGTCTTCAGACAGGTACCTGTATCTTCCGTCGCCGGATGCTTCTGATACTTTTAAGAGCAGGGACTCAAGCTCCCTTGCCTTGTCTATCATGTTTTCTATGTTCTCGCCTGACTTTTTTAGCAGCCTTTTTATCCTTGCGTGCTGCCTTATCATGGATCCCAGTTCGCTTCTCTCTATCTTTGTCTTTCCCTGGAAGAATCCCATCTTGTTGTATACTACCAGAAATATGGAATCAGACTTGTTTATCTTGCGAAGGATGTCTCTTTGCATCCTTTCCTGACCCTTCTCAAGCTGCCTTACCTGTCTTTTTGTCTTTTTTAGGTCCCCTTTTTTCAAGCTCCATGCCATATTATCATTTTTTAACCTTACCTACTAATAAATCTTTTGTTTGGGTGGAGGTTATTGTTAGCACTGTTGAAATTATAGGTAGCATCAATTTTGCGAGCTTTTTTACGGATTATATTCAGGCTGACTAGGGGGAGGCCCCATCCGGGGGAGTCAGCCAATAAAGTGTGAGAACCACAAGCGAGCCTGATGCTACCCGAAGCGACAGCTGAGAATTTCAACAGTGCCTTCCAAACCTAAACCTTTTTATAGTGGTTAGTCCTGAGCATAGCTTATGAAAAAGGGGAATGTTAAAACAGGCACTAAGGCAGCAAAAAAGGCTGTGGTTGTGGAGAACTTGACAAGCGCTCCCACTTTCAAGAGGCTGCTCGCTTTTTTAGTGGACCTTTTTTTGGTCAACATCCTGATCTCTCCTTTCAGGAACGTTATCGTTTCAGCGATCCCTCAGTTTTCTGATCCTTCAAAGACTTTTGAGCTTTTCAACGTGTTTTCCGGCCTTTCAAAGCATCAGCTTTCGCTGATAAGCTATACCATGTTTTTTGCTGCGCTGATAGCTTTCCTTTATTTCTCTGTGCTTGAGTACAGGTACGGCGCGACGATAGGAAAGCTTCTTCTCAGGCTTAAGGTAGAGCCGCTTGCTGAGAAGAGATACTGGCGTTATGCTGTCAGGAGCCTTTTCCTATTTCCTTTGTTCCCTTTATCCCTGCTTTGGGTAGTTGATCCTGTATACATGCTGACAAACCCTAAGAGGCAGAGGTTTTCAGAATACGTTTCAAGGACGATAGTTGTAGACGAGGTGGGAGGTGATCTTGTTGCTGGCAAAAGACAATAAGGCAAATGCCGGGAAGTGGATATTCATATCATTGTTTTGCATCTTCCTTTTTTTCATGGCGCTCATGATCGCGGGGGTGATGGCCCTTTTTTCAGGGGAGGAAGACTTTGAGATAGGAAACGTTGCAGTCATATCTATAGATGGTGTGATAACTGCTGACGGAGGCTCTTCAGGGATATACGGCTCTTCAGGAACATCATCTACTGAGACAGTCAGGCTGATTAGAAAAGCAGCGGACAATCCTTCTATCAAGGCAGTGATATTTAAGATAAACTCTGGAGGGGGGTCTGCTGTCGCATCTGATGAGATAGCTCACGAGATCGAGAAGCTTAACAAGACAACTGTTGCATGGATAAGGGAAGCAGGCGCTTCAGGCGCTTACTGGATAGCTGCATCATGCGATCACATCGTTGCTAACAGGATGTCTGTGACAGGTTCGATCGGAGTGACATCTGCAAGCATAGGTCTTGAAGGCGTCATGAAAAAGTACAACATAACCTATAGGCGGCTTGTCTCCGGAAAGTACAAGGACATGGGAACTCCTTTTCGGGAGATGTATCCTGATGAGGAAGCAAAGCTTCTTGACGAGCTTCACGTGATCCATAATTATTTTGTAGAGCACATAAAAGAGAGCAGGGGCATAGGGGATATCGATGAGCTTTGGTCAGCTGAGATAATGCTTGGCGAGAGGGCAAAGGAGCTTGGCCTTATTGATGAGATAGGCGGCATAGACGAGGTCACTTCCTATGTTGAGAAGCAGATAGGCGAGCCTGTGCAGCTTGTAGAGTACAAGAGAAAACAGTCGATCCTTGACATATTTTCTGTTGCGCTTGACAGGATGTCATTTTCGATGGGTATGGGGATCGGCAGCTCCATCATCCCTGATTCTGAGGATGATACTATCATCTGGGCAAGGTGATGATATGGGGTCTTTATCCAGCCTGCGGTCAAGGCCTCTTTTTTTTGCTGTCTTAGTCTTGACCTTGCTGTCTTTGCCTGTCCTTTTTTTCTCCGGCTGTGAGAAAAGCGTGCCAGGAGACAGCATACCTGATGAAAATGGTGTGCAGGAAATCGGTGCGGGAAACGGTGAAGGTTATCCTTGCGAGAGCGATCCTGAGTGCGTGCCTGCATCCTGCTGCCATCCTGACTCATGTGTTGACACGGATCATGCGCCTGACTGTAACATGGTCAAGTGCACGATGGACTGTGTCATGGGCACGATGGACTGCGGAAAGGGAAGATGTTCCTGCGTGAACAATAACTGCGTTGCGATCATAGAATGAAAAGGTATAGGATAATATCGGTGGTTTTGGTAGTCGTACTGGTCATGTTCTTGGTAGATGCTGCTATGGCAGAAAATGGCGCTGCTAAAAGCGCAGTGAAAAAAGGCATTTTTCTCAAGTCAAGGACGATGAATGCAGAGCCTGAAGGGCAGGCAGGATATAGGTCAGCTTTTGTTTCTGAAGAGATGAAAATCAGGTCAGAGCTTGATTTTTCGCAGAAAGATAAGGTTCATGCGGTGATACAGCTTGATCACATCCCTTCGCCTGAAGAGAAACGGCTGCTTGCAGAAGGGGGGATATCCCTCTTATCATACATACCTGAGGATGCATGGCTTGCATCTGTTGACAGCAGGTCTGTCTCGGATTATTCTGAAAGCATGATCACTTTTGTCAGCAGTCTTCAGCCGCAGGACAAGCATGACCCTTCTCTTTTTGAGCAGGTCATTTCAGGCTGCGAGACAGAAAGGTGTACTGCTTCATTTTTTGTCGCATGCTTTGAAGATGTTCCTGATGAAGCTTGCGAGTCTGTGATTTCAGGATATGCAGATGTGGACAGGAAGGATCTTAATGGGTGGATAGTCTCTGCGGAAATTGATGATATCGATTCCTTGCTTTCTGAAGACGAGATAAAATGGGTGGAGATAGCGTTTAAGGGGAAATCTGAGATGAACAACGGCACGAGGAAAGCTACAGGAGTGAGGGTCGTGCAGGCTTATCCTTTCAGCCTTAACGGGACAGGAGTTGTTGTCGCTGAGTGGGATTCGACATGGGCTGAGCGCACTCATGGAGACCTTTCAGGAAGGGTTACAAGAGGTGATTCTTCAGGCTCATGCCAGGGATGCTATTGCGTTTCCTGTTCTGAAGGTGACCATTCGACACATGTTGCGGGAACAATGATCGGAAGCGGAGCTAACAGCAACTATGTATATAGGGGCATGGCTCCTAACTCTACACTTAGGACTTATGAGTGGCCGGATTATGGTGGCGAGCTGTATTCTGAGACAAGGTATGCTGTGAGAAATGGTTCTGTCCTTTCGCAGAACTCATGGGGATGGACTGCCTGCTATAACGGTTCTTATGATGCGTGGTCCAGGCTTTATGACAAGGTTGTCAGGGGAGAAAACTCGACAGGTAAGGTAAGTGTCATATTTTCAGCAGGAAACAACGGTCCTAATTATAACACTTCGTGCGGTCCGGGCGGAACTGCAAAGAACACGATCTCAGTGGGATCTGTAGATTCTGATGATTTTGCGATAGATGGTTACAGCAGCAGGGGGCCTACTGATGATGGAAGGATCAAGCCTGATGTTGTAGCTCCTGGATGCGAAGATGAGCCAAGCAGAAATGACAATAATCCTTCAAAGACGATATGGTCAACTGTCACGGGCAACTCATACAGCGGCTCTTGTGGGACATCGATGGCAGCTCCTGCAGTTTCTGGGATCGTCGCTTTGCTCCATCAGGCTTACAGGCAGAACAACAGCGGTGTTGACCAGCTGCCTTCGACTGATAAGGCGATACTTGCGCACACTGCAAGAGACCTTGGTAATACAGGCCCTGACTTCACCTATGGCTGGGGCCTTGTGAATGCGACAAAGGCAGTGCAGCTTATCCGTGATGATGCCAGGAACAATCTTATAAGGCAGTCTAACATCAGCGCAAACGCTGAGAAGGATACCTATCAGGTTTATGTAGGTACCAACCATTCATGGTTTAAGGTCACTCTTGCATGGGACGACTATGCAGGGGATGTAGGGGCTGCAAGGGAGCTTGTGAACAATCTTGACCTTGTTGTTGTCGCGCCTAACGGGACTAGGTATCACCCCTGGAAGCTGGATCCTTATCATCCTTCGGACAGCGCTGCGAGAAACTCGACTGATAACATAAATAACATTGAGCAGGTATATGTCATTAATCCTATCAATGGGACGTGGAACGTATCTGTAAACGGCACTTCTGTGCCTCAGCCTTACCAGGAATACTCTCTTGTCTACAGCCATGACAATACAGCTCCAAACATAACTTCATTTTACCAGGATGCTGCGAGGGTGAACATAACAGAGCCCAACAGCACAACCTTTAACATATCTGCTGTCGACATAAATAACGACACGCTTAACTACACTTGGTACCAGAACGGCACGCTGAAAAGGTACGGAGTGTCAGCAGATGAGTGGAACTTTTCAGGAAGCTATGCCTCTTCAGGATATTACAACATAACTGTTTTCGTATCTGACGGCTATGCCAGCACGATGCATTCATGGGTGCTTTTTGTCAACAACACGAACCTTGCCCCAAACGTATCTTTTGCAAACATATCTCCTTCAAGCCCTGGAAATAATACTGATCTTACCTGCTTGAACGGGTCTACATCTGATTTTGACAATGATTCCATAATCTTCTTTTATGACTGGTATAACGGAAGCGAGTGGATGGGCTTTAATTCCATGACGCTTCTTCATGGAAACACGACGATAAACAGCTCATGGAACTGTTCTATCATCCCCAATGATGGTGATCTCAACGGTACAAGGGTTGTTTCGTCTTCTGTCGTGATAAACAATTCCGCCCCAAACATCACTTCATCTTATCCTTCTGCGTTGAGGGTGAACATATCAGAGCCAAACTCCCAGGTGTTTAACATAAGCTACTCTGATTCTGACAGCTGCACTCTCAGATGGACTCTTAACGGAACAAGCGTCTCATCTTCCGCAAGCTACACTTTCACAGGAAGCTATACAAGGTCAGGTATATACAATGTGAGCGTTATAGTAAATGACTCTTATATATCGTCATATCATTCATGGGTGCTTAATGTTTCTGACACGAACAGGAAGCCTTCCCTTTCGTCTAACATACCTAATATCACAATATACCAGAACTCTTCCACAGTCCTTAACCTTTCTTATTATTTTTCTGATCCTGATGGAGATTCGGTATCTTATTCAGCAAAAAACTGCACAAACCTAACCTATTCGATAAACAATACAAGGGGCACGGTCAACATCACTCCATTGCTTAACTGGAGCGGCATAAGCTACATAAGGTTTAATGTTACTGATGGTATGAACTTCACGCTTTCGAATAACATAACTGTCAGGTCTACCCGTGACAATGACAGTGACGGCGTTAAGGCGACAGGCCACCAGGGAAATGATTGTGATGACAGGAACGCAGCAGTCTATCCTGGAGCATCATGCACGAGAACAGGATACACAGGCTCAACTTATGATTCTTCCTGCACATGCGCAGGCGGAACAGCAGTGACAACATCTTCATCTTCTGGCGGCGGTGGCGGAGGAGGGGGAGGAAGTGTTGCTCCTGCTACATCAAAAGAATCAAGATACTATAGCGAGATCGCTCAAGGGTCAGAGATAGAGCTGCCTGTCGCTAAAAGGGACATCCCAATCACAAAGATTAGGTTTGATGCTTTATCTTCTATGAAGGCAGTCTCGATATCTGTCGAATCTGTAAGCGGATCGTCTCTTCCTGATCCGGATTCAGCGATTCCTGGGGCTTATGGCTATGTCAAGATAGATCATGAGAACCTTGATGCTGAAGGGATATCAGATGCAAATATCGACTTTAAGGTAAACAGGTCATGGCTGAGCCAGAACGGATTCTCCAAGGGGGATGTCGTTATGAGAAGGCTTAGAGGCACATGGCAGCAGCTTGAGACAAGCTATGTCCGCGAGTCAGACGATGCCTATTATTATACTGCAAAGACACCAGGATTTTCGTTCTTTGCGATAACCGCTGAGAAAAAAGAAGCAAGTGCTGATAAGGGCGATGCTTCTTCAGTAGGGCAGCTGCAGCAGGATAACCTATCAGTATCACCAGAGACGCCTGAAAGCAACGCGACTGCAGATAATGTTACCAGCGCAGCAGATGAGAGCAGGTCAGGCCGAAAGTTTAAGATGCCTGATATCCGTATCATGATAATAGGAGTAAGTTTGGTTGTAGCTCTTATCTTGTTTTTGACTATGGTCATCTCTTATGCTGTCGAGAGCAAGGACTTTCAGGAAAAGGTCCATGAGCTTGAGCATTACATCAACAAGAGGCTTTCAGTAGGGCACCATGAGAAAGATATCCATAAGGACCTAAAGGCCCATGGTTGGAAAAGCAGTAGGGTCCCGCATCTGATTAAGGACCTGAAGAAGAAGCATCTTATAAGGAAGGCTGAAGAGATAATACCCTCTCTTCTGAAAAAAGGCCATCCTGACGAGCACATACACAATGAGCTTGCCAAGCATGGCATGAAGAGAAGCCATGTGAAAAAGCACATAAAGAGGTTCAAGGATGAGAGGGCAAAGGAGGTAGCAGAGCTTCTTGTCAGGATGGGGCATGAGGATGAGATGATAAGCGCCGAGCTTGCAAAACAAGGCATCAAGACAAGGCATGCGAGGAGGCATATAAGGCGTGCAAGAAGCACGCTTGGGATATATCCTGAAAAGAAAGATGATGACAGCGCGCCTGCGTTTGAGCCTGAGCCGCAGGAAAAAAAGGCTGAAAAGAAACATTCCCTCAGAAGATCAAGGGAAAAGAAACAGCAAGACGATGCAAAAAAAGAAGAAGAAACTATATCATCTGAAGATCAGCAAGAGGAGCAAGTCCTTGATGATGAGGGGGATAAGGAAGAAGAATTTGTCAGAAGCCTTCATAAGAGGGTATCTGAGCACCTTAAGGAAAGAGGAGTCCATGAAGAAGATGAGAAAAAGTAAGGAGGTTTGTCTTTGATGTGGGTTGCAAAGCTTGTATGGAAGCATGACTGCGTGATAGGCAGCAGGTGCAGGAAGTATAATGTCACAGCCACAGGATTTCCTCTTGACATAATTGAAGAAAAAGGCAAGCAGTACCACTCATATTTTCATGTACTTTCAGGTGCGCAAAAAGACATAGAAGGATTTGTTTCTGACCTGAAAAAAGACAAGAGGACTGTCAGGCTCGAGTTTGAGGGAAACACTCTTTTTCATCTGACAGCCATGGATGCTGATGAGAAAGTTCCTACTACGCATTATCATAAGAGGATATTTTTTCTGAAGCCTCTTGTCATAGACACCAAGGGCTATGAGCACTGGGAGATCGCCTCATGGCAGAAGGAATTTTTGACAGGCTTCATATCAAACATGAAAAAGGACATCTTCGGACTTGAGGATTTCAGGGTCGAAAAGATCCACAAGACAAAACTTACTGATATATATTTTCCTCACGTGATGCCTTCTCTTTCTGCTTCCCAGAAAGCAGCGCTTGAGCTTGCATGCAAAGAAGGATACTATGACTATCCCAGAAAGGTCGAGCTCAGGGATCTTGCCAGGATGTCAAAGCTTTCGCTTTCAACCTACAGGGAGCACCTCAGGAAGGCCGAGAAAAAGGTCATGCCTGATATTACGAGGAACGTTTCTTGAGATGGGCTTTTGACACATACCGCACTATTGCGGGTAAAATATATTATACTTGGTCGGCCTACCTATATCTCATAACATATCAAAGAGGATAAACATTGACGTGATACAGATGGAGAAGGCTAAAACAACAAAATCGATCGTTTCGGAGGCTAAGGCACAAAGGAGTGCTGGTTGTATTCATTGTTGTCCCGAAGAATTCAGGGCTTAGGAAGTACAGAGAGATATCACTGCGTTTTCTTGAAGAGAATCTTGACATCAGCAGGACAAGGATTATAGAAGCAAGAGGAGAAGACGTGCCTTTTTGGGTGGAAGAGTTTTCAGGAAAGGGGCAGGACGCGATAGGCCTGACAGGCGAGGACCTCTACATCGAGTATTGCCTTGCAAGAAAGAAAGGCGGCGCAGCATCTAACTCTATAATCCTGAAGAAGATAAGATGGGATGATGATTCTGCAGTGTTCGGAAAGCCTACTCTTTGCCTGATAGGATCAAAGGATAAATCTTTTGAAAGCCTGCCAAAAGAGCTTACTGTCTGCATATCCTCAAAATACAAGGAGATAGCAGAATCTTATCTGTCTCTCCTTGAGAAAAAAGGATATTCTTTCAAAAGGATCTATGTAAAGGGCTGCGTCGAGGTAAGCTGCTCTGAAGGGATAGCAGACCTGATAATAGATATAGTTTATACCGGCGCTTCCCTAGGAAGATACGGCCTGCAGGTATATGACAGGATAAGGGAAAGCGATTTTGTGATAATGGCTTCTTCTGGAGTTGTTTTGTGTACAGAAGAAAAGGTGGTGTAAGATGATCTCGATAATCGACTACGGCGCAGGAAACATAGCAAGCGTGAAAAACGCGCTTGACTATCTTGGATTTGAGTCAGAAGTGATAAGCTCACCAGGGGAGATACTAGCTGCAGAAAAGATAATACTTCCCGGTGTCGGATCATTTGGCTTCATGATGGAAAGCATAAGAGACAAGGGTCTTGAGGAGCCTATCAAGGAGGTAGTATCACAAGGCAAGCCTTTTCTTGGGATCTGCCTTGGCCAACAGGTGCTTTTTGAGAAAAGCGAGGAAAGCCCAGGAGTAAGAGGCCTTGGCATCTTCAAGGGAGAGGTCGTAAGATTTAGGAATGGCAAGGTCCCACAGGTTGGATGGAACAAGGTGATACCGTGCAAAAACGATTATTCGATACTTCCCTCAGATCCAGGATTTTTGTATTTTGTGAACTCTTACTATGTTGTCCCTAAAGACAAGAGCATAATTTCAGGATTGTCGGATTATTACGGCGCGTTTTGCTGCGCTGTAAGCTTCAAAAACATAACTGCATTCCAGTTTCACCCTGAGAAGAGCGGCAAAGAAGGCCTTGAGATGTTAAGGAGGTGGGCATCATGCTGACAAAAAGGATAATCCCATGCCTTGATGTCATGGACGGAAAGGTGGTCAAAGGGACAAATTTTTCATCGCTAAAAGATGCAGGAGATCCTGTTTTGCTCGCAAAGATGTATAGCGACCTTGGAGCTGATGAGCTTGTATTCCTTGACATAACAGCATCATCTGAAAAGAGAAAGACAGTAGCATCTCTTGTAAGGAATGTCTCAAAAAATGTTTTCATCCCGTTTACGGTTGGTGGAGGCATAAGCAGTGTAGAAGACATAAGGGCTCTTCTTAACGCAGGAGCTGACAAGGTTTCGATAAACACAGCAGCTTTCAGGGACCCCTTGCTTTTGAAGCAGGCTTCAGATATATTCGGAAGCCAGTGCATCGTTGTTGCGATAGATGCCAAAAGAAAAGATGATGGCAGAGGTTGGGAAGTTATGATAAGCGCAGGCAAGGAAAGTACAGGAGTTGATGTGATAGGGTGGGCAAAAGATGCTGAGGGGCTTGGCGCAGGAGAGATACTTCTCACTTCGATCGATTGCGACGGCACAAGTGATGGATATGACAACGAGCTGACAAGAAATGTATGTGGGGCAGTAAACATACCTGTCATCGCGTCAGGCGGTGCAGGTTCGCTTGTCAGCATATATGATGCGTTTAATGATGGGAAGGCAGATGCGGCGCTTGCAGCATCGATATTCCACTATGGCAGATACACTATAGCAGATGTTAAGGGATATCTTGAGGAAAAAGGTGTGGAGGTAAGAAGATGATAATTCCAAGCATAGACCTTATGGGGGGAAAAGCGGTGCAGCTTAGGCAGGGAAAAGAAAAGGTTCTTGAAAGGGATGATGTGCTCTCGCTTGCAAGAAGATTTTCGCTTTATGGAGACATTTCAGTGATAGATCTTGACAGTGCTCTTGGCAAGGGAGATAACCTTGACCTGATAAAAGAGCTGTGCAGGATCGCTGATTGCAGGGTTGGAGGAGGCATACGCACTGTAGAAAAAGCGCAGGAGATCCTTGCAGCAGGAGCAAAGAAGATAATCATAGGGACAAGCGCAAACCCTGATTTTTTAGGGCAGCTTCCAAAAGAAAGGGTGATCGTGGCTATCGACACTAAGGATGGATTTGTGGCAGACAAGGGCTGGACAAGAAGCACAAAAAAGCTTCCTGAAGAGGTTATTTTCGAGACTGAAAAATACTGTTGCGAATTCCTGTTCACTGATGTTGATAATGAAGGGATGATGAAAGGATTTGATCCTGGCAGGGCGTTAGTGCTTCGGGAAAAGACATCTAACAAGATAACTGTCGCAGGAGGGATAAAGGAATCATCAGAGGTTGTATATCTTGAGTCAAAAGGATTTAACTGCCAGCTTGGGATGTCAATTTACACAGGAAAGATCATGCTTGAAGATGCGTTTTTGTCGCTGCTTGACTTTGGAAAAGGACAAGGGCTGATACCAACTATCGTGCAGGAGGAAAATGGCCAGGTGCTTATGCTTGCCTACTCTTCAAAAGAGTCTCTAAAAAAGGCTTTTTCATCAGGGAAGGCAACATATTTTAGCAGGTCAAGAAACATCATCTGGACAAAAGGCGAAACTTCAGGAAACTTTCAGGAACTGTTAAAAGTTAGGTATGACTGCGACAGGGACACGCTCCTTTTCACCGTAAGGCAAAAAGGCAGCTGCTGCCACATGGGAAGCTATTCGTGCTTTGGCGAAAAGCAGTTTAGCCTTAGCTTGCTCTATCAGGTGATAGCTGACAGGGTGAACAACCCGCGTGAAGGCTCATACACGTCAAAGATATCACTAAAGGAAAGATGGATAAAGGAGAAGATAAAGGAAGAATCAGGCGAGGTGCTGGACTACAGGGACAGAGAGAACCTGGTCTGGGAGATTGCGGATCTTTCGTATTTCCTTTTGGTCCTTATGGCAAAGAAAGGGATCACGCCTGATGAGATAAGAAACGAGCTTGCGAGAAGGAGAAGATAGGTGAACATCATGAGGATAGTTGAATCAAAAAAGTTACCTGATGATTTTTTCAGGTACCAGGAAGCAGAGGATATTGTCGAAGTCAAATCGATAATTTCAGATGTCAAGACAAAAGGAGATAGTGCTATCAGAAAATATACTGAAAAGTATGACAGGTTAAAGATTAGAGAGTTTGAGCTTTCAAAAAAGGACATAAAAAAAGCGTATTCCTTGGTTGGCAAGAAGACAGTTTTAGAGCTGAAGAACGCGGCAAAAAACATCTCTTTTTTTGCAGAGATGCAGCTTAAGCAGTTTAAGCCTTTTAAGATAAGAAAAAATGGAGGGATAATCGGCCAAAAGATAATCCCTCTGGAAAGGGTTGGCTGTTATGTTCCGGGAGGAAGATATCCTTTGCCATCATCTGCCTTGATGACAGTCATCCCTGCAAAGGTTGCAGGCGTAAAGGAGATCATCTTATGCTCTCCTAAGATCCAGCCTGCAACGATCGTTGCAGCAGACATCGCGGGAGCAGACAGGATATTTTGCATCGGGGGGGTCCAGGCGATAGCTGCGATGGCTTACGGAACAAGAACAGTCCCTAAAGTCGATAAGATTATGGGGCCTGGAAACAAGTATGTTACAGCAGCAAAAAAAGAGGTCTATGGTGTTGTAGGGATTGATTTTCTTGCAGGCCCAAGCGAGATAATGATTATCGCAGACGGATCAGCAGATGCAAAGCTTATCGCAGCAGACATGCTTGCCCAGGCTGAGCACGACACGGGCGCAAGAGCAGACCTTGTAACAACATCACGAAAGCTTGCTTTTGATGTCAGAAAAGAGATAGGATCCCAGATCAAGATGCTTGGGACAAGAAAGATAGCAGAGATATCATTGAAGGGATCATGGCTTGTAGTTGCAGATGATCTGGATGAGGCCATAAGGATCGCTAACAGGCGGGCGCCTGAGCACCTTGAGCTGCAGATAGGTGACGCGTCAGGAATCATAGCGAAATTAAGAAATTACGGCTCGCTTTTTGTAGGGAGGTATTCAGCAGAGGTTTTTGGGGATTATTGTAGCGGCACAAACCACACCCTTCCGACAAATGGCGCAGCCCGTTACACTGGCGGGCTTTCGGTCAGGGATTTTGTCAAGGTACTGACATACCAGAAGATAAGCAAGCAGGCTTGCAGTAAGCTTTGTGAAACAGCAACAGAGCTTGCAGGAATAGAAGGTCTTGACGGCCACAAAAAGTCTGCTGTGTTGAGAACTGGAATATGATTGCAATCTGAGTTTTTTGCTTTTTCTTTTTTTTGCATATCACCCACAATTTATATAGCATATATAGTATTATATAGTGGTTACAAGCTGTGCTTTCCATCCGGTGTTGCGTAGCGTAGCGGAGCACACCGGTGGGGCGTAAGAATGATATAGTTCTTTTTCTTTGATTGTGAATGAAGCCGACCAAAAGCATCTGGTTTACGCTTTGAACACTATTCGTATAGCGTTAAGCGTCTGAGACAACCTGTCGAAACGCTATGATCGGCTTCAAAACAATTTTTTTCGAGTATAGCGGGAGCTATATTCTTATTCTTAATAAAACTTTCGAGGTGATTTTTATGAAAAAAAGCAATCCTACTAGGTACAGCTCTGCTGTAGGTGAGGTTTGGGTTATGGCTACATTTAAAATAAGGTA
>JBJKQO010000007.1:0-53947 GCA_046705145.1 Candidatus Woesearchaeota archaeon
AAAGTGTAATTCTGTGAAGACCAAACACCATTATCATCACTATCAAAAACAAGACAAGCCCACTTGAAAGACTTATCCATAAACAAGTTAGATATCCTACTGTCATCGTAGATGTTTCTGGTGTTACCTATTGAACCGTAAGTACCGCTGATTGATGTGCTGTTGATCATCCTCCAGCTTCCGTTGTAATCAGACCAGATGCTTATATTCTTTAAGTTCTCAATATCAGTTGCTGAACAGTTGAAAACAACGCTACTGAAATTGATGCTCGAGTTAAGGTCAGATGGCCTGTTCAGGACAATAGTAGGGTTAGAGTTGCTTACGCTGTAGCTTAGGTTTACCCAATTTATTGAAGGGGTAATATTGCTCCTGTTGGTCTCCATGATGATCCTATACTGGAAATATTTTGCGCTCTGATTGATAATCCCTGAAGGGTTGCTCAGGTCAGAGCTCCATGCAGTCCATGATGTCCCAGTATCAGAAGTCCTTATCTTAAGTGAGACAGAAGTGTTCTTTTGAGTAAAATTTTTCCAGGTTATGTTATTCCAAGACTGATAACTTCCAGTAGTATAAGCCCTCGAAGTATAGTTTCCGCTCTCATAAACAGGATACTGCCTTGAAGGAGGGGTAAAGTTTCCAGACCATAACGCTTTTCCTTTTACTATCCTTAGCTCATCTAAATGCCCGTATAAGTATCCTAAAGTGTGATAATCAGACCTGACCCCTACAGTAAGCATCTTTCCGTTAAGATTACCCGTATAAGTTGAGCTGTTCTCCATCCTGCCATTTACATACACTGAAATGATGCTGTTTTTTCTTACGTAAGCTATGTGCCACCATTGGTTTGTTGCTATAGTCGACTTAGTGTCTATATTGGCCCAAGCCCAATTGAGCTTACCGTTGTCCCTATGGGAAATCAAAAATCCGCTGCTGCCGTCATAACTGCTCAGGATAGCCCTATAGTATCCGTTGCTTAAGGTGTAGGATACAGGATAATACCAAAAGTCTATAGTGAAGTCCCCTGTGCCAAGAGCCCAATCAGTAGAGTTAGAAAGGTTCAGATAATCTCCGTTTCCGTCAAAATACACGCTTGTCGCGTTAAACTTGTATTTAGAAGAGTTTATCTTTGCGCCGCCGTTGAAAGTGACCTCTTTATTTTGCCAGCTGCTTCCCTTTGTTGATGTTCCGCCACTTATACCATTAAAGTGAAGTAGAAGCTTGGTGTAGTTGTCCATACTGTCATTTAGCCTGACAAAACCACTGCTGTTGACAAGCATAGATGAAAAATTGCCAAGACCCCAAGACCTGAAAGTGTAATTGCTACTTGACCAGACACTATTATCGTCAGTATCGAAAACAAGGCAAGCCCACTTGAAAGACCTGTCCATAAACATACCTGATATCCTGCTGTCATCGTATATGTCCCTTGAGTTTTGGATCGAACCATACGTCCCAGAGATAGCCGAGCTGTTTATCACCCTCCAGCTTCCGTTGTAATCAGACCAAAGCGAGATGTTCTTAAGGTTCTCCTGGTCAGTCGATGAACAGTTGAACAGAACGCTTCTGAAATTGATGGTCGAGTTAAGGTCAGATGGCCTGTTCAACGTGACAGCCGGATTCGTGTTGCTTGGGCCGTAGCTCACGTTGACCCAGCTTACAACAGGGGAGTAATCAGTAGCTGATGAAGTAAGATTTATCTGGTACTGCAGATACTTAGCGTTTTCAGTGATACCTCCTGAAGGGTTACTGTAGCTCTCCCATCCTGTCCATGAAGATGCGTCATCAGAAGTTCTTGCCTTGACCGATATGTTTCCGCATGCGCCATAGTACTCACAATGGGGGGGTGTGAAAGGCGCTGTCCAGCGGGCAATTCCTTTTGATATCCTTACCTCATCAAGAGCTCCTTTAAACTCATACTGGCTTGAAGAGCCCCAATAGCTGTAACCTCTTCCGATAGTCAAGACATTTGCGCTGTTAGGGATCGCCCCTACCTGTCCTGAATTATCAAGCTCACCATCAACATATATCTCAGTCTGGTTTTCACCTGTACCTGTCCTTACAACCGCAACATGATGCCATACCCCCGGGGTCAGGGAGTGCGCGCCTGCCCAGATCCCAACACCCTGGTCTATGAAAAATCCTATCTTCTCATCAAGATCCATCCACACACCCCAACCTGTATTCTGAGAATTGTGGATATTACCCATAATAGCCTGCCATGAGATACCATCAGTCGGATTGATCCAGAAATCAACAGTAAAAGCGCCTGAACCAAAATCCCAGTCATCACTATCAGCAAATGAGATATAGCTCAGGTATCCATTCTGGACATAAAGTCCTGTCCCGCCGTACTTGCTTATGCTTGAGTTTATCTTCGTCGTTGCATTAGCCCATGTATCTACGTGGCTGTAACCTGAAACATCTGCAGTGTTTTGTCCTCCGTTCGTGCCGTTAAAATGCAAAAGAAGTTTTGTGTAAGAGTCAAGCGTCCCTGTAGTTTCCATAGTGCCGTTCCAGGTGAGGTTCTTCCAGGTCCTGCTTGCACCAGAACCATATACCTGCGAAACATACACTGCAGAAGTATTGTGGTAATAACCACTGGCATTCTTCTGCAGCGAGATGTTCCACATGTTGATGGAGATGTTCCCGGTCCTATTACCTAAACTCCATGAAGAAAAAGTGTAATTATCCGACCATGCGCTTAGACCATTAGTGTCATAAACAACACAAGCCCACTTAACTCCCTTGTCCATCAAAAGCCCTGACAGCCTGCTGTCATTGTAGATGTTCCTCGTGTTTTTGAGTGATTCAAAAGAGCCTGAGACTGCACTGCCATTTATCCTTCTCCAGCTGCCGTTATAATCAGCCCACAAGCTTACGTTCTTGAGGTTTGAGTCTATGTCAGACACAGAACAGTTAAAGCTGACAGCAGAAAAGTTAATGCTTGAATTAAGGTTTGACGGAGAGACTAAAACTATCCTTGGGGGGCTGTTAGTGACATTGAAGCAATGCATGTCTGAACTGTTGAAATTACCTGCAGTATCATTAGCCCAGAAATACCAGCAAACTGTACTTGATGCCCCCACAGTGATGTTTTCGCTTATGTTAGCCCTTATCGACGCAAGATTTACCTCATAAGACCTGTTGACCCATGAACCTGAAGCATTTGTCGAAAAGATGTAATGATCCACCAAACCATTATCTGAGATTGTCATATTTGCAGTGAAATTGTAATAACCCCAGAAGTTTGCGCTACCATTCTTAGGATCGCTGAAAACCGGCTTTTGCGTGTCAGCAGAATATGTCATGTTGACCCACCTCAAGAAAGGTGTTGAAGCAATGCTATCTGTAGTCAGGTTGGCACGATACTGCAAGTACACAGATGTGGCTATGGCGCCAGAAGGGTTATCAACATTATCCCATGCAGTCCAGGCCTCACCGTCATTTGAAGTCCTTACGCTGAGATTTACTGGTGTTGATAATCCGTGGTATTCAGCATCTGGAGGCGTAAAAGACGAGGTCCATCTTGCGATGTCTTTTGATATCCTAAGCTCATCAACATGACCCTTAAATGTAGGGCCTCCTGCACCCCACCTGCCTCCAAGAGTCAGCCTGTGCGTATCCTGCCTAAAGGATTTTGTGCTCGTAAATGAATTTGTGAGCTCACCATTCGTAAACAGATAAAAATTATTCTGCTGCCTTACAACAGCATAATGGGTCCATTCCGTGGAAAGGTTCCCTATCTTTATGCCTGATGCCAAGTCCCAATAGCTTCCTCCTTCAGAACCTGCATAGAAGCTCATCTTGTTTCGTGTCCCGTTTGAAGCTATATAAAATGCATAAGAGCCATAAGACCCTGCCGCACCCTTATACAAGAAGATGACATCTGACGCAGACCCAGCATCCTTAAACCAAAAATCTATGGTAAAGTTCCTGCTGCTTAGGTTAAAGTCAAGACTGTGGTCAACAGAAAGGTTATCATCTGACCCGTCCATATATATGCTTGTCCCGCCAAACATTGACTGGGAAGAGTTTATCTTCGAATAGTTCATCCAGATAGGATGCGACTTGCCGCTTACATCAGTCGTCCTGCTTCCTCCGTCTGTGCCGTTCATGTGCAGAAGAAGCACAGTATAGCTATCAGGATTAGGATTAAAAAAGGTGTCTTCCCAAGTGACGTTTGACCATGCATATACATTTCCATCACCGAATACATGGGAAACATACACTGCAGAAGTGTTATGGTAATATCCAGTACTGTTCTTCTGCAGCGAGATGTTCCACGCATTTATGGAGATGTTCCCGGTTCTGTTACCTAAACTCCATGAAGAAAAAGTGTAATCAGATGACCACGCAGAATTGTTCCTGTCATCAAATACAAGGCAGGCCCACTTAAATGTGTTATCCATAAACATCTGGTTGAAAGCAGGATTATCAGCATATAAGTTCCTGGTGTTTATTATCGAGCCTGAGCTCCCAGATATTAGTGTATAGTTTATCATGCTCCAGCTGCCATTATGATCAGACCAAAGCGAGATGTTCTTAAGGTTGCTGTCAATATCATTTCCAGAGCAAGAGAATCGGACAGCACTGAAATTGATGCTTGAATTAATGTTTGAGGGGGCGGTAAGAGTGACTGTAGGAGGAGAATTGCCTTCAGCGTATGATACGTTGACAGATCTCAAGAAAGGCGTGAACAAAGGATTTGCCGATGTCAGGTTCACCATGTACTGGAAGTATAATGCGCTGGAATTGATGGTTCCAGGCTGGTTGTCCGCGCTTTTCCATGCAGTCCACACATCGCCATCATTTGATGTCCTTGTCTTAAGAGGGACAGAGCCCGTACCTGTATTAAACTCTGATGTTGCGACAGTGAAGTTAGTCGTGTACCTTGCAACACCTTTTGATATCCTGAGCTCATCAATAAATCCTTTATACGCAACATTTGCTCCATCCCAACCTACCCTTAATTCGGCGACAGCAGATGTCAGATCATCATTCCATCCGGTCCCTGAATATGACTGGTTTCCATCTATGTATATCTCAAGCCTTGCGCCTGACCTGACAATCGCAAAATGATGCCAAGCGTCATTGTTAACTTTCTTTGCCGAAATTGCTGTAAGAGAATGGGTAGGGGTATAAAGGTATACCCTTCCTAAAGTAAGATATACCCCCCATTCGTAAGTGCCTGGCCTTCCGATTATTGTAGGATATTCGTTGCTTTGGTTGTTCTTGACCCATGCCTCTATCGTGAAGTCTCCTGTGCCAAAATCAAAATCATCGCTGTCAGACGTGTTTATGTAATCTCCTGCCCCGTCAAGATATACTGCTGTCCCTCCAAACTTGCTCTGCGAGCTGTTTATCTTTGCGCCTCCGCCAAACTTTATCACCTTGCTTGTTCCGCTGACATCAGTCGTTGCAGTGCCGCCGTCTGAGCCGTTCATGTGAAGCAAGAACTTGGTGTACGAGTCAGGAGCCGAATAATAAGGGTAACCTGTGTAGTTCCAGCTTACGTTCGCCCAAAGCCTTAACGTCCCTAAAGTGTAAGGTCTCGAGACAAAAACTGTCTTGTTCGTATATGCAGCGCCAACTAGCTGCGAAGAGATGTTCCACCTGTTGATAGACACGTTTCCAGTCCTGTTTCCAAGGCTCCAACCTGAAAAGGTGTAGTTCTGAGAAGCCCACGAGCTGTTTCCTCCGATGTCGTAAGCAAGGCAGTTCCACCCGAAAGCCTTATCTACAAAACTCATCGAATAGACAGGATTATCAAGATATATTGTCCTTGTGAAATTTGTCGAGTTATCAAGTCCGTTAAACACGACTGTCCTTATCATCTTCCAGCTGCCGTTATAATCAGCCCACAAGCTGATGTTTTTCAGCTGGAAATAGTTTGACTCGGCGCTGCAATTGAAGGCAGTCATGCTGCTGTAGTTGACTGAGCTGTTGAGATCGACAGGGAAGTTAAGCGTGACAGTGAGGCTTCTTGTAGTACAGTTATTCTCCACGCAAACCTGACCTGCGCCGCACTGAGAATTATTGATGCAGTCAAGCCACTGGCCGCCCCAGCAAACATCATTTGCTCCGTCAGAATCAATGTCAACAGTTGATGATGAATTAGCGTAGCAGTTGCTTGATGAGTCGACGCAGTCCCACCTGGCGTCGCAGCACGCATCAGCTGCTCCAAGCCCTGCATAATCCGTAAGTGTTATGCTGTAGTTTGCCTCAAGGTCAAACTCGTTAGCATCATCGCCGCAGCAGCTTGCGATATCTCCTCCGATGTCAAACTCCTTGCCCTTGTCAGGACTGCCTGTAGTGGCATCATCAAGGCATGCGCATGTGTCAGCATCATCATCGCCGTCAGTATGATAGACGCAGTCAGTATCGATGTATCCTGCAGTCCCGTCACAGTTAAGCCTTTCTTTCTCATCAGAAGCGTCGCTTACTGTCCCTCCAGCAGACGACTCGCACATCGAATCCTGGCTGTCAAGCACGGTATCTGTAGGAGTGAAACACCAGTTGTCATCAGCTTCTCCCACACCATCATTATCGCAGTAGCCGCTTAGGCAGTCAGAACCAAGAGTACAAGGCTGTCCATCTGCAAGCGCGCTGTAGGAGATGTTTACCTCATTTAAGAAAGGAGTATAATTTATGTTAGAAGTCCCAAGAGTTGCCTTGTACTGGAAGTACTTGGCATATTGGTCGATGACGCCTGAAGGATTGCCGACAGTACGCCAGCTGCTCCAGCTGCTAGCATCATCCGAAGTCCTTGTGGAGACGTTTAGCCTAAGAATCCCTCTTCTATAATTTTCTTCAATCTCAGCAAGACTAGGATAGCTTCCTTTGTAAAATATGAACTGATCCAATGACCCATTTAGATAGTAATTATATGGCCCTCCCCAACTGCTCACCCCTAAAGTTGGCCCCATATAAGGCACACCAAAATTTGTGCTTGACATATCCTTAAGCATGCTATCCTTTTTTCCATTGATATATAATGTAAGGTTATTTACCTCTCTGCTTAATACAACATAATTCCATTCACCCTTGATCAGATCCATATTTGAACTTAATCCTGATGACGAACAGTCAGCCGCTTCGTAAGCCCCTCCATCAGAACAATAAATAATAATCTTATCTGAGCTTATGCGTATAACTAATCCTGAAGTATCCCAATAATATTGCCAATTTGAAAAGATATGTTGTGTGTTTGCAGACGAACCATATTTGACCCATGTACTCATGGACCAGCTACTTGTACCTAATGTCCAATCTGAAGTTTTGGTACCCTGTATATAACTTACACCTCCAAAAGAGCATGCTGTACCCATCTGACCATCAACTGTACAGTCAATACTACCTACAGTTGTCCCATCATTATCCTTATCTGAAATATCATCTATAGTCTGAGAAGTTCCGCTAACACCATCATTCAACTTTAGATACCATATCATATTTGGGTCTATATCTTCCTCAGCATCAGAGTCATTAAGCCATGCATTTTCATGATCAAAGCTTATGTTGTTCCAGCTTTGGGCCTTTCCAGTGCCATATACCTGTGAAACATAAACTGCAGAAGTGTTGCGATAATATCCGCTAGCGTTCTTCTGCAGCGAGATGTTCCACGCATTTATGGAGATGTTCCCGGTCCTGTTGCCTAAGCTCCATGAAGAAAAAGTGTAATTAGATGACCAAACACCGTTATCATCGCTGTCAAACACAAGGCAAGCCCACTTAAACGACCTGTCCATAAAACTGCTGCTAATGTCAGTATTATCAGAATATATGCTTCTTGCGTTTATCATCGAAGCAGAAGTTCCTGAAACTGTCGTCTTGTTGATCATCCTCCAGCTGCCGTTATAATCAGCCCACAAGCTGATGTTTTTCAGGCTCTCAATATCAGTCGCTGAGCAATCAAAAACAACACGGCTGAAGTTGATGCTGGAATTCATGTTTGAAGGCCTGTTCAGGGTGATAGTTGGGAGAATATTTGTTGCGCCATAACTTATATTCACCCAGCTAACAATAGGGGTATCATTCTTGCTTGAGGTGTTAAGTGTCATCTTGTACTGCAGGTACTTTGCACTTGCATTAACTAGACCAGAAGGATTGCTAATCGGCTTCCAGGAGGTCCAGCTGCTGGAATCATCAGATGTCCTTGCGCTGATATTCAACCTGATAGCCCCTCTTTTGTAAACATCCATGATCTCAGATGAGCTCAAGGACCTGTTCCAAAGTGACACTTCATCAATCGTCCCATCAAAAGGATAATACTCTGCTCCCTGATAATGCTGGATCCCGACTATAACTGGCTCATCCCCCTTTTTTATGGTTCCCGGATGAGCAGCAGAATTTTCTTCTTTTCCATTGACAAATACGCTAACGTGTGTCCCGTTATATCTTCCTGTAACATAATACCACACGTCTTTTTCCAGGACTGAGGTACCAGAAACCTGGATGTTATTATCAGAGGTGTTCCAAACATAAAACTTGATCTTCTTACCTGTATCATAAGTAGCATAAAAGAGCCAGTACCTATCCCCTGCATAACCGCTATCCCTCTGTATCAATGTGCCGTATGAGACTGCATCAAGCTTTATCCATGCTGATACAGTGATATAATCCATATCAAGGGTAGTCCTATCAGCGACTGTGATATAATCATCAATTGCATTAAAGTCATACCCCCCTCCAAATTTGCTTGAACTGACCCAATCAGGACAGCTCGTGCAGCTACCTGTGTTGCTGCTCCCACTTGAGTCTGCAAAGCTGGATGCAGCATTACCGTCATTTAAGTGCAAAAGCATTATGTTGCCCGTCATGTTTGCACCGTATTGTGATGTTGCGGCCTCATCAAGCTTGTTATCAGGCAAAGCATCACCTACAAGATCCATGTTAAAGTTCCAGCCTAAGCTTACATTATTCCAGGACTTATACGTTCCAGCAGTGTAGACCCTTGAGACATAGCTTGCAGAAGGGTAGTACCCATTGCTCTGGTTGCTATATATGCGGGCTATTTCTAAAGAGGATAATGATCTGTTCCAGATCGCTACTTCGTCCATCTTACCGTTAAATTGCAGGCCGATGCCTCCTCCGATGTAGAACACTGCAGTCGATCCAAAATCTGCTTTCTTGATGATCTTTGAGCTTTTTAAGCTTCCATTCACATAGATCGAAAGGTTTCCTGTCACATTATTGAAAGTTGTTGCAATATGATACCAAACATTCGCTTGGGGATTTGACGTATCTGATACAGACTGGTATGTTCCGTTCCAGATATAAGAAGTGAAAGCTGGTACACTGTCAAACTGGATCTCATATCCGTGCCCATAACCATGACTATAGATGAGATCTTCTCTTCCGGTCGTATCAAACCTTTTGGCCCAGGTCATTATAGTATAACTCTGGTTCTTTTTAAGCGCTGGTGAAGGTCCCTCAACATAGATCTGGTCATCAACTCCGTCATACTTCACAGAGTTCCCTACCTTCCCTTCATCATCTACAGAAGGGCTCCTTCCTGAAACTGAAGTACCATCATTGCCCATCCCGCTTGCATCATGCCAAGAATAAGGCCCGCCCCCATCCATATGAAGCAGCAACACATTTCCGCTCATGTTCGCCCATCCTGCTGCAGTGTTGTCAGGAAGCTTTCTCGCGCTAAGAGACAGGTCCCATGTATTAGCCTGGACGTTATCAGAAGTATTGCCAAGGCTCCATGAAGAAAAGGTGTAATTTGTGCTGCCCCATGTCTCAACACTGTCAGAGTCGTATGCAAGGCAGTTCCACTTAAATGTTCTGTCTATAAAATGACCTGTATAGTAGGGGTTATCAGAGTATATGCTTCTTGTCCAGTTTGCATAAGGCAAAGCAGATGTTACGCTCTTGTTTGCGATCATGCTCCAGCTGCCGTTATAGTCCGTCCAAAGCGAGATGTTTCCGCTTGCGCCAAGGTCTGACACGCTGCAGTTAAAGATTATGCTGCTGAAATTAATGCTTGAGTAAAGATCTGTTGGCCTAACCAAAGCAGTTGCAGCATATGTGGAATATGTCAGGTTCGCAAACTCGACTTTAGGTGTAGCGACGCTTGAAGACGAGTTAAACAGAAGAGCATACTGCACGTACTCCACGCTTGAATTGATGACTCCTGAAGTGTACAGCTTCCAAGCAGTCCAGCTTGATGCGTCATTACTCACACGAGTCTTTGCCTTAAGGCCGCAAGCATCATAATACTCGCAGTTTGGAGGGGTAAAGTTTGCAGTCCAGCGCGCGATGCCTTTTGATATCCTTACCTCATCAATGTCGCCTTTCCAGTAATAGTGCACGTTTTCTCCTGAAAGGGAATGGTAAAGGCCTATCGTAGTGGTGTTTGAGATAGAAGCATATGATCCTGCTATCGCCCCCTGCGCCTCCCTCCTACCGTTTATATAAAGTCCCACATATGTTCCGTTGGCAACAACAGCAACGTGATACCACTGGTTGTCATTTAGAGTGGTGTAAGAGTTGATTGTGCTGCCCATAATCCCCCTAAATATAACTCTTATAGCAGTCGTACCTGAAAGACTTAACATCCATCCGTTAGTAGCGCTGAACCTATGCGATCCTGCAAGGCCTGCCCAGGCAGCAGTATCACTTCTCTTCCTAAACCACATATCGATGGTAAATGTGTTTGTGAAAGCGTCAACATCGTTTGCCTTTAGGAAGTCACCGCTTCCATCAAAATAATCTGCAGCGCTTCCGAACTTGACATTTGACTGGTTTGTCTTAGCTCCGCCTTTTGCAGTCCAGCTGTATCCTCCTACTCCAGAATCGGTGAATGTTGTTCCGCCGTCAGCACCGTCCATGTGCAGAAGATATGTTGTAGCATTATCATTGCTAGCGTTAAGATAAGATATGTTCAAGCTAAGACCTGACCATGACTGAGGAATTCCATCTCCGAACACCTTTGACGTGTAGTTTCCTCTAACATTAAGCTGGTCATAATAAGCCTTGTTCGGCGGGGTGAAGTTACCAGTCCAGCGCGCGATGCCTTTTGAGATACGGAACTCGTCAAGATGGCCTTTTACATCATAAGAATACTGCATCCTTGAACCTATCACAAACTGCTGATTGTCTGCAGGATCATAAGGGGCACCAGTTTCAGTATAAGTTGCCACAAGCCCACCATTCTTAAAAGTATAAATCTTATTGCCCTTCCTTACAACAGCATAATGAACAAATTGTGTTGTTGAAACAGTCCCTAAAGATGTGTATCCTCCAAAATCAAAAGCAGGGCCTGCAGTACTTCCGAAAAAACGCAGAGTGTTATCACCTGCAATATAAATGATGTAAAATGAATCTGCTGCCTGCGATGTGCTGCCATAAGAAACAATTCCCCCCATATCATCAGATCCTGCATCCTTCCACCAAAAATCAATAGTAAAATTATCATGTCCGAGATACCAATTATCACTATCAGGCAAACTCAAATAATCACCGTTTCCATCAAAATATGCGCTGCTTCCTCCAAACCTGCTCTGTGATACGTTAGTCTTAGCACCACCATTTGCAGTAACAACATGCCTTTGCCTATATGCAGCATCACTAAAAGTAGTCCCTCCATCTGCCCCGTCCATGTGCATGAGAAGGACTGTAAACTCATCGTTTCCGTCCTCAAGCACTATGCTCTTGTTGTCATAGCTTGGCCTTGTCCTGACAAATGTTCCTGAGCTGAAATTATAGTGGGTTGTCTGGTTTGTGACAAGTATGAAATGCTGGGTAGAAAGGTGAGGTATGACCCACTCGATCCTGTCAATAAGGTTATTGCCGTCAGAATCTATCTTTGTAACTTCAAGCTTTTCAAGAGTTCCGTTCCTATCCCAATAAAGCCCTATAGCAGGACCCTCCACCTCAGGAGTTATGCTTGTGTAAGCAAGTATGTTCTCATAATGGACAGGCGAGCTTACCTGTATCCTCTTCTCATGGGCTGAAACCTGGCTCTCTGACTTTTCAGGACCTGGCGTCGTGTACTCGACTTCGACAAAGTCAGCAGAATCGTTGATTATCAGCTCTTCATAAGTCTCATCCGGTTGTGCTGCAGCCATAGCGCCTTTCTTAGGCTTTTCCTTTTCCTGCTTGTATTCAGGATAAGCCTTCACATCATCCTTGATCCTTACCTTGACATTATCGTCTGAGACTGTTTCAGCTGTGCCACCTTCAATCTTGCTTATCCTAACATCCTGCGCGTACGAGCTGATGTTGACAACTGCAATAGTTCCGTTTACCTGAGCCTTCTTCTTCCAGACAACAGGCTGGCCTATCACGACAGCTGTGTGGTTCACTGTGATATTTGATGAAGGAGCAAAGACAGCTGCTGTCAGATTTGTAAGGTTTGTCATATTGGACATATTTGTCATGTTGGAGACGTTTGTTGTCATGTTTGTCACGTTGAGCACGCTTACGTTTGTCATATTCTCAACAATGCCCTTTTCCAGCTCCCTTACTGTGTAATGGAATGACTCGATGTTAAGCGTGCCATCAGAAACCTCAACAAGTATCGTCACGTCAGTCGAGTTCGTAATTATGATGCAGGAGTCTATGCACATCGACTTGAAATCAATCCTTTGCTCTGCTGTCGTATCGTTTGGCGCTTCCTGTGTCACGTTTTCTATGACTTCTGTCTCGTTTATGATTTTAGTCCCATCTGGCTCAGGAGTATCGTTGGTATATCCCGTCTCATTTGCTTCTGTCACGTTTATGACAGGAGCCTGTGGGATCTCTGTCAAGTTATCCTCATCCACAGTATCGTTGATGCCTGAAACAGAAACATTTTCATCAGTCACATGATCCTTAGCTAAAGTCTCATTTAAGACTGGCTCCTCTTCAGCTGGTTCAGACACCTCTTCTGAAACGTTTCCGCTCACGATGATTCTGATGTCTTGGGAGACTGTCATCGCAAGATTTGATGCGAATACTGTCAGATCGTATTCCCCGCTGCGCCCTGAAGAGAAAGAAAGCATGCCCCTGCTAACATCCACTGTGCAGTTTTCAGGTGTTGTCGCGATAAACGTAAGGTTTGCGCCTGAAAAATGCTCTGAAAGGTTTATCCTTATGCTTCCGGCTGAATAAAAAACAGAGCCTTCAGATATCCATCTGATGTCTGAAGGCTCCGTATGGGTGGTGTTTTGTTCTAAGATAAGGCTTGTCCCGTCACTTTCAGAAACATTGTCATCTGGCGTTTCAGCTGGCGGAACAGAGACAGATTTTTGGCCTGTCTCTTCCACGACCATCCCTGTAATCATGTTTGCAGCGCTCTTTTTCGCAAGAGAAGAATCTGCTACAAGCATGCTTTTTCCGTCGATAATAGCATAGACCTTAGCAGTCCCGTTTCCGACAAAATTCCCGGTAAGAAGAAGAGACGCGGGACTGCTGTTAAGATCCATGACAAAAGCATCATCATGCGTGAAGCTCTGGTTCAAAAAATAGGTAATAGTGTTTTCTGAGACGCTAAGCCCTGTGATTCCCGGTTTGTCATAGAAATAGAGGCTTAGTCCCAGAAAAACAACTATACCTAACAATAAAAACAAATGAGCGTAAGCTGGCCTGACCTGCGGCCTTTTCATCTTCTGCAGCTGCGTCTCGCACCTGAAGATATAGTCTTCATAGTGCCTTATCTGCGCAAGCATCAGCTGCCTTTTTGACTCTGATGCCGCGTTATTCATGTCGTTTTCGACTATCGACTTGTACCTTCTTGCAGCCTCTATGTTTTCAAGCAGCTTCTCTTTTTTCGATCTCCCGGATGTCGAAGGAAGCCTGATGCTCTTAGAAGAAGCGATACGTTTATTCATCTCATCAAGCCTTGCCTGAGAATTGCTTATGTAATCGTCATAATACTTGATCTGTGAGAGGAGGATATGCTTTTTTGCTTCAGAAGTCTCGGATGATAGCTCTGACTCTATCAGTGACCTATAGTTTTTAGAGGTTTCAATGTACTCTGCTAACTTAGCAGCCTTGTTCTTGTCGCTTCTTTTCAACTATCAAACACCGGGAAAGGTTTAGATAGTCTGAAAGCTAAATCACGTCTAAAAGAGTTAGGCAATGATAATGCCTAACTGCTCTCAATCTCATGGATATAGTTTCAAACCGGGAATTGTTAAATAAACTAACATTAGCATATATAAATGTTTCCATTTTTCGTTATAAACGATTAAAAAACTATATTTGTTAGCATATATTACAAAATAGAGTTAAATAAGTATATTTGTTAACCTATTTAACAAAAAATATGATCAAGAAAATAATCCGAAGAAAACACTTGACAACCCAACATAGATTATATAAAGAATGATGCTTTGCTAAGATAGATGGATGAAAAAAACAAACTTGTCGTGTTCCAAGACAAAAAAATAAGGAGAATATGGCACAATGATGAATGGTATTTTTCAGTAATTGATATTGTAGCTGTTCTGACTGGAAGTGTTAATCCTGCAGCTTATTGGAGAAAGCTAAAGCAAAGACTTAAGGAAGAAGGAAATGAAACCGTGACAAATTGTCACGCTTTGAAAATGTTGGCACCAGACGGCAAAATTCGGCTTACAGATGTAGGAAATACTAAAGATATATTCAGGTTGGTCCAATCAATACCCTCTCCTAA
This sequence comes from Candidatus Woesearchaeota archaeon, assembly GCA_046705145.1. Lineage (GTDB taxonomy): Archaea > Nanobdellota > Nanobdellia > Woesearchaeales > JBJKQO01 > JBJKQO01. The sequence continues at coordinate 14,627 of JBJKQO010000007.1, forward strand.
AGCAGAGCCGTTCAAGCAGTGGCTTGCACAAGTGGGATATGAGAGGATAGAAGAGATTGAAAATCCTGAAATAGGCCAAGATAGGATAAAAAAGTACTATGAGCTTAAAGGATACCCCTCAGGATGGATAGACAAAAGGCTGAGGGGGAATGCAATACGGCAAGAACTGACAGACGAATGGAAAAACAGGGAAATCAAGACCGAGAAAGAATTTGCAATACTGACAAATGAGATATCAAAAGCGACATTTGACAAAACGATTGGAGAATACAAAGAATTTAAACAGCTAAAAAAGAAAAACCAGAACTTAAGAGATCATATGACTGATTGGGAGCTTATCCTTACGATGATAGGTGAAAAAGCCACAACAGACATCACGAGAGAAACAAACTCGGAAGGATTTGACAGATGCAAAGAATCAGCAAATAAAGGAGGCAACATTGCCAGAAGAACCAGAGAAGATCTCGAAAAAAATATAGGGAGAAGCGTTATTTCTGAAAAGAATTTTCTTCCAAAACAAAAAGAGAAAAAACAGACAGACAATCAACTTGAAAGTGACTAGATACTTTTTATCAGCCTACCAGCAAAAATATTAAATAGTTCTCAAAAAGACTAGATCATATGATAAGGGCAATCATATATGACATGGACGGGCTCATGATAGACTCAGAAGAGATAAGCGAGCGCGCAACAAAAGAGACGATAGAAAGATATGGGCACAGGTTTGAAGACATCCCAAGGAAAACAGCAGACAGCGTCCTTGGCATGAGAGTCATAGACGTGCTTAAGGTATACAAAGACGTGCTTAACATGAAAGTTGACATAGGGGAATTTGTCAAGAGCAGGAACGATCATTTCATGGACCTGATAATAGAAGACCTAAAGGCGATGCCAGGACTTCAAAAGTCGCTTGACCTATTCAGGAAAAACGACCTGAAGATCGGCCTTGCTTCTTCTGCAGTAAAGGAATACATAAGTCTCGTGCTTGAAAAGCTTGATATCAAAAGCTATTTTGACGTGATAGTATCAGGAGACGACGTCACCAAAGGAAAGCCAGCCCCTGAGATATACCTAAAGGCAGCCAAAAAACTGGGGACCAGGCCAGAAGAGTGCCTTGTGCTTGAAGATGGAGAAAAAGGCATAATCTCAGCAAAAGAAGCAGGATGCAGATGCATAGCAGTGCACAATCCCAACAACCCTCCACAGGACCAGTCGAGGGCAGATATGATTGTAAGCTCCCTTGCAGAGATCGATATGGATGTTATAAGATCATATGATTAATCAGGATCTGTTATTCCAAGGTCAGCATCGGCTCGGCTGTACTTCTGATCGTACTCCAACCGTTGAAGCCCCGGATGGGGTATCGTAAATCTTTGATTTACGAGTTTCCAAAACTTTGTTTTGGAATTATCGCCAAACAAGTTTGGCGGACTTGCAAACTTGTTTGCAAGCGTCCCCCTCAACTCTTTCGATGAGAAATGTGAAGAGCCTCGCAAATTGATGCTGACCTTTGTGAGAATATCAAAACCCTATGAAAGCTTTAAATATAACCTGGATTTTGGTCAGGATACAATGGAACTTAAGATAAAAAGGATGGACAAGGAAGTAGAACTGCCAAGCTTCGCCCACGACTATGATGCGGCACTTGACTTAAGGTCATCAGAAAACACGACGATAAAGGCAGGAGAGAAGAAGATCATAAAGACGGGGCTGAAGATGGCTATCCCCGAAGGATACGCAGGCCTCATATGGGACAGGAGTGGGATGGCAGCAAAACACTCCCTTCACACGCTTGCAGGAGTCATCGACTCAGGCTACAGGGGAGAGATAGGGATAGTCATGATAAACCTGTCAGACGAGGACTTTCGGATAGAGAAGAACATGAGGATAGCGCAGATGCTTATCCAGCCAGTCTCACAGCCAAAGATAAAAGAAGTCGAATCCCTCGAAGAATCATCAAGAGGAGAGAACGGTTTTGGGAGCACTGGAAAGTTCTAGATTTTTGCCCATGAAAAAACCAAAGCTTTATACTATGACAACAAGGTTGTCAAGCATAAATGTCCGAAAACGCTTTGCGTTTACGATACATTTATATATACCTAAACATTCTTTTTTTTATTGATTTATGGACGAGAAACAGTATTGGAAAATGGATGAGAAAAACGACAGGAAAGGCGCTGAAAACACAGATGTTCCGGATGAAAAAAACGATAATTCTCAACAAAAAGGATCGCATCAGGAACCTGGCATAGTGCTTCCAAGGGAGATAGAAGACGAGATGAAACAGTCTTACCTAGACTATTCCATGGCAGTTATCGTCGGAAGAGCGCTTCCTGACGTAAGGGACGGCCTTAAGCCTGTCCATAGGAGGATACTGTTTGCCATGCATGACATGGGCATGCACTTCAACAAGCCATTTAAGAAGTCAGCAAGGATCGTAGGAGAAGTACTTGGTAAGTACCACCCTCATGGAGACTCAGCAGTATATGACGCGATGGTCCGTATGACACAGGACTTCTCGCTTAGATACCCTCTTGTGCAGGGCCAGGGAAACTTCGGAAGTATTGATGGAGATAGCGCAGCTGCCATGAGGTACACAGAAGCAAGGCTTGCAAAGATATCCCAAGAGCTGCTTCTTGACATAGAAAAAGAGACAGTCGACTTCACAGACAACTTCGACGCATCACTTAAGGAGCCGACAGTCCTTCCTGCAAAGCTTCCTAACCTTCTCATAAACGGCGCTACGGGGATAGCGGTAGGTATGGCAACAAACATCCCGCCTCACAACCTGACAGAGGTCGCTGACGGAGCTATCGCCCTTATCAACAATCCCGACGTCACGACAGAAGAGCTCCTTAAGATCGTAACAGGGCCTGACTTTCCTACAGGCGGACTGATAATAGGAAGAAAAGGGATAGAATATGCCTACAGGACAGGAAGAGGAAGAGCTATAATAAGGGCCAAGACCCATATGGAAGAGGTCAACAAGAGGCAGGCGATAATAGTCACAGAGATCCCATACATGGTCAACAAGGCAACCCTTCTTGAGAACATCGCAGCGATGGTCCATGAGAAAAAGATAGAAGGCATACACGACATAAGAGACGAGTCAGACCGTGACGGCATGAGGATAGTGTTTGAGCTTAAGAGCGGAGCAAATACAGAGATCGTGCAGAACCAGCTTTTCAAGCACTCAAGGCTGCAGGACAGCTTCGGGATAATAATGCTCTCCCTCGTAAACAACGTGCCTAAGGTACTTACGCTCAAGAGGATGCTTGAAGAATACCTCGAGCACAGGAAGATAGTTGTCAGAAGAAGAGCTGAGTATGACCTGAAAAAAGCGCAGGAAAAAGCTCACATACTGGAAGGCCTGATAATAGCCCTTGATGACATCGACAATGTCATAGAGAAGATCAAAAAGTCAAAAGACACAGCAGCCGCAGCAAGCATGCTGATAAAAGATTACGGCCTGACAGAAGTCCAGGCAAAAGCAGTCCTTGAGATGAGGCTTTCAAGGCTTGCATCACTTGAGCAGCAGAAGATAAGGGAAGAGCACGCAGAGCTCATGAGACTCATAAAAGAGCTAAGAGAGATACTTGCTGACGAGAAGAAGATACTCAGGATAATAAGGGATGAGCTTGAAGACATACGCGACAAGTTCGGCGACGACAGGAGATCACAGATAATCGACTGCAACGATGATGATTACGAGATAGACATGGAATCGCTCATCGAGCCTGAAGAGATGATAGTCACGATAAGCCACAGGGGATATGTCAAGAGGCTTCCTATCGACACCTACAGGCAGCAGAGGCGCGGAGGAAAAGGCGTCAAGGCTGCAGGCACAAAAGAAGATGACTTCATCGAATCATTATTTGTCGCAACCACCCAGGATTTCCTGATGTTCTTCACGAACCTCGGAACATGCCACAGGATCAAGGTATACAAGATACATGAAGCAGGAAGGACTGCCTTGGGAACTGCAATAGTCAACCTCATCGAGCTTGAAGAAGGGGAAAAAGTCGAGGCTTTCGTCTCTGTATCTGATTTCTCCCACGGAAACATAATGCTTGCAACAAAAAAAGGCACTATCAAAAAGACCCAATTAAGCCTTTTCTCAAGACCAAGACGAGGAGGGATAATAGCGATTAGCCTTAATGACGGCGACGAGCTTATTGGCGCAAGAGTCACCTCAGGAGATGATAATATAATTATCGCCACAAAAAAAGGCATGGCAGTCAAGTTCAACGAGAAGGACATAAGGGCTACAGGAAGATCATCCCAGGGAGTAAGAGGGATAAGGCTTCGCGGCGAGGATGAAGTTGTAGGCATGGTAGAAGGAGATAACAACAAGACGCTTTTCACGATAACAGAAAACGGTTATGGAAAAAGGACGCAGATAAGCGACTACAGGCTCATATCAAGAGGAGGGTCAGGAGTGATCAACATAAAGTGCACGGAAAGGAACGGCAATGTATCAGCTGTGCGTGCCATAGACAATAATGATGACATAATGTTCATATCAAAAAAAGGGATAGCTATAAGGGTGCCTTCATCAGGCATATCTACTATAGGAAGGAACACGCAGGGAGTGAGGCTTATGAAGCTTTCTTCTGATGATAAGGTCGTAGCTGCAGCAAAGATGATAAGCGAGGAAAAAGAAGAGCAGGAGATCGAGAAGGAAGAGGCAGCAAAAAAAGAGGCTCCAAGGCCTGCAGCATCAAAAGAAGTGCCTGAAGGAGAGGATTATGATGATCCTGAAGAAGAGCCTGAGACAGAAGAAGAGGAAGAACCTGAAGAAGAGTCTGAAGAGGAGGATCCTGAAAGCCCTGAAGAGGGAGAAGAAGACTCGGACGAAGATGAAGACGAGCCAAAAAGCCTTCCGAGAAAGCATTAGAGATATATATTCTAGAAGTATTCTTTTATGAAAAATCAGCCAATCAGCATACCAAAACACTAGACCCCGACATAAATTACCCCTACAAAATAGAAAGATTTAAATAATTGTAGGGGTAACCAAACCTATGGTCAGCATCAAGAAGAAAAAGATAAAAGGCAAGGACTACCTATACGCAGAATATTCTTTTAGGCTGCCTGACGGAAAGGTCAAGAAGATATCCAAGATGATAAAAGAAGAGAAAGAGATGTCAGGCAAAAACGTAAACGGATATTTCCTCAAAAAAGAGATCGAAGCCTACAAAAAACATGCAGAAACTGCCTACATCCCAGATCCTGTCATCACAAAAGAAAAGATAGGCAAGATCGAATCCCAAAGGGTCGAGTACAGGCACTTGCTGAAAAAACTGACAAAAAACCAGATGTCTGACATCCTGGACAGATTCACTGTCAACTTCACCTATGAATCAAACGCTATAGAAGGAAACTCTCTTACCCTAAAAGATGTCACGATGATACTAAAAGAGAATGTAGTGCCAAAAGGAAAAGACCTGAGAGAAGTGTATGAAACGAGAAACACAAGGATCGCAAATGACCTGCTGTTTAAAGGCAAGATAAAGATAACTATCAAAGATATCATCAAGCTGCATTCGATATTGATGAAAGATACAGGAGTAAACGAGGGGTTCAAGAAATTTCCTAACTTTCTAATGATGCGCAATGTTAAGACCACCCCACCTGAAAAAGTGGAAGCAGAGATGAAAAGGCTGGTTGAAACCTATGAAATGTCAAAAGGAAAAAAGCATCCCCTCGCTATAGCCTCTGATTTTCATGGTAAGTTTGAGAAGATACACCCCTTTGAGGATGGAAACGGCAGGGTGGGAAGGATGATTATCAACGCTATCCTGCTCGAAAAAGGATATCCTCCAATTATAATCAGGAAGACGATGAGACAGTCATACTTCTCTGTATTGGAAGCATTCGACAAAGGCCATAGCCAAAAGCTTGAAAGGTTCATGATGGAGAGGCTCGACCAGACATTCAACAAGTTCTTTAAGATTTACGTGGAGTATCTATGAAGATCATCACAGTTTAGGCTTTGCCTTGGGGATATGGCCCTTCCAAGATAGGATATACCAAAACTTAAAGCTCACGCAAAAATATTTAAACCAAAAAGAAATATTACGTATCATGCCGCACCTGAACAAGCCAGCCCAGACGATCCTGGTCACTATGAGGGGGGAATCTGAGGTTATGGGAAAAAAGGTCAGAAAAGACAACATCATAACGCTTGACTGGCACATGCCAGTGTCTATGGACCCTCTTCTTTATGCTATTGCCGTAGGAAAAAGGAAGTTCTCGCACGGGATCATCATGAGTTCCGGCGCATTTGCAGTCAATTTCATGCCCCTTTCAAGAAAAGATGAGGTGCTGTTCTGCGGAAAGAACTCTGGCGCAACAACAGACAAGTTTGAGGAGACAGGCCTTACAAAGGAAGAATGCGAAAAGATAGACTGTCCCATGATAGGAGAGGCCTGCGCAGCCCTTGAATGCGAAGTCACGTCAAGTGCAGATGCCGGCGACCACACAATATTTATAGGAAAAGTGCTTTTTAAGCATCATAAAAGCGATGAAGAAAGGATATTTCATATTGGCAAATACGAATTTTCAACAGTCAAGAACCACTGAGCAAAAGAGCTGGTGGTATGAGGATAATAATGTAAAAAAGTGGTTCTTGACCCAACGAATTCCACCAGCTCTCATCCACAGTCAAATCGGCTGGTGGAATTTTAGTGTGATCAGATAAGAAGGTGATATCATGAGAGAGAATAATGACAGTCTGGATCCTGCAACAGCACAAAAGGTAAATGAGCTTGCTAACACCCTAAAGAGCACAGGACTTGCCTCAAGCATGTCTGACGCATACGAACGCGCAAAAGAGATAATACTTGGGCCAAAGGGAAGGGAGAAGCTAAACGCTGAAAAAGAAGCTGAAAGAAGGATAGTGAGCGCAAGAGCTACTATCACAACAACCCATGAAGAAGTGCCTATCTTCCATACCGAGATATCGGAAGAACAGGAAGAGGAGATAGGCAAGAACGTATCAAAGATAGTTGACAGCGCGCACGGGTTTGCAGTCGCAGAAGGAGTCAGCGCAAGCCAGATAATAGAGGAATCAGGTGATATAGGAGAGGAAGAAGAAGCGCCAAGAAGCATGATAACAGAAGAGGACTCCTTGCTTGATGATGAAAGGCCTATATCTGAAGTGATGGCAGAAGAGCTTACTGATGAGGAACTAGCTGAAAAACCAGAAGAAGAAACATATGAAGAAGACGAAGAGCCTGCCGCAGAAGATGACAGCGTGGAAGAAGACCATCAAGAAGAGGAAGAACTGCCAGATGAAGAGCATGAGATAGAAGAAGACGAACAGGAAGACTCCTCTGAATATGAAACTTACGAGCTGGAAGAAGAACCAGGTGAAACTAAAGAAAGAGAACTCTCAGATGAAGAGCCTGCAGAAGATGATGATCCCGAAACAGGACAGGAAGATACCGAATATGACGATTATCCTCAGGATCAAGAAAGCGAAGAACAGCCTGAAGAGGAAGATGGGCCAGGGGAAGATGAAAGTGATGATGATAGTAGCTATGAGAGCCATGATGAAGAGCCTGAGACAGAAGAAGACGAGCAGGAAGACTCATCCGAATATGAAACTTACGAGCTGGAAGAAGAACCAGGTGAAACTAAAGAAGAGGAAGATGAACCAGAAGAAGAATCATCAGACGAAGGATCCAGCATCCAATACTCAGAAGAAGAGCCGGAAGTGGAATACGAACAAAGATACAGTGAAGAAGACAGCGAGCAAGAAGATGACGATTCCGAGACCGAAGATGAAGATGATTACAGCAACCGCTATGTCTAGTTACAAATGCTAAGAGTTATTATTATGTTCTCTCCGCTATTTGATGGAAGCGCGAAGAACTTTGATTCCCTTTCGCCAGAGCAGTCTCCCCTCTGCATGTTCAGGTCCACCATAGCCCCATAACCCAGATTATCATCAGGTATGCCCTCAACAGTGAACTGGTAATCCCTCTGCCATTCCCCAAGAGTCTTGTCAAGTATCTCCGAAAAGAATCCTTCTATGTACTGGCACGAGTTCGGCGGCGAGCCTGAATAATCATCACAGACTATCTGCACAGACCCTGCGCAGTCTTGGATAAGCTCCTTTATCTCGCGGTTCTGGCAGTCTTTTGAAGTGGTCGAAAGCATGGTGTTTATTATGTTTGAGGCAAGGGCTGATTCGGTAGTCGACTTCCTAACATCGCCCTTGTCAGGAGAAAGGACGGAAAACCTGAGGTAGAAAAGAAAGCCCAGGCTTATGAGAACTACTATAAGCACAAGCCCCATTATCTCCATCTGCCCTTTTTTTCTCATCATATCCGCCTCATCCTTTTTTAACATCTTACCTTCATCCCATTATCAGCCATACATATAGATAGAAAGTATGCCGAAGCTGTACTTTCCGGTTGCAGCATCATACAAAGTCACGGCCATCTTCGTGGAAGTGATCGTGTCTGCATCTTCCTTAGGATTGTTATAAAACTCGATCGTCGGCCCATCAGGGTATATTGGAGTTATGTTTATCTCTGAAAATCCCATAAGGTCGTAATAGTAAAGCCTGGCATCAGGATCCTCATCTATCAACGAGATCAGAGCCCTAAGCTTCATCACATCAAAGCAGTTTTCCATCCCAACATTCTTCTGCGTGCACTGTATCTCAGGGATGAATATCGTCTGCTGCACAAGCTGTATGGTCTTAAGGTCAAGGTTTGCAGATCTCTTCTCATCAAAACTGTGCTTTTGCACCCTCATATAAAATGATAGGCCGAAAACTATGAGGAAGAAGAATATCACTATTATAGCCATCGATTCACCAAGCTTTATCTGTCCTTTTTTTCTCATCATATATGTTCAACCCTTCCTTAATAGACCTCAGGGCATGACATCAGCTGTATCTGCTCGTTCCACCTGTCAAGCGAGGTCTGCGAAGATGCAAGCCTTGAAAAATCAGTGAAATCCTGGGTCTCATCAAGTATGGAAGCTATATCATCCGGAACTGTTGTAATTATATCATTTATGGGCGCGCTTGCGTAGGTATAATAGTCCCCGCAGTCCCTGCCAGAATAGGCAGATGCCAGGCTCTCTGTCCTTTTCTCATATATCTGGCTCACATAGTCAAGGCTCCTAAGGGCGCTGACCACATTGCAGCTATAGACATCATATGAATCCGTCAGTATTGCTCCAAGAAGCATCTCCTTATTGAGATAAGACGCTTCATGGTCAAACTTAAGCGCTCCATCGCTGTACTCAAAAAAATGAAGATCTCCTCTTACCATGCTCTGGCCGCTAACATCAAGCATAGAAAGCTGGGAACTCTCAAAAGGTGTTGTATCAAATGTTTCTATGCCATCCTCATTCATGAAGATTATCCTTATCCTGTCAAAATTATGATCCATTATAAGGTGCGCATTTGCCGGAGCAACGATCTCATAATTGATCTTGTTAGGGATCGACCTGTTTATCTCAGCAACCAAAGGATCAGTCCTGTCCCCCACGATATAGTACTTGGTCTGGGCTGTCGTGAGATAAAGGACGTTTGTCGCCCGAAAAGCGACGCTCCAGTCAAGAGTCCATGAGATTATGCTCCTTCCCTTGAGAAGCGTCGGAGCGAATATCACCTTGTCCTTGAACTGCTTTGAGACATCACTGACAAAATACCTGCAGTCACAGCTTTCACAGCTGACTCCTATCTCGATGTTGGGAATGCTTATCAGCTGAAGCGTGCCTCTTGACACCTTTGCTCCTGTCGTTATAGCCTCAAGGTCAGTCATTATGTTCGCAGCTATCTTCTGCTCTGAAAGCGTCCTCTGCTTCTGCACCACAGCTATGAAGAAAAAAAGGATCATCGCGCCTGCGATCATGACAAAGACCCAGTTGAACTGTACCTCTATCATGCCTTTCCTAGAAAGAGACCCATGTTTTTTTCCTGACATTTGCCTTCTTACCATTCTGATATCTTAGTCCTGTCACCCTTGCCCTCAAGCCGAAGGGTTATCTGGCCGTTTACAGCATCGATGCAAAGGTATCCTGGATCTGCCTGTTCACCTATCTGGATCTTGCCTATGTATATCTTAAGGTCTGACTTCTGAGGCAAAAGGAAAACGTTTTGCTGTACATCATCATTCCAGCTATCCCATATGAGAGGAGATAAGTTGGGTGGGGGCTGGTTTCCAGGCGCATCTTTCTCAAGCTCTATGAAGCAAAGCTTTGTAGCTCCTGAAGGCAGGACAACTGTCTTCTTTTTCACGTCAGAAGTTGACTTGACGCTCCTCACTGCAGACTCAAGGTCTGACTTGAGCTGCACAAGAGCCAGATTATCAGAATCGTGAACTAGCTTGCTTATCGCCTTGTAGCCATAAAGGATTATAAGCGAGAATAATATCGCTGCGACAACATAGATAAATACCTGCCCTACTATCTGCGCTTTTCCTGACAGTTTCCTCATGTGCATCTACATTCCACCTTCTTCTTGTATCTGTTCAAAGAGCAAAGATGATATAATAAATTATCTGTTTTTGACCCTTGTCTGACATATCCTTATGATGCTAAACAAATCATCTTTTTTTGGACTTCTGGGTCTCGCTTGAAAGCTTCTCAAACACGCTGGAAACTTTCTTTTGGTTTCCCTTCGCCTTCTTGTGCTCTGCACCTAGCCTGTCCAGGTCTATGCTTGAGCCGCTTGCCTTGCTAAGCTTGTTTATGACATCATCCCTCAGGCCTTTCTGGCTCTGCCATTCCTTGTCTGTCGTGTTTGAAAGCTTGTCAAAAACATCTGAGAGCCTTTGCTTTGCCTGCTTGTTCTTCCCTGGCTGCTGGCTAAGCATCCATGAAGCATAATCCCTCAAAGCGTCAAGAGGTACCCACTGATCAACTTCTGATGATGACTCTACATCCCCCTTAAATGGCGGCCTCTCATCCTTCTTTACTTCCTTCTTTAATTCCTGCTTTTCAGGCAAATCCTCTTTCTTTTTTGGAGAGATATCCTCTTTTACAGCGGTACTCTCTTTACTCTTATCTCCTGTTTTACCAGATGAAAATGCGTCAAAAAGCCTTGACCTTGCCGCTTCTTTTGAAGACAAAGAAGGCTTCCTTTGGATAGGGGCTGCAATTCTTGCAGGGGGGACCTGCCTTTGTTGAGACCTTCCCTGCATCTGAGATGAAGAAGGACCTCCCCTTTGCAGGCCTTGCGGGAATATCATGTCTTTTCTTGGCTGCTCCTTAGGCTTTGCTTTCTTCTGCTCTGACTTTCGTTTCATGTCATCTATGAGGTCCATCAGGTAAGGATAGCCGAAATATCCTCCTACACCCAGAACAATCAGTATCAGCAGCAAGATTATTATCATGAGCCACGGCGATTTAGGATGATCATCAGGATCTGTAGGACTTGTGCCTTTCTGTATCTCAGTATAATCATCATAACCATCACCATCAGTATCCTTGCTCTTTGGATTCGTGCCTTTGTTGTATTCCTCAAGGTTTGTCAGGCCGTCACCATCATAATCAAGCATGGCATCATTTGGATCGTCAGGGTCAAATCCGTATTTTTCCTCCCACCCATTTGGCATGCCGTCGCCGTCATAATCCTCATCTACGTCAAGCTTTCCGTCATTATCATCATCGTCATCAAGATCATCAGGTATGCCATCATTATCATCATCATTATCATCAGCGTTAAGTATCCCATCACCATCTATGTCATCATCATTCTCGTTTATTATGCCGTCATTATCAAGGTCGTTGTCACAGTCCTTGTCGCTTGCATCAAGCACGCCGTCACCATCGTCATCATCATCGGTCGTGTCTGGCTTGCCGTCATTATCATCATCTGGGTCCTCCCAGTTCTTCAGGCCGTCGCCGTCAATATCATCATCGCGGCAATCCTGCGTGCCGTCGCAGTCAAGATCTCCTGCAGTACAGTCCCTGCAGACATTTGATTTGCATTCAGGATTTGTTCCGGAACAGTCTGAATCCTTCTTGCACCTCATACCAGGATCACATCCCAAACATGGGCCTCCGCAGTTAAGGTCTGTCTCCCCATTGTCAGTGTAATCGTTTGAGCATGAATCTATCTGGGTGCAAGTCTTGTCAAGCCCGCATTCCCCTGAAACGCAGTCAGCATCCTCAACGCAGTCTTTTCCTCCTGCGCATGGGTTGCAGCTGCCGCCGCAGTTAAGGTCTGTCTCATCACCGTTTTTCTTCGTATCAGTGCATGAAGGCATGGCGCAGAACAGCCCGTTGCAGAACTTGCTTTCGCAGTCAGAATCAAGCACGCATCTCTTGTTCACGCCGCAAGGATCGCACTCCTCGCCGCCGCAGTCCTCGTCTGTCTCATCCTCATCAGTATCTTCATTCTCGCAGTGAAGCGGCTTTAGGGACACGTCTACAGTTACTTCAGGCACGCCTTTCATCTGCTCACTCCACTTACCTACATTATCTTTTGCCCTGACCTTAAAATAATAGGTCTTGCCATCCGTCAGGTTAAGGTCTGAGACCCACTCCTCCTCGCTTGAGGTCGTCCCGTTAGCGATGACCTTTGAAGCCACGATGGTGTTTGACTGATAGATAACGTACTCATAAATAGCTATGCCGCTGACATTATCCTGCGCCTTCCATCTGGAATAAAGCCTATCTGTCTTCCAGGTCCTGTCAGGCTCAGGATACAGCTTCCTGTTTGAGCTTGTGGAATTGACATACAACATGACCGGGGGCTGCTTGTCTATGCTAAACGTAATGTCTGCTGTCGCGATGTCATCACGATCGTTCACGCTCTCGCACTTTATGTAATAAGTGTACGAGCCGTCACCAAGGGTCGTAAGCCTTGCAGTATGCCTTGTCCCCACAACCCCAAAATCGCCATTATAACCTAATGTCTTGTCTCTTGTGTAAGAGCAGTCAGCTATCTTGTTGGTGGTTATGTTAAGCACAGGATACTGTGACTCGGAAAAGAAAGATTTAGTGTAAGATGTTATCTTAAGAGGGGCGTCAAGGTCGACGTTATAAGTCACTTTAGTGACAGTGGAGTAGTTTGGTGCCTTGTCCTCGCAGACAACATAGACATTATATGTCCCTTTCTCGCTTGAGACATTGATGTCTGTGGAATGCTTGTCAGTAAAGCCAGAATCATAATCTGAAAACTTTTTCATTGACTCGTATGCTGTGTCTGAAGAAGATGAGTACCTGCATCTTGTGATCTCGTCTGTCTGCACGAATATTGTCGTCTTGGCTACGCCGTTGAGTATCTCGTTTATGTCGCTTGGCCTTGCCTCAGCTATCACGATCCCTGGTGCCTTAGTATCGACAGAAAGCCTGAAGATCGCATAGTTCTTGCCTGTCCGGCCATAGCTGTCATTGCACCACACGAAAAGGTTGCTTGTAGGCTCAATTGAAGGAAGCCCAAACTCAAGGTCTGAATTCTTGTCAAGCTTGACCTGCATAGAAGAAAAGGATGTGGCATTTGATCCTTTCTGGTACCTGCACTCGAGCGCTTCCCTGTTAAGCCCTATCCTAAGCACAAAAGGAGATGATGAAGCAACACCCCATGTCGGCTCGATAAGCGTGAATTTTATCGAAGAAAGGTTCACCCTAAAATCAAGCTCGCTTTCTGACGGGTTCTTGAAAGGTATGTCCTTGAACTTCACATAAAATCCATAAAGGCTCTCCTCAAGAAGGTTTTCTGGCTTGAACTTGAAAGACTGATTATCAGAAGAGTTCTCAATGTTCTTGATAGGCACGTTTGCCATCGTCACCCTGTTAAAAAGGTTGTATGAATACAGGGTTGACGGCTCTGATGTGTTTACAATTATGACTGGCTGGAGAGTGTCGTTTACGAGGTAATCAGAAAATGCGAAAGGCAAAGCTAGCGCAAACAATAATAAAAGCGCCAAAGCGCCAAATATCATTACCTCTTTTTTTCTCATCTGAAATCTCCTTATCCAGGAAAACCCCCAATCAATCGCCCTGTGGAAGGTAAAGCTTCCTGATGACGTCAAACGAAAGCCTTGGGCCTTCCTGGTCCCTTATCACTGGAACAACATAATATCCTGGAGACTGTGTGTTTCCTGCCAGATCAGTCACGTTTATCGTCAGGTTGTTCATGCCAGGGACAAGCGAGAGATTCAGCTCAAGCGTACCTTCCATGGTCTCATTAGGCGCTCTTGCAAGAACCTTGTTCCTTGACAGCTTTATCCAGACAGGCTCGTATGATGTCGCAACAACCTTGACCTCTCCCTTTGCAGTAATGTTAGTCAGGAATATCCCGTTTCTCTGTATCACTATGCCGTCTGACTTGGAGTTAGTCGTGACATATATATAGGCCAGCCCGTTGAAATATGCATCATACCATATGGTAAACTCCACTGAGTTCTCGTTTCCTGCCTTGTCCTTCGCTATTATCATGCCCTTTCTTGGGGATTTCCTGTCATAATCCTCTGGGATATAAGTTCCCCCACCAGACCCTCCGATGCTCGGGATTACAGCTGAAAACTCTCCCTTGATGCTAGCGGTCCCTTCACTGTATGATCTTTTTGATATCGGCGCGTTTACTCCCTGTTCATACACGTCATCAAAGTCCATCCTGCTCTGATCCTCTTCAGTATATACGTTTATCATGATGTAGTTATAGTCATCATTCCCATATTCATCAAGGTTCCTGTCAAAATACCTTCCTTTTATCTCGACATTTGAAAGCTTGTTTACCCTTGGAGAACCGTAAAACTCTATCGCTGGGGGTGTCGTGTCAACGACTACGGGAAGCTTCCAAAGCCCTGAAACAGTCTGGCCTGACATTTTTGCAGCAACATTTATCTCGTATTCTCCGTCTGCTGCAACAGAAATGTCGCAAGTGAAGGTAGCTGCAGCTTCTGTTGGGCTGCATACCGCGCTTCCTACGCGATCTCCCATACTGTCTATAAGGAAGATATCATCAACTGATATGTCAGACCTGTCGAAATTGACTACTACCTGGAAAGACTTAGAGTTGATGTATGTGTCAGGCATGTCAAATATGCCGTTTGGAAGCTCAATTTCAGGTTCACGAGGGACATTTGAGTTTATCTCAAACTGCCATCTTTCTATGAGCACGTTTCCAACAATGTCTTTTCCTGTAAACTCAAGGTTATATGCTCCATCAGCCCAATCTTTTGTGAACTCGATGTCCATGACATTCCTTCCGTTAGAGTCGGTCCTTGGCTGCGAGCAGTAAAGCTTATTTTTCTGCACGTCTGTTACGTCAGAACACCTGTACTCCTGGCCATTGACATCAAGAACTATAGAGCTTCTCTGCACGCCTGAATCCTGATCGAACAACACAAGGTGCACGACATAATCATCGTCTCCTGTTATCGTCCCGTCGATAGGCCTCATGTATATTATCTCAAAAGGGTACTTGTCATAGATTATCTTCCTCTTGTACTTATCGCCCTTGTTTCCTGCCTCATCTATTCCATATATCCAAAGCGTGTTGTTCCCCCTATTGTAATCTGTCAGAGGAAGGCTTAAGCTGAACCATCCTGCAGGACCAGGATACTCTGAGGTGTAGAAACTTACCTGTCCACCTTCAAGAAGGTTGCTTTGTATCTGGTCTTTAAGCACCACATTTGTCCTTACTCCCGCACCTGATGAGTCAAGAGCAACACTTTCTATCTCGTATCTTTCCTTGCTTGTTCTGTTATGGTTCGCAAACTGGACATATACTGCTCCTGAAAGGTCAGAAACCCTGTTATTGTATATCTGGAAAGTGTACGTATGGTACTCATCACCAAGGTCTGCAATAGTCCCTGTTGCCAGAGGCTCAGCCTCGCTTATGGAAATCGTACTATAATACACTCCTGAAAGGTTTGCATAAACTGTCAGGGGGCCGTCTGAATAGTCTATCATCCCTGTTATGTTCAAAGAGTCGTTTCTTGTCCTTAGGTTATTTGCGATGTCAGGGCGTATCACAGGGACTGCAGGCCCTTTCGTGTCAACCTCGAAATGTTTTCCGAAAGCAATCTTGTTGTTCTGGTTTCCTGCAGTATCCTGGAAGGTTATGGCAAACTCAGAATTGTTGCCTTCAATCCCTTTAAGCCTCTGCTCCGCAACAGCAGGCACCCTTAAGATACATGACCAGACCTTAGCATAGACCTCATAGTTATCTGTGTAAGAGCTTCCGACAGGCTCGCATGAGTCGATATCTGCCTCATACTGCGGAGTGACCCTTATGAGATACTTGAAATCAAGATCTGATGAGTCTGGCTTCTTTATCAGCTCATCCGCCCTGACAGTTATAGTATAACCTGTTTCAATAGTATCATGGCCTATCAGCTTTGTTAGGTTCTCTGTCCCATAAGATGACTCGATAGAGATATTTATCGGATTGACCTTGTTATCTACATGTATCCTGACACAGTCAGGATCAGCTATAGTCAGGCTGCTTGCTGCCGTCTTCTTCTTCTGGTTGCCTCCCTTATCTATCCCTGAATAGCAGAGGTGATAGTCGTCAGCTGCCTGGCTGTTAAAAAGGGCCATAGGTTCAAAGTCATAGATATCAGTAGGGTTGCAGCAGTCAATATCTTGTCCGCATGACCCTATGTATATGCAGTATTTTACCTGGTAACAGCCAAACTCCTGCTCTGAATCAAGGTCTGGAAGATCCAAACATTCCATCTTTAGAGTAGGGTTCTTATATGTAAGGGTAGGATCAAAAGGCACGAACTCTCCTGAAGAATCCTGCTCAAAGAAGACGCTTACCTGAGGGGGGGTGTTGTCAAACGTGAAATCAAGGTTCGTAGTGTCAACGTAACCCATGAAGTTATCGTTATATGTTCCCTCATCCGGCCAGCACTTAGCCTCGTAATTATAATAAGTGTTTTGCGTAAGCGTAACAGACTTCTCGTATACGTAATTGTTAGAGTTCTCAACACCTATGCCTGAACCGTCAGAGTTAAAAACTGCCCATGTTCCAACATTAGGGGCTGTCTGCCTGAAAGCGCAGAAGTAATCATCAGTGCTGTTGATATGCAGGGTGACAGGATTTTTTGCTGTAGTCAAAGGATCAACACCTAAGACAACACCATTCACATTCCTGTCAAATATGTAATGTATCCTGTCCACGTTGACTGTCTCAACAACCTTATTTGCGTTGCCCTTCTCATCATGGCATACTATATTATAATAATAGTACCCATCATCAAGGTTAGAGTAGGTCACCTTTATGGTTGACGAATCATTTATCGGTGTGTTCTTCACCTGACCCGAACCTGCAACCAGTGTTCCTCCCCAGGTGAGGTTTCCTGTACACCTTCCGGGCTCAGAAACTGATAATGTCACAACGATGTCAGATTTTTTATCTGAAGATTGCGAGTCTGTCCTTGAATAGGATACTGTCGCAGCCGGCGCCCTCGTATCAACGTATATCATCTCGCTTTTTATCTCCTCAACATTACCATTAGAATCGATCGAAAAATAATTTATGTAGATATTTGAGTCAATATCCTGCAGGCCGTAATAATCGTTTGGAAGCGTCACAGAATATGTTCCAGAACCCTGGCCTACTGCCTCAGTTACAGGGCAGCAGGACTCTCCATCAGAAGCGACACAATAATACAATGATGGAGCAGTGTTCTGGTTAGGGTCAAAGGCGCTGAAGATTATCTGAGACTGCTTCTGCGAGATGAATTCAGGCTTGGAAGATATGACCGATACTGCCATCTTGTTATCTATCTTGCAGTCGTTTGTCTCGCAGTCATTGGTATCATCATCATTTGCGTCCTTATAGCACCTGTCAGGGGTTGAAGCATCATTATCATCATCCCCCCATTTGCAGTAGCCAAGCCCGCAGGAATCCCCGCTAAGAGAAAGCGATGGCGAGCTTCTCATGAACACTTCCTCTCCATTTATCTCAGAGTACACCCCTTCATCTGCTGCGCAGTAATCCTCAGGTATGTTGTAATCCCCATCTGCCCCTATACAGCTTGCCATGTCAGCATAGTCTTCGCACCTATGCGTGGAAGAGCATGGCTCGCACCATTTCCCATACTTTGAATAGCAGTCTCCCAGCACGTCGCAGACATCAGGGGTGCATGGATAGTTCCTGAAAAGCTGGGTCGATGAGT
This sequence comes from Candidatus Woesearchaeota archaeon, assembly GCA_046705145.1. Taxonomy (GTDB): domain Archaea; phylum Nanobdellota; class Nanobdellia; order Woesearchaeales; family JBJKQO01; genus JBJKQO01. Next base: position 32,734 of record JBJKQO010000007.1, read on the forward strand.
TTGAGCAGAGGCTGCAGTGGTCTGTCCCGCTGTAATCCTCCTCATAGCATATGCCTTTTCCGAACTCGCTGTAATCTGTGCTAAGCCACTGGCAAGGATTTGAATCGGTACCATAATTACAGTTATCGCCTGTCTCGGAAAGCGCAAGATCCTTAAAGCAGGCTTCTTCAGAAAGGTAATCGAAGCAGCTTCCTGTCTGGCTACAGGACTTGCACTTGTCGATTGTTGACTGCGTAAAATCGTAATAGCAGAAATCCTGCATGTCCTCATCAAGATCATCATTGTGGTATGTCAGGCAGTCAGAGACATCATAATAGAGTCCGAATATATTATCTTCATCTGTCCCTTTGTCCTCGCATGATTTCTCCCCTGAACACCATACTGTCTCTCCAAGGGGCCCGACGCAAAGCTGCCCCGCAGGACAATCTTCATAAGAAGTGTCGTCCACAAGGTTCTCATAAGTGCACTGGGCCATGACAGTCCTTGGAGCTAAAAGAGAGTCCTTGCCAGGGCTCAAGCACACCCCCAGCTCAACCCCTTCACAAAGGTGGCTTCCTGAATATATCGTGTCGTTTGTTTCGTTTCTGCCGTGAGCAGCTGAAAGCGTTATGACCTTGTACTTGTAGTTCTTCTCCCATAAAAGTCCAGTATCCTCATACTCATAATCTGACAATCCTGAAACAGGATCGACTGAAGCGACCTGAAAATTGTCGCGGTAGATGAGGTATTTTGTCGCGTCGCCTGCGCATTCCTGTGACCAAAGCACCTTTACAGACGCTTCTCCTCTCACGTTCTGAAGCTCGATGTCAGGAGCAGGAATGGTCCCGTCACACTTCTTATCTCTTTTTACAAGGACTATGTCAAGCTGGTTCGTGACATCAGATTCAAACACTATATCATTTATGTACCTAATCTCATAGCCTTCTGCTGATACCCTTATGCTGTACGTTCCAGGATCTGAGACAAGCCTGTAATCGCCGTTGCTCATCGAATCATCATAAGCTTGCGATCCGCTGACTACAGAATCATCAGAAAACAGGAGCTGCACCCTTGCGTTTGGTATGGGGTCGTCTGATTCGTTAAGTACTTTTCCTATCAATATTCCTGGCGGCGCACATGGATCATCCTGGTAGCTGTATGTCAAAGAACCATCATCATAGCAGCAGTAGCCGTCGCTGACGTCGCTGTCAGCAAGATTGTAAAACCCATTTCCGCACCTGCAAAGCGTGCCTCCTGTGTCCTGCGTGTAATCCGCAAGGTCTATCCCATAACCTACTGTCCTTTGCACAGATGTGCCGTACGTGCACTGCTTGATGACTGAAGGCACAGTGTTGCAGCAACCTCCTTCTTCAGAATAGCTCCTGCAGTAAGCTGATGTTCTGGCCCATCCTATCGTCGATCCTCCAACATTTTCGCATTGGAATGAATAATCATAACAGTATCCCCCTATCCCCGGACAGGTGTCTATGCACTGGCAGTTCTGGTCGCAGTAACCCTGACATGAAGAGAATGCATCACCATCACATTCTTCCCCCTCATCCAAACCTCCATTCCCGCAACTGGTTCCCACCTGCGTCTCAAAAGCAAGTATGAAATTTAAGAAGCTGTTCTCGACCCCTGCCTCAACATTAAATGATTTTGGCTGGACATCCTCGGAAGATTCTATATATCCTGATTTTTTTGCAGTAAATCCGCTTGTCCCTGCCTGGTTTCCTGAATCAACACCTTCAAGCACGTATCTTCCGTACTGGTCTGTGTATGCTTCAGAAGCGCACTGCTTCCAGCAGACCCTTGCACCCCTGACAGGAGATTCATCCTCATCATAGACATATCCTATCACTGTGCCTTTTGCAGTAGCAAGCTGCTGCATCACTATGTTCTCATATAGCACCTCATCCTTGTTTATCTCCCTGTCGGAAAGGATCACAGGATCGTATCCTGCCAAAGAAAACCTGATATCATGCGTGCCTACAGAGATCTCAAGAAAGTATCTTCCGTCTCCCTGGCCGTCATTTTGCGAGAAGTCTGTCGAGCCGTCAGTAAGAGATTCCACCTTGACTCCGTTAAGCTCATCTCCATTATCGTCAGTTATCACCCCTCTTATGAATCCCTTGTCTATCCCTCCTGAAGGGATCCCTGAGCAGCTTTGGCCTTCAAAGAACCTTATGCTAAGGACAGTCGACCCATCAACTGTCTGTTCGCATCCAAGCCTTGTCTTCTGTGTCTTCTTTATAGGATCTCCTGTCGGCTCAGCAGTGGTGTAGTGATAGCAGCATCCTTCAGCGCATTCAGAAGGAGGTGAATCATAGCAGTTGGTAAGAGTGGGCATCCATATCTTTCCGTCGGCAGGGCTGCAGTCCTCATACTTTTCAGTCGTGCATCCAAGAGCTGATATGCAGCATGCCTGCTGCACGCAGTCAGTTCCAGAGCATGGACCTGCATCATAAAGGTCCGCATCTCCACCTGAACCGCATTGGGTTTCCGTGACTGAAATTCCGTCGACAGTGTCCTGGCAGAAATACTTCGGGCTTGCAGGGTTAAGACAACAGCCCGCATAAGCATACGATGCCATCAAGAAAAGTGTTATTGTCGCAAGCAAAGATAATAAGATAGTTTTTATTTTGTTATGATATTTCGCAGCCAATCTTCCCACACTCACACTCCTTTTTGATTTAGGTAAATCTACCTAGATTAATCATTTTTTTGATTCCCCTATTTAAAAATCTTTTGATTTTTTCAGAGGAAAACACCTTAAAAAAACAATTAAAAAGATAACAAAAATTGGCTAATTACCAATATTAGCTCACCTATCTCCTACCTAAAGGTCGGAGTTTTACGGCTCGCTAATCTTGTTAGCCAATTTTTGGGATAGAAAATTTCGACATAAATGTAGGGGTTTTAAACCCCCTGAAAATTTCTAGTCGAAATTTTCTATAAAAAAGGTTCAGTCGGGACAAGCCACACCTTTCTTGTAATCACATCTTCCTTCGCTTCCGCACCAAAGCACATAGCATGCCTGGCCTTCCTTGTGTATCGTGCTGTCGCATACTGTCTCAGAAGGCATCTGGAAACAGCTGTCATGACCATACCTGCACACGCTGCATTTAGGATCCATACCTTCCTCAGGACAAGACTGCACCTTTGTTATTGACCTTGCAGTGAAATCTCCTGCACAAACATTTCCCCTGTCTGAAAACTCCTTGCCAGAGAATCCGCATCTCCTTTCGATCTCTCTCTTAAACACGTCAGTGCTGTCTCCATCGATGATTACAGACAGGCTTGTGTAATCCCCAAGATAGGTCGGCTTTGAGCTGTCTGTAAAATCAGCCTTGCAGCCATAATCCTCAAGAGAGAAACATGTCTGTGACGAAGAAGCATACGTGCCATAAGAATCTGTCTCTGACTCGCCCACGCAGCAGGTATGGTTTGCCTGATAAGAGATATCCTCTACAGCAAACCTTCCGCCAGGGATCAGGGTATTGTTTATCTTCGGGTCAAGATTGTTGAAAGGATATGAAGGCGCGCTGCTCCTGTGAGGAAGACACTGGTATATGTCGACAAGGTCTGTAGCTGAATCGACAGACTTATTAAGCTCTTTCATCTGAGAATCCCTCATCTCGACCATTACAGCAAGCTGTTCTCCTGCAGAAATGTGCATGTTTTCGAGCTCGTCCTTGACAGAAGCTATGTCCTGCGCGTTGTCTTCAGGAAGCTCTTTTTCAGAATACGTGTTGAACTGGTTATCCTTAAAGACTATGTTCTTGCCTACTTTCGCATCCCACCTGAACTCAACCTCTTCACCAAGCTGCTCGGAAAGCTTGTCAGATATCTCAACCTTAAGAGTGAAAGGATCCTCGACAGAACATATCTCGCCTGAGATGTCATCATACCAGTTCTCAAGAGTGAACTTGGCAGTCGGCTTGTCATTCACAAGCACCCTCAGTTTCTGGTAATCCTCAAGGCCTGACGGGTCTATGACAGATATCGTGAGATTATGATAACCCACATCACACTCCGTGGTCATGACTGAAGCGCATCTTTTCTGGGTCCTGCCATAAAAAGGATGAAGGCACCCGATAGAACTGTCAGCAAGAAGATACTCGTCAGATTCCTGCCACTCATTACTATCATATCCCTGGCAGTCAGGATCCTCCGGCGTGTCCTGCGGAGTCTTCCAGCCATCATAATGATAGACAAGCTGGTCCTCATCAGGATCATATCCAAGAGGAGAAATCTCAAGCTTGTCTCCTGCACCAACATATATCTGGTAATCTTTTGACGGATCGTTGACATAATCTATGTAATCAAGAGCTGGCCGCCGGTTCTGGCGCGCAAACCTGAAAACAAACTTTTTTCCGCCTATCATCGATTCCTGCCTTGTGTCTTCTATGGTGATAAGGTCTCCGCCAGGGATCATCTCTTTTTTGACGCTGAAATCATCATAGTTTGCGCTGATAAGCTTTCTCATGTCATCGACGATGTTAAATGACACGTTCTTGACATCCTGGCTTATTGCACCATCATATTTCTGCACGCTTCTTTTCGCAAAAAGAAGGTTGTACATGCTTTTTATCCTTACAGGCACGTTGTCATAAAAGTACATCACTTCGGTAAGAGGAAGCCCGTTCTTTGATCTCATCTCGATCGGCAAAGTAAGGTAGACCCTGACATCCTCATCTGAAAATGTTATGTTCGTGCTAAGCGAGCTGTTCTCAATGACCCTTATCTCATAATCCTTAAATGCAGAGAAGTTCAGGCAGCTTATCGTGCTGTTAAGGATGTATGCCTCAAGCTGGCCCTGGATCGAGTACTCAGGAAGGTCGCAGCGCTGGCACTCGCACGCAAACTTAAGGTCTATAAGCCCTGATCTTGTTAGGTTCATGCTCTTGCAAAGCCCGGGCCTTAGGTTGTATCTTGGCTCCCCTACCTCGCCAAAAGGATACATGTCATCAGTATGGTCGTATGACTTGAAGCAGGCATCTCCGCTAAGTCCTGAAGCTGCCTTGCCAGGCTCATAGCAAGGATATGAAGGAGGAGCAGAGACCAAGTCCGGATCCTGGGAATAGACAAGAAAAGCCACTCTTTCATCATCGATAGTGATGTTAGGCAGTCCAAAATCAATAGTCGAATAGTTCTGGTCCGCAAATATGAAGCCGCCCTGGCTTGCGATAAGGTAAAGCCCTTTTTTTGCAGACCTGTCAAGGCACTCATCAACAACTGCATTTATCTTCCCTTTCTCAAGGTTTGCCTGGGTTATCCTGTTCACGTTCTTGTCAGACGTGCCTGACTTGGAAAGGGAGCTTATGAAGAACACGAGAGAAAACCCTATGACTAACACTATGCCAAGAAGGATAAACGCAGTTATCTGGGATCGTCTGGAAAGTCTTGGTATCATCAACATAAGCACCTCTTTTTATGCTTTAGACAAACATCTAAGGATAGGACATTAAAAAACTTTTGGTGGAAAAAAAGCATGAAAGAAAAAAAGGTCAAAAAAATCAAAAGATCAGTTTACGACGCATGCGTACTGGAACATACAGCTGTAATCCATTGTTGTAACAGACGCCCCATTGTAGTCTTGTCCTTGGTGTGATCCAGTCACATAAGGAAAAGTAGTTACTGATGTAAGTGTTGTTCCGGAAGGACATGCCAGGTTGCAGTTAGAACGTGTCATCTGGCCATAGTTCCCACAGCCTGTATATCCTGTGCCTGCATTACAAGTAGGGACCCCTCCATAACTTATAGTAGGGACAGAGATTACATACCCAAACCCGATCATCGTGCCTTTAGGCAGCTCAGATATGCTTGTCTTTCCAGAAGGTGCCTTGCAGTTTATCTGGCCCTGGTCGCAAAGCTCCTTTATCTCGACCCTTCCAGGGAAGACATAAGTTCCGTCCCGAAAGTTTCCTGGCTCAACCTCATAGGCTGTGTGGCCAAGGACAGACGCAGCGCCGACAGAACCATAGCTTACCACAACCATCGCTCCTCCGACAACAAGTATCGCAACAAGCAAGATAAAAAAATGCTTCTTTTGTATGTTGATTTTGAATTCCATTCTTATCGACCTCGTTTTTTGGTTTTGATTTGATTGATTAATGGATCATGAAGGAACAAATACTGGACTGCAACTAATAGTATCTTTTACATGGCATCCTGCATTTCTTCCGCTTGACTCATAGTAAAGACATGTTGAGCCTGATTGTGTTTGACCATTGCATGTGCTGATGCAGGAGCAGCAATTACCATATGAATCAAGAGGAGGGAGAGGCCCAGGGCATTTGTAAAGAGTTGTTCCGCATACTCCTCCTTGACATACCTTCCCGCTTCCGCAGATACTGCTACCATCATCAATCTTGCCATCACAATCATCATCTACCCCATTGCAGGTTTCAGATGCTCCTGTATAGATACTATCATCATTATCATTACAATCATCATCATTAGCTGAATAACCTGAAGGTAAAGAGCAAGCGTTTATTGTAACAGATGAATCTCCATCCCCATCTCCATCTGCATCCCTATAATACGTGCTTCCAACACCATCATCAATAGTTCCATCACAATCATCATCCTTACCGTTGCAGGTCTCTGTACCTTCTGGATTGATAGCATTTATGTCATCCTCGCAGTCGCTGCCTGTCCTCCAGTATTCAAGATCGCTGTTATCCTCGTTGCTGTTCTCTCCCTGTCCAGGATTTGTGGTACCTGATGTCCCTCCAAGGCTGCAGCAAACCTTTGTGGAATAACCGCTGTTGCAATCGCCAAGGTGAGCGTTCTCAGCTGATGAGAGCGCAACAATGCATGTATCATATCCTGCATCCTCACAAGTTCCGCTTGTTATGACACCGCAGCTTAGGTCTCCTGAATCTGCAGAAAGGCAGACATCATCCAAGAATCCTGACTGTCCTGCATGCGCATTTGTCTCAGATGAAAGAGTCAAAAGCACCTCTGCTGAAGAGCTGCAGGAAGTGTCAAGACCTGCATCATCAGACTCGCAGCATACGCTGTAATCATAATTTGAATTATCAGGAAGCTCTGCATGGGCATTTGCCTGAGCTGAAAGCCCAAGAACCTTTGTTCCTGAGCAGCTTGCAGCAACAACGCATGATAATGAATCAGAACCTCCACTGTAAGCGCTTACGATGCTTGATACAGACTTGCTTGAAGATGCAGCTTTCGCAGCAGTTGTTGCAGCAGCAGCCTGTATCGCAGCAACATCATTCTCGTTAGGGCATACCTCTGGAACCCCAAAGATATACATGTTTGCGTCGCAATATCCATCGCCATCAGTATCGCAGCCGTTGTCCACACCCGAAGAACAGTCATTATCAATATCATCGCATACCTCTGTAGCACCTGCATTTATTTCGCTGTCTTCATCGTTGCAGTCAGAAGATCCTTCTCCGCACATGACATTGAAACCTCTTCCATCAATGAATGACTCTCCTTCAGGACACTGCATCTCATAATCCCAGTAGCCGTCAGCATCATCATCACAGCCTTCATCTACTTCGCCGTCACAGTCATCATCTATGCCGTTGCACATCTCATAATGAGGCATGCATATGCACTCCCAATCACCATCTATGCACTGAGGGTCTGCTCCGCCGCAGTCAAGACCTGAGTTATCGATCAACTGGTAAGCTTCATCTACCTCGCCGTCACCATCATCATCTATGCCGTTGCAGTACTCCCATCCGACTTCAGTACGATCTGGCGCAACTGGCTCTGTGTTTACCTGCACCCTGAGAGCGCTTGTAAGGTTCTGCCAAAGAGGCATGATAGGGCTGCTTCGCGCCACGCTAAGAGCATACTTGTCCTGATCAGATACGCAGTTGTAATGGGCAGTAGGATCTTCCCTGAAAGGATAGTAAGAGTTAAGGCTGTCACATATGTCAAAATCAGGGTTGAACCCAGTGTAATTCACAAACATGACCTGCTCCCCTGTGATAATCTCACCCTCATCAGTCATGTAATCTATGTCGCCCTCAAGAAGGGCGCTAACTGACTTGTCAGCTATCTCAGCAAGATAAAGCTTCTGGAATTTCTTCACGTTCTTTACGAAGCTGAAATCGCTGTCCATGGGCCTTGTGGACTCCCCTTTAAAGAAGCTGACTATAGAACTGATAAGGTTTGAGAAGAAATGGTTAAACGCATCGATAAACCTTGGAGCGCGAAGCTCATCTATCCCGTCATTTGAAAATATCACGATGTCATATTTTGGGTTGTACCATACCCTATTATCGCTTTCTTCGCTAGCTTCACTTGCTAAGCATCTGGAAAAGCCGTTGTTGCTCTCAAGCAGGCTCTCATCCATTATGCACTTATCAATCCCCAGGATATCCTTGAAAGGATAGTTCTTTGAATTTATGTCCTGGTTAAGGCTTGTCCCGAATACTACATGCTTTGTGGACGCATCATCCCAGTACTCAAGGACGCAGAAATTATTCACGCAAGGTATCGGATTTCCTGCGCTGTCTGTGCAGTTTGTCACGCATTCAGGCCTGTCCCCTCTCATAAGGCCATTCTCAAAATATACGTTGTCTATATCATCCTGCTCCCATCCAAGAGAAATCCTTCCTCCTGGCATGTCAGGATCATTTGGATCGTTCCTGCACCCTTCCTCCTCATGGTTTATAGTTGAAACAGTGTACTTATAATTGTTAAGCACGCTCTTATAATCATCACAGTAAAGGGTGAAATCCTTATAACCCTTAAGGTTAAGCAGGGTAAGCGCTATAAGCTGCGTCCTGCTAGTGTAATCCCCAAAAGAGCAGTAATCATCCCCTTCATTTGCGGACTCGACGCAGTTTCCGTCAGCATCAGCGCAAAGGTTCTGAGCCTCGCAGCATCCCTTGCCGCCTGTCATCGAGAAATATTCTCCTGTGTCATCGCCGCAGCAGTACTTGTGGCCTGTCGTCCCTTCTCCTGAGAAAAGGTCATTATCCTCTCCTCCTGCAATATCGTTCCATGCAGCAGGAACATCTGTTATGCAAATGTTGCACACGTCCTTATCATCATCAGCATCAACACAAGTTATGCTTTCACCAGTGCAGTACTTGCCAGCAGCACAATTTTTATCATCACATATATGCCTTAAAACGCCCGTATAATCACATTTATTATTGCTGCAAGTAGGGCTTCCATCCACGCAAGGGCCTGTAGGGCAGTCAGAAGCTACCTGGCAGCAGATGCTTCCATCCTCGGTCGTTATGCCGCTGCAGTCAGGATCTACGCAGTCAACAAGCCCGTCAGGGAAGTCTGATGACTGGTCGCAGTCATTATCTTTTCCGTCGCTGCACTCAGCGATAGAATTCTCAATATTGTCAGGATTGACATAATAATCAGTATCATCGCAGTCTATATCGCTGTTGAAGCCGTCATCATCAGCATCAACTGTAGTAACTGTTTCCTCAATCTCGCATGTTGAAGAGCAGTTATCACCACTAACCGTGTTATTATCATCACACTCCTCTCCTGTGTCAACTACGCCGTCACCGCAAGTCTCAGAAGGCTCTGTCTCACCACCGGTGTTGCAGCCTGATGCTGTACTATAATAATAGCAGTTTGGAGGAGTGAAAGTAGAGGTCCACACAGCAGTACCTTTAACTATTCGAAGCTCGTCGATGTTTGAGGCAACAAAAGCGCGCATTGGTAAAGACCCCCCCACTATCAAAGGAGCTGAGATATCAGGTATAGCTTGTGATATATCCGCGCTTACCTTTAGGAGGCCGTTTACAAATATGTAAATCTTTGATGTATCCCTGACCAAAGCAATATGATAAAATGATGATGCTGACATTCCGTGAGAACCGTAAGCATTAACTGATGTTACTCCTCCTGAAATGACTTTAAACTGAATGTATGAACCATCACCAATATATAATTCCCACTTGTTGTTGGCATCAGCTACCTGACTGACAAGAGGATATACAGCATAAGCTGAAACTGGCCTAAACCAGAAATCGATCGTGAAATCATAGCTTCCGAAGTTCCAGTCCTCACTATCAGGTATGCTGACATAATCGTTGACACCGTCAAAATAAAGGCTTGCAGTGCCAAACTTCTTGTTCGACGTGTCAACAGCAGCGCCGCTTATCGTAATGGTATGCGAACTTGAGCTTGAGTCTGTCCCTGGAGCAGCCTGGTCAAAATGAAGAAGCAATACATCAAGATCACTACCTGAATAATCAGCGAGAACAACCGCCGAAGATAAAGAGAGAAATACTGCTAGCAATAGACAGCATCTTGTATTTCTGATCACCACACCACTCATTTAATCATCTCTTTTTTTAAGCGTTTGATAATCTTTAATAACGGCTATATTTAAAAGTTTCGGTGATGAAGGGCGATGTTGAAATTTTAGGTAGCATCAATAAGTGAGCTTTTTTAAGAGTTTATATCAAGGCTGACGAGGGGGTTGTCCCTTACGGGGTGTCAGCCAATATAGATTCAGAAGCACAAGCGAACCCGATGCTACCCGAGCGTAAGCGAGAATTTCAACATCGCTTAAGAAAAAATATAAGTATTGACTCTCTTAATACTCCTGCGCCTGCCTTATGTCCGAAGGGTCCATGCCCATCAACAGGAAAAACTCCCTCATATCCTTTGGCGACCTCATCTTAAAAGGCGAGTCTGCAAAAGATCCGGCTATCATCCTTGTCTTGTACTTTGAGCACAATATCATGTTCTGCTTCATCCTTCCTATTATCGCAGCCCTCTCGACAGGAGATGCCTCAAGCACAAGCGAGAAAGAGAACGCTACCGCGATGTTCTTGTCAGCCGCAATCTTTGCCATTATGTGGTTAAGCCCCGAGTTCCTGTGATGGATGAAGTCCTTCCTTTTCCTGTCCTCAAAAGAATAGATGAAATCGACTGATGCGCTTTCAAGAACCTGCCTGTCATTGTCTGAAGACCTTGCAAAAAGCACTATCCCTTTCTCTGCCTTCCTCGGAGCCTTGACAAGAAGCGCCTTTTTTATCCTGACCTTAGTCTTTATCTCAGACAGTCTCCTGTCAGAAGCCTGCATCTCCTTATCAGAAAGGTATGCCAGTATCAGCCTGTCATATCCCAGCCTTTCAGCTATCTCGATAAAGCTTTTCTCGTTCTTGTCAGGAAACACTATGTCTGCAGGCATTTTCAGAGTAAAGTCGGGTCGTTTATTTAATTGTTACTATGATGATAACAAAAATTGGCTAATTACCAATATTAGCTCGCCTATACTCAAAGCAAAGCTTTTCGTAATAAGCAAACAAGTTTGCTATATCTCCGACCTGAAGGTCGGAGTTTTACGGCTCGCTAATCTTGTTAGCCAATTTTTGGGATAGAAAATTTCGACATGAATGTCGGGGTTTTAAACCCCCTGAAAATTTCTAGTCGAAATTTTCTATAAGTCTTGCCATCGGCTCGCTTGCACTTCAGAAAGTGCTTCTATCGCCAAGCAAGCTTGGCGGACTCACGAACAAGTTCGTGAGTATCGTTGAAGCCCCGTAGGTGTCATTAAGCATAGCTTAATGGACTCGTTAACAAGTTAACGAGTGTCGCCAATTATGATTGGCGGACTTAGAAAAGCTTTGCTTTTCAAAGGGACAACCCCCTCAACTCAGAGCTTGTGAAAGTGAAAAAGCTCGCAAAACTGATGGCAAGACTTAACTAGTTATTGTTCCTATGATCTTGCACGCATTGCATACACTTGCCTTTGAAGGCTCACCGCAAATCTCACATATCTTCGGGCTCTGCCCCGATACGAAATGATCGCCGACAAGCTTAGGCCTTATCTTAAGGAAGTGCCTGATTATGTTCCTGCTCGCATCCTTGTTTTCCTTCTTTTCATAATCCCACACAAGATGCTTGAGCGAGTACCTGTAAGACGAGTCTGAAAGCGGGCACACCCTGTGGCCTATAGGAAAATCCATAAGCTTAGCATACCTTTCAACATCATGCTCCCTTGACATATACAAAGGCTTGACCCTTGGCACAAACCTGCTGTCCCTCACAAGCCCTGAGACAGGTGACTGCCTTGCTGCCATCTCAAGATTTCCCCTAAAAAGGTTCATCAGAAAAGACTGCGCCTCATCATCAAGGTTGTGGCCAGTGACTATCTTTGTGAAGCCAAGCTCCCTTGCTTTCCTGTTAAGGATGTGCCTCTTGAACACGCCGCAAACATTGCAAGACGTGAAAGGTATCCCTTTTTTCCTAAGCTTTGATATCATCTTTGGAAGCGCTGAGCCTGCCTCTTCCTCAAATGAGAAAACGAAAAGCTTCACTTCTAGCTCTTCTGTCATCTTCCTTATGTTCCTGATGTTCTCCTTATTATATATTGGTATCCCTGAATCGACTGTCGCTGCAGAAACATCATAACCGAGCTTCCTTAGGATGTAAAGCACAGACATGCTGTCTTTTCCTCCAGAAACTGCCACAAGTATCCTGTCTTTTTTTTCAAGAAGATCATATTTCCTTATGGTCTCCTTAACGTCCTTCTCGAACTTCCTGATAAATTCCTTGTCGCTCATCTTAGAAGCTTTTGTATCTCCTTTAGCTTGTCTTTAGGAAATCCTGCAAGAGGTCTTAGTGTCAAGACCTCAAAATCATCCCTGGCATCCTGGATACCATCATTGACTATCACAGCATCAAGCTTTTTTTCCCTGACAAAATCTATGATATCCTCATCAGACCCTACTATCCTCAGCTTGAGGTCATAACCATAAGAGAACCTTTCAAGAGGAGATATGTCAGTTTCCCCAAACGCGACCGGAAACACCATGACTCCCCGCTTCATCATGAGCCACGCAGCAGCAAAAGAATCCTTGTCTTCCAAAAGCGCTGCAGCAAACCCGCCTGAACCAAGAGGCAGCCCGCCAAAGCAGTCAACCTTACCGGCAGAGACATATGCCTTTTTCTCATATATCTCGACGCAAAGCTCAATCTCAAAATCCTTAAGCGAGACCTTTGCAGTGACGTTATCAAGGACAAACTCTCCAAGGTCCTTCTCAAGATCGACAGAGTTCATCTTAAACCTCTTGTCTCCCCTTTTCACGCTCACCCTAAACCTCTTGCCTTCGATAAGAGGAAGAAATCCCTCTGCAATGTGAAATATCTCGTTTACGTCAGCATCAACCATGACTGCATAAGAGAAAGAAGCGATGCCAAAGACATTCCTTAAAAGATCGCACTTCCCATCTGTCTCAACTATTATCCTTCCCCTTATGCGCCGAACAGAGCTGAAGCTGATATTGTTCCTCTTGAGGCAGCCCTTTATGTTTTTCACAAGCTTGCTCTCAAAAAAAGGCCTGTTGTCTCCCTTAAGCCCTATCTCAGAGTACCTTACTATTATAGTGTTATGTTGCGGCATAAACCATGAAAAATGGAAAAGAGTTTAAAAAGTTATGTCCTATTGATGATTTCAATAAGCAAACCCTCCCTATTATTATCCAACAATAGAAATCCCTGTAAAGAATAAGAGAGATACATAAAACAGGAAGTCCCAATCTCTTAGAAAAACAATAGTTTTATGCTGGATAAGACCACTACAACAATAAATATTATCTTGACCCATTCATTCCCTTTCTTGATAGCTGTATGCGCTCCAAGATAGCCTCCTATCAGCATCCCAAGAAAGAGGGCAATCCCTGAACCATAATCTACGATACCCTTAAATGCAAAAACGATCAAGGCTACTATGGAAAGCAAAAACCATGGGATTATGTCAGTTGCGTTGGCTTCTATGATCGTAAACCCAAAAAAGAACATAAGCGTGTAGAATACGAGTGTTCCAGCACCCCCTCCAAAAAACCCGCCAAAGATCATGATAAGAAAATAAAGGACATAACCAATAGCGTTTTTTGTTTTGCTGACATCCTTCTTTTTTACACCTATCTCTTTTTTAATCAGCAGGAGGGGCAGCATCAACAAGAGGATAACAGCAACGATAGTATTCAGGAGCGCCTCATCAATTGAAAGCAAGATGTTCGCACCAACATACGCTCCTGCTATGCTGATCAATGCAAAGATTGGGACGTACTTCCAAAGGATCTTTTTCGCTTTCCAGAATTTTGGAATAGCACCTAAACTCAAACCAACACCACCCATCCTGTTCGTCGCTATTGCAACTTGTGGCGGAAGACCGATAAAGATGAGGAATGGGATCGAGATCAAGCCTCCGCTTCCGACCATGGAACCGATGAAGCTAGCAACAATACCTATCATGAACACAGCAATCAGAGTTATTATTTCAGGCATTATGCAAGATTATTTCCAGTGAGTTAATAACATTTTCGGAAATATGTCAAGAAAAAAATCAGAGTAATAAACAACCCAACACCAAAACTTAAATATCACCTATATATCTTGTGAAGGTATGAAACGGCCGCTGATATCGATAAGTTCTGATTTTGGAATACAAAGCCAGGGTGTAGGGATAATGGAGGCTACTGCAATATCGATAAACGAAGATGCGCATGTTGTCCATCTTATGCACGGACTTCCTGATTTTGACATAACCACCGCTGCAAGGACCATGGAAACGACATCATCGCTTCCTGTAGGATCTCATGTCTGTGTCGTCGATCCTGGAGTCGGAACAAAAAGGAAAGGCATCGCGATACAGACAAAGAGAGGAGATTACCTTGTCGGGCCTGATAACGGAGTACTTATGCCTGCTGTGAGCATGCTTGGAGGGTTCGTAAAAGCAGTCACTCTGGAGAACCCAAAATACCAAAGGCAGCCAGTATCGCCCCTATTCCATGGAAGGGACGTGTTCACGCCTGCAGCAGCCTGGCTCTCAAAAGGTATCCCGATAGAAGATTTTGGAAAAGAGCTAAAAGAAGACGAGCTCACGCCTGCACCATACCAGGAAGCAAAGATAACTGGAAACAAAATAAATGCGCAGGTCATACACATAAACAAGTTCGGATCATTATTTCTTAATATCCTGCCTAAGCTCTGGGACGAGTTCGGAGTGAAGCTAAAAGAGGACGTCATGCTTGACTTTGGAAAAAATAAGGTCAAGCTGCCTTACATGATAACTTTTGGCGAGGTCAGTAAAGGCAGCCCGCTTATGATGAAAGACGACTACGGCAGGATAGAGGTCTCCCTAAACATGGACGACTTCTCCTCAAAACACAACATCAAGGTCGGTGACAAGGTTGTTGTGGTCAGGGGTTAGTGCCAGAGCCATAGTGTTCAGCTATCCCTAAAGGTGCTGTGCTTAATCCTGCACAGATAGTAGGATCACCAAATAAGTCCGCAAGTGCCTTTACTTCTGAACTAATTCCAGTTGGGCGGGGAATGCTAGATAGATCATAACCCATCTTTATTAGATTTCCACAAAATCTATCTGCTCGTTCTTCTGTTCCTGGTTCAACCCTGATCAATTTGTCTCCATAATACCCATTTGGCACAACTCCAACTGCTATCCCCGCAAGAACAAAATCCTTATATAATCGGGGCGGACAACGAGCAAGAATATAGGGATCTATCCTTTTCTGTGCTTTTTCATCATCAGGATCTAATGAACCATCTCTTGCGTAGAGAACACGAACATCCGTACACCCTGCTATTTTAAGCCCTCCCACAATCCTGCCCAAACCTGAAGGAATTATCCCCTGCCTATTATTATACTCTTTATTATCGGGTGTAAACATATCTAATATTTCCACACCCCACTCAGTTATTTGGCTAGAAGGTTCAGCCAAATCAGGCAAACTATAACCTCGTCTCATCAGCTTATTATCAAACATCCCTGCTATGAGATCTGATCCTGGAACAACCTTGATCATGTTTCCATTAGCAAGCCTTTCTGACAAACTTGTCACTATTATCCCTATACTATGAAGACTTAAAGGATTTATATTCTTAGCAAAAACACAATAATCAATACTCCTCTTTATCTCACCATCAACATCTCTTAATTTATTTCCGGGATAGAACATTTCTACTACTTCACCTCCTGCTTTTTTAAGTGCAGACGCAACTAGATCCATAGCATACTCTGATGGCGTATACCCCCTGATGTGTTCAGACATATCAATAATGACTGGCCTTCTATCCCCATTATGATTTACAGCATTTGATCTTAAATTCATCATATCAATCAATCCTCCGATCAGTAATTTTAGATAATAATTATTTTAGTAGATGACGTGCTCACAAGAGGAGCAGTGCAAGGAGCAGAAGGAGCAGGAGATAAGCGTAAGCGTAGCTAGATTTGGCTTGTCTTTGTGTCTTGTCTTTGGTTCCTATGTTCTTTATCATTTTTTATACCTCCATGTCTGTCTTTAAGATTTTCAGAATATCATATTTATCAGATTTCAGAGAAAATTATGGTAGATGTCGGGCTGGCTTACAGCGCCAGCAGTAGCAGTAGTAGAAGTGATCTTAACAACAATGATTTTACTGCTTTCATAACATTTGGGATTACTTTGTAGTATAAAAAGATTGCTATATTTGGGAGGGGTTTTGGATAATTCCAGGTCAGCATCAATTTGCGAGGCCCTTCATATTTTAGTATCAAAAGAGTTGAGGGGGAGGGCCCCTACGGGGCTTCAACGATACTTTTATTAGAACAGTACAGCCGAGCTCGATGCTGACCTAAAAAAAGAATTATCCAAACCTAACTAGAAACCTAAGCGCCCGACTTCCTTGCTTTCATGGCCTCAATAGCCTTCTTGAAAGAATCCTTCTCGTTGTCCCAGGTAAGCTTCTCAAGTATCCTGTCTCCCTGTCCCCAGTAATATGTGTCATGAGCCTCTTTTGACATCCTGACAGGGATGTTCATGCTTGCCTCGACTATGAATATCTCATAAGAATAATTGACTCCGTCCTTCTCAAATTCCCTGACAGAATCAAGCTTGCCTATTATCTTGTACTGGGAAAGGCCTGTCTCCTCCTTAATGCACCTGAGGGCTGCATCCTGCATGGACTCGCCTTCATGAAGAGCTGTCTTTGGGAACTCCCACCCCTCCCAGTCCTTCACCCTGTGAAATATCAGGAAATAGTATGAGCCGTTGTCATCATATATAACCAATGACACTCCTTTTTTGGTTTCCATGCAGAATAATGATTTTGATATCATATATAAAGGTTTTGGATTGAGAAAGTGAGTTTTGGATGTAGTCAGCATCAATTTGTGAGCTTCTTTAAATTAGGTTATCAAGGCTGACGTGGGGGAAGGCCCCTACGGGGAAGTCAGCCTATAAAGGCATAGAATTACAAGCGAACCCGATGCTGACCTTGCGAAGCAAGATCCAAAACCCCTCCTTTACCCTAATCAACCTTCCTTAATATGTTAGAAGTGATCTTAAAGCTCTTGCCGCAATAGACACACACCTTCCTCTTGTCTCCGAGAGCTTTTTCCGAGCCCAAGCACTGGTACTTCATGTCATTTTTGCAGTTTGGGCATCTAAGAACGAACATTTTTCTTCTTAAAAAGCTTGTCTTTCGCTTCCTCTATCTCATCATACGCCTCGTCAAGAGGGGACTCCTCAGACCCGCCCTTGTCATCGCTTTGCACGGGATCCTTTAGCTGGCTGTCATCTTCATCTCCTTTTTTCATAAGCTCATCTGCGCGCTCATCGATGTCAGACTCAAGCTTTCTTGCTGCTTCCTCAACATCATTTTTCTCTTCCTGAGTAAGCTCCTCTTCCTCAGGCTCATCTTCTGAAACTGCAGCTTTTGGCTTTTCCTCCTCAATCGATCCTTTAGGTATGTCAACTACCTCAAGGTCGCCCATGGGCTTCTCTTCCTCTATTACTTCGACCTCAGGATCAGAATCATAGACAAATGGGTCCTTGTCATCTGTTCCGTAAAGGTTGACCTTCGAAGCCTTCTCAGCCTCCTTTTCAGCCTCAGACCTGCTCTTCTTAAAATCATCATGCATCCTTCTTGACTCAATCTCCTTCTCCTCGATAGCTTCCTCAACAGCCTTATAGTTCTCAAAAGCATTTTTCAGCTTCTCAGGAGGAAGGTCAAAATAATCAAAGAACTTCTGCGTAAGCTTGATCTTCTTCGTCCTTCCTGTCTTTTCCCTCTGTATGTAGCCTGCCTGCTCAAGCTCGGAAAGATGGTCATAAGCTTTGTTTGTCCTTATCTTTATCAGCTCTGACTGAAGTATAGGGTGCTTGAACGCTATTACAGCCAGTGTCTCCATGACAGTCCTTGAAAGCTCTGTCTCTGTCACGATGTTGCTCACAAGAAGCACGTAATCATCCTTCACGTTGAACTTGTACGTGTTGTTTTCCTCGACAAGCATTATCGAGGTCTGCCTTTCAGAATAATCCTTGTTGAGCTCAGAGATGGCTTTTTTCACGTCTTTTGGGTCTGCCTTCGTAAGCCTTGAAAGCTCATCTATCTCAAAGTTCCTGGATCCTGCAAAAAGAAGGGACTCTACCTTAAGCTTCAGCTCACCTGAATCTTCCAATTTTACCTCTTTTTGTTTTTCCTTGACCATATCACGCTTTTGGCAGAGAATATCTGCCTTTTTCTGAGCTGTCCTTATTTATAATTTTTCTTTGGATAAGAGACTCCATATATTTCTCAAGGTTTTCAGGCTTTATCCCCATGACCTCTGAGAGCTGCTCTTTTGTCAGTGGCCCGTGCCCGAGAAGGTGCCTCACGAAGTTGACAAAAAGGTTGTCCATGTTTGACGACATAACCTCTCGTCTTGACCTAAGCTCCTTAAGGCTCATGTCGACCTTGTGAAGCTTTCCCTGAAGATCATTTAGCACTCCTGTAAGCTCTGACGCCGTGATCTTTAATGGATCTGGCTCAAGTATCTCTATGCTTGAAGGCATGGCCTCTATGCAGAAGCTTATGAGCAGGTCAGGGCTTGCAAAAGATATCTCAAGCTCAGAGAAAACAGAAAACATCTTCTCCTCTGTCTCCTCTGCTTCCGAAGTGTCCTCGCTTATCACCTTCATCCCCTTGTTCTTCTTAAGGGAAGATATGTAATCAGCAAGCGTCTTCTCAACATGCTCTTTTGGCGCGCCCATCATCTGGATGATAGCCCTTGCAACAAGCGCTTTTCCAGAATAACTTTCTTTTTCGTCATAACCCATACGGCAAGAGGATAGAACATACTTTAAATATTTATCGGAATCTATAAAAATCAAAATAATATTATGGCCTTCATGATGCCAAAAATCTCACTTTGCATGATAGCAAAAGATGAAGAGAGATGGATAGCAAAAGCGATAGAAAGCGTAAAGCCCATCATATCTGAAATAGTAGTTGTTGACACAGGTTCAAAAGACAGGACAAAAGAGATCGCTGCAGCGCTTGGCGCGAAAGTGTTTGAATATACCTGGAACGATGATTTCTCCGCTGCAAGAAACGAGTCTTTGAAGCACGCAACAGGAGACTGGATACTGATACTTGACGCTGATGAGGCAATCTCAGAAAAAGACCATGAAAAGATGATTGATATTCTCAGAACAACTGATGCTGACGCAATAACCCTGATCCAAAGGAACTATGTATATGAAGGCTTTAGATCTAACCTTACCAAAAACCCAGGGGACTACGGCCCCTCAAAAGAGTTCTTATGGTATTTTCCGCAGGAAGTCATAAGGCTTTTTCGGAACAAGAAAGGGTATCGCTACAAGAACCGGGTGCATGAGCTTGTGGAATACTCAATAAGGGAACATAAAGGCAAGATATTATGCTCAAATATCCCTTTCCACCATCTTGGTTACGTAAAAGAAGAGGGAATAGTTGATAGGAAAAGAGAAGCCTACCTTAAGATCGGCAAGAAAGAGCTTGAAGACAACCCAAAAGACGCCAGAGCAATGTTTGATATGGCACTGGTACACAAAGAAAAAAAAGAGTATGATAAGGCAATAAAG
Organism: Candidatus Woesearchaeota archaeon; assembly: GCA_046705145.1. Lineage (GTDB taxonomy): Archaea > Nanobdellota > Nanobdellia > Woesearchaeales > JBJKQO01 > JBJKQO01. The sequence goes on from JBJKQO010000007.1 coordinate 52,572, forward strand.
ATTATAGAAAATGTTATAGAGATAGATGACACCCAAAGGGATCCCTACTTATTGCTAGGTGAACTCTACTCCCAAAAAGAAGAATTCAGCAAAGCCATAAGAAACCTCATCATATCATCTGAAAAACATCCTGAAAATGCATCTTCACTTGTAAATCTTGGCCACTGCTATGCCTCGATCAACGAGCTTGAAAAAGCAGAGCAGGCGCTTGTAAAAGCGATAGACCTAAAAGATACAAGCGCGATGGCATACAGAAACCTTTTCGCTGTCCTTATCAGGCAAAAGAAGTATCATACAGCATCAAAAGTTCTTGAAAAAGCATCTGAAAAAACAGGGATCGAAAGCTTCAGAAGAGATCTTGAAAAGCTTAAAAGGATCATGGCACAATGAATATTATCACTTTCTATTGATTGTCCTATTAAGAGACATTGCTATCTCCTCAGCCTTCCTTTTCAGCTCATCAACAGAACTGTTGTTTTCCACAACAAAATCAGCATCAACAGGCACTTCCTGTGAATCCATCACGTTTATCACCTGAAGCTTGGTGTACCTTGACTGAAGGCGGGAATAGATGTTGTCCAGATCAGACTTGATGAGCACGACCTTGTCAGCAAGAAGATCGACCCCAAGCTTCTTAAAAAGCGCGCAGTCGATTATGATATCCTCCTTTCTCATCTCAGAAACCTTTTCCATCAGCGCCTCCTTAAGCGGCCTGTGGATCACAGAATTAAGCTTCTCAAGCTTTGAATCATCACCGAAGACCACCTCTGAAAGGAGCTTCCTGTCAATCCGAAGATCCCTTCCAAGGATCTTGTCGCCAAAAGCTCCGACAAGCTTGTCCCGAAGATCATGCCTCAGAAGAAGAGCGTGGCCAAGAGAATCAACATTTATCACCTTAAAGCCGTGCAAAGCAAGCTGCTCAGAAAACGTGGTCTTGCCTACACCTATGTAACCTGTGACTGCTACGATCATGACTATCATAATAAAATAGGGGTATATAAACTTGTTGCCAATATCCTCGCAAGTGTCCTCTCATAAAGCTCAATAACCCTGCCTGAAAGATGATCCTCCAAAAAACCTCTTCTGGGGATGTCTCCTGTGTTAAGTACTGCCTGGCAATACTCAAGAAAACAGAACCTGTCACCAAAATATTCCCTTGAAGGAAATCTCTCCATGAAAAAGAACTCCTTTCTTTGCTCACCGACCTTGTCCCAAAAGTAGGCCCATTCCCTTGTGTGACCAGCATAAAATAACAAAAATTGGCTAATTACTAATATTAGCTCGCCTAACTCCGACCTAAAGGTCGGAGTTTTACGGCTCGCTAATCTTGTTAGCCAATTTTTGGGATAGAAAATTTCGACATGAATGTCGGGGTT
>JBJKQO010000008.1:0-82615 GCA_046705145.1 Candidatus Woesearchaeota archaeon
GCACTGTAGGTCTCATGCAGCTCTCTGTTTACCTCTTCAAGAAGGTGCTCAAACTTTGCTTTCAGCTCAGGGTTCTGCTTTACCATCTCTGCAGCGTGCCTAAAATCATCCTTTGCCTGCAGCTCAAGCTTTTCAGTATCAAATATGATGTTAAATTCAGAATCGATAGCTTCCATTATCTCCTTAGAATAGTCTTCGTAAAGCTTGACAATATCCTCAAAAGAGTCAAACACCCCTTTCCTGTCCCTCTTTTCGACATGTGTCTTTATGTCTTCCCTCTTGCCTTTAATATCCCCCAGAAACTTCCTTGTATGCTTGGCAGCCCTCCTGACGCTTTTGGCCAGCCCTGCTGCGCTTCTCCAATGCATAAATGACAGTTTTGATACCATTTTAGTTCCAGTTTGCTTTTGTGTTTAAATATTTTTGTTTTGGTGACTTTTTCTTTACTTACCCTTCAACCCCTTAAACCCGTTATTGACCCACTCAATCTGTCCTGTAATCTGCTGTTCGATTTCGATAACTTTGAGAATCTCGGCCTTTAACTGCATTATATTTTGATTGATAAATATTTTTAGTTCTTCGCATGATCGGTATACTTCTTCAGGATTTGGTTCATCTTTCTTAAGTTTATTAATTAATCCCTCAAGTTTTTCTTTTAGTTCTTTGAACACATCTGCCTCTCTTTTAAATATATCATTTGCTTTATTCAATTCAGACTGTTCATAAGATAGCAGTATTCTTATCTGAGCAAGGTTTATTATCGCTTGGGCGTCCTGTTCTTTATTAACTCTTTCCCCCATGTTGATACTTAACCTTTCTACTTCCTGTCTGATGGGTATAATCGCATTTTTTTCCTTTGCATTTTTTATCATTTCAACTATATTCTTCTTTTGAGAATCATCTAAAGTATAACTATCCAGTATAGACTTTACTTGTTTTGTTAACCTTCCTAGTAGATTAGGTATACTTCCTCCAGATTTAGTAAGGTTTGATATCTTTTTAAGAATATCATCTTTACTGATTTGCTTTTCTACTATCTTTAACAACCCTTCAAGCTGTTCCTTAAGCTGATCAAGAATCTTCCTTCCGTCACCCTCTGCTTCAAATATCAGCTGGTGCTGTTTTAGCTCAAAAATCTTTTTGAGAACAGATTCTATAAGATCCAGCCTTTGAGAAAGGTTTTTGTAACTCTCTTCTAAGCTAGATCCTGATTTTTCTTCAGTATCATTAATCTTCGTTAATTGTTCAACCAACCTGTTTAATTCTTTTATTAAATCTTCTTTTCCCCCCTTCCCCTTCTTCCCTTCTTCTTTAAGAGCTTTGGCAGCATCCTTTCCCAAGAAGGTTTCTGCTATCTTGTCTTGATCTCCTTTAGCGATGACGCCTACTCTAGTTTTTATCTGATCTATGTTTTTTATTATCTGCCCCAAAACAGCCCTATCATTATCCATATTCTTGCTGGGAGACAATGCATGGAGACTGCTTCTTAGAGAATATGCTATTCTATCTAGCACTTGAATAGTATCTCTGGCTCCTTGTTGTATCTTCTGCTTTGCTTGTGAAGTGTCTGGTGCGGAGTCTTCCGCAAATTCCATGCTTAAGGTCATTATTCTTTTTCTCCTTTTCTTTTAATAAAATGCTCTGAATGTTCCGATGATGGTGTATGCTGTATTAGTTGCAGTTATAATGAAGTTAGTCATATCTAAGATATATTGCCTTGCATTTGGAGCCGCAGTTGTTGATGGCGGAAGTGCAATAAAAGCGGGGTTGTTTATGATTCTATCAATCAAAGGTTGGGCTTCAGTTAGTGCTGTGTTAATTTCTGTTTCTGCATCTGTAATATGAGGTTCCTGTGTTAGAGCATAAGCATGCTTGTCAGCTAAATTAGGTAGCGGGTTTAGATGGGCAAATAATGGTTCTATATGTACTAAAGTAGAGTGTATCCTTTGACAAATATGATCTAAGTCCTGCAAATCATCATTCAACTGCTGCTGTTGTGCTGGTGTTATAGCTGGTACTGGCCCAGGTCCTGGTGTTCCTGGCACCGGTGGGCCTCCTGGCCAGGCTACCTGTGCCCATACGCATTTCTGGGGGAACCCCTGCCGGTATACTGCGAAAGCTAGTATAAAACTAGTCCTCCATATGTCATATTGTGGTTGGGTTGCAGGAGTTATATAGTTGTGGTCTCCTGGCCCTACGTTATATTGTCCTGTCTGTTCAGGAAGGGCCTGGTTTACTGCTGCTGCAGAATAGGGCGTGTAAGCAGCTCTTAAGGCATCAAACTGTGCCTGTGTCTGTAAGAGGGAAAGATGCACTATAAAGTGCCTTCTTGAAGGCCTTATCCTTCTCATCATCCTCCTAAATCCGGGATCTGAGTTGAGTATGTGGTATGGGACTGATAGCTGCTGCGTGACAGGGTAATAATTTGGGGTTCCGGGAGTTACTATGAATGTAGGAGGGGTGGTAGGGTCAGTGTCTTGGTTTGGGACTGGTGGGGGAGGAGGATTGTTATTGTTATTATTATTGTTATTATTATTCCCCGTATTACCCCTATCCCTCCCGCCAATGTGCCTGACAAGCGCCCATATCCCGAACACTATCATGAGGAGCATGCCCCATGCTATTGCGTTGTTGTCCTTCATCAGGGTTCCGTACACAAAGATGCCGAAGCCTGCAGCTGCAAGGGCCATGACTATATCCCTGCCTTCTCCGTGTTTGAAGTGGAAATATACTATCGCGAAAGGAAGCGCTGCGAATGCTATTACTGCAAACCAGCCTGCTGTTGAAAGAAATCTTGTTATGCCATCAAATGACCTGCCAAAGCGCCATATCAATCCTAAAGAAGAAAGTCCTGCAAGCGCGATGCAGATTGTCTTGCCTTGCTTGTTAAGGCCTTGGTCTCCTCCGCCCCCAAATGCTGGGACTCTTCCGAGTCCTGCGGCAAACGCGGCATACATTATCATGAATACAAGGATAAAGGAGACGAAGTACATGACATAGGTGTTCTTAGTCAGGTCGATAAACTGTTTTCCGACCTTAGCAAGTGCCTGGGTGACGTTTGGGGCTGCAGAGACTGATGGGACTACAAGAAGTAGAACTACTGCTAATATGATCAGCGCATTCCTCACATCTTTTCGCATAATACTTGCCTCTTTTGCTTTAAGTCGTCTCTTTTTTAGGTTTTTACTTAATTTCAACTATATAAAGATTTTGGAATCTTTTGAGGAAAACAGTTTTTTCATCTCAAATATAAACTCTTTTGCCCTTTTTAAGGAGGTGATGGCTTTTTGCTCTTTTACTGATTCTATCATCTCATATTGGAACCTTGACCTTTTGTTCATCTCCATCTCAAATGAGCCTATTATATCATCAGCCTTGATTGAAGCAATGCCAGACGCTTCTTCCTTTGCTATCTCATATTCTTCGAGGAGGTCTTTCTTTAGCCTGTCTGAAACTAGGACGATCAGGGCGTCGTATGTGACTTTGTGGACCACTTTTTCTCCTGTCCTGTAACCTATTTCAAGCAAAGCTGCGTTTGCTATGTAAAACATGGAGTAATAAGACATAACTATGATCCATATGTAAGGCTTCAATTCGCTTTTTATGCATTCCTGGGCAAGGTTAAGGGACAAGTCTGCATTTTTAGCATACATCAGTTTTGCGGTCTCATTCTTTTCTTTCTTGATCAGTCCATCTTCCAGATACTGCGCAAAGTTCTGATGCGCTTCTTTTTTGCGCTTCTCATCAATCATTCATATCATCTCATAAAATGTTTCGATCCCGTGCAAGATTATATTATTCTTATATGCTTCTTTGCCTACATTTGGCTCTTTTGAATAGAGCATCTGATTGAATTGCTCTTCGGAAAAGACCAAAGCATGGATAGGCAAGGGCAATACACTTAAAACTCTATCCACATTTTTTTCGAAAGATTCTTCCTTTCCATCGGAAACTATAAACATAATATCAATATCAGAGTCTTTAGTTTGTTTTTTCTTGGCATATGACCCAAAAAGAAGAAGCACAAAACATCTTGTTTTTAGCTCGTTTTTTAAAGAATCTAGCATTACAACTAGGTTTTTGTCTTTGAGTAAGGTTTTTCTGCGTTCATATTCTACTTCGAAAATTAAAGGGTGGACTTTTTGGATCAGTTTTACCCGATTTGACTGACCGAACCTTTCTAATACTACAAGGGACTCTTTTTCAAGCCTTTTCACTATGGAATACACATTTTTATAATCCATCTTTATTTCATTAGCTATGTTAAGGATATTTAGCTCTTCATTTTTTTTCTCTATAAGCCAGCGCAGGATCACTGAATCTTTGTTCCTCATGTTAATACAACCATAATAATAAGGTGGTATTAACATATATTTAATGTTTTCCATTATGGAGACCGGAAATCTCACTAGTCATTCATAGAAAAATCATATTAAGGACAGGATCATCAAACAAAAAGAGAAAGATTATATATTAGTAAGGATATCCTTACTAAAATGAAAAGTAAAGAGGAACAAGTGATTGAACCATTTTTTAATAGTCCTAAACACTGGCATTTTGAAGAGCTTTGCAAGATCATAAAAATAAGCAGGCCGCAGCTTTCATACTGGCTTAGGAGGTATGAGAAAGAAGGGATGATCCAAAGGACCAAGCCAAAGAACAAGATGCCCTATTACTCCTGTGTTTTCGATAATCCTTCATTTAGGCATAAGAAGAGACTTTTTGCATTAAAACAGCTGACTGAAAGTGGCCTTTTTAGCTACCTTTCAAGCTTGAGTGCAGCAAAAGTGATAATCCTGTTTGGGAGCTTTTCCAGATATGACTGGTATGATACCAGCGATATTGACATATTTATCTATGGGGAAGAAACAAAGCTTCAGCTCGAACCATATAAGCGGATATTAAACCGTGAAATCCAGGTTCACTTGGCAAAAGACAAAGATGGATTGAACCAGATGGATAAGATGATCCCTTACATAATATCAGGAGATTTCATAAAAGGATCGATAGAAGATTTAGATGTGAATATAACAAAAATTGGCTAATTACCAATAGTAGCTCGCCTATCTCCGACATGAATGTAGGAGTATCATAAAAACAAGTTTTTATGGAACCTCAAGAATCTTCGATTCTTAAGGTTTTACGGCTCGCTAATCTTGTTAGCCAATTTTTGGAATAGAAAATTTCTAGTCGAAATTTTCTATAAATGCGAAATAATGAAACCCTTGATGAAACAGACAGATGGTGCATTGAAAATGGGTGTTACAAGAAACTAAGTTCATATAACTCCCAACTCATACGGTCTTTGATGGATAATGCAAAATAAACATTGATACAGCAGAACTTGTCTCAAGCTCCATAAATAAGGACGACCCAAGATGGTTAAGTATTTTTGTATGCCACTATGAAGCGCTTCGGATCCTCGCTGAAGCTTACGTGATGATTGACAGGATAAAGGCACAAAATCACGCTTGCTTATTTGCTTACCTATGCAAAAACCATGAAGAACTTGACCTGGATTTTGGATTCTTCGAAACTGTAAGGACAAAAAGGAACGCAATAAACTATTACGGGGAGTCCATATCATATGGATATTGGAAGTCAGTTGAGCTGCAGATGAAGCTTTATATCTCTATTTTGACAAAAGAGATAAAAGAGAGGATAAAAGAATAAATTATTTTAAAACCCCTCTTTCCATTCTTTTTGGTAACAGGAAGATATAAAAACATAAAGCCAGCCCTCATAAGGATAATAATTAATTTAGGAGGTTTTGATGGTGGATTCAGATACCGGCGACTTGGAGAAGGCTTATGACCTGTGCATAACTTCGGGATGTATAAGGGAGACTGAGCCAGAAAAAGATGTCATAAGGTCGATTGTGGACACAGCTAAAAAAGGCATGGCTTTCATTAAGGAAGTGTCAAAAAACACGAAAAAAGAAAGCGATCACTGGGCATTTGTTTTCAGGGGTCATTATGACTCTTTGATCTCTCTTGTCTATGCTTACATCCTTCTCGAAGACATTCAGGTTAATGATCATGAGTGCAGGATCATATACATCTGCTTCAAGCACCCTGAGCTTGAGCTTGACTGGAACTTTCTTGAGATGATAAGGCTTAAGAAGTATGCGATAGAATACAGGGGGGATACCTTAAGATATGAGGACTGGAACAGGATGCAGCTTGGATTTGAGCTGCATATAAGCAGGATTGTAAGCGAGATAGAAAAAAAGCTGGCCGATAAATGATCATATCAGCCAGTTAAGAGTAATAAACCCACATAAAAAACCTAATTTTGGATTCCATGCAGCCCTACAAGTGCTACTGTAAAGTCCTTCACAGGGTCAAGAGCCCTTTCGTATCCAAGATGCTTAAGCGCTGCTTCATGACCTCTTATGCATTTCATAAGACATAGAGGCATTTTTGTGGGATTTCCCTTGTGTCTAAACTCATATTCAGCTAGTGTTATCCCTGCACCAAATGCGTCTCCTGCACCGCACGTCGCTCCTGGAAGTCTTGCCACGTACTTTGCGACTTCAAGGCCAAGACCTTCATCAAGCTTTACGTGATAGATTCGCTTGCCGTCATCTACCAGCGCTCCGTTTGACCCAAGGGTGACATACCTTTCGTGGCCGTTGCATAAATGCCTTATCTTCTTTAGGCCTTCAACTGCAGCATCCATCCTTGTGTTCTCATCACCTACAATATCATCTCCTGTTATGTAATGGAACTCATCATAGTTGAACTGTACCACGCAGCTAGGCAGTATGACCCTTTTTACGAACTCACGATCAAGCGATCTTGTCACGACTCCGATTACAGTTTTTCCCCCATCTCTTCCTTGTGCAACTGCCTTTTCAGCAAGCCATTCTTCTTTTACAGAATTGAATGCTATGTAATCGCTTGAGCTAAGTACATTGTCTATGTGCTCGTGATGTTTAGTGTATAACTTTTCTTTCTCCACTTGCTCCATTGGGCTTTTTAGTATTGTCTTGTCTCTTCTTGTGTTAGATCCCATTGAAACGACTATGTTTACAGGCATAGGTCTTGCAGAAACAAAATAAGCTTCGATCCCCAAGCCCTGCAGGTGGTCATAGAATGATCTTCCTGGCTTGTGGGTGTCAAGGCTTGGCGTTGAAAGGTCAAGATACATCACTTGCGCTCCTGACCCCCCAGATCTTCTTTGGAGGTTGATAACAGTGTTAAATCCGCCGCCTCCAGGGGTTGTGTTCATATTTAGCTTGTCAACAAGATCAAAAAGCTGCCTATCTGCAACATATTTGCCGCCAGCAGTTATGGGTCCTTCAGAAGTTTTTATCTGGTGTTTTCCTAATGTTTCATCAAACTTATCTTCCAGGGTTATTGTATCGCCTTCGCTGTTTATCTGTGCAACGACATTCTTTGAGGTTGCATCATGGGTTATCCCACCTGACACCACAAGTATCTTTTCTGCCATTTTTGCATTTCCTCCGTTTAGAGCTCTCGCTATTTTCTGCCAGATTTTTTTTCAGATTGACACAGATCTTGTCTATCAATAAGATGGAAAAAGGTTATTTAGAGATTTTCAATAAAAAAAATATCCTTGAATAGGGGACACACATGATCTTTGCTGTTTTTAGTCTTTAAGATTACGGTCTTTTTTGTGTTTTTTACCTAGACTCTCCGGAAATCTCACTGGACATTCGCTCGCGGGATATATAAATGGGAGCAGTCATCATATATGATACGCCGGGGCAGCGAAACCCAAAGGCGATCTTTTTAATCAAAAACGAGGTGATCCAAGATGGACCTTTCAAACGAGACAATAAGCAAGCTTTTTTTCGAGCAGATAAAGGAGCTTTCATTAAATAACTAAAAAACGAGGTGGAAAAGATGGATGACGAACTATATTCGGAAGAAGGAGTGTTAGGCATGCTTGAAGATGGGGATCTTGATGGGTCAGATGCTGGCTTTATGCTGGGGTATCTTAGCGCATGATTCGAAGCAAGATTTATATATTTGATATTCATTATTAGGGGTATGGCTATGTTTACTGCGATAATTCAAAAGGAAGAAGATATGTATGTGGCAAAATGTCCTGAAATAGGCACTACAAGCCAAGGGAACACTATAGAAGAAGCAGTAGCAAACCTAAAAGAAGCTACAGAACTGTATCTGGAAGAGTTTCCCTCAAAACAGCATGCTTACCCCATTATTACCTTATTTGAGGTGAAGGGGATTGTCAAAACTTAAAAAAATTTCTGGCATAGACTGTGTAAAGATCCTCTGTAATGATTTTGGATTTTCGATAGTAAGGCAGAAGGGAAGTCATATAGTCCTTCGTAAGGGGGATGTTGGCACAGTTGTTCCTAACCACAAAGAACTTAAGATCGGAACCTTAAAGGGGATCCTTGAGCTTGCAAGGGTAGGAGAAGACCAGTTTGCTAAACATCAATAATCTGCCTAAAAAACCAAACCTTTATATTTTCTTCTTGTTAATGTTTTTCTAAAATGCCTTACGCAGTAACACATGTGCTCTCATCGATAATAGGAGTTGACCTCTATAGAGACTATGTTACAAAGCACAAGCACTTGTTCACCATACACACGCTTTTCTTGGCAGGTCTTGGAGGGTTGCTTCCTGACATTGATGTGCCGTTGAACTGGGTTATCGGAGCGTTAGGGGTGAAAAGCAGCCTTTTTGCTCATGGAGGCATAACTCATACTCCTCTGTTTGCGCTGCCTTTCTTTTTGATAGGGATCTTCCTTTTTTACAGGAAAAACCATAAGACTGCAATGTATTTCTTTGTGATAACGTTTGGGATAATGCTTCACCTATTCCTTGACTATCTTCTAGGCGGAGGAGCAGGAGAGGGCGTAATGTGGCTTTATCCTTTCTCTACAACAGCGTTTAAGATACATCTCTTTCCGATGCTGGGCTTTCCGGGATATGCTGCAGCGCTTGACGCAGTGCTCTTGCTCTTATGGATATGGCATGAGGAGCACAAGCATAAGATAAGAGATTTTATTTAGGCTTTCAGCAAAGTTTTTAAGCTTCATGGCTTTCTTCGTTTTAGTAAGCCGGGGTGGCACAACTCGGTACTGCGACGGTCTCGAATCAAAGTAAAGAAAACCGTTGTCTTCGGACTTCTGGGTTCGAATGAAAATCGGAGATTTTCAACTCGCAAAAACTCGGTTTTCGCGAAAATCCCAGCCCCGGCGCTTATATTCCAAATAAATAGGATTAAGATACTAATAATTATTAACCCATAATTGGGTACCATAAACTTTTTAAGTAACTACTGTTTTCAGCTTGTCTGATGAAACATAAGATAATACTTTACACAGCAGGAGAGGCAGGTCTTTTCAGCTGGCTGCATACATCCACAAGAAAGCTTGCGCAGGCCTTAAAAAGCTCTCAGCAGACTATATCAAGACAGCTTATAAGTCTTGAAAGCCAATGCTTTATAGACCGTGAACCCACAACTGGAGGTATCAAGATCAGGCTTACAGATAAGAGCAGGCGCATGCTAAGAGATGAATTTTCCGTGCTTCAGAAAGTGTTTGAGGCACCTAATTTCCTTGAGGGGAGAGTCTTTAAGGGTTTTGGAGAAGGGGGGTATTATGTGAAGATATATGAAAGCAAGATAAAAAGCCTTTTAGGTTTTAAGCCTTACCCTGGCACGCTTAACCTAAGCGCTCCAGCAGACGACGTAAACCTGTTCCTTATGAGGCTTGACTCAAAGAGCATACCTTCATTTAAGGCGAAAGACAGGGAGTTTGGGTCTGCAAGGATCTACCCTATCAGGATTTTTGGAAAAAAGGCTGCTATCCTAAGGCCTGAACGGACAAATTATGACAGCAGCATAGTCGAGATAGTATCAGGGGACTGCTTGAGGGAAAAGATGAAACTAAAAGATGGCGATATCCTAAAGCTGGAGGTAGGGTAAGATGAAGTTTGAAAGTAAGTTTGTCGGTGCTGCAGCGATATCTTTTGCGGCAATATTGTGGGGCCTTGATGGTGTTGTTCTGACTCCACGGCTCTATAATCTGGATGTGGCTTTTGTAGTCTTCCTGCTTCATGCTATACCTTTTGTGCTTATGAACGTATTCTTGTTTAAGGAATACAGGCTTCTTAAGAATTTTACAAAGGCAGATTACATCAATTTCAGTCTTATAGCCTTTTTTGGAGGCGCTCTTGGGACTCTTGCTATAGTAAAAGCGCTCTTCCTTGTCAATTTCCATAATCTATCGATAGTTGTCCTACTCCAAAAGCTCCAGCCAGTATTTGCGATAGCCCTTGCTGCAATGCTCCTTAAGGAAAAGCTGAGGAAGAACTTTGTGTTTTGGGCAGCGACAGCGCTTGTCGGAAGCTACATCCTCACTTTCGGATTTGGGCTCCCCCATCTTGATACTGGAGAGAACACTGCGCTTGCTGCTCTTTGGGCTCTTGTTGCAGCTATCTCATTTGGAAGCGCAACTGTTTTTGGCAAGATAGCTCTTAAGAGATTCTCATTTCAGGCATCTACATTCTTTAGGTTTGGCTTCACCTCGCTTTTCATGCTTATTTTCGTTCTCCTGACAGCTAAGATATCATGGTTTTCAAAGATAACCCCCTCAAACTGGATGATCCTTCTTATCATAGCATTTACCACCGGCTCAGGAGCGATATTCGTGTATTATTACGGCCTGAAAAAGGTGAGGGCGATAGTCTCTACGATATGCGAGCTTTTCATGCCAGTTTCTGCCATAGTGTTTGACTACCTGATAAACAAGAGCATCCTGTCACCAGTGCAGTGGCTTGGAGCGCTGATACTGGTAATAGCAATACTTAACGTAAGCGTGGAGAAGTGAAAAAATAAATGCCCCGTCCGGGACTTTCAGGCCTTTTCTTTTCTGGAAAGGCGATTTGAACCCGAGTCATTGCCTTTCTCCAATAAGGATTCGAGAGGGCAATATGATTGGCCGGACTACACCAACGGGGCGTTGATTATGCTTTGAAAACCGGATAAACAAAGGGGAAAACAGAAGGATTCTTAAAGCTTTTTATTGTTGTAGGCGAGAAAAATGTTTCACTATTTTCCGAAAAAACGAAAGATTTATATATGGTTCGTGATTTCTATTTATAAATATTTATATTTACTAAAATATATAACAAAAAACTGTTGGGGGGAATAGTGTTTTTATCGACGTGAAAATCTAGCTAAAAGCACTTTTGATTAAAAGTTACAATCCAATATAAGGTGAATAACATGACCACCACTTATGTAAAAAAATGCCCTGAATGCGGCGGGATAAATCTTTTTATCAACAGAGAGAAAGGCGAGATAATCTGCAAGGACTGCGGACTTGTGATAGAGGACAAGATGGTTGATTTCGGCCAGGAATGGCGCGAATTCGATTCTGAGGGTGCTGAAAAGCGTAGAAGGACAGGCGCTCCGATGACCTACACCCAATATGACCAGGGTCTTGGTACAGAAGTCGGTCAGAAAGCAGACCTATACCAGCTTGCAGCAAAAGACAGGAACAAGTTCTTCAGGCTTAGGAAATGGCAGTACAGGATATCAACTGCTATCGAGAGAAACCTTAAGCTTGCTTTGGCAGAGCTTAAGAGGGCATCATCATACTTAAAGCTTCCAAAATCAGTAGAGGAAGAGGCAGCAAGGATATACACTCTTGCAGTGCAAAGGGGCCTTGTTAGGGGAAGATCGATGGAATCAGTTGTTGCAGGCGCGCTTTATGCAGCATGCAGAAGGCATGAGGTTCCAAGGACACTTGACGAGCTTTCAGAGGCCTCAGGCATAGAAAAGAAGGAGATCGGAAGGACTTACAGGTTTGTGACAAGAGAGCTTGGAATAACTGTCCTTCCTTCAAACCCTGCAGACTATATCGCAAGGTTCAGCTCAAGCCTTACACTTTCTGCTGAGACCCAGTCTATGGCTGTTGACATCCTTGACAGGGCACAAAAGGCAGAACTGACATCTGGAAGGGGGCCTACAGGCATTGCTGCTGCAGCCCTATATGTTTCTGCGCTTATCCACGGCGAGAAGAGGACCCAAAGGGAAGTGGCAGATGTTGCAGGAGTGACTGAAGTTACGATCAGGAACAGGTACAAGGAGCTTCTTGACGAGCTTAAGCTTGAGAAGGAGATCAAGAAGCTGAAGAAGAAGAAAAAGGACTGATTTCTTGTAAGGGTAAGCATCATAAGGTCAAAACTTTTTTTTGTCTTACATTCAGCGCGTCGCGGGGGGTTGCTCATGAACTTGTTCATGCCGAATCAATCGAAGATTGATGGGCGCAGAAAAACCTTTGGTTTTTCTTGCGAGTCCGCCAAATGGGTTTGGCGACACCCCCTAGGGGGACGCAGCGCCTTAATGACTCAGAAGCAAAGTTTTGAAGATGCTTACCTCATGGTAATCCCCCAAAAGATTTTTATACTATCTTATTTCTTTCATTTTTATGGCGGAAATAACAAACGAGATGATATATAACAAGCTAAAAGAGATAGAGAAATATCTCAAAGATAACCTTACAAGAGAAGAGAAACTTCTTGAGGAAGAAGAAGCAGAGATAAAGCAGATCCTTCAGAAAGAAAGCGAAGAGCTAAAAGAGATGAAGAGGGATAATGGCAAGTTCAAGTTTGACACTACTGTTGCCTGGGAAGCTGAGATCTGGCAGAAATGCCCTGAAAAGGTCAGGAAGTCCTCTCGTGACAGCATATTTTATGCTTGCAAGCTTACTGGAAAATCCTGCTCTTACGAGCTTTGTCCTAAAAACGAGGCATGAAATATTTTACTATTTTTGAGTAGTAATAATTCGAAAGATTTATATACTAGTTATTGCAGTATCCTAGTAAAATAACCAAAAAGTTGTGATAAAATGGCAGCTGGAAACAATATGAGGGGGATTGCAGACGCTCTTAATGCAGTTACAGAGGGAGCTGTGTGCCTTAACAGCAGTTCCAGCCACGTGATAATAAGCGATTCTAAAAGTTCTAAAACTGCTTCAAATCCTGCTCAGGACTCGATAGAGTCAAGATTTGAAGGGCCAGGAGATAGTGCCTCAAAATTTGACACTGCAAGCTTATGGAACCTGGGTTCTGAGGAAAAGAAGGAAGGGAAGCTTGAAGAGATAGCAGAAAAGGAAGCTGAACACGAAAAAGAGGATAAGTTTGCAGGCATGAAAGAAGACCGCGATGACCCTTATAAGGCAGCAGCGATGGGTGGATCAAAAGGAAATGATTCTTACAATTCTTCTAAAGCAGGTTCAGGAGTAGGATATGACAGCGGAGCAGATGGATGCGGCTGCGGCTACAGCGGTGGCTCTGTTGGCGTAGGCGGTGGTGGTTGCGGGTATAACTGCAAGTGATCAATATCCTTTCTTTCCTTTAAGCGGCACAAACCTGAAATAACCTATCTTTTTCTCCTCTAACTTTCCGTATTTTTTTGTGGCTTTTATCATGACTTGTGTGAAAAGGTCGCCGACAGGAGCGACAATAATCCCTCCTTCATTCAGTTGGTCTATCAGCTCTTCAGGTATCTTAGGGCATGCGGCAGTTATTATTATCTTGTCATAAGGAGAATTTTTCTTGAATCCGATAGAGCCGTCTCCTGCTATGATCTCAACATTTCTAATCTTTTCTTTTTTGAGGTTTGACTCTGCAAATGCTGCAAGTTTTGGGATTATCTCAATAGATGTCACTTTTTTTGCAAGCCTTGATATTATCGCCGCGCCATAGCCTGAGCCTGCTCCGATCTCAAGAACATTGTCAGTTGGCTTAAGGTCCAGCGCATCAATCATTATCATCACTGTCGTAGGTTGGGATATTGTCTGGCCAGAAAGGATCGGCAAGGGATGATCTCCGTAAGCCTCAGCCAAATGTTCAGGAAGTATGAAGTTCTCCCTTTTGACAAAACCAAAAGCAGAGATAAGATTTTCGTTAAAACTGTATTCTTCCTTCCATCTTTTGATAAGATCTTCTTTTGCAGGATGCATGATTAATAATCAGGAAAAGATAGTTAATAAAATTTCTCATTTGATATTTGTATAATGCCCAGGATGGTCGTTACGAAGAGCATGTATCATAGCCACAAAGCCAGATTTAGCACCATCATAAGCCCTGAATCCAAGATGCTTAGTTGATTCACAAAACTGTGCATTCTGCTGGGATAATCTTGCATATTTTTCCTGTTGTTGGATGTATCTCTTAAACGATTCTTCTGACTTCCATCTGTCTCCTGTCAGAAATCTTCTTGCTGCATCTTCGTCTTTAAGAAGGGCGGTATCAATGAAAGCAGCACTTCCTTTGAAAAATTGTTCCCAGGCCCCTTCAGGGCGGTTCATCTGAATAAAATCATTTTCAAATCTAGGTTTAACAAAGAACTCCCAGATGTTTATCACAGGTCCAATAATCATTTTACTACTATTTAGTTATAACTATTATATAAAGGTTTGGGTAATACGCAACCGCAACCTTTTTAATGATAGGAAAAAAAGAGAAGTCTTATGGCAGACCTAACAGATATTGAGATGGATGCTCTTCGCGAGATCGGAAATGTTGGCATGGGAAACGCAGCGACAGCCCTTTCGAAGATGATAAGCAAGAAGGTTGACATAAACCTTCCAAGCACTGAGTTTGTAGGCATAACCAATTTTCCTGAGGTTGCGGGTGGCAGGGAGACTGTTGTCGACTGCCTTTTTGTGCCTCTCACAGGAGACATATCAGGAAATGCGCTTTTCTTCTTCAGCCATGACTCGGCGCTTAGGCTAATAGACATAATGATGGGAAAAGAGCCAGGCAGCACGAAAGAGCTTTCTGAGATGGATATGTCTTCATTTACGGAGATGGCAAACATTGTTGCGGGAGCATACCTTAGCTCGATGGCAAACATGCTTAAGATATCGATATTTCCTTCGCCGCCAAAATCTGCTTCAGACATGCTTCAGGCGGTGATAGATGCCATACTTGCCGAGCTTGCAAAGCACGCAAATGAGGTCCTTTTCATCAAGACGAACATGACGATAGATGATGTGAAGATAGAAGGGACGTTTACACTCCTTTTTGATGAGGATTCGCTTAACATAGTGCTTAAGAAGCTTAAGGAGCAGTTCGAGATCTAGATTAGATGCAGCGCTTTTTTTGCAAAATAAAGGAATCTTGGTTCCTGTATGATAAGCTTTGCAAGGAACCTTTTTGGGTAGTCCCTGTCATTCTCTTCAAGGACTTTCCTGTTTCTCTCTTTTGACATTATCTTTACAAGATAGTCCCATTCCTTGTCTGAGAAAGAGTCCATGACATTTCTCATCTTAAGATGTAGCATAAGGTCCTTGTTGAGCTCTTTTTTCCAAAGCTTTTCATAGCTCTCTCCTTTTGTCAATGCTTTTTTTAGGCATCCTGCTGCAGTCAGCCCTTGTATTATGCCTCCTCCTGTGGTTGCCTTTACCTGTGTTGCAGCATCTCCTATGAGGAACACGTTTTTGTTTTCAGTCATCATGCTTGGGTTATAGTAAGGCACAATGCCTCCCTGTATCTCGATCATGCTTTTTTTTCCTATGCCTTTTTCCTTAAGCAGCCGTAAAAAGTGCTCTTTTGCATGCCTTGTTGCAAGAAGGCCTATCCTTGCAGTGTTCTCATCTTCAGGGACAGCCCATGCGAAAGAGCCGATGTGCGGAAAAAACTCAACTTCATTGTCGTTCTTGTATCTGACCCTTACCTGTATGCCTGTCCAAAACTTTCTTTTCCCATACATCCCTGACGCTCTCGCTACAGCACTGTGCGGGCCGTCTGCTCCGACAAGATGCGTCGCCTTTATCCTTGCAATGCTGTTTTTCTGCTCGACAGCTATGCTTACTACCCTGCCTTTTTCTTTTTTTAGGCCTACAAATCTTGACCTGAGAAATATCTTTGCTCCCTTGCTTATGGCCATGTCAGCAAGGTAGCTGTCAAATTTCTGCCTGTCGATTATAAGGTTTGGGTCCTTAAGCTTGAATTCGACTGAGCTCTTGTCTGGCGAGTGGATCACAGCCTTGCTTATCTTGTTGGTTATGATATCCTTTTTCAGCCTGATGATGCTGTTTATGGATCCTGTTACTATCCCTGTGCACTGCACAGGCTTGCCTATGTCTGCGTGCTCCTCAAACACGCACACGTCTTTTCCTTCTTTTGCAAGAAGGTAAGCAGCGTAGCTTCCGGCAGGCCCAGCACCGATTACTGAGATCATTAGTCAATCATATATTTTTGGATTTTAAATAGTTATTGAATAAGGCCAGTCTTAGTTGAAAAACTCGGCTGTCGCCTAGGGTAGCATCGTGCTCGCTTGTGCTCCAACAAAATTCATGGCTGACTTCCTCGTAAGTATCGCCAATTAGGATTGGCGGACTTTGAAAAGCTACAACTTTTCAAAGGGACAACCCCCTCGTCAGCCTTGATTTAGAAAGCAAAGAAGCTCGCAGAATTGATGCTACCTGCTTTTTCAACTAAGACTAAGAGAACCGCAACATTTATATACTTGCACGTTTGCACAAATATGCAAATGATAGATTTTGATGAAAGATCAGACTTTTTTAAGGCGCTTGGTGATCCAGTCAGGCTGAAGATAGTTGACTTTCTGCTCAACAAGACAGACTGCTGCTGCGTCTGTGACATATCCAAACATGTTTCAAGGGATGTATCTGTCGCATCAAGGCATGTTGATATCCTTAAGAAAAGAGGGATCATAAGTACGACTAAGAAAGACAAGTGCCTGATATGCTGCATAAAAGACAAGCAGAAGATCAGGAGACTTATGGAGGGATGAATATGGAAAAGAAAAAAGGATTTTTCGGAAAACTGTTTGACAAGGCTGACAAGAAACTTGAGGAGAAATCAAAAGGATGCGGCTGCGGATGCTGCGGTTCAGGCGCAAAAAAAGATAAGAAATGCTAGACACTGCAGTTGAATGGATGCTTGTAAACATATTTAGTCTTGATATCACCTCAAGATTAGGAGGATTTGTTAATTTTTTTATATATGACTCCCTTAAGATAATGTTGTTGCTATTTGTTATGATATCTATAGTGGGTTACCTTAGGACTTACCTTCCTTCAAGCAAGGTAAGAGAGTGGATAGCAAAGCAGAACAAGATATTCGGCCACTTGTTAGCTTCGATATTTGGGGCGATAACCCCTTTTTGCTCCTGCTCTTCTATCCCTCTTTTCTTAAGCTTTCTAAGGGCAGGCATCCCTATGGGTATAACCTTCTCTTTCCTGATAACATCCCCTCTTGTAAACGAGTACCTTGTCGTATTGATGCTTGGCTTTTTCGGATGGAAGATAACAGCGATCTATGTCCTGTCTGGTATCATCGTAGGGGTCATTTCAGGAATGGTCCTTGGGGGCATGAAACTAGAAAAGTATCTTGTTAAGGATATCCACAACAACGGAAAGCTTGACAAGGAAGTAATGTATGATGGGTTCAAGGAAAGGATGAGATTTGGCCTAGGGGAGGCTGTAAAAATAGTAAAAAAGCTTTGGTACTGGATACTTTTTGGGGTGGGGCTTGGAGCAGTGATCCATAACTTTGTCCCTCAAGAGCTCATCCACTCTGTCATAAGCAGGACAGGGATGTTCACAGTTCCTATAGCAGTTGTGATAGGAGTTCCGATGTATGGCAGCTGCGCAGCAATCGTCCCTATCGCAGTGGCACTTTTCCAGAAGGGGATACCTCTTGGGACCGCACTTGCATTCATGATGGCAGTCTCGGCGCTTAGCTTACCAGAAGCGATAATCCTAAGGAGGGCGATGAACCTGAGGCTTATAGCAGCGTTCTTCGGGATAGTGGCTGCGGGGATAATAGTGATAGGTTATCTGATCAATGCGCTTTCGGGATGGATGGTGTAGCATACTGAACAAGGCTTGTGGTTTCCACCTAAAAACTTTTCTTTAGTTTTTTCTGAACACATTATTTCTTCTACGCTGTTTGTATTAAGATTTCCAAATATTGCAT
Source organism: Candidatus Woesearchaeota archaeon (assembly GCA_046705145.1). Lineage (GTDB taxonomy): Archaea > Nanobdellota > Nanobdellia > Woesearchaeales > JBJKQO01 > JBJKQO01. Next base: position 17,962 of record JBJKQO010000008.1, read on the forward strand.
TATGTACAGGACAGTCTGACACAGTACCATCCGTAGATATACTAAATCCTATAAGGTGTTTACTGCATGAAGGTTGCGCTAGGATCCTTGTTCCCTCGGAAATAAGGTATTTATATCCAAATTGTTCATCAATCCTTTTTGCTTTCTCAAAGAATGTTCTGCATTGATCAGAGTCATGATATAAGGATCTGATTGCAACACCATCCTTATACACAAGGCATAAATTTTGTGGTGGGATTGGCTCTTCAACATAAGGTATCACGTCGATTTTTCTCATGAGGGGGATAAAATCATCAAGGATCCTTTGTGAATTTTCATTTGTGACTATTATCTCTGCACCTAGCCTATGATCCTTATTTAGGCCTTTTTCAAGTGCATATCCAAATGAGTCTATAAGCTTTCCAAACGCACCCTTTTTTCTCACTCTTAAATCATGGTATGTGCTTACTGTATCCTTAAATGAGAAAATCAGACTTACTTCTCTCTCAGATAAAAAATCTATCTGTTCTTTTGTGATTACAGTACCATTGGTGAAGATTGTAAGCCCCATGCCGTGGTCAGTAACATATCTTATGAATTCTGTTGCCTTGTCCCATAAGAATAATTCTCCTTCACCGCAATATACTATTGACTGCCCATCATGTTGAGACAGGAATCGGATAATCTCTTTCGGTTTTTCTTCAGGTAGATATGTTCCATGAGGGGGAGGTTTAATCCCATCTTTTTTACCTACAAAACATTCTTCGCATGAAAGGTTGCATGGTGTTGGCAGGCTTAGATAAGCGAACCTGAATATGGGGCTTGATTTAATCCCCTTAGCCCATCTCATATTATGTTCCACGACACCATTGATTCCTTCAAGAGAAAAATGTTTTACATAAGGTACTTCCCTTGTAGAAAGAGGACATTTTGGAATTAGATGTTTGCCTGTAAGTTTAATCACTCCATCCCCCATAATCGTGCTTTGCCTAAATACTTGTACTTCGTTTACCATCTTGTGATTACCTTTTCTTATTAATCACTTGATGGTAACTACTATATATACAACTTATTTTTAATTTTTGGAACATTTTAGTAAAATTTATAAATAATATTAAAATATGTTCCTAAAATGGTTAAAATTGATGTAAAAGATAAGAAAATCCTTTACGAACTTGATGTTAATTCTAGACAAAGCCTTGCTGAGATAGGGAGAAAAGTCAAGCTTCCAAAAACAGTCGTGTTTAACAGGATCAAATCTCTCGTTGAGAGAGGTATATTAAAGGATAATTATGTCATGCTGAATTACTCAAAGATGGGTCTTATAGCTTTTAAGACGTATTATAAGTTTCATTCAGTCACACCTGCAAAAGAAAAAGAGATCATAGAATACATACTAAAAAAGAGAAATCTTGCATGGGCAGGGTCATGCAGGAGCAAATGGGACATAACAACAACTTTTGTCTCAAAAAGCATATTTGAGTTTGACGAGATCCATAAGGAGATAATAAATGATTATGGGAAATACATCCTTGAGAAAGACGTAGTGATATGCACCTTATCCCCCTTTTATTCAAGAACTTATCTTGCTCCTGGAAAAGAAAAAGAGGAGTTTTGGTTCATCAAGGATTCCCCTATTGTTAAAATTGATGAGACAGACGAAAAAATAATCGCTCTCCTGTCAAAAGATGCAAGAACAAGCATCCTAAGCCTTATGCAGGAGCTAAAGCTTACGCGTGATGTGATAAGTTACAGGATAAAACGCCTTGAGAAATCAGGGGTCATTATGACCTACAGGTGGCTCTTTGACCATGAGAAGGTGGGATTTAGGTTCTATAAGCTCATTGTCAGGCTGCATAACTTCTCAAAATCTGAAGAGCTAAGGCTGCTTGAATACTGCAAGATGAATCCATACATAGTAGAGTACATAAGGCTTTTTGGTGCGTGGGATGCTGAGATTGAGTTTGAGATAGATGATGAGGAAAAGCTATACTCTTATGTGAATGAGATAAGGGAAAAATTTGATTCAATAATCAGGGATTATGAACTTTTGCATATATATCAGGACCATAAGATAAACATGTTTCCGGACTAACTCATCTAAAATTTGGTTCTTTAATATATTTTTTAAGATTCCAATTCTTATCGTATTTTTGAAGCTCTCTTTTTGAGCATCCTTTATTTTTGATAGGGTTCTCGTTGTCTATCAGGATTAAAAATTTTAAAATTTTATCTGCATTTCTGCTTAATTGCAGATCCATATCTTTTGTCAGCTTTTCGCGTTTTGTGTGGTTAAGCCTATTTTTGTTTCCCGCAAAGCATATTGAAGGGATATTTTGGGCTGCAAAAGGCAGGTAGTCGCATGAGACTATATTTTTTCTTTTCTTAAATGTGCTTAAGGCAGCAAAGATCTTTTGATCAATGTTGGCAGTATATGCAAGAGTCTCCTTACTTATAAGGCATTCAAGACTTACAACAAGAAATATATCCTCTCTTTGTAAGTATTTTGCAAGATGTTTTGCGCCAACAACACCTGATTCTTCAGCGCTGGTCAGGCAAAATATGATCTTATGTCTTGTCTTTATTTTTTCCAGCTTTTCTATCAGCTTAAACAGAACAAAAACTCCTGAAGCGTCATCATTTATACCTTTAGAAAAGGGGGCTGCATCATAATGGGCAATGAGCAGGATAGGCCTGCCATCAGTACCTTCTTTTTCTGCAATGATATTTTGGCAGTCAGCCTTAATCTTCCTGACGTGATAATCAATCTCAAATCCTTCTTTGATCTTGTTATAGTCTTTTTTTCCGATGCTGATGACTGCTTTATCAATTATTCCCCAATGCGTTGGAAAATAGTATGATTTGGCTAGGTCTTCTTCAATTATGATGACAAGATCACTTTTTGATTTTTTGATCTTATTGAATTTTTCATATGTGACAGGAGCGCGTATGCTTTGAAAGCGTTCAACCTTACCTTTGTAGCGGAAGACACAGTGTCCGACTGCGTATGCTTCAACTTCAGGATACATTCTTACTTGTTTTTGGACAGTTGAAACAAATGAAAAATCTTGTGCTTGCACTTTTAGACTTCTCTTTATTTTCTTTGTCAATAGGCCTGTTATGATCCTATCTTTTTCCCCTATTGCCCTGTTTTTCGAGTTTTTTGAAAGAAATCCTAATAAGTCCATCTTGATCACTTCATGTTGCGTTTCTTTAGATTTATCCTGGAATGTTCCAAGGGATCAAACGAGAACAGGCTGCCTGAACTTGATAATGATCTTGCCCTGCACCCGCTAATGTCTTTTTCTCTTAACTCTCTTAGTATCTCTGACTCTTTCCATATCCTTATGAAAGGTTTTTCCTTTATGTTTCCAAGGCTTATCTCTGTGCAAAATGAGCATATCGAAACATCTCCATTAGGGGTTATGCATGCTGTTGTAAATCCTGCAGGACAGCTTCTCTTTAGTACTATTGGCCTTTTTTCATCATTATTATATTCCGGGCCAAGGGAGCATGCAAAAGGAGTTTCAGCAATCATCATAATTTTTCTTTTCTTTTTTTGCTCAATCCAGATGCTGCAGAACTCTTTTAGCCTTTCTTTTCCAAGATTTATCTTTGTTCCTTTTCCAAATCCCACTTCAAGAAGGTAATTTGTCTTATGTATGTCAACATCATTTTTTTCGCATATATCAAGTATTTCTCCAAAATAACCCTGATTTATCTGGTTTATTACTGTTACTGCGGTGACTTTTATATCATTTTTTTTGAGTATTTTTATAGAGTTTATCACCTTGTCAAAATTAGGCCCTCTTATCTTGTTGTGGATCTCTCTTGGCCCATCAAGAGAGACATGCACACTTGAGATGCCATATCTTTTTAGGCTTCTTGCGATATCTTCTGTCATCAGGATCCCGTTTGTTGATATGCCCCACCTAAACCCCATCTCATTTGCATGCCTAAATATTTCAAGCGCGTCTGCTCTTAACAGCACCTCTCCTCCTGAAACGTTAATGGAAAAAACCTTGTTTTCCCATAGGTGCTTAAGGAGGGATTTGACCTCCTCTGTGCTAAGCTCATCTTCTTTTATTGTCCTGTGGCAATAGGGGCAGCTAAGATTGCATCTTGCTGTCAGTTGTAGGGTAACAGCAAACGGAGCATTTGGAACATACAATGCATCTTTTATGATATGCATCTTTATTGATTTATCCTCTCCTGAAAACTTCAATCTTATGAACTTATCGTCTCGTATTATCTCTATCATTTTTATCCCTCTTGGTTGATATAGCATGATGGGTCGCTTTGATGGATATCCCTATATTTCTGGTAGGCTAATGCCCTGCAGCCACCCATGCATAGGCTCTTGTTATTGCATGAAGAACATCTCCCATCAAGATGTCTTAACTCTCGTAAGAACGCAATATTTTTTGTATGCCATATGTCACTAAATTTTTCTTTGTTGATGTTTCCCATCAGGAACTTTTCATATTTTAGGTATGTGCAGGGGAACACGTCACCTTGGGCAGTTATGCAGCACACAGTGCGTCCTGCAGAGCATCCTAGGAATTCTTCTGGTAGCCAGTCGATCCTTCTTTTTTTCGTTTCAAATGTCTTATCATATGAGATACTAAGTGCAGGATTTTCTTTTGATATAATTCTTAGCCTTTCTACAACTTTTAACCATTCCTCCGGGAAAGGTAAATTATCCTTATCCTTTGCTGCATTTCCAAATGGCATGCACCTTATAGCCCTGATACTGTTTATGCCGATTGATTTAGCGAGATTTGCAATATCTTCCACCTCATGTTGATTCTCTTTCATGACGGTCATTGCAATAGATGTATTAAGGCCTGCTTCTTTTGATATCCTTGCCGCATTTACAGCGTCATAGTATGCTGCCAGGCATCCCCTTATCCTGTTGTGTGTTTCTTTTTTTCCATCAATGCTTATCTGGACGAATTTCAGGCCAGAATCTTTTAGTTTTTCAATAACTTCTCCAGTCAGCAGCGATCCATTTGTGGTAAGTTCAACAAGCACTTCTTTTTCTTCTGCATACCTCACAATCTCAAAAATATCATCTCTTAGCAAAGGTTCGCCTCCCCCGATAGATATGAAAAACACACCCATATCAGAAAATGAGTCTATAGTCCTTTTTATAGTGGTCAGGTTTGTTTTATGGTGGGGTCCGGATTTTGAGTAGCAATGGATGCAGTTGTAATTGCAGTTAGGCGTTATCTCCCAAAGGATAGCTCTAGGCGAAGACAAGTAGCTTATGGGCAAGAAGGGATTTTTAGTTATCTTTTGGTTGTTTTTAGATTCTTGCTTGAGGATCCCTTTTTCTTCAAGTAGGCTTATGAATTCAATTACCTCTTCTTTTGATTCAGAAATAGGTTTGTCAAACCTTTCTGAGTAAGAAATGATAATATCTCTGGTTGAGCTTCCTTTTGAGCACATCTTAAGGATAAAGCTGCCTATTGGATCTATCTTTTGCCTCTCGCCGTCACTTTTCTTTACGAGCATTATCCCAAAATGCTCTTCTCTAAAAAGCCATTTATCCGACAATCTTTTGTTCATAGCAGTCCACCTAAATGGCTATACAAGAATGATGAAAAGCAGATGAATCTAACCAAATCGAAAAACATCTGTATTCCTGGAATTTCAGGTTTGCTGACTTCAGTCTTGGCACTGTGAAAACATCAGTGAGTCTGCTTCCTGATATTCTTCCATCTTTGGCTTGGTTTGTTTTTCTTTCATTTTTTTCACATCCATCCCTTGTTTTTTTTGTCGGTTTTCCATCCTGTTTCCATATCTTATATAGCTTATTTATTATATCAATATTTCTATCATATTTTTTGACGTATTTCTATTATTTTATTAGTTTTATTTATTTTTGTCAATCCAAAACCCTTTTTTTTGGATATCTTCTATAACCCTTAGTGTCTTGTTTTCATCATAGCTTACTTTATCCTTGCAAACATGCCCCATCTTCCCGATTTTCTCGCCTATGCTGTAATAATCTGGAAGGCAGTGCACAAATGGTTTGATTTTTGTAATGTCAATTGAGCCGTCAGGATTGAGCAGCGATTTGTCAATATGTGCAAGCATTATCTCTGCGATGAAAAGATCATGGCTTCCAAGCCTGATCCTTTTTTTTGCCTTGCACTCAAAGTTTGCCTTGCATTCCTTAATCAGGGGGGCTTTGACGAATACTGGGCTGGCCTTGCTTAACCCTGCTTTTGCAAACTTATCTATACTTTTGCCGTCTATGGTCCCACAAATATCAGCTTCTTTAAGCAAGCTGGTATCAGGGATATTTATCACAAATTCCTTGTATTTTCTTATCAGCTCGTATGAGTGCCTTTGCGGCCTTACCGCTATCCCTATAAGAGGGGGGGATGAGCATACAACTCCCACCCACGAAAGAGTCATGATGTTTGACTCTTTTTTGTTTCCAGTTGTCACCATCACGCACGGGCACGAAAAGAAGCCCGCAAATGGTGCTTTTGGGATCAGTTTTGATTTCATTTTATTGTTGCATATCTTTTTATTACAACTGAGTAGTTACATATCTATATTAAATTTGTTACTGTTTTTTTTGTCAAAAATAGTTAATTTTATATAATTAATAGATATTTGTCAATTAAAATGTATGAAAAGAAGAATGATTATGACAAAACCGACATGAAGCTCCTCTATGAGCTTGAGAAAAACAGCAGGCAGTCCTTGTCAGAGATTGCAAAATCCCTGAGGCTTTCAAAACAGGCAGTAAAATACAGGATGGATAAACTGATGCGAGAAGGAGTAATATTAAATTATTATGCAATCATCAACACTGCAAGGCTAGGTTATAACACCAATAAGATATATATCCAGCTTAAGCAGACTGATCAGGCGGCTCTAAAGAGCATCATTGATTATTTTAAGGCGCACAAAAGCGTTGCATGGGTTGCAAGAGTAAATGGCATGTTTGACCTGATAATAGGGATCTTTTCCAGGAACATGGTTGAGCTTGATAATTTCATTTCTGATATCACCGAGAACTTTTCTGCAAATATCAATAGAAAAACCATCACAACGAGCGTATATTTTTATCATAACAGGAAATCTTACCTAATAGGAAAGGCTCCTCCAAAAGAAGTCGAGACAACATTTTTTGGCCTGTCAGATGATTCTTTAAGGTATGATGAGAAAGACAGCATTATACTTTCAATGCTTTCAAAGAATTCAAGGGAAAGCATACTAAACATAGCTTCAAAAGCAAAACTTGGTAGTGAGATGGCAAGCAAAAGGATAAAAAATCTTGAAAAGATTAAACTTATCTCAGGATATGGGGTTTTGATCAACAAGTATGCGATAGGATATGCATCATACAAACTTCTCCTCAAACTAAACGATTTCACCCGCAAAAAAGAGAAGGATTTTCTAGCCTACCTGAAAGTCAACCCAAACGTGATTGATGCCATAAAGACCATTGGTGAATGGGATTTTGAGCTTGACATAGAGATAGGATCTGAAAAAGAATTCCATCTATTCCTTGAAAATCTAAGGAACAGGTTTCCTATGCTTATAGCAGAGCATCTTGTGCTGATAGTATTTGACGAATACAAGTATGACTTATGGCCGTTTTGATTAATCTTTTGACAAGACATCATCTGCATCTAAAAGTCAGCCCTATATTATGGTATCCTCTATGCCGTCTATATTCCATCCCGGGAATAGTCCTTGTCCCTGCTCCCACAGATACGCCGAGCTTGCATCTTCCTGTTTTAATCAAAGTGGCATTTGTATTGACCCCTATGTCAACATATCCGCTTTGTGATCCTATGTTCTTAAAGTCTCCACCTGTAGTAAACGAAGGCTCAATGCTAATCCTTTCGCCAAGGCTTATAAGGTAACCAAGGCTGACTTTCCAGTTGGTGCCTTCACTGTCAAAATCATGTATCATCTTTAAGCTGATTGATAGGTTATTCAGGTTGATGCTTGAGCCAAAGTAGAACTGAGTCACGTCTACTGGAGGCTTATAACCAAATACTTTGATGAAAGTCATCCCCAAAAATGCGTTTGCTACTCCTGCGCCATATCTTGCTTGCAAGTCTAGATATGTTTCGTTAACGTTTATTCCAGTGCCGTATTCCTTATATGTGCTGTTTCCTGCTAGCGCTGTTAGTACTAGATTTTTTAGGTCTTCTACTCCTCTGATGCTTATACCAGTAGTATTCTCTAAGGTAGGCCCCTGAGACAGCCTGTTTCCGGTGACTCCGCTAAAATAATTGCTTTTCAATACAGTACCGACCGAGAATGATATCTCTGGTTGTGGCTGCTGATTATCAGGTTTTGTTTGTTTATTTTTGAACTCTTGCCTAGTTTTTGCGATAAGATCCCCAAGATCATATCGTTTTTGTTTTTTTATTACTTGCACGATGGCAGGTCTGGAATCAAGTAAGTTAACCCGGATGAGATTATGGTTTATAGGCATTTGTGCGGGCATTTCATTACCTCAGATTATAAATTATTACTTTTAAGTAGTATAAGCTAATAGGGATACTTAAATTATATATCTAACTTTCATTATAAATGTTGAACAAATACGAAAATTATTTAAATAAAATAAGGATTCGTCCAATATATGGAAAAGATTGATGCCAAAGACAAAAAGATATTATACGAGCTTGATGTTAACTCAAGGCAAAGCCTTGCTCAGATAGGAAAAAAAGTGAAGCTCCCAAAGACAGTAGTCCATCACAGGATACATTCACTAATAGAGCGGGGGATACTAAAAGATAATTATGCAGTGATCAATTATACAAAGCTCGGGCTTATCCAGTTTAAGCTGTATTTTAAGTTTCATTCATTAAGCCCAAAAAAAGAGCAGGAGATAATTGATTATCTTAAGATGAAGAGAAACCTTGTGTGGGCAGCTTCATGCCGCAGCAAGTGGGATATTGCTGCTACCTTCATCGCAAAAGAAGTCATGGACTTCGATGACATCCTAAAAGAGATAACAAATGACTATGGGAAATACCTTCTTGAAAATGTTGTTGTAATATGCTCATTCTCTCCTTTCTATTCGAGAGTATACCTTAACCCGTCAAGAACAAAGCAGGAGTTCATATATATCTCAAAGACCAATAGAATAGAACTTGATGCGACAGACCAGAAGATAGTGACAGCTCTTTCCAAAGATGCAAGATCGGCGATACTTAAGATCTCAAGTTCCCTGAATCTTTCAAGGGATGTGGTCAGTTACAGGATAAAAAAGCTTGAAAAGGCAGGTGTGATCTTAACGTATAGATGGCTTTTTGACCATGAAAAAGTAGGGTTTCGTTTTTACAAGCTTATCCTTAGGCTGCACAACTTCTCAAAGACAGAGGAATTGAGACTGCTTGAGCACTGTAAGATGAACCAGTACATCGTGCAGTACATGAGGCTTTTTGGCGGATGGGATGTTGAAATAGAGTTTGAGATAGATGATGAAGACAAGATGTTTGAATACATAAATGAAATAAGAGAGAAGTTTGACAATATCATCCGGGATTACGAAGTGCTTCATGTATACTCGGAACACAAGCTGAATATGTATCCCTTATGATGCTTCCCTTCCAAAAAATCATCCGGTTTATTTCCCCAGTTTCACAGCAGTCCCATAAGCCAGTACTTCTGCTGCTCCCTGCATCACTTCTGCGGTCATGAACCTCACGTTAATCACAGCATCAGCCTTCAGTTTCTTTGCCTCATCGATCATCCTGCTAAGCGCTTCTTCTCTTGCCATGCTTATCATATCTGTATAGCTTTTGATCTCTCCTCCGACAATAGTCTTGAGCCCAGCCATTATGTCTCTTCCTATATGTCTTGCCCTTATGGTATTGCCTCTTACCAGGCCAAGCGTTTCAGTCACCTTCTTTCCTGCAACAAAATCAGTTGTTACGGTTATCATTTTTTCCACCTCCGATCATTCCTTTGTCTTGAAAAACAGCCAATTCTTGCCTTTGAAGCTTAAAAGGGTGAACCTTCCTTTTAACCTTTTCCCTTTGATCTCTCCGACAATCTTCTTTTCCTTTATGCTTTCAGGTTCCCAGTTCCCTGAGTCCCATATCTCGACCGTGCCTTTGCCATAGCCTTCTGTGATCTCACCCTCAAAATCCATGTAGCTTACATCATGGTCATCGACCTGTATGGCTAACCTCTTGACCCCTTCTTCAAAATCAGGCTCCTTTGGGATAGCCCATGACCTTGCCACACCATCCAGCTCAAGCCTCAGGTCATAATGAAGATGTGTCGCGTCATGCTTCTGGATAACATACTTCAGATTTTTCATGATATACCCAAAAAAAACAACAAAATATATAATCTTTTTTGATTATAACCCTATCATGGCAGTAACCATAAGGAAATTCAGGAAAGGCGATGCAGTTTATGTAAGCGATCTTGTAAGTAGAGCGCAAAGGATAGTGCTGAAAGATTACTATCCGAAAAAGCTTATTGAAGCATTATGCATGAAAAACACGCCCCCTAAAATAATCCGAAAATCAGCAGTCAGGCAGTATTTTGTGGCAGTTGACAGCGATTCAAAGAAAGTTGTAGGCATCGCAGGGCTTGAAGGAGACCGAATCAGGAAATTCTATGTCGATCCGAACTTTCATAGAAAAGGGATAGGGACCAAGCTTCTTGCAAGGATAATCAAGGAAGTTAGGAAAAAGCAGATAAGGACCCTGATCGTGGGCTCAAGCCACTATGCTGTCCCTTTCTACGAAGCGCTTGGATTTCGGATAAAAGGCAAGAAATGGTGTGAAGTCGAAGGCATGAAGTATTATGATACTTTGATGGAGTATGACCTAATCTGATCAAACAATCACTTTTCTTGCTATTGCGACTATATCATCAAAGTCTTTCTTGTTTGTCCTGTACTTTGCAAACTCGACCATGCCGCAAAGCGCAAGGCAGTCCTTAACCTCTTCGATAGGCCCTGACTTTTTTCTTTTTAGGAGCTTTATGACTTCTGATCCCACCATCTCTTTTCCTGAGCCATGCTTGTGTGAGCAGTAAAATCTCACTGCTCTTGAGACCATCTCATAAGCATCTTTTTCCTTCTTTTCATGGAAAAGCTCCTGCGCAATCTTAAGCATCTTGTCTGACTCGCCTAAATAGTCTACCTGCTTTTCTGTCGGTATCGGTTCTGTCTCAGGTCCAGCTTTTTTCCTGCTAAGATACCTTTTGTATATGAAAAATATCGCAGCACATACCAAACATGCAAGCAGGATGTACCAGATGTAGCTTTTCTTTGTTTTTTCGTAGGGCTTATCTGCAGTTATGTTCTGTATCTTTCCGTTGACATAATCTGCAGTTATCTTCTTTTCTTCTCCAAGTTCATCCTTGTATGGCACGCTTATCTTTGTCTGGTTCTGGGATTTCTGGTCGAATCCGGGAGTGGTCTGGTTAAATCCTGCCTGTGCCAATTGGCTGCTGTATTTTTGGAACTGAGGATCACCTTTTAGCTGCTGCATCATGCTCTTCTGGTCTTCTGAAGTCTGGGACATTATGCTTTTCATGCTGCTATTTTGCATTTCTCCGCTCAGCTTTGCAGTCTCTCCATTGTCGTTCTTAAAGTCATACTCGAATTTTCCTGAGTCTTCAGAAGATGGATCTACTGATCCTCCTGTCGCATTATAGCCTGATTTCATAAGCTCTCTTGCTTTATTTTGGAACTCAGGGTTCTTTGCAAGGTTCTGCTGGAACTTATCTTCTAGTTCCTGCTGTTTCTTCTGCTCTTCTTGCATCTGCTGCTTTAGCGCCTGGCTGTCCTGATTCACCTGGTTGTTTTGCACGCGGTTCTGCGCGTTTTGCATCATCTGCTCGTTTTGCATCTGGCGCTTTGCCTCTTCTTGCTGCTTTTGTTGCTGTTCCTCTTGCTCCTGCTGGACCTGTTCCTGGGTCTTTGATGTGCTTTGCTGCTGGCTCTGCGCTCCCTGCTGCTGTGAGCTGTTCTGGACGAAATTTACTCTTATCTCAGGCAGCGTGACATAGACATCTTTGCTGTCATTATCCTTGTAGTCAAATTCCATGTTAAGGATGAAAGAAGCTGGAGAGTTGCTTGTCCCAAGATTGATGCCAAATCCTGTGTCAGAGACTGTTGCAGGAGCTGACTGAGTCTTAGTGCTGCTGTAGGACATCCCCTGCTGCTGCACCTGCTGCGTTATCGTGTAGGTTATCTGGCCGCTTATTGGAGGATTTGCATTTTCTACGCCAAATCCTATCTTGGCATCCTGGCCTAGGGGAAAATAGTATTCTGACTGGTTTGAAGTGAACTTTACTGTGCTGTCCTGCGCTGCAGCTGCAATTGATGCGGCCAAAAGCGATATTACCAAGATTAATGCTATCTTTCCTCTCATCTTTTTCCTATACCACCATCCTGTATTTCCAGTAGATTAAGTATATGTTTGTGACGAGAACAATAAGGGCTGCTATCAAAAACCAGTTCTTGATGCTTGTCTGTTCCCACTCCCGGTCTATCTTCCCGCTTATGTTCTTGTATATGTCATCAAGTGTCTTGTCATCGACTGACTTGTAATAGTCTCCTCCTGTCTCCTGCGCGATCTGCTTTAGCGTGTTCTCATCAAGCTGGGCATACTGGGGGTTGCCAAACCAGTCATAACCTAATACGACAGGCTTTTCTGAGCCCATCCCTATCGTGTAGACCTGTATCTTGTTTGTCTTGGCGTACTGCGCCGCTTCAGCGGGGCTTATCACTCCTGCATTATTGACGCCGTCACTTAATAGTATGACCACCTTTTTCTTGTTCGGTATGGATGTTGCCATGTCTATTGCCATCGCAAGGCCGTCACCTATCGCTGTCTGACCTTCTCTTTGCTGTATTGCGCGAAGCTTTTGCACAGCCTTGTCCTTGAAAGGGGTAAGGTAGGCTGCAGTCGTTGCTCCTGACTCAAACGTGATTATGCCTATGTTGTCTTTTGCGTTCAGGCTGTCGATAAGTATCCCTGCTGAATCTTTTGCTGCCTCAAGCCTTGTCGGGCTGTAATCGTTTGCTGCCATGCTGCCAGAATCATCTATTACCAGCACCACGTTCACGCCCTCTTTTGCCTGCTTAAGAGGGATGTTTGGGTCTGCAAGCCCGAGGATGATAAAGATTATCGCTACCATCAAGAGGATGAAAGGAAGATGCAGCCTGTACTTTTTTTTGCCAGAAGATGCTTTTTTCACTATCCCAAGCGAGCTGAACTTCAGGACTGATTCCTTCTTTTTCTTCCTGTAGATGTGGTAGATATAGGCAAGGAGAGGTGTAACCATAAGTAACAGGAGCATGATAGGGTCCTGGAAGCTGAAGATCATCTTACCATCCTCCTTTCCCTTGACCTGAAAAATCTCCTTAAAGGGATGTGGAACGGCTCATCAGTCTTGACATTGACCATGTCTACCTTGATCTTTTTCATGTCTTTTTGCAGAGACTCGTTCTTTTCTTTCATAAGTGTGCAGTATTGCTTTCTGAACTCAGGATCTGACGTATCGACAATCATCTGTTCTCCTGTCTCCTCATCTTCAAGGAAGGTGTATCCTATGTCTGGTATGTCCTGCTCGTTCAGGTCAGACATGTTGATAAGTATTATGTCGTTCCGGTTCTTCAGGAACTTAAGCGATTTCGTGAAGTCATCTGATATGAAATCAGATATTATGAATATCACGCTTCTTTTCCTGACGATCTTGTTTAGGTTGATAAGCGAGAAGCTTATGTTTGTCCCTTTGTTGCCAGGGGTGAAATATGCCATCTCCCTTATCAGCTTGAGGACATGCCTTCTTCCTTTTGCTGGCCGTATGAACTTTTCGATCTTTTCGGTGAAAAGGCATAATCCTACATTATCGCTGTTTCTCATGGCTGAAAACATTATCGATGCCGCGATCTCATGCCCCATGTCTTTCTTGCTCTTCTGCGTCCCAAAATCGTTGCTTGATGAGACATCAAATGCGATATAGATGTCAAGGTCTCTCTCTTCGATGAATTCCTTGACAAAAGGATGGTTCATCCTTGCAGTCACGTTCCAGTCTATCGTGCGTATGTCATCTCCAGGGACATATTCCCTGACCTCTGAGAATTCTATACCCCTCCCCTTGAAGACTGACCTGTAGTTTCCTGCTATCAGGCCCTCGACAAGATGGTTTGTCTTAAGCTCGATCCTCTTCACGTTCTTGAGTATGCTTTTCACTTCAGACAAAAGCGCTCACCTCTCAAGGAGACCTTACAGCTGATAGTATCTTGTCTATTATGATGTCAGGGGTCATATCCTCTGCTTCTGCTTCATATGTCAGTATTATCCTGTGCCTCAGGACGTCATGGGCCACTTCTTTTATGTCTTCAGGTGTCACGTACCCTCTTGAATTAAGGAGGGCATTTGCTTTTGCTGTCAGTATAAGCCATATGGATGCTCTTGGGGATGCGCCGTATTCTATGAAACCGTTTATCCTCACCCCATACCTTTCAGGGTTTCTTGTAGCATCAACTATCGATGATACGTATTCTTCTATCTTCTCATCAGCATAGATTGTCTTGCAGAACTTTTGCACCTCGATGATGTCTTTTGAGCTTATAATGTTTCTTGCCTTGATGTCTTTTCCCTGGGTGTTCCTGCTTATGATCATCTTTTCTTCTTCTTTGCTAGGGTACTTGACTATGAGCTTCATCGCGAACCTGTCGACCTGCGCTTCAGGAAGCTTGTACGTCCCTTCGGTCTCGATAGGGTTCTGTGTTGCAAGCACGAGAAACGGCATCTGGAGCTTAAAGGTGTCTCCATGTATGCTTGCCTGCCTTTCCTGCATGCACTCAAGAAGTGCGGACTGCACTTTTGGTGGCGCCCTGTTGATCTCGTCTGCGAGTATGAAATTATGGAATATTGGGCCTTTTTGCACTGAAAAGGTGCCTTTCTTGTGGTCATAGATCTTTGTTCCGACTATATCTGCAGGGAGTATGTCAGGGGTGAACTGTATCCTGCAGAAGCTGGCGTTAAAAGTGTCTGATAATGTCTTTACCATAAGCGTTTTAGCAAGCCCTGGCACACCTTCAAGAAGCACGTGGCCTTCAGCAAGAAGCGATATGAGGAGCTTGTTAAGTACGTCTTCCTGTCCTACAATCACTTTTTTTATCTCTTCAAGGACCACATTTAGCTTTTCAGAGTGCTCTTTTGCTTGTGCATTAAGTTTCTTTATTTCCTGATCCATATTCTAGATCCCTCCAAATTTAAGCTATTTTTAACAGGATAAGCCAATAACAAACGTTTTTTAAAACTTATGGAACCTGATACCTTAACCTTTTCCAAAAACTATAAAAACAACACTTCATCTTGGTCTGTCATGGAGCTAAAACAAGTCATAATAGTAAGGCAGGACCTTAAGCTGCCGAAAGGAAAAGCAGCAGCCCAAGCAGCGCACGCATCGGTTGATGCTGTCCTCAAGTCAGACAAGAGGGTCGTGCAGGACTGGGTCAGTGAAGGCATGAAGAAGATAGTGCTTAAGGTTGAGGATGAGAAAGAGCTGATAAGGTTTTTCCAGATGGCAAAAGATTTAGGGCTTAAGGCATCTCTTATCACAGATGCTGGCAAGACTTATGTCGCTCCTGGAACAAGAACATGCATCGCGATAGGCCCTGATGATGAGGAAAAGATAGACAGGCTTACAGGAAACCTTAAGATGCTGTAATCACTTTTTTTTGTTTGCCTTCTTTGTCGCTTTCTTCTTCACTGTTTTCTTGACAGCCTTATTTTTGAGAGCGGGCTCTTTTCCGGATATCTTCTCTTCAAGCTGCTTTATCCTTTCCATCCGGTCATTCTTGTATTTCATGTAGCACTCAAGCTTTTTTTCAAGCGCGTTTATCCTCTTGATAAGCTTGTTGCCGTAGCTCTCATCATCATAGACATGCGTTATCACGCGCCTCTCCTTGTTTATCAGGGATACTATCTGCCCTTCAAGGATGTCAAGCTCTTTTCTTATGCTCAGGTCAGCCTTTTTCGTTGAGGAGATGTCCTTAATCTTGTTTAGCGAATTAAGAAAGCTGTTTCTTGCATCTTCCCTTTCGGAAAGGTTGGTGTTTGCGATAAGAAGATGCCTGTATAATCTCCTGACTTCCTTTTTGTTGATGCCTTCCATTTTACTTAAGCTTGGAGAACAATCCTTTCTTTTCAGGCCTCATCTGGCCTGGGCTTACAGGCGGAGGAGGGATGTCATCAAAAGGATCGTCCAGAGGGGGCGCGCTTGGCCTCGTACTAAAAGAAGGCATAGGCTGAGCAGGAGGGCCCTGAGGCGGGATTCCAGCGCCAAATGTAGGCGCCTGCGGCCTGGGCGGAGGAGAAGCAAATGGGTTGCTTTCAAACCTTGGCATATCAGGAGCAAAAGGCTTTTGCTCTATCGGCTTTGGTTTGCCGTTGTCCATCAGCTCGAGCAGGGACAAGATCGCTTCTGCTATCTTCTCGTTTTGCTCGGAGATCACATCAAGCTTGTTCTCGATCTTTGAGACCCGCTTTATTATCTGCGACTCTTCATCCTTCTCTATGTCGATCTCTCGGCTAGCCTCATTGAAAAGCTCAAGCAGCCTTTCTATCTTCTTGTTAAGCTCGTCAACAGAATTATTAAGAGACCTTGAAGCTCTTTCAGGTATGCCTTTTAGCCTGTTCAGTTCTTCTTTCAGGTCCCTTATGTCCTTATGAGGTATTATCTCATATTCATAATCAGTCATTATGCTTTACCCCTTTTTTGGTTAGTTAGCAAGAATCATAACGATTTTTGTTTATAAAACTTTCGAATATTTAAAGGAAAAAAGAAATGTTATACATTCATAGGGTAATTATACATATATATTTAGGAAGTAACATTTGTTATTATCAATTCTGCTAATTTTTCGGCATATTCTGCCATTTTATCTGGGAGTGTTGAACATAAATAATCTATTGGTATCTGTGATCCTCCTCTTATAGCAGCTATTTGTCTCAAATCCTCTCTTCTTGATAAAGCAACAAAAACAGGTGGTACAAGACCATGTGCCTCATACATCCCAATAATTCTTGATAATGCATGACTGCTGTCTCCTGGGCCAGATGGATTAGAATAATCTGTATCAATTACTATTGCTTGATAAGGGTAACCCTCTTCTATTCCTCCTGCTATTTCGTCAACTACATCTTTCCAATCAGTTCTCGCTGAAACAATCAATTCCTCATCACAAATGAGCCCAACATCGATGATAGGGGTTTCTTTAGGTTTATTAACTAGCAGTACGTTTATGGTTTGATTTGAATCTGCAGGCATTTTGATATCCCCCATTATCTGTTTTTCAGGGTTTCAAGCGTATTTATATACTTTTCTTTTGTAACTTCTTCAGGATAGTCATACTATCTTCCCAACCAACTCCGCCTCTTCGATGATGAGTTCAGCGCAGTTCTCTGACTGTTCAGCTATCCTTGATTTCTTGATCATTATCCTCTTGGAAAACAATGGGGCGTCAAGGACAAGGCTTTCAAATTCGCCCCCTTCTCCTGCTACATGAAGCCCGTTTTTCTGGTTTAGCGCCACAAGCTTTTTTACATCTTCTTCGGTTATCTCTTTTCCAAGCCAGCTCTTGTCAAGTCCGTCTGCTGCGACTTTGGTGAATATGAACCTGAATCCTTCTCCGATAAGGGTTCTCATCTCTGTCTTCTGGTCCATGTGCCAAAGAGGAGAAAATATCTTTAGCTGCAGCGAGTCTGCCACCTTTTCTATCCTTTCGCGCTGGTAGTTTGAGAAAAGCGCGCCTGAGATGATGCCCTCTGCCCCGTACTTTTCCTTTGCTTTTTTCAGCGCTTCTTTGAGGTCTTTAAGCTCGTCTTCCTTCATGCCTGTTGTCTCTTTTTCTATTATGGGTATGCCCATCGATTCTGCCTGCAGCCTTGCCATGCCTATCGCAGGAGTGTGGAACATGTAGCTGTCAGGGTTTTTGCTCTTAAGGGTCACGATGCATGATATCTCGTAGTTTTGCCTGTGCATCACGTGAAGCGCGTATATGCTGTCTTTTCCTGAGCTTACAAGCGCTGCAAGCTTGACATTTGCCCTGGGATAAAATTTCCTGAGATAGGAGGATATCTTTTCATGCCCATCTTTTTTTGACAGCTTTTTGAGCGCCTTATGAAAATTAGACCCGTACTGGGCAGATTTCTTCTTTCTTTTGGCTATCTCGCTGTCAACCCCTATCCTTAGGGCCACTTCCCTGAGTATAACTTTTGATTCTTCGCCTTTTATCTTGTATCTTGCAGGTATCCGAAGTGCGTATCTTGCGAGGCTCTTGTCAAGGAAGGGAAGCCTCAGTTCTAGGTTGTTGTTCATGGTTATGACATCATCGCGGTAAGTGTCCCGCTCATACATCTTAAGCAGGCCTGATACGCATTCCTTGTTTATGTCAAGAGAGTTCTTGTGCCTTTCATAACCTGCAAAAAGCTCTTCTGAGCCAAGCCCTGAGAATATGACCTTGCAGCCGTCTTTTCTTGCTTTTTTGCATGCAGCATAAAAAGGAAGCGCGACTCCTACCTTTACGACGTTTGAGTCCTCAATCAAAGGCACTATCTTCTTGAGCATTGCCTGTATGTCCTTCTCTTTTATCTTCACGACGCTTAGCTTCAGCCCGTGTTTTTCTGCGGCCTTCTTTGCGTACAGCAGATCTTCTGCAGGAGACATGTTTCCTGAGTCGTATGCTGCGACGTAGCATGTGAATTCAAGCCCAAGCTTTTTTAGGGTCAACGCGATGAATGTTGAGTCCACTCCTCCTGAAAAAAGCACTCCGAACTTATGTCCTGGAACCCTTTTTCTGACAGCTTCAGTTATTAGTGAGGAAAGGTTTTCGATCATCTTTTCTTTGCTTTCCTTCAGTTGTGGAGTAATCTCAAAAAAATCTCTTTTGGCAAGTTCTATGCTGTTGTTCTTGATATCATAGGACAGGACAGACCTCGGGTTAAGCTCTATGACATTTTGCATCCCGATCTTTTCAAGCGCCTTTTTCTCAGAGGCAAATGAGAACGTTTCTGAATGAGAGTACCAAAGGGGCTTGATGCCTATGATATCCCTTGCAAGCACAAGCGTGTTATCATGGAGGTATGCGAATGCGTAAACTCCGTCAAGCTCGTCAAGGACAGCCCTTATGTTTTTGATGCCTTTTTTCTCTATGAGAAGAAGGATCATCTCAGCGTCATTTTTTGCGCCAAGGGAATACTTCTTGTTAAGTTCCTCCCAGTTGTATATCTCGCAGTTTGCTATAAGCACGCCTTTTCCAATTATCGGCTGCTTGACAAAGCCAACTATCGAATGAAGGCAGTGGCCAAGAGCAAGACCTTCTTTTGAGTAGAATCCGTTATGGTCCTTTCCCCTGTTTTGGATCTCCTTCAGGCCTTTTTTGACAAGGCAAAGTGAGCTGTCCGTGCCAAATACACCTATTATACCGCACATTTTGAAAGTAAAAGCAAGGCTATTTTATAAGCTTAATTGTGAGATGGGGAGTAGATCATACAAAAAATTTAATAATACCTCTTATTATACCTCCTTTATGAAAACCGCAATCTACCCAGGAAGCTTTGACCCGATGACAAATGGACATCTTGACATAATCAAAAGAGCTCTTAAGATATTTGACAGCGTGATAGTCGCGATAGGTGAGAACGGGGCGAAAAGCAAGGCGTTTTCAGTGAAAGAAAGAGTTGAGATGGCAAAGATGAGCACGCAAGGGCTGCCTGTCAAGGTGGAAAGCTATGCAGGGCTTCTTGCAGATTACGTCAAAGAAAAAAAGATCAGCACTATCATAAGGGGGATAAGAGCGATATCTGATTTTGACCACGAGTTTCAGCTTTCTGTAATAAATCGGGACATAAACCCTGAGATCGAGACTGTGTTCTTCATGACAGACAAGGAATACTTCTTTCTCAGCTCTTCAGCAGTGAAGGAGATAGCAGTCATGGGTGGAGATCCTTCACCTTATGTTCCGGAGCCTGTTGTTTCTTACCTGAAGAAGTTAGTCGATTAGAATTCATAGGGTTTGTCCGAAAAGTACGTCGGTGCCATGAATGCCGTGGATGTCTTTTGGACATTCATGGCATGGCCCGACGGAGCTGACAAGGCTTGTATACGTAAGTGTACTGACATTGTCAGCGGAGTAGGACTTTTCGGACAAAGCCGGATTCATAAAAAAATTTATATATCAGCTTTCTTAAAAGATGCAATATGGCAAAAAAAGAGGGCTCACAAAGCTGGATAAAGGAATTCTTCCTCAAAGTCGTGTCTACAAAGATAATAGACAACATCAAAGAAGAGGTCAGGACAGTGACCCATGACCTGCAGGCAAGGCTCTACCATATGCAGGAGGTCATGATGCAGAAGCTTTTTGCTACGCTTATCATGTTTCTCGGATTTGTTTTCGTGACTGTAGCTTTTGTCTTTTTCATGATTGAATACCTGGAGTGGAGCGCAACAATATCGTTCCTTGCTGTCGGGCTGATACTTGTGATGTTCTCGTTTGCGATGAAGTATTTCATAATAAAAAGGCAATTCAAGGAAAAAAGGTGATGTTTTATGGCAAAAAAGACAGTTAAGAAGAAAGCTGCTTCAAAGGCTGGGTCCGCTAAGTCGAAGGCAGGATCTGAGATGAAGAAGTTTGAGGCAAAGGCAAAAAAGGAGATTGCAAGCGCCAAGAAGAAGCTTGTTGCTGCTGAGAAGAAAGTTGAGGCTTACGTCAGGAAAAACCCGAAAAAAGCAGCGCTTATCGCAGCAGGGGTTGCAGCAGCGATAGGGATAGCAGTCGCCAGGCACATGAAGAAGAAAAAATAATTTTTTCTTTCTTTAATCCAAATATTTAAGTACAACTTAGTTCTATCTTTCAGTAATGATCATATGCGGAACTGAGGAGGCTGGAAGGGGGCCTGTCATCGGCCCTATGGTGATGGTAACTCTTGCGATAGACTCAAAAGACGAGCACAAGCTTGTTGATATAGGGGTGAAAGACTCAAAGCTTCTGACCCCTGAAAAGAGGGAGCAGCTGTTTGATAAGGTCAAGTCCCTTGCTAAAGAGTTGGCAGTTGAGATAATATTTCCTCATGTCATCGATGCTGCAGTCGCAAGCCCTCCGATGAACCTTAACTGGCTTGAGGCAGAGGTCTCTGCAAAGATGATAAACAGGCTGAAGGTCGATGTTGCATACCTTGACTGCCCGTCAAACAACATCAAGGCTTATTCTGATTATGTCAGGCAGAGGCTTGATGACAAGAAGATAAAGGTTATAGCTGAGCACAAGGCAGACCTGAACTATCCTGTCGTTTCCGCTGCTTCGATAATCGCCAAAGTTACAAGAGACAGGGAGATAGAGAAGCTCAAGCAGAAGCACAAGGTGGATTTCGGTTCAGGCTACCCTTCTGACCCAAGGACAGTAGAGTTCCTTAGGAATAACTATGACAAGTACGATTTCTTCAGGAAAAGCTGGGCCTCCTACAAGAAGGTTGCAGGAGACAGAAAAGAAGGAAAGCAGAGAGGGCTAGGTGATTATTAGCGGTTCTTCTCTTTTTCTCATATCAACTGCCATGAAATAAGGTACTTTTCCTAACTCCCCTTCATATTCTTTCATGGGCTGGCTCGAATGCCTAAATAACGTCCTAAAGAGTGCTCTTGCATAGTGGTTTTCCCATTCTTTCATCGTAAAGGTGGGTCTTGTTATTGGGATCCGACCTCCAAGAATAGGGTATGAGACATCACATTTTTCATCTTCCCCTGCATCTGGATGCTGCAGCTTTTTTAGTTCTCTGTCAAATTCAGGGTGCTGAACAACAAAAATTATGTGCCCCCCAGGTTTCAAGATCCTGTAAGCTTCCGTAAACACTTCATCTAAACATAGCATATAGTAATGGAATGCATACCTGCTGATTATGGCATCAAAATAACAGTCTGGAAACCCTGTATCCTCAAATGATGCTTGACGAATATTATTAGAAATCTCTTTAAATCCAAGTTTAATCATCAATTCTTTTGTAAGTCTTACCTGATTTGGTGATTCATCAAAACCATGAATATCCCTATATCCCCGCGAATGCAGGCCCTCAAGTTCAGCTCCAAAACCGCATCCTGCATCACATATCCTTAACTTAAGTCTTTCTTCAAGCGGGAATTGGCTTGCAAAAACTTCAAGACGCGAAAAAAGGATATCTCTTGCAGGGTCTCCGCCGCTATGGAACTGTCTTTGTGCAGTAGCATATTGTTCTGCTATCCCATCATATTGGGTTTTTGACATTTTTTCATCTAACCGGTTTCGTATCGCCGAAAATGATTGCATCAAGCACTAGTGAGCCTGCATAATTCTTTCCCAAAGCAGTGATTCTAGGGCACCCCTCATAGGGTGGAGAAGACCCTAATTGCAAACAAAGATCATTTTTTGGAAGCATTTTGACTAGTGGTTCAAACCAGTCATCTCTTTCTCCCCTCTCATCCATAACTACTAACCCATAAGGCGTGCCAATACTTATCTTTCTAGGAGAGTCTGTCTTAATGGCATATACCATATGGTTTTTTAGCCTATCAAGTATCCTACGATCTTCAGGGGATAATACAGGGGTACGCAATATCATTTCAAGAATCCCTGCATTTTGTAAGAGGCGGCGTGACATAGATTCTGTATCAATTTCTATGCCTGTATCTGATACTCTTAAAGGGAGATGAGGTGTGGCAGCAACAAGAAATTCAGACCTGCCATATTCTTCTTTCGATCCTCTTAATTGCACATTTATTGGCTTGTGCTTGCTTTGTTGTTGACAATGAGTCTTACTATTAATTGAGAGGTATCCTCCTACTTTAACCTCTAGCCCCCACATCTCATAACCCGAAAATTCTGTTGCGCTGTTAAATGATGGGATAGTATGTGGGATATATTCTTCCACCCTGTTTTCAGGAGGAGTAATCAGTCTGTGACAATCTTGTATTGATTGTGTTTCGCTTTCAGAAGGTGTAGCTATTTTTTGTCCTAAGATTATTCCTCCTGCACCTGTTGCTCCTGCCCTCAGTAATGATAAAAATTCTCTTCTTGTTATCATAATCATTCGCCTCCAATATTTTTTTGTCTTAATAGAGTAGTAATACCGTAATATATCAATCTATATCATCAAATAATGATGATAAATGAAAACATTAATATACCTGGACAATGCCCCTGACAGTATGGACATCACAAGATCACTGCAGCAGGTCGGACTTGATGAGAAAGAATCAATGGTCTATGTTGCGCTTCTTAAGCTTGGCTCGACAACGACTGAACCGCTTATCAAAGATGTTAAGCTTCACAGGCAGATAGTATATGATACCCTTGCAAGGCTTCAGGACAAAGGCCTTGTGACTTACCTGATGAAGGGCAAGAGGAAAGTCTTTCAGGCAGCACCCCCTGAAACGATAAAGAAGATAGTTGAGGAGAAGTCAAAGCTCTTTGATGATATCTTCCCCCAGCTAAAAGCTATGACTATGCTGGCTGAAACAGAAGATGCAGAGATATATACTGGGATACAGGGATTTAAGGCAGTGTTGTTTGACGTGATTGAAACTTTAGAAGATGGTGAAGTTATGTACGTAATTGGGGCTGAAGTTGATAAATTTTATGAGTTCACAAAGTATTATTACACTCACTGGAACAAGTCCCGCGAGAAAAAGAAGATACAAAGAAAGATGGTGACATACAAGACACAGGCAGCAGAGTTTCGAAAGACAGAAAAAGGGGAAAAGTACAGGCAGACCAGGTATATCGATGAGGAACTTCATACTCCATCAACAGTGTGGATCTATGGGAACAAGACCGCTATCGTCGTGTATGAGGACAGCCCGAAGATAGTGCTCATAAAAAGCAGGCCTGTATCACTTGCTTTCCTTAATTATTTCAATGTGCTTTGGAAGATAGCCAGGGAATAAATTTATAAACAAGCCTGTTTCTATAATGGTTATGGGGGCTGCAACTGCTATAATATTAGTGATTATTGCTGTCTTTCTTTTATTATTGATATACCTTTACAACACTTTCATAATCTATAGCATCAGGGTCAGAAACTCTTCTGCGCAGATAGATGTGCTTCTCAAAAGGAGGCATGACCTGATCCCTGCTCTTGAGGATTATGTCAAAGAATATATGAAGCATGAGAGAAAGACCCTTGAAAACATTTCCAGAGAGAGGAAATCTTTGATATCCGGCTCGCTTGATGAGAGGGCAAGAGCGTCAGACAAGATAGCAAAAGATATCCGGTCCATATTTGCAGTGTCTGAAAGCTATCCTAGGCTTAGGGCAAACGAGAACTTTAAGAAGCTTCAGAAAGAGCTTTCAGAGACAGAGTCAGGGATTGCAGTTTCAAGGCAGTTCTATAATGATATAGTCATGAGATACAACCGCAGGATACTTATATTTCCTAACAATATCTTTGCAAAGATATTCGGTTTTAGGGAGAAGGATTTTTTTATGGCAGATGGTGCTGAAAAGAAACCGGCAAAGGTGAAGGTGTAGATGGCAAGGCAGATAACTATTTTCCTTAGTATTGCAATATTTATTCTTATCATTGCACCGCTTGCAAGCGCTAAGTCTTACACTATAGAAAAAGCGCAGATAAACCTTGTTGTGAATCCTGACTCAAGCCTATATGTTGAGGAGATAATAACTTTTGATTATGAAGGCCAGTTCACTTTCGCTTACAGGGACATTGAGCTTGATGGAGAGATACTTGAAAACATAAACGCTTATGACGTCACAGACGGCAAAAATGTGCTTTTGAGATCAGAGGTTTCAGGCTCAGGAACAAGGCGCATCAAGTGGTATTATTCTGCGCAGGATGAGAAGAAGCAGTTCATGATAAATTACACCCTGAAGAACGTCCTTGTCTCTTATGATGATGTGACAGACTTCAACTGGAAGATCTGGGGGCAGGGATGGGACCACAGGTTAGGTGAGATATACGGCACTTTCAGGCTTCCTGCAAAAGCGCAAAACAACAAGGACGTTTACACATGGGGCCATCCAGGCCTTGACGGCAAGATAGCGATACTTGACAATCAGACAGTGATATTCCAGGCTTTTGATATCCCTGCTTACCAGTGGGTGGAGCTAAGGGTAGTGTTTCCCTCAGATCTTATCGGAGACATATCTTATCTTAGGAAAAAACAGGGAGATAGGCTCCCCTATATAATAGAAGAAGAGAACAGCTACCTTGAAAAGCAGGACAATAATATTATCCCTTTTGTAGGAGGTTCTGATGGGAGGAAAAGCCTATCATCTGTGATATTTGTCATGATCTTCCTTCCGATATTATTGGTCGTCGGAGTGTTTCTTGCTCTTTACTGGTTCTATGGAAGAGAACCAAAAGTTGAGGGATATGATAACAGGTATGAAAGGCAGATCCCTTATGATTATTCTCCAGCGCTAGTCACTTCCCTGATCAGCCAGCACACAAAAAAGCCGGGAGCTAACGATTTTGTGGCAGTGATGCTAAATCTTTGCCTCAAAGGCCATATCAAGATAGAGGTTGTCAAGAAAAAGAAGGTGCTTGGCATATTTGGCAAGGACACAGACTACGAGCTTGTGTTTCAGAAGAAAGAGACAGCAGGCCTTGCAGAGCATGAGAAGATGGTCCTTCGCATCCTGAAGAAGTACTCAGGCACAAAGATCCTTTTCAGCGAGCTTACCAAGAAGATAAGGGTTGACACATACTCATTTCGCAAGCAGTTTGTAGGATGGCAAAAGCAGGTGAAAAAGGAAGCAGTCGAACTTGGATTCTTCTCTAAGAACAACCTTTACCTGTGGTTTAACATAGGATGCCTTGTCCTTATCGCTCTCCCTTTTTTTGGGATGATCACTTTCGGATTCCTAACAGTGTTCACTTTTCCTGCAGGAGTTATAGGACTGCTTATCAACAACATCTTTTACCAGGCGCTTCCGAGAAGGACAAAAAAAGGAGCTCTCCATTACAAGAAGTGGGTGAACCTAAAGAGGTTCCTTAAGGATTTTAGCGCAGTAAAAGAACACCCTCCAGAATCGGTCGTGTTATGGGAGAAGTACCTTGTTTATGCTGTTTCGCTTGGTGTTGCTGAAAAGGTACATAAGAGCATGAAGCTGATACTGCCTGACAGCAATGTCAAATCCGGAATATTTGTCGGAGCAGTGAACTATCATGCTATCAGCATGTCAAGTTTTGTCGGATCAGCTGGAAGCTTCAGCGCCGCTTTTGCAGGAGCGTCAGGGACATCAGGCTCAGGCGGATTTAGCGGTGGCGGCGGAGGGGGAGGAGGCGGAGGTGGCGGCGGAGCAGGTTAGAAAGAGGACTAGGGGAGGTACTCCCACATAAAATCGACTAAATCAACAGTTTCTCACAAGCTTTTTCAATAGATCCAATGGATCAGCCTTTTGGTCCTTTTCATATAGTCCGTATATTTTTTTCCGAAGAGTTTTATCATTGTCTTCTCTTCCCGCCCGATTCTCCAGGCAATAACTATAGCAGCTATTGCAAGAATTACAAGAATAATCAACTTGCCGTAATAAAGAAAAGCTCCTACAATCATCAAGATCATACCCGAATAGATTGGGTGGCGGAGAAACCTGTATGGACCGGTTATGATAAGTTCATGCTCTTTTTTGTAGGTGGTATAACTGCTCCAGTTTCTTCCAAGGGAGACTCTTGCCCAGATCGCTATGATCAAACCCAGGACACTAAGAACCGTCCCTGAAAGTTCATAGCTAAAGAAACTCTGGAAAAGAAATGTAAAAAACGAATTTGCGTCTGCCCTATCAAACTTAACGAATATTATGACAAGGACCATGAGCATTACTCTCCAGATTACCTGAACCCTCCAATTATATTTTGTGGCTGATTGTTTTACAAAAAAAGCAGAGACCAGCCAGTAAAGGATGAAGATTACCCAGCAGATTATTATTATATTAATGTTATTCCCAAAGTTTATCATGTGAGTTAATATCATTATGGGCTATATATAACTTTCTGGCAATATCTCTCGGTATTATTAACTGGCTTGGCCTCTTGGATAACTCTTGAGATATAAGCCATATGGGGTTTAAAGGAAAAAAAGAAAAAATATAGGCATTCTTATTTGCCAGAGTTTGCCTTAAGCCACTTCACTGCATCTTCGACGCTGTTCAGCTCGATAAGCTTCAGGCCTGCAGGTCCTGTCTTTGCAGCATACGTCTTGATGTTAAGGTTTGTTACAGCGCTGACTTTTGAGGATATCGTGATAAAATACTTGATACCTGCTTTTGCAAATCCTGGAAATATATCACTTCCGATAAAATTCTGTATCTCCATAGAAAACGCGCCTTCTGCTTTGCTTGAGTCTACTATCCATGCTACTGCTCCATGGGCCTTAGCATAGTCTACTCCTTTTATGAGCACTGCTTCCTTAAAATCAGGAAGGCTTACGTTATAAGTTGTCCATGTGTCGACAACAGCCTTAACCTCTTCTTTCCATGTAGACTCCATCTTTCCTTGGATGGTCTGTATTACTGGATCCATACTGTTTCACCTCATTTTTGATTTTCTTTGATTATTAAGGGGTTAAGGCAGGATATTATATTAATATTGTGGAATTAGATCCTATTTGATGTTTGTACCGATAAATATTTAAAAAAACCAGGGTTTCTTTTAAAAGGTTTAATTACTGGCGGTATAGCTCAGCCTGGAGATTTTTATAAAATTCGGGCAATTAGAGCGCTACGCTCATATGGTCTTTGAGCGATGAGACGAAAGTCGATGACTACAAAGATAGCGCGAAACGTAGAGGTCAGGGGCTCAAATCCCCTTACCGCCATTTTTTCTTGTATTGTCAAATTCGAAGAATTTGCTAGCCTGAGCATAGTGAAGGCGTATGCGTCAGCTTTCGTCAATGTTTGCGTGAGCGTAGCGAACGGAAAGGTTGGCGACAATCCCCTTACCGCCATTTTTTCTTGTCTTTTTAATATATTTTTTAAAATGGACAAGATTCTCTTTTCTTATGGTAGATAGGTTGGTTCATGAATTAATGCCGGAAGATATCCTAGCAAGAGCAGAATCTTCGAGAGGAACTCCTTTTTCAAGAGCAACCTTCCATAAAGGTATAGATTTTGAGCTATGGGCTCCAGGATGTGATATGTGGGGCACTAGATATCATGGGGCTATAGTTGTAGAGAGAGACCAGTTTGGTGCTCCTCCAGTGTGGGTATTGGGGGTAAGGATGGATTCTCATGCAGTAGGATATTTTCTTTTTGAGGGTGTAGGTTTATTTTCTTGTGGGAGGTATAATGGGTGGGGCTTTCAGTCATTTACTGATTTGGACGGATTTTCAAGAAATTTTATGAGAGCTCCAACAAATGCTGCTGTATATGTTGAGGAGGATTATAGGCAGAGGGGATTTTGCAGGGCGTTATTTACAGTGGGTCTAGGGATTATGAAAAAGATGATGGATGATAAAGGGATACTTGATGGAAATGGACCTTTACATCTTTCTGTAGGCTGTAACTACTTTTCTTCTTCGATGTTAGAAAAGCATTTTTGTGCAGTTAGAGTACCGGGATCTACAGATAGTGGACCGGATTATCTGGTGAGAGCAGATGTGATTCTACCACAAATTGACATTTTAACCACCCCCAAGTAACTACAAAACGAAAGGTTTATATACTAGTTGTATTTGTCATCATTGTACAGGGGTGAATTACACTATGAAATCAATGATAAAAGCATCAATCTTGGCAATTCTTTCGACAATACTAGTAGCGTTCATCGCTTCAGCTGCAAGCGCGCAGACATTATATTACTGCGATGAGGATAGGGACGGGAGCTACAGCATAGTCCCTTCTTCAGGAGGCATAATCATGAACGATTGCATAATGCAGCCAGGAGACGACTGCAATGACCATAACCCTTACATGAGCCCAGCCTCATATGAGAGGTGCGACGGCATAGACAATAACTGCAACGGCGAGACTGATGAAGGATACATCTGCGGGGTCAGCTATTTTTGTGATTCTGACAGCGACGGGTTCTACAACGCTGAAGTCGACGGGGTATGCAACTATTTCGGATGCGTCCCTCTTGACTGCGTCGAGGTCCATGGAGATGACTGTCAGGACAATGATGATGAAATATTTCCTACGCAGATGGAAACCTGTAATGGGATAGATGATGATTGTGACGATCACATAGATGAGTTTGTCTGCGGAGCAGATGATGAGCCTCATGATTATTATTGTGATAATGATGGTGACGGATATTTTTCAGCTGCAGTTTCAGTGACCTGCCAGGGAGCAGGCTGCGCGATAGGCTGCATCTACGAGCCTGGCGATGACTGCAATGATGATGATCCTTTGGTTAGTCCTGGGCAGGAAGACATATGCGGTGACATGACAGATAATAACTGCAACGGCTTTGCTGATGAGGATTGCGGCATATGGCAGTGTGTTCCAGGGACAGTATATGATTGTGATACAGGGCTTGCAGGAGCGTGCTCGCAGGGAACGATGGAATGCGGAGAATACGGTATGTGGGACATCTGCGAGCAGGTGTTTAGGCAGTCTTTTGAGGTATGCGATAACGGCATTGATGATGACTGCGACGGTTATGTTGACAGTGAAGACCCTATCTGCGGAGAGTATTATAACCTCCCTCCTGAGATAGTCTCAGGTCCTGTGGAAGAAGCAGAGGTCGGAGATGTTTATAAGTATGATGCCTATGCGATAGATCCAAATGATGATGTACTATATTATACTCTTGTTGACAGGCCTGCAGGGATGTCGATAAACCAGGTGACAGGGATGATCAGATGGATCCCTCAGAAGAGATATGAAGGGACAGTAAATGTGGCAGTCAAGGTAGAGGATCCTTTCGGAGCATACGACATCCAGGAGTATGAGATAGAAGTAGCAGACGAGGATTGTGATGCATGCAACCTTCCACAGAGAAATATTAAGGTAAACTTCCTTAGGCTTGAGAATGAGGAATCACCAAAAGTATTGCCTGGTAGCCAGATGTTTGTTGACATAGGTCTTGAAAACATAGGCAGTGAAAGTGTAGAAAAGCTTTCCGTAAGGTTCACGATAATGGAGCTTGATGTCTCAAGGACAATCGGCCCAATATATGGTTTTGATGACGGGGATAAGATCGTTAAAAGCGTCTTCCTTGACATCCCAAATAATGCTTATCCGGGATCATACACATTGAGAGTGGAGATAAGAGCCGACGACAAAGTCAAAAGAGTGATACACAGGGAGTTTACCATCTAGTTGCACTTACCGACGGTAAACTTTTTGTTGATAAAATCTGGGTTTTCCATCAAGGGTGTTTCACTGGATGGTACATCCTCAATAATATTTAGGAAAACTCAGGGTCAGAAAAAACTGTCCACCTTAATCTATTATAATTTTGGTTTGCAGTTTTTGATTGACAAGCGAAAGTATTAAATACTACAAAATAAATTTTGCAGTAGCAACGATTAGTAACCACTCAAAAATACGAACAAAAGCGAAAAATTTATATAGTATTTACGATTACCGGATAACAACAATCAGGGTTTATGCTCATAAATCCTAAATAAGCAATAATAAAAAATAAAGAAAACAGTTATGAAAAATTGATTGGGGGTATTAAACAATGAAAAAAGCAACCATCTTAGCAATTTTTTTGGTTGGTATACTGGCTCTTTGTGGTCTTGCAAGCGCAGCACCAAGTGTTGAGTATGTAAAGATCAACGGAGACATCTTCGAGAGCGGAGACACACTTGCTCTTGAAAGAGGAGAAGCTCTTGACATAAAGGTCAAGCTACAGGCAGTAACCGACGAAGAAGATATTGAGATAACAGCAGACATTCTAGGATATGAGTATAGCGACTATAACGCGATCTCTGACAGGGTCCACATAATGGACATGCAGGCAGGAGACACAGAGTATGAAAACCTAGGAGTAACACTGCCTCAGAGGGCAGAGAAAGACAGGTATGACCTAAGGATCAGGATCGGCGGAAGGACAGGCGCATCAGAAGAGTACCTAATCAATTTGAGAGTTAAGGATGCAAGGCACAAGATACTTATCCAGGACATAGTATTCTCACCTGAAGGCTCAGTCATGAGCGGAAGGGCACTTCTTGCAGCAGTAAGGATAAAGAACTACGGCGAGAATGACGAGAAAAGTATAAAGGTAACAGTAAAGATGCCTGAGCTAGGAATTTCAGCTTCAGATTACATCGACGAGCTTGACTATGATGCAACTGACGGTACAGCAACAACCTCAGAGGAGCTTTACCTAAGGATACCATCATGCGTCAAGGCAGGAGAGTACACAGTTATAGCTGAGGTCTCATATGACGAAGGATACGAAGTAATCACAAAGGAGACATCAATACTAGTAACAGAAGACGAGCTTTGCCCAGCAAAGGTTGCAAAAGAAGATACAAAAGCTCCTAAGACAGTCATCAGTGTTGGATCAACAGCACAGGATGTTGCAGCAGGAGAAGGAGGAGTTATCTACCCTCTTACAATAAGCAACTCAGGCGCAGAGTCAAAGGCTTACACGATAGTTGTTGAAGGCGTCGACGCTTGGGGACAGGCAAGGATAAGCCCAACAGCAACAGCAGTTCTTGCACCAGGAGAGGCAAAAGCATTCTATGTTTATGTCTCAGCAAACGAGAATGCAGGAGCAGGCGAAAAGATGTTCTCAATAACTGTTAAGTCAGGAGATGAGACACTTAAGCAGATACCAGTTAAGGCAAACGTTGTCGAGTCACAGACAAGCTGGAGCAAGCTTAAGAGAGGCCTTGAGATAGGATTTGTAATACTAGTTGTCCTTTTGGTCATCCTAGGATTAATAATCGGCTTTAACAAGCTAAGGGAAGACAAGAACGAAGAGGACATGGAAGAGACAGAAACCTATTATTAATTTTTTTTATCTTTTTCTTTTATCTTATTTTTTATACGCATAAAATCCCTCTCGGTTGGGACCCTATCGACTTTTCAGGTTTTTAGGGCACTTGATGGAAATATCTAAATAACAATAATATATTAACAATCAACGGTGATCCGGTAAATGAAGAAGAGACTATCATTAAGGCTGTTAAAAAATTTAATTGTGCCTGCACTCATATTCCTAATTGTACTAATCTCAGTGGTATCAGCAGTATATGGAGAAGAGGACTTTTACGCTTCAACGCCATACGCAGCGTTTGACGCGTGCGCATGCTCGACATTCCAGGAATCGATAAGGGTAGTCAACAACAACCCTCCGATATCAGGCGTGAGCTACACGCTTGAGGGCGACGAGCTTATAGAGTCAGAATCAAACATTGTCTCTGCTTCAACATACACCATAAGTTCTGAGGGCTCTGCCGCGTCTTTTGTAAGCTACGCACCTGATATCTTCAGCATAGTATCAGGAGAACCGCAGGACGTTTCAGCGTTCATAACAGTGCCTTGCAACAAGAAAGGCGCATACACGCTTAAGACTGTCATCAGGACATCAGGAGGTCTTGAAAAAGAGATCTCGCAGAAGATCAACGTGAAGCAGTGTGACAACATACTTGCTGCAGCTTTGGTCAACGATGTCAAGGCATGCCCATGGGATGCAGCGCAGTTCCAGTTCGAGATAACGAACACCCAGAGCTTTCTGGAAACTTACTCATTTAATGTTGACAAGTTCAGGCAGTACGCAACATTCTCTGAAAACATGATAATGCTTCAGCCAGGCGAGACAAGAAAGATCATCCTTTACATGAGGCCTGCAGCCTTCAGCACAGAGATAAACAAGCTTTTTGGCGAGCATGAGGCTAACCTTATAGTTACGGCAGAGGGAAACGGCATATCCAAGAAAGTTCCTTTCTATTATACTATAGAAAACTGCTATGATTTTGATGCTGATTTCGGAGCATCGCAGCTTGCAAGCGATGACCAGGGATTTAAGCCTCTTCCAGAAGGAGGTTATGAGATCTGCGACGCATCATCAAACGTCCTTCCTGTGAAGATAACAAACAAGGCAGAGACGACAAACAATTACGTTGTAACAGCAAAAGAGATACCTTTTGCGATGGGAGAGCAGGCAGTGGATTTGACGGGCCTTCCAAGAAACGAGAGCTATGTGCTTGAGTTTGAGATAGATCCCAATCATTATCTTGAAGGAAATTACAATTTCACCGTGACCGTAGAATCAGTCCTTGGCATGGTCGAAAAGACCTATGACGTGCCCTTGGCTGTAAGGAAGTGCTTCTCACCAAAGGTTAACATATCAGAGAAGATAAAGGTCACTTCAGAGCCGACAGAAAACGTGTTCCTGTTGAAGAACATAGGTTACATGGAAGGCAATTACCAGCTCATATTTGAGGGTCCGGAGTGGGCAGAGCTTTCTGAAGACAGCATAAGGATGATGCCAGGACAGGAAGAAGAGATATCACTTATAACCTCTCCTGATGAGACAGTGAAGGAAGGCAAGTATGCTGCGAAGATAATCGTGAAAACAGTAAGGAACAACGCAGAATATCACACGAACATAATCATAGACTACAACAACCCTAACGCGATCCAGAGGCTTTACAAGAGGCTTGATGCGTATCTTGCAGGTTATTGGGTGTACGTGATAATAGGGATAATATTGCTTTTGCTGATGATCATATTCCTCCCTATAATGATAAGGAGGAGGTCAAAGCTTGGCAAAAAAGAGTATGGTGTCTATGACGCGCAGGCAGGAGATGTCAGTTATATCGATGTTGAGGCTCCAAAGAAATCTGCTAAGCCTGCAAAAGAAGAAAAGGCACCAAAGACAAAGCAAAAGAAGAGCTACTGGTGGCTCTACCTCATCTTGGCACTTATTGTCATAGGAGCGATGGTTGCAGGGATATTCTTTTCGTGGAAATACTATTTTACTGCGCAGCCAGCTGAAGGTAATGAGACTGCAGCAGGGATGGAGGCAGCAGAAGAGGTCGCTGAAAAGGCCCCTCTTGCAGAGACCATAAAAGATAAGATGTTGTACCTGAAAGACTGGTCTGTCGACGCATGGTACTACGTAAGCGGATTTTTCATGGACTTTTGGGTCTACATAGCTATAGGCGTGGGGATACTTGTATTGCTCCTGATAATACTTGCGGTGATACTTTTTGTCAGGAAGAGAAGAAAAGCAGCTCCTAAAGAGACAGAAAAGGCAGCAGCAGAGAAAGAGGATAAGCAGGATGAAAAGGTAAAGGATCTACCAGTCCCAAAAAAAGCTGTCAGGAAGGAGAAAAAAGAGAAGAAGGAAAAAAGGAAGATTAACTACATGAAGATCATAGGCTATTCACTCTTGGTGATAGCGCTTATAATGCTCGTATTCGGCCTTTATCATTTCAGGGATACCATAAGGGAAGTCTGGAAGATACCTGAGGCGCAGAACATGACAGGAGAAGAGCCTGCTGAAAAGAACGTGACACAGACAGTGCCTGCAGGAGATCATTACATGGACAGGATAATATCCTCCCTTGATAAGGGGCAGTATGTCTTTAATGAGCAGGGAGAGGTCTATAACAGGGAGACCGGAAAGCAGGTCACAAGCGCGGAGCTTGCCGCGCTTTTTGCAAAAAACAAGGGCAAGGTCATAAATGAGACAGGGATAACAGAAAGCGAGTTTAACTCAGTTGTCCAGACACTTCTTAAGATGAGCAAGAGCACTGCTCCTGTGCAGGTTGTCGAAGAGGAGAAAGAGCCTGATCTTGGAGAAGTAGTGGGAGTCGACTGTGATATCATGATCGAGGAAAGCTCAGAGAAGATAGTGGACCTTAACAGGATGTTTTATGATCCTGACAACGACAAGCTGTCATTTAAGTCTTCAAAGCCTGATAACATCTCTGTTGAGATAAGGGACGGGAAGGCTACGATCGTGCCTCAGGATGGATATGTAGGGGTCTCATATATAATATTCACCGCTACTGATGACAAGGGCGAAAATGTAACAAGCCCAAAGCTTGCGATCTGTGTCGAGGAGACGACAGGAGCAAGAAAGGCAGAGAACATCATGCAGAGATATCTTGGCCACCTGAAGGATTTCGTCTTTGCTTACGTAAACTATATCGTTGCAGGGATAATAATAGTGATAGTCCTGATTTTTTTTTTGAGCTACTCCAAAGAAAAAGACGGACCTGAAGAAGCCAAGGGGCCTGCAAAAGAAACAAAGACAAAAAAGGCAGTGAAGAAAACTGTTAAGAAAGCGGTCAAGGAAGAAGAAAAGTAATTGTTATCATAGATTTTGCGTTCTTTTTGGCACAAGTTTATGATTTTTTTCTTTTAATCTCATTTTACAGGGTGGTGAGCCCAAAGAAGAATAGCATACCTATTAATAGGTGTGTTGATAAAGAAACACCAATTAGAAACAAAACCAGTTCATATTTGTTGATTTGCTTAAGGTTTTTTATGAAACATAACGAGAGCACCAACGCAGAAAGAGATAATGCAAAAATAATGAAGATTATCATTTTTTCCGGTATGATTGTAGTAATAGGTTTTAAAAAAAAGTACAATACTGAAGATAAAGCTAATCCTAAAACAAAGAGAAAATAAGGAATCATCTTTCTTTTTTCTTTATTCATTTTCCGCTTACCATTAACAAAACCGGGATTAGTTGGAATACAACAACACTATTAGCCCATAGATATATCACATGGGTCTTAGTTATATTTTTACTTATGATTAAATATAATATACTGATTACAATCACGATAATTGGCACCAAGAACAATATTAAAACAAAGAAAAATGAGGCTAGACTATTTAACATATTTAGGATTTCTAGATTTGTCACATATATAGAAAAAAGAACTGAACAAAGGGTAATTAAGTTAATCAAAGATAACACAAATGATACTCTTAGCATTTTACATAGGGTTTTTTCTTTCATCTTCTTTTAAGATAAGGTTAATTTATTTTTTTTCTTAACTATCATCTTGGCTCCCCTCTCTCACCCAAGTTCCTGAATTTTCATTATATACTACATTACTTTGGAGTCTAGCACCCCCTCCCCCTATCCCCCATTCTAGCCTAAACTCATCAGTTTTGGCATGTCCAGAACCAAAGAGAATATTATTATCATATACCTTTAGAATTTTTCGCTTTAATGATTTTGATTCTAGGGAATCCATGTAATCCATCACTCCATCGTTAAATTTCCAACAATAATAGTTCCCTTCTCCCCTTAAGGAGAACTGTATATCCCCTTTTTTGGCTTTTTCACCTAGTAACCCTGCATATAACATCCCGCCAATATCTGTATCAAGGCCGGTTTTAGTTCTTGTATCTTCTTTTGCGACAAGTTTTATTCCTTCTGATTGCTCTACAAATTCTATCAGTTCTTTTTGAGATTTGGCTGTAGCAATCATCTCGACCTCGCCAGGAACAGATTTTCCAGTTATAGCATAGGCCCCCTTATATTCTTGACCTTCGGCTGGATGAAAACTATACATCATGGCATAGCCTGCTTCATCATTATAAATCACTAGGACATTATGTAGCTGGTTTGCGATTCTTGGATGTAATTCATATTCAACATAGTCTTTTCCTGTGGGGTCAATATACTTATAAGGATTATTTCTCACATATGAATAGTGATTAAGACTTTGAGGATCATATACATCTTGGATTTTTGAGTCAGGTTGCGTGAATAAGGCAATGTTTGCCATGTATCTTCTGGCGTTATAATCATAATCCCCCAAAATAGGGTCATATTCCTGTGAGGTATAGCTGTATCTTATGGTATCCCCTCCTTCCAAAATTTTTCCGTATGGACCGTATGTTATATTTTCTATTATTTGCCCATTTTCATCACTTATTGCCTCAGGGCTTCCTAACTGATTTGTGTGTATATAATATTTAGAACCATCCGGATTTTGTTGAGCAATAAGATGCCCCTCATGATAAACAAAGGTAAAATCAAAACTTCCGCTACTGTTAACAACTCTAACATACTCTTTCTCAAAATAATAAACCGTCTCTCTTAGACTTCCATTATTGTGAAATACTTTCTTGACAACAATCCTGTTCTCAAGAGGGTCGTGAATAAATTCCTGAATTGTTATCCCTGATGATACATTTATGATCCTTGCTAATTGGTTCAGTCCATTGTATTCTCTTCTGAACCCTGATCCATCTTCTAGTAAATTACCATTCGCGTCCCATTTATAATTGTAATCTGTCGCACTACAAAAAGAACCTAAAAACAAAAATGTTAACAAGATATGGTACAAAAATCTACTTCGAAAAATCTTTTCCACCCCCGATTGAACATTTTTTGAGACTACTATATAAATATTTGGGGACCATATGATTCAAGTAGTAACACTATAAAATATTTTTTAGTCGAATAAACAGACAACTCCAAAAACAGTAAGCTTTATAAACAGATGCGGATTTCACTAGACTACATTGAACATGGCAGGACTATCAGGTGACATTGGGGGGACCACAAGCTTTATAAAGAGAAGCAGAGTCCTTGCTATATTCCGAAACAATCATTCTGACGACAAATCAAGATAGGCTGGCCCTATCTGCTTCTGTTGTGGATCCTTGTTTTGGGAGAGTGTTCAGATAATACATGCCCTGGTAGTGTAGTCTGGCGCAGCGTCAACAACGACATGTTGCGATGCAGAAACTATCATGAAGCCCTGTCGAGACATTAGGGCATCCGCCTTATGTTGCACAAAGGCTTCGACTCGGGTTCAAATGAGGTTTCAGGGAAGATCTTCCTGAAGCCTGGCTGAAAGTCCCGGCCAGGGCGTTTATTTTCATAAAGAGGGCCGGTAGCTCAGCCTGGACCTAGATAACCGTTATGGTTATAAGGGGCAACTAGAGCACCTGACTTTTATCTTTAGGGAAAGTCATCAGGTGGTCGCGAGTTCGAATCTCGTCCGGCCCATCTTATAATCAAAAACCAAACAAAGAAGGCACGTCAAAATGGCAAAAAAAACTAAGACTTCATCTAAAAAAATGGTTGTTTCAAAGCACTTTCTAATACCAAAACATTCAAAGCTTTCAGAAAAAGACAAGAAAGCTGTTCTTGACAAGTACCAGATAACTCCTGCGCTGCTGCCAAAGATCCTTAAGGATGATCCTGCAATCCAGGGCCTTGACGTAAAGATAGGGGACGTCATAAAGATTGAGAGGAACAGCCCAACATCAGGCAAAACAAACTTTTACAGGTGTGTTATAGATGGATAAGCCTTCAAGAATAATACTGCAGAAGTATTTTGAGGAACACTCGCTAGTCAAGTCAGACATTGAATCTTTCAACAACTTCATAGAGTACCAGCTCCAGAAGATATTGGAAGAGAACAAGGATATCGAGCCGACGATCATCCCTAACAATGTTGATGAGTTCAGGATAAGGCTTGACAGGATATGGGTCACAAAGCCTGAGATAACAGAAGCTGACGGATCAAAAAGGGAGCTTTACCCTGTCGAGGCAAGGCTTCGTAACATAACATATGCTGCTCCATGCTACATCGAGGTTTCTTCTCATGTGAACGATGTCCAGAGGGAATCTTTTA
Organism: Candidatus Woesearchaeota archaeon; assembly: GCA_046705145.1. Taxonomy (GTDB): domain Archaea; phylum Nanobdellota; class Nanobdellia; order Woesearchaeales; family JBJKQO01; genus JBJKQO01. Next base: position 56,476 of record JBJKQO010000008.1, read on the forward strand.
CCACGCAGATAGGGAGCATACCTATCATGCTTAAGTCAAATTTCTGCCACCTTAACAACCTCAAGAGGGAGGAACTGATAGACAGGGGAGAGGATCCTGATGATCCTGGCGGGTATTTCATAATCAACGGCACAGAGAAGGTCATAATAGATATAGAGGATCTTGCATCAAACAACTTCATGGTTGAGAGGGCATCAACAGGCGTCTCTCAGTTTGTAGGCAAGATGTTCTCTGAGAAAGGATCCTTCAAGATACCTCACACTGTCGAGAAGATGAAAGATGGGATATTCTACCTTACGTTCACAAGGGTCAAGAGGATACCTCTTGTCGTTATGGTGAAGGCTCTTGGCCTTCTGAAGGATGAAGACATAATGAGGTTTGTCTCAAGGGAGAGGCAGTATGATGAGGTCATAATCAATTTGTACGAGTTCCTTGACATCAAGTCAGAAGATGATGCGATGGATTACATCGCAAAAAAGATAGGGATAACCCAGTCAAAAGAGATAAGGATCGAGAGGATGGGAGACATAATCGACAGGTACCTCCTGCCTCATCTTGGTACTGGCAAGGAATCAAGGCTGTACAAGGCATATAACCTTTGCAAGATGATCAAGAAGTTCATAAAGGTAGAGAGCGGAGAGCTTGGCGAGGATGACAAGGACCATTATGCAAACAAGAAACTTAAGTTCTCAGGAGACCTTCTTGCTGATCTTTTCATGGTCAACCTCAAGGTCCTGATAGGCGACATCCTTTACAATTTCCAGAGGATTGTCAAGAGAGGGAAGTTCCCATCAATAAAGGTAATAATAAGGGACAAGCTTCTCACACAAAGGATATATTCATCGATGGCTACAGGCGCATGGGTAGGCGGAAGGAAAGGTATAAGCCAGCGTATACAAAGGCTTAACTTCCTTGATACGATGTCTCACCTGATGAGGGTCATATCCCCATTGTCTGCATCCCAGGAAAACTTTGATGCAAGGGAGCTTCACTGCACCCACCTAGGAAGGCTTTGTCCGATCGAGACCCCTGAGGGAACAAACATAGGCCTTAGGAAAAACCTTTCTCTTCTTGCTTCAATATCAAAGGAATCAAATGAGAACGATCTTATGAAATCACTATTAGCTCTTGGCATGAAGAAGGTGTGATCAGATGGCAGAAATATACTTAAACGGAGTCTTTGTAGGATATGTCGAAAATAACGATGAGTTTGTCAAGCAGTTCAAGGCTGAAAGAAGGCGTGGAACTATCGACAGCAACGCAAACATAAGGTATGACGAGCTTAATGACGAGATAAAGATCGAAGGTACAGGCGGAAGGGCAAGGAGGCCTCTTATCGTAGTCAAGGACGGCATACCCCTGCTTACTGAGCAGCACGTCAAGCAGATGCAAAAAGGTGAGATAAAATGGAAGGATCTTGTGACACAGGGTGTTATAGAGTATCTTGACGCTTCTGAGGAAGAGAACGCATTTGTCGCTTTTAACGAAAAAGATGTTACGCAGGAGCACACTCATATGGAGATAAGCCCTCTTGTGATGTTTGGGCTTTGCGCATCGCTTGTCCCTTACGCTAACCATTCTCCTCCTGCAAGGATCAACATGGGTGCAAAGAACCAGAAGCAGGCGCTTGGTTTTTACGCTGCTAACTTCTCTGTCAGGATGGACATGGACGTAAACCTTATGCACACCCCGCAGGTCCCTCTTGTCCAGACAGTCATGCACGAGCTTTCTGATTATGACAAGCATCCTGCCGGACAAAACATCATAGTTGCAGTCATGAGCTACAAAGGCTATAACATGGAAGACGCTATAGTCATAAACAAGGGCTCGATAGAAAGAGGCTTTGGAAGAAGCACCTATTTTAGGCCGCTTGTAACAGAGGAGCTCAGATATTCAGGAGGCCTTATGGACCAGGTATGCGTGCCTGACAAGGACGTCAAGGGATACAAGAGCGAAAAGGATTACAGGCTTCTTGAGAACGACGGTATAATCTACCCTGAAGCTTCAGTGAGAGAAGAGGATGTTGTCATAGGAAAGACATCCCCTCCAAGGTTCCTTTCAGGGATGGACGAGTATAATCTTGCTTCAAACACAAGAAGGGAAAGCTCAGTAGCGCTGAGGCATGGCGAGGAAGGAGTTGTTGATTTCGTCCTTGTTACCGAAAACGAGGAAGGCAACAAGCTTATCCAGGTAAGGGTAAGGGATGACAGGGTGCCTGAGATAGGGGACAAGTTCACCTCAAGGCACGGGCAAAAAGGAGTTGTCGGGCTGATAGTCCCTCATGAGGACATGCCGTACTCCGCTTCGGGAATAGTACCAGACCTTATATTCTCGCCTCACGGAATCCCTTCGAGGATGACGATATCCCATCTTATGGAGCTTATAGCAGGCAAGACAGGAGCTCTTTCAGGAAGGCTGATTGACGGGACGACATTTGATTCTGAATCAGAAGAGAGCATAAGAAAAGAGCTTCTTTCGATGGGATTCAGGGAGTCAGGAGTCGAGGCGATGTATAACGGCGTTACAGGAGAAAAATTCGAGGCAAAGATATACGTCGGCCCTATGTATTACCTGAAGCTTAGGCACATGGTCGCAAACAAGATGCATTCAAGGGCGCGCGGTCCGATACAGCTGCTTACAAGGCAGCCTACTGAAGGAAGGGCAAAAGAAGGAGGACTAAGGCTGGGAGAGATGGAAAAGGATACTTTCATCGCTCATGGAGCATCGCTTCTCCTGAAAGAAAGGTTTGATTCTGACAAGACAATAGTCCCTGTCTGCGAGAGCTGCGGCATAATCGCGGTATATGACAGCTTTAAGGACAAGAAGCACTGCCCTATATGCGGTGAGTCAACAGACATATCAAACATCGAGATCAGTTATGCTTTTAAGCTTATGCTTGACGAGGTAAAAAGCCTGGGGATATACCCTAAGCTTGAGCTCGAGAATAAATATTAATCAAATGAGCAGGGTTATAAAAAATGCCAGAAGACAATGAGGAAATAACAGCTGGAATTGAAGAGTCTCCTGCAGAGGAGGCAGTTGAGCTACAGGATGATTCTGACACTCAGAAATCTTCAAGTGAAGAGGTTGCTGAAGTGGATGAGATTACAGACATCGCAGAGTATTCAGATTATGTCTACAAGAAGGTCAGCGGTATCGTCTTTGGCGTGCTTAGTCCAAAGATGATAGAGAAGATGGCTTCAGCAAAGATAGTCACGCCTGAGCTTTACGACAAGGAAGGATACCCTGTAGATGGCGGCCTTATGGACATAAGGCTTGGCGTTATCGATCCAGGGCTTAAATGCAAGACCTGCGGATCAAAGCTAAAGGAATGCCCTGGCCACTTCGGATATATCGAGCTTGCAAGGCCGGTCATCCACATCAAGTACAAGGATGAGATACTTACTATCCTAAGGTCGATCTGCATGGAATGCGGAAGGGTCCTTATCCCAAGCTCAAAAAGGGAGGAAGTCCTAAAAGAGCTTGCAAGGATCGAGAAAGAAGAAGGCATTGAAGCAAGAAGGAAGGCAGTAAAGGACATAATAGCAGAGCTTAAGCTTCAGAACAAGTGCCCTCACTGCAAGGCAAAGCAGCCTAAGGTCACGCTTGAGAAGCCTACAACATATCTTGAGAATGAGAAAAGGATAAATCCTATAGAGATAAGGAGCAGGCTTGAGAAGATACCTGATGAGGACTGCGAGCTTTTCGGCATAAACCCTAAATTTGCAAGGCCTGAATGGATGATACTTACACTGCTTCCTATCCCGCCTGTCACCATGAGACCTTCTATCACGCTTGAGTCAGGTGAGAGAAGCGAAGATGATCTTACTCATAAGCTTGGTGACATAGTCAGGATAAACCAGAGGCTTTTTGAGAACATCAACGCAGGTGCGCCTGAAATAATAGTTGAAGACCTGTGGGATCTTCTGCAGTATCATATCACTACATTCTTCGACAATGAGGTTCCGCAGCTGCCTCCAGCAAGGCACAGGAGCGGTCAGCCTCTTAAGACTATAACTGAAAGGATAAAGTCAAAGGAAGGAAGGATAAGGCATAACCTTGCAGGTAAAAGGACAAACTTTTCAGCTCGTACTGTCATAAGTCCTGACCCTATGCTTAGGATAAATGAGGTAGGCGTCCCTATGGAGATTGCCATGAAGCTTACAGTTCCTGAGACAGTTAACGCTTGGAACATGGAATACTTAAAGAGTTTCGTCGAGAAAGGCCCAACAGAGTACCCTGGAGCAAACTACATCGTCAGGCCTGACGGAAAGAAAAAGAAGATAACAGAAGAGACAAAAGAGCAGTCTCTTGAGGAATTGCAGCCAGGATATGCTGTCGAAAGACACCTTCTTGACGGAGATGTCGCGATATTTAACAGGCAGCCTTCGCTTCACAGGATGAGCATGATGTGCCACCGTGTGAGGGTTCTTCCAGGAAGGACACTAAGGCTTAACCCTGCTGTCTGTCACCCTTACAACGCAGACTTTGATGGTGACGAGATGAACCTTCACATACCTCAGACTGAGGAATCAAGGGCTGAAGCTGAGATACTGATGGAGGTCCAGACGCAGCTTATCTCGCCAAGGTACGGACTTTCGGTCATAGGATGCATCCAGGACGCTATATCCGGAAACTATATCCTTACGAAAGACCTTGAGCTAAAGCGTGAGGATGCTGTTGACCTTCTTGTCTCTGTAGGCATAACTGATTTTTCAAAGGTTCCTGGAAAGAAGACCCTCTCTGGAAAAGAGATATTCTCAGTCCTTCTCCCTGAGGACTTCTCGTTTAAGGGAAGATCAAAATCAAAGGACAAGAACGGTTCTGACGATCTTCTTATAGAGGAAGGGAAGCTTATCAAGGGAGTGATGGACAGGGCAAACCTTGGAGAGGGATCAGGACTCATGCTTAGGAACCTCTACAAGAAGTATGGTCCTGACAGGACTGTCGAGATACTTCATAACATACTTAAGCTAGGGATCGAGACATTGTTCAAGATCGGGTTCACAAACGTCATCTCAGACACAGACCTTCCCAAAGAGGCAGTTGAGATGATAGAGAAGCAGATAGATGATGCTGAAACAAGCGTAGAGGAGCTTATTGACCAGTTCCATGAGGGAAAGCTTGAGGCTCTTCCAGGAAGGGGCATAAGAGAGACGCTTGAGCTAAGGATACTTGAGCTTCTGAACAAGACAAGAAACACAATAGGAAACCTTGTTGCAGAATATGCAGACAAGAAGACAAGTACGATAATCATGGCTTATTCAGGAGCGAGAGGAACGCCTATCAACCTGGCTCAGATGGCTGCTTGCATCGGCCAGCAGGCTATGAGGGGCAAGAGGATAGAGAAAGGCTATAGGGACAGGACATTGTCATGCTTTAAGCCTGGAGACCTTGCGCCTGAAGCGCATGGCTTTATCAAGCACGGATTTAAGAAAGGCATGGACCCTCATGAGTTCTTCTTCGGCGCTATGACCGGAAGAGACTCGCTGATGGATACTGCTCTTCGTACTCCTAAGTCAGGATATCTTTACAGGAGGCTTGCTAACGCTCTCCAGGACCTGAAGGTAGAATATGATAATACCATAAGGGACGCTTCATGGAAGATAGTGCAGTTCATGTATGGAGAAGACGGTATAGATGTATCAAAGTCTGAGAAAGGAGAGATAAATGTCAAGAGGATAATCGATTCGATGGTATGATCTATCCTGAAAGATTATGAAGGTGTTGATAATGGTTGAGGAACTATTCAAGGAATATGAGGACAAGCTTCCAAGGAAGATTCTTGATGACTTAAATGAGTATCTCCCTAAGGGTATAGCGAAGACAAAGGCAAAGAAGATCTTTGAGAAGGTCTATGAGGAGTATGTCAATGCTCAGATAGAGCCTGGCGAAAGCGTGGGGATAGTCTCAGCAGAGTCCATAGGCGAGCCTGGTACGCAGATGACGCTTAACACGTTCCACTTTGCTGGAGTCGCTGAGATGAACGTCACTATGGGCCTTCCTAGGATAATAGAGATCCTCGACGGAACAAAGAACCCTTCAACCCCTATGATGGAGATATACCTTAAGGAGCCTTACAACCAGGGAAAGGACATAAGGAAGATCGCCATGTCGCTTAAGGAGACAAAACTTTCAGAGGTCGCAAAAGAGTTCATAATAAGCATAATGGAATCCACTATCGAGGTCAGCCTTAACATAGAGAAGATGGACGAGCTAAAGCTTGACATAAATTCTCTTGCTGCGATAATCAAGAAGAACATAACCGAGATGAACGTCAAGGCTTCAAAGGATTCTTTGGTACTTAAGTCAAAGAAGAAGAACGAGAACCTAAACGAGGTCTATAAGATCAAGGAGAAGCTTAAGGAGACCTACATCTCTGGTGTCAAGAACATCAAGCAGGTCCTTCCTATAAGGAAAGGCGATGAGTTCATAATCGTAACTGCAGGCACGAACCTCAAGAAGGTACTTGAGCTTGACTTTGTGGATACGGAGAAGACCATATCGACTGATGTCTGGGAGGTCTTTGACGTCTTGGGAGTTGAGGCTGCAAGGCAGGCCATAATAAACGAGGTCTACAAGGTTATCGAGGCTCAGGGGTTAAACGTTGACATAAGGCACATCATGCTTGTCGCTGACACCATGTGCGCTCTTGGAAGCGTGAAGGGCATAACAAGGTATGGTGTCGTGTCAGAGAAGGCGTCAGTCCTTGCAAGGGCTTCTTTTGAGACGCCTATAAAGCACATAATAAACGCTGCATTGATAGGCGAGAAAGACCCTCTGAAGTCAGTTATCGAGAACGTCATGCTGAACCAGCCGGTTCCTGTAGGCACAGGACTTCCTTCGCTGGTGACAAAAGTCAAGAAATGATAAGAGGATAAAGATCAAACATTTTTGGAGATGATTCAATATGGCTAAAAAAGTTGTTGAGGAAACAGTCAAAGAGATAAAGAAGGCGTTGGAAGAGAAGAAGGTAGTTTTTGGAGCAGATGTTACGCTTAAGAACCTTAAGACCGGCAAGGTAAGCCTTATCTACCTTACATCAAACTGTCCTGAAGAGCTAAAGGAGAACATCCTGCATCATGCCAAGGTAGGCGGGATAGCAATAAGGGAGATATCCTATTCTGATGAGGAACTAGGGATAATATGCAAAAAGCCTTTTTCGATTTCAGTTCTCACTATTTTGAAAGAATGAGCAGGATAAAATTTGATTCGGAAATCATCAAGATAATATCTCTTTTTGAGGCTGTGACAAGGTCAAAGGTAAAGGATTGCATCGTCGATCCTGAGAAGATACTTTTCATAGTCGAGGAAAACGAGATATCCAAGGCGATAGGAAAAAAAGGGGCAAATGTCAGGCTTGTCGAGTCTAAGCTTAAGAGAAAGATTAAAATAGTGGAGTTCAACTCCAATGTCGTAACATTTATAAAGAACTTGATAATGCCATTGAAGGTAGACGAGATAAAAGAGGATGAACAGGGGTTGATTATCCTTAAGAGCAGCGATTCTAAGGTAAAGGGCCTGATAATTGGCCGTAACGCAAAGAATCTTCGCGCTTATGAGGGAGTAGTCAAAAGATATTTTCCGATCCAGGAAATCAAAGTCATGTGAGGATTAAAATGAGCAATAAAGCATCAGGAATAAATGCGGCGAAGAAGCTTCAGAAGAGAAGGAAGCAGTCTAGGTGGCAGGATAGCAAATTCAAGAAAAAGGCGCTTGACCTTAAGAAGAAGGCAGATCCATTAAGGGGCGCTTCACAGGCAAAAGGCATAGTGCTTGAGAAGATCCAGCTTGAGGCAAAGCAGCCAAACTCAGCTATGAGGAAGTGCGTTAGGGTGCAGCTTATCAAGAACGGTAAGCAGGTCACCGCTTTCGTGCCAGGTGACTCAGCGACAAAGCTTGTCGACGAGCACGATGAGGTCATAATCGAGTGCATCGGAGGAAAGATGGGAAGGGCAAAAGGAGACATCCCAGGAGTCAGATGGTGCGTGATAAAGGTTAATGATCAGTCACTACAGGCCTTGTTAGGTGGAAAAATAGAGAAGGCAAGAAGGTAAAATGGAAGCATTAAAAGCATTTGGAAGATGGGATACAGAAGGGATCAGGGTAGAAGATCCAGGTCTTGTGAAGTACATCAATGTTGAGCCTAAGCTTGTGCCTAAGACAGGAGCAAGATATGCTGGAAGCAAGTTCCACAAGTCAAAGACTTTTATCGTCGAAAGGCTGATCAACAAGATAATGGTCACAGGACACAAGGGAAAGAAGCACAGCAAGAGCTCAGGCCAGTTTACAGGAAAAGCCATAGTAGCTTATGATGCGACAGAGAAGGTCCTGGACATGATCGAGTCAAGGACAAAGGAAAACCCTGTGAAAGTGCTTGTCAAGGCTATAGAGAACGCAGCTCCAAGAGAAGAGATAATAACTATCGAGTACGGTGGAGCAAGGTATCCTAAGGCTGTTGAGTGCGCTCCTCAGAGAAGGATTGACATCGCTCTTAGGCAGATGACCCAGGGAGCTTACCAGAAGTCCTTTAACTCAAAGAAGTCTTACGTCTCTGCACTTGCTGACGAGATAATTGCTGCTTACAAGTTCAGCCCTAACTCACAGGCACTTTCGAAGAAGAACGAGCTTGAAAGGCAGGCTGACAGCTCAAGGTAAGTCTTTTATGTTTTTTTAATAATTTTTTCTTATATTGTCTTTTTTAGACTTTTTTAGGTATGTTGTATAGCCAGGTCTAACCGTGATAATTATAATTAATATAATGATCTAAAAAACAGTCCTAGTTCATTCCGCAGAATATGTCATCAAGCTCGTGTTTTGAAAGCCTTTTGGACTTGTTTAGCGCGCTCATCACAGGTTTTCTTTTCCTTCCTGTGACTTCGTCTAGAAGGCACTCATCTTCATCCCTTGCTTCAAATATGTCATCGTCGAACATTTTAATATCTTATAGGATCCTTTAATAAAGATCCACCCCCACAAATGTTTGTTACTATTGAGTAGTATAGGTTATATTTAAAGCTTTCGGTTAGAGTTTTTAATATACTAAAAAGAGAATTAGATCAAAGGGTATTAGGCTATATTTATTATAACACCCTGTCGAGATACCAGTATCTTTCGACCTTGTCTTCATAGCTTAAGGTTTCGCAGTCGCGGCACATGTACGGGTCGTATAATGCTGTCTTCCTTATAGGTGTTCCGCAGGTTATGCATCTCCTTTTTTTCATGGTTTCACCTCTCATTTAGTTTAGTGATAATCTTGATCTTGTAGTTGTGTTTGTGATCTTCATCTATATCCTTAACCTGTTTTCTTGGGTTGTGTGGGTCCGGTTGCAGTGTCCGCAAAAAAACGTGTTCCTTCCCACAGTTTTCAGTTCATGCAAGCAGTTTCCGCAGATGAAAGGATGGTCAAGTATTACACCTACCATATCCCATTCTCCGTCGAATTCACGATCGTATATGTTCGTACTAAAGGCAGGACGCATGTTTACCACCCTCACAGGATAGCGTCGTTGTAGCCCCTCAAAAAGGCCTCTTCCGGGCCTGTTATCTCGTCGTTATCCAGTTTTTCCTCCCAATCTTCTTCAATAATCACCTTTTTTGTATCTTCTTCAATAAACCTTAGTTCAGTGATACTTATCATTTACCACCCCTCCTTTTTTTTGTAAATAATGAACCGGAGGTTTTTTCCAGTTGGCGAATATTTACCACCCATCCCGGAAATATTCCGGTTCCACAATCTTATATTGTCCTTTTTAGATTATATAATTATTGCTTATATTTTATAAATTTTATATAATATTTATAATTTAGGTATATTTATAAATAAATAGAAAAGTTTAAATATTAAACCTTCTGGATAGTCTCTATAACTGATGGAGTGTTGGGGAGATGAAAAGAAAGATTATCCAGATAGCAGGAAGCACACAGCTTGTTTCGCTTCCAAGAAAATGGGCGCTTAGCAAAGGCATAAAGAAAGGTGACGAGCTGGACATAAAAGAGGATGGCAACACGCTTATCATATCTACTGGTGACTCAAACAAGGAGAACCTAAAAAAAGAGCTTGACATAAGCAAGATCGAGACATATCTCAAATACGTTCTTCAGGGCATGTACAAGAAAGGATATGATGAGGTGATCCTTTACTTTTCTGATCCAGAGGTCATGACCAAGCTCCAGGAGCTTTTGCACAGGGAAACTATTGGTTATGAGGTCGTGTTTCAGCAAAAGACCCAGTGCACGATAAGGGCTGTTGCAGGAGGATTTGAGTCGGAATTTGATTCCATGCTAAGGCGTACGTTCAGGCTTCTTAACACGATGGCTGAAGGGATAAATGAGATGGTCAGGACAAAAGACCATTCGCTTGCCAAAAGCTTAAGATACATGGAAAGCGACAACAACAAGTATGCCTCTTTTTGCAGGAGAGTCATCAACAAGAGCGGGATATTTGACCTTAAGAAATCGATACTCATGTATTGCGTGATCGAGAACCTTGAGCAGATAGCAGATGAGTACCATTACCTTTGCATATACGTGATGGACAGGCCTTATTGCCTAAATGAGATCGGAAAAGAGGTTGTTGCGCTTTTTGCTGAGCTGACAAAGTACCTCAAAGACTCTTATGAAGCGTTCTATAACTTCAACATCGACAAGATAACCCCTTACTTTCGGAGAAGAAGAGACATCGTGATGAAAGCTTATGAGGTCGGTGAGTCAGTAAAAAGCCATCATGAGGTAAGGATTCTTCATTACATCATAAACATCGCGCAGATGATCAACGACCTTTTGAGATACAAGCTGGAGATAGAGCTATGAGCGAGAAAATAGATATCTGCGTCACGACCAATTCAGGAAGAAGCGAGATCGGTGAATACGACAAGCAGAAGAGTGCTGTCATGGTGTATGTAAAGTCACTTCCTGAATCCGGAAAAGCGAACATGGAAGTGATAAGGCTTTTTTCAAAAAAGTACAAGAAAGACGTTAAGATAATCAAAGGTGCGACGTCCAGAAAAAAGAGCTTGTCAATCGGATAATTTTCAGGTTTTTTTTAGAACAATTTATTAAGCCTTGATCACGTATAAGTATCATGTCATTCATAACGCTTATTACAGTGGAAGGTGATCAGATATCTGTTGTCAGGGGGCACTACAGGAAGATAATGGAGATACTTAAGGGAAGCGAGATAGTCTTTGACTCAACAAAGAAATACCTTGATGCAGGATACATCCTTATAGACAGGAACCTGGGGCTTGTCCTAAACGAGCAGTGCGCATTTGACATAAACGATATCAAGATGGGATAATAGTACTTGTGAGATGCTATGAGAAAAATTGTTTTAGCTTTAGGATACTAAGCGTACCCCCATTCAGGCACTGTTGAAATTCTCAGCTATCGCTTCGGGTAGCATCAGGCTCGGCTGTATTTCTTTAAGTGGAAGTATCGCTAAAGCCCCGGATGGGGTATCGCCAAACAAGTTTGGCGGACTTGCGAACAAGTTCGCAAGCATCCCCCTTAGCTCAGATCTCGTTTAACAGAAGAGCCTCGCAAATTGATGCTACCTAAAATTTCAACAGTGCCCATAATTCAGTTAAATTTATAAACAAAAGCGCATACATTATACTTATCAGGGGGATTATTGATGAGATATCCGACAAAAAGCGTAATCATAGGACGGAAGAAAAGGGAGAATATGGCTAATGAAGGTAGGCCGTGCTTTTTTGCTTTCTATAGCATGAACAAGCCTCAGACAAGCGGGAAGGTGCCTGATAAGATAGTCGATTTTGAAGACGTCCATAAGGTGATAATCAAGGCACTTGACATAAGCTACCTTCTTGAGGGAAATGACCTTGTCATAAACAATCTAGAGTATCTTGAAATTGCAAATGACGGCGGCCACCTGATTGTTACAGGAAAACAGAAGGAAGAGTGATACTGCTAATTCTGGATTCTGCACACACCTCAGAAACAAAAACTAATAAATACTAAATGCTTTTTATCAGCACTATGAAAGGCAAACTGATAGTTATAGACGGGACAGATGGCTCGGGCAAGGCTACCCAGGCAGGGATACTGATAGAAGGCCTCAGGAAGAAAGGGCTTTCTGTCGTCAAGGCGGACTTCCCGGTATATGATTCTTTTTTCGGAAAGCTTGCCGCAAAGTACCTTAACGGGGAGTTTGGCACAGCAGACCAGGTAAGCCCGTATCTTGCTTCCCTCATCTTCGCCCTTGACAGGTGGGAAGCATCATCAGATATGAAAAAAGCCCTTGATGAAGGGAGCATAATCATCGCTAACAGGTATGTCTCTTCAAATATTGGCCATCAGGCAGGAAAGATAAAAGATAAGGCCAAAAGAAAGGAGTTTGTGAAGTGGATTGAGGGGCTTGAATATGGGGAATTTGGCATACCTAGGCCCGACCTTAACATCCTCCTATATGTCCCTTATGATATTGGGCAGAAGCTTGTTGACCGGAAGGAGAAAAGGGATTATACTGACATGAAACGTGACATACATGAGGGGGATGCTTCTCACTTGAAGGATGCTGAATGCTCGTTTCTTGAGGTTGCAAAAGAAAAAGGGTGGGTGATAATTGACTGCGTGCGTGACGGAAAGCTCATGCAGATCGAGGAGATATCATCTATTGTGAAAAGAACAGTTGAGGAGAAACTGGGCATATGACTGGAGAGAAAGACGAAGAGGTCTATGTGAAGATCTCAAGCGAAAAAGAGGTCTTAGGCACGTTTAACAATCCTGAGTTTAAGATGCTTAGGGGAGCCACCTCATTTTTTAGGAATGATAACCTTTTCAAGCCGCTTATCGAGACAATAATACCTTCTTTTCGCGGAAAAAATGTGAATGTCTGGAGTGCAGGCTGCTCGTCAGGAAAAGAGGCATATTCTGTTGCCATGGCTTTTCTTATAGATGATCCTGGTTCAAGAAAAGATGTGAAGATATATGCCACAGACATAAACAAGGAAGTGATATCAGAAGCAAAGGCCGGAAGCTACCTTTTCTCAGCAAAGGACGAGGCTTCTTTTGGCACTTTTTGGGAAGGCTTTGCTAAAAGGGATGGCAAGAACATAGTGTTCAACCCTGAAATAAAAAATATGATACGGTTCAGCATCACAAACATATTTGATTCTGATCAGCTTCCAGGTATGGATATCATAATCTGCAACCACGTGCTCCAGTACTACGATGATGACATGCAGTTCAAGGTGATATCAAAGCTTGCAGAAAAACTTGATCCTGGGGGGTTCATATACATCGACATAATGTCTCCGAGGCTTAAGAAGATGCCTCTGAAAAAGGCGTTTGAAAAAGGGATTTTCTGGTATGTGAAATGCTGATCATTTTTTGGGTAGTTAGCGATGCGTTATAGATAAGATGCACTAATTTTAGATACTAAATTTCCGCATAGGTATACCATAGAAAGGATAAGGACAATTATGGGTCCTGTAGCAAAGTTCAGGTAGTATGAGGCAAAAAGCCCTGAAACGCTTGCAAATAAAGTGATCATTGAAGAGGTTATCATTATATTCTTGACTGTTTTATGAAACAGTTGGGCAGTTGCAGCAGGAATTGTCAGGATAGCTATCATAAGGACTATTCCAACAACCCTTATTGTGGCGATGATGGTCAATGCGATAAGGCAAAAAAGTATCATGTTTACTAAAGTGACAGGCATGTTTCTTGTTTGAGCATATTCTTCATCAAATATAGTAACAAGAAACGAATTATACATCAGATAGACGATCATAATGATTATGATGTCTAATAAAAGGATCATGAAAATGTCGGATCTGGACACTAAGAGGATGTTTCCGAAAAGGTATGTGAACAAATCTGTCGCATAGCCTGGTGTTAAAAAAATAAACACCAACCCTATTGCCATCCCTGTTGCCCATAAGAAACTTAACAGTGTGTCAAGCCTTTCTCTGACATTTTTCCTGAACAAGGCGATGCTAACTGCGGATATCAGGCTGAATATTACCCCTCCAAAATAAGGATTTGCATTAAGAAAGTAGCTGATACCTAACCCACCAAATGCGGCATGCGCTATGCTTCCTGATATCAGGGACATCCTCTTTACTACTATATATGTTCCGATAATCCCTGCTGCAATTGATGCAAGGACTGCAACGATCAAAGCATTCCGGAAAAACTGATAGCTAAGAACTTCAAGCATTGCACATCTCCCTCATCTTCAATGAGTCAGCATCATGATATCTGATGGCATGCGTATTGCATTTATTGACACATACAACCTCTGTGGCATATTTTGACACCATTTCAAGATCATGGTCTACTATGACTATAGCTATTTTCTTGTTCAGTTCTTTTAGAATCTTGTAAAATTCTTCCTGGATGTGGATATCAAGATTTGTCATCGGCTCATCTAATAGCAAAACTTTTGGTTCATTTGCAATGGCCCTTGCGACAAATACTCTTTGTTTTTCACCACCTGATAGCTCATTCAGTTTCTTGTCTTTAAGGTTCCAGATGCCTAATCTTTTCATTGCATCTTTTGCAGCATCTTTATCTGATTTTAGGTTCCTTTTCATAATTTTTTCACCAACCCTGCTAAGAAGTACGATCTCATATGCGGTTATCGGAAATTCAAAATCAATATTCTTGAACTGGGATAGGTACCCAATGCCCTTGCGTGCTTCTTTTGGGGATTTCCCAAACACCCGGACTTTTCCTTTTTTTGGTTGGATCAGTCCAAGCATCAGCTTTAGAAGCGTTGTTTTTCCTCCTCCATTCGGGCCTATGATCCCAAGAAAATCATCTCCATATACTGAAAGGCTGATATCTCTTAAAAATTCATCTTTTCCATAGCTAAATGACACCTTTTCTAGCCGAATTATCTCTTTTCTATCCATTTTCTAGTTGGGATAAACATCATCCATTTAAGCTTTCTGCGATTGTTGTAGCGACATTCCGGAGGTTGTTGATATAATCTTCGGAGAGGGGATCGATTGTAACAATCACTGCTCCTACCTGCTCAGCGATAGATTCAGCAATCTCCTTATTGAATTGGGACTGGACAAAGATCACTTTTATCTGTTCTTCTTTTGCTTTCTCGATCAATTGCTGCAACTGTTCTGCTGTAGGCTCTTTTCCTGATTCTTCTATCGCTATCTGTTCCAGGCCGAATTCATCTGCAAAATAGCCCCAAGCCGGATGGAACACCATAAGCTTGTCAGTCTTAAGGCTCATAAATTCTGTCTGTATCTCTGCATGAAGCTCATCAAGTTGAGATTTATAATTTTCAGCATTTTCCTTATAAAAACCTGCATTCTGAGGATCTTTTTGTGATAAGGATTGTGCAATAACATCAATCTGTTTTTTTACTTGTGTTGGTGAGAGCCAAATGTGGGGGTCTATGCCTTCATGATGGTGCTCATCTTCTATACTTCCCTCCTCGGAAGGATTCTCTTCTTCTTCAAAATACCTAAGCTTCACATTAGCAGAGGTATCTATTATTTCCATATTGGGATTCAAGCCCGCAAACTTTTCGGCATGGGACTTTTCAAATGGGATGTAGCCTATCCTAAAATAGATATCTGCTTTCTCAACAAGAGCTAAATCACCAGGGTTTGGCTCGTATGATTCGGGGCTTCCTCCCGGAGGGATAAGTTCTTTTACATTTACTTTATCCTTTCCTACTGCTTCTACAAAAGCTTTTTGTGGAAGGATACTGACGATCACATTGATCTTTTGGTTGTCTTGTTCATGTGAATCTGTTTTGCAGCCTGTCAAGAATAATGCTAAAATAACAGCAAATATAACTAGTAAATTTTTGATTTTCATTATTATCACCCCCTGTATAGTTAAACCAAAATCTTTATAAATGTTACTGATTCTCATTCTCAATAATGATGAAGACAAGAAATACGAAACAAAAGGAAACCCTTAACAAAGAGATAAGCAAGTTCAAGACCTTTTTTACGGCCGAGGACCTATATGAGAATATTAAGGTTACTGATAAGAGTATAGGCTTGGCAACAGTCTATAGGTTTCTTAAAAATCTTAGGAAAGACGGAGAGATATTTTCATATACCTGTGATGGCAGGTTGGTATATTCAAAAGATAATAAGAGCCACTGCCATTTTGTCTGCGAAGAGACAGGTAAGGTGATACATTTTAGCATCAGTTCATTGGATTTTCTTAAAGACAAGATTCCAGGATCGATAACGAGCTTTCAGATCGAGATAAGGGGGATCTGCGATAAATGCTCAAAAAGTTGAGTTAGGTTATTGTGCTGCCTTCAGTAGACTTAACTTTAGAAACCTTTTTAAAGCAACTTTGTTTTTCTCACTTTTTGCATGGGTTCATAGCTCAGCTGGTAGAGCATCCGGCTCTTAAGCCCTTCTTATGGGCGTGAAGAAACCGGAAGGTCGCGGGTTCGAACCCCGTTGGACCCATTTTTTTCTCAAATTCGTAGAATTTGATTTTTTCACCAGTCTGTTTACTGATGGTGTATTCTATATCCTCTCCTGACCCATCTTATCTTTTCTTGTTTTTCTTATTATGCCTTTGATGATATGATATGCTTCCCGCGAACAATCCTATGATGAATATGAGTGAAGCGATTGCATCATGGGTGTAGTCTTTAAATCCTGCAAATATTGAGGATACGAGGAGTGCAGCAATGATCATGAGGCAGGTGATGATACCCCATCTGAAGTATCTCATGCCTGCTTTTAGCTCTTCTTTTGTGATTGACGCTATTAGGTAGCCTGAAGGGGTTCCAAGAAGCGCGATGCAGTATGCGAGTGCTGTACTCAGTATTTCCATTCGGAATGCCCCCACTGTATGAGAAGGTCAACACCCAGTTTTTCCAGGTTTTGTGGGATGTCGCATGCTCCGAAGCAGGATCCTGTCCATATCAGCACGTCTGCTTTGGTGCTTTTCTCTATAGCGTCAGTTATCTCTTTTGCTTTTGGCTTTAGCCCTTCAGGAAGCTGTATACAGACAAGTTTTGCTTTTGCCTTTTTGACTTCCTCAATCGCTTTTTCGAACTCCAAATCAAATTCCATAAGGCTGAAAAGAAGAGAGAGCTATAAAAACATTTTGTTTTAGGCATATTGTATCCTCTAACTTAGAAAAATTTATATATCAGTTATGAATATATATTCATAATAAAGGAAAAAAATTGAGGGGTGATAGATATGCCTGGGATGGATAAGATGGGTCCTGAAGGAAAAGGTCCTATGACTGGAAGAGGGCTTGGCCCTTGTGGTAGGGGGCTTGCTTTTAGGAGAGGGTTTGGAAGAAGGATGATGGCAAGATCTGTGCATAGGGCGCAGGACATAAGCCTGACAAAGGAAGAGCAGAGAAAGGTGCTTGAAGCGCAAAAAGAAGAGATCGAAGAAAGACTAAACGAGCTAGCATGAAATCAGAGAAAAAAGACAGGTTAAGGGAAGCTGTAAGGAAGTCATCAAATGCGATGTTTAAGAGCCTGCCGACAGTGCTTGGAGCTATACTTCTTGTAAGCATAGTGGGTGCGCTGATACCAAGGTCATGGTACGCTTCCATATTTTCAGGAAATTACTTCATAGACCCTTTGGTCGGAAGCCTGGCAGGGAGCGTTTTGGCAGGCAATCCTGTCACAAGCTATGTGTTGGGGGGTGAGATGCTCAATCAGGGAGCAAGCCTGATTGCAGTGACAGCTTTTATCATAGCATGGGTCACTGTCGGTGTGGTCCAGCTTCCTGCAGAAGCGATAATACTGGGCAAAAGGTTTGCAGTCGCAAGAAACATCTCAAGTTTTTTTCTTTCTATCCTTGTCGCTTTGCTGACTGTCCTCATATTAGGGGTGGTATAGGTGAAGCTTTTCAGGAAGACTGAGCAGGGCAGGGCAGGATGGATATTCCTGTCTTTTTCAGTCATATTGTTTGCGGTTGTTAGCGTGATTAAGCAGGGATCTTCCTTGAAGATATTGGCCTTTGCTTGGGGTATAATGAATAATATCGCGTGGGTATTTATCCTTGTATTTGTTTTTATGGTGCTGACCAACTACGTTTTTAGGGATGAAAAGCTTGTCAGGATTCTTGCAGATACTAGAAGCGTCAAGTCATGGATCGTCGCGATAGTCACAGGGATATTGTCTTCAGGCCCGATATATATGTGGTATCCTCTGCTTGATGATCTTAAGAAGAAAGGGATAAGTAGCGGGCTTATCGCAACTTTTCTTTACAATAGGGCAGTCAAGATACCCCTGATTCCTGTGATGATAGTTTATTTTGGGGTCAAGTATGTTGTCGTTCTTGCAGGCGTGATGATATTTGCATCAGTCTTGCAGGGGCTGATCATAGAAAAGATATGTGGGGTGAGAACATGAGGGTTGCTGTAGCGTCTGAAGGTAAGGATGAGAGCTCGAAAGTGAGTGAGGTCAGCGGAAGAGCAGCTTATTATCTGCTGTTTGATGATGGCAAGCTAAATAAGGTCATAAGAAATCCTTTTGCAGTGGGAGGGGGAGGGTCTGGCCTAAGTGTTGTCAGGATGCTTGAGAATGAGGATGTTGATAAGGTCATAAGTGGCAGGTTCGGGCCTAAGATGAAAGAAGCGCTTGAGTCTGCGAAAATAGGGTATGTGGAGACAAAAGAAGAAAAGGTTGCTGAAGTCTTGAGGGATGTATGAGAGGAGATGTATATGCCAAGGCCTATGAGGTTTCGAAGGATTGATAGGGAGCCTGGTACCACCTATTTTAAGCCTGCTGGGATACCCAGATCAAGTTTGGGTGAGGTTGTGATAAGCTTTGAGGAGTATGAGGCAGTCCGGCTCAAAGATCTTGTTGGTCTAGAGCAGTCTGAAGCTGCTGATAAGATGAGCATATCCCAGCCGACATTCCACCGTCTTATCAGGTGCGCAAGGAACAAGATTGCGGATGCAATAATAAATGGCAAGGCAATAAAGATAGAAGGTGGAGCTTACATGGTGAGAAGTAATACAAGCCATGTAAAAGGTTATTGCATATGTGTCAGTTGTGGATATAAGGAAAAAAAGGAAAGATCGGTTCCATGCTCAGGCAAAAGATGTCCTGGTTGCGGAGCTTATATGATGAGAGGTGATTGATTTGAAGATAATGATACCTACGGATGGAAAAAGGGGTATAGATGAGAATGTTGCTCTTCATTTTGGAAGGTGCCAGACTTACACTATCCTTGATGGGGATGGAAATATTTTAGCTGTGATCGATAACACGAGCGAGCACATGGGAGGAAAAGGGCTCCCTCCTGAGATAATGAAAGCAAATGGCGCTGATATATTGATATGCAGGGATATAGGGCCAAAGGCACTGAACATGTGCGGCGAGATGGGGATTGAGGTTTTCCTTGCTGATTCTGATACTGTCAGGGAAGCATATGGTGCATGGAGATCTGGGGAGGCGAAGAAAGCGACTGTTGGGGAGGGGTGTAGGATGCATAAGCATTAGCGTGCTCATTTGTCAAATTTTAAGAATTTTTTCAACTTTTTTTTGATAATATATTTTCTACTATCCTCACTTCTATAAGTAAGTAATTTTTTAAGTTTTTTAATTAAGTTTTATCTTTATATTTATTATTGTATAATATATTGTATATTATTGAGTACATAAATATTTATAAATAAGTTAATTTAAAATTTAGTTTTAGTGTGTGGAAAGGTTAACAAAAAAGATAATAGAAAAGTTTATAAATAAGTTAATCAAAAAATAAGCAAGGATGACAGAAATCAGAAGGAAGATGTATTGCAGAGGTTCATCATTTGAGACAACGATTCCAATGCCCTTGCTTTTTGCTATTGATAAGTCCAAGAAACACAATGTCGTGTTTAGGTACGAGAAAGAGACAAACCGATGGTATGTCGAGTTTGAAGAGTCCAGACGTAAGAAATAATATTCACATCTTAAAGTGAGGAGGCATGTCTTGCCTAAGCATTTAAGCAAGGCATGGGGACCATAGGGAAAGAAAGAGGTGCAAGCGGGGGCTTAGCAAGCTAAGCCCCAACCTCGCAATTTTTTAATAACTCAAAGGGGTGACAGGCTTATGGGCGTTCTTGTCAGGGATGCGCTAAAGGCGCTGGATCACGATGAGCTTGTAAAGCTCAGGAATGACCTGAACCAGGGAGGCATACACCTCAAGAACCTTGTCGATCACCACATAAAGATGATCGAGAAGGAGCACGAGGCTTTTTGCACCACATGCATGAGCCCTATAGACCTTGATGATACAAACACTTTCACGTTGGTGTTCGGGCCTGAGGATTTCAGGAAAAAAGCGACATTTTGCGCGATAGACTGCCTGGAATACTTTTTAGCAGGCCTTAAGGAATCAAGAAAAGGAGAAACTAAAGATGCCGGAGAAACAGAGCACGATATCAGAGTTTTTAAGACCGAAGAGTAAGGATGTCCCTTCTTGGCTTGAAAATGACCATGCAGCGATAGAAGAGCTTGCGATGAAGCAGATAATGAGCTCTACGAAAAAAGCATTGAAGAAGTCTGAAGCCTAATCCTTTCTTGTCGCTTCTTTTGACCTTATGTATCTTATGTTTAGATTTTCGAGGATGCTAAGAAGATGCTGCTTTCCCTGGCCTAGCCCTTTCCAGTCAAGTATCGCAAGTGTTGGCTTTGGCAGCTGTTTCTCAAAAGCCTGCTTTACTATGTCTTCTGTCAGGTCCTCAAAGTTGTATTTTGCGCAGACATGCCCTATAAGGTATCCTGTTTCCTGCATTATCCTGTTTGCGCCGGGATTATAATGCCCTCCTCCGAAGAAGACAGCAGAGTCATTGTTTGCGTATGCGTTTTCTCCGATCCTGATGAGATCTATTATGGTCTTGGCTATTATTCCTGCTGCGTCCTTGTCTTTCCACTGCTCTTCTGATGATCCTATCTCGATAAACATAGTAGGGATCTCTGTGTAAGGCCCGTGGTGGGTCTGCTCGCAGCTGACTTCGTAGCCTGTGTCTTTTGTGTACTCTGCAAGTTTTTCCATAGCAAGTTTCAGGTGTCTTGCAGGGGAGATGCAAAGTGTTCTTTCTTTTCCTCCAAACCCTGCTTTGTTCCAGTTTCCGGGGGTGTGAAATGACAGCACTGGCTTTCCTGATTCTGACTGGTGCCTTGTAGCAAAGATCATGATGTCTGCTTCGATCTTTTTGTCTATGTTCTCAGAATAAACCGTATCTTCATTTAATGTGTAAAGCTTTGCGCTTTCCATCTCATATACTGGATTCCCGTCAAAAGTATTCTCTGTTTTTTTGAAACCTTGCTCTATCAATGACTCTTTTATGGTCACTCCTGCAAGGTCTTTTAGCGATATTATCACTGCTGTCTTCATCATGGATCAAGAGGTTTATAGCTATCATTAATATTTGTTTATATATAGAGTATATAGGAAGTATTTATGACTACTTACTCATGGTTAAGAATAGAAAAGTTTAAATAGTTGTGTTGACTCTTTAATGTATGTGGTCACAGAAATTTGGCATAGCTGAACTTGATCTGACTGAATATCGTAACTTCTTATTTGGACCTGACTTTCTCTTTCCGACAAGACCTGAAGGGATATATACTGCAGATAAGGTTTCCACTTTTTTTCAGATAGCTCAAGGAGCTTTGGCAAGACTTTTGTCACAGGCCAAAACAGGCAGCCACCCTAAAGATCCCCCCTTAGAAGAGCTGGTTTTGAGACAATTACACATTTTTGGTCATGGCATGACTTTTGCAAACAGGGATAATGTTATGGGTGGATGGTCAGGAACAGGCCTATGTCCCATGTATATGGAGAAGGGTATATGGAAAATAGGGGGGATTGAGACTGCCCTTGCGCAGGCAGGAGCAAGTGCTGAAGAGATTGCATCTTTTCCAGGGGTAGAACAGATACCAAGTTTAATTGCACCTTTGATACAAGGGATAAGAACAGTAGACCCTCTTGACAGCTACTACTTAAGGCTTGTAAGCGACCAGCCAAGGTCGATAATGCACGCTCTGCTTTTCCTTAAGGACAAGGAGATCATGGAGAACCTGTTGAGAATATCTGATGAGATTAATCGTGAGATAAAAGAATACGGCAATGTCCGTAGCATGAGGATATATAGGGAACTTATGAATCTAGCAATAGAAAATGGCTTTATCCCTGTGCCTGCTCTAAGGACAAACTATTACGGACCATTAGAGATGGCAGGGCCTGAAAAGTGGAAGCCTGAAAAGATGCATGAGCATGAAACCGCGATTCGGGATGCATTAATTAAATACTTTGAATATACTGGTTTAAAACATCCTCCTGAAAGTCTTGAACGCGAAGTTCAGGCTATTGCCGCGTGGCACCAAGATAGAAAGGGATTTTTTTCGGCTTCAAGCAATGATATTGGCATAATACTTTCTGAGACCAGAGCAAGGTATCTTGAAAAAATACAAGGTTTTTATCATGTCTTAAACCAGGTAATCCATGCAGGAGAGAAGATTCTGATTGTGACGACAAGCGGTTTTATTGATGTGACACCTATATTATTAAGGAATCTTGGTAAGAGCGATGAGCTGCATTTTAAGAGGCCGGACAAAAAGATCAAAGGTGCAGTACTCAAGGCGCTTGTAGGATATTCAGGTGGGGTTCTGGGTTACATAAACGATCCTGAAAAACTTGAACCCATTCTTGAGGGGTCTGAAAAGAGCGTTACTGAGCAGAGGCAGGCCTCTCTTGATGAAGCGATAAGCACTGCAAGGCCAGGGATGATAATACCAGCTGCGCTTTTGGGTTTTGAGAAAAAAGAAACTAGAGGTGAAGTTAAGTATACACCTTATTCATTGACTATAGAGGATATTCTTAACAGGCCGGAACCGAGCCTTTTGCTAGGAAATTTCGGCCAGGGTAAGTCAACTGCTGCAGTTGATCTTGCTGAAAGGCTTAACTCAGGCAATCTTGGCCAGGGATATATAGCAGTCCATATCACAGCCTCAGAGCTTAACAGGGCATTTCACAACCAGTTTAATGGGGACGCTTCTTATAACGAGAGAAGATTCTTGGAAATCATAAGCAGAGGAGTTGTGTCTCTTCCTAAATCATTGAGGGATGAGCACAAGTTCGTCTTTATCGTTGACGCACTTGATGAGCTGACAAGCTACAGGAGCAATGTTCTTCGCGCGTTAAGAGATGTTGGCCAGCTCAAGGATTATGGGAAAGTGATACTCACCTCGCGATTCACAGGATTTGAGCAGCATGAAAATCAGGGTTTTGAGACTATGCATATAGATTCGGGTGCAGTGCTTAGGAATATTGATAAATATCTTGCTGCAAGGATAGTTAATGCTCAGGGGGAACCTGATGCGGGAAGGATAGCCGCGTTCAATGATTTTTTAGGGAGACAGAACCAGGAAGTGAAGTCCAATTACCTCTTGGTGCATTTCCTGACTGATATCTATAATAAGAGGCCAGATGAATTAGGGGGTCTGAAAGGGCAGCTTTCTGAAAGTGAAATATTGCTGAAAGGGATTGAAGTAGCTCTTTGGGAGCACAAACTAAGGAAAGATCCTAAAAGGAGGCAAAGATCAGCTGATTCAAACCAGTCAAGAGAAGAACTAGCAACAGAAATTCTAGATTATGAACATTTGAGGGAAAAAAATTTGCTTGTTTGGACAGATCTTCTTGCAAGATGCGCCAGCTACATGACAGTTCATAACCTAGCATCCATGACCCTGGAACAAGTTGAGATAGTAAATGCAGGATGGACATTAAAAGAACACCTAATTGAAATAAGGTATCAAGAGCTTACAAGGGGGAGATAAATTTGAGCTCTGAAAAAGAGAACCTTCCTTCTCCTTTAGTTGAACTGTTATCTGATGTTAGGCCAGTTTTTAGACCTGTAGGTGATGAGTATAGTTTTGTCGCTCCTGCTTTTCAGGAGGTTTTGACTGCCAGTGATTTTGCTCGCGCTATCAATTCTGGACAGATTTCTGTAAGGGAGGCTTATGAGCAGTTTTGGAGCTATGAAGAAGACGAAAAGCTTTGGGGAGTTAAGGGGAGAGTAGTGCTTCCTGCGTGGAGAAACATCCTGAATTGGGTATATATGATGCTTAAGGAGGAGAAAAAACATAATTTCAAGCAAGTATTTCATGATTTTTCAAATCCGTCGTACAGGGTTTGTTGCTATAATCCTTTTAAGGATAATGCAGAATTTGTTGAGCGTGTTGAGAACAATGTCAGATACCTTGAGGATACAATCGCTTTGAATAAACCAATAGAAAATCCTATCAGTCAACTTATGGATGAATCATTAGATGTTTATGCATTGAGTTATTTACTTGATCAAATTGATGATTATGTAAATAAACGAGGTTTGTCTGAAGATGATGCAGCACATATAATGAATTTTGTCAAATTTTCTTATAAGGGTGATTTGGATGAGAATTCAGATAACCTTGAAGCAGCTGTTAGTATACTAGGGAAAAATAGGTCCAAAAAAACTATCTCGTTTTTAGAAGATTTACTAACACGTGAAGTGCCTGAAGATGTCCATAGAGCTGCGATTGATTCATTAGGTGAGATAGGGACAGATGAGGCAGTTAGTGTTTTGCTAGATTACTTTCATTTAGGATTTGATGATTATGAAGTAGGGATTACCTCAGAAAAAAAGGATAAGGAGATATATGGTTCTGTCATTCAAGCACTAGGCAAAACAAAAAGTGAAAAAGCTGTATGTGAAATCATCAAAGAAGCTGAAAGATTTAGGGGAAGAGTCTCATCAGATGTCCATGTATGGTCATTAATGGTAAATTCTGTATTGCCAGCGCTTGCTGCATCAAAAAGCAAAGTAGCAGTTGAATATTTGGATAATTTGATCACAGTTCCATTTGACGATGAACCTTACTGGATCCTAGCAGTTCAGAAACAGGCAATTTATGCATTGGGGGAGATAGGTGATGCTCTTTCAGTTGATATCCTTTCACGACTCCTTTTGGATCCAAAACGTTTGGAAGAAGTAAACGTATGGGATAATTCTATCATTCAATCAGGAATAATTCTGGATGCAATAAAAAAAGCAAGTAACCCAAAAAGCATTCCTGCGCTTCTTGAATACTGCAACAGTGAATGTGAAGGAGGTGTATGGTTTAAGAAAGCTGCAAAAATACTTGCAGACTATAACGTTAAGGAAGTATTGCCATCATGTTTGAGGTGGGCAGATTCAGGAAATTTATATTTGGATCATGAAATACCATTAATAGCAAGCCAGTTTCGCGATCCATTGGTTGTTCAAGTAGTTGAAAAATATTTGAGGCGCTATGAGTTGGAGTCGGGACCTGGTGCGTATTCAGATTATCATGACTCTAAATTATTTAGCATCTTTTCTTCTATTGCTTCAATCGGATCAGATGAAGCTTTTGCTTTGTTGTCTGCAAGGTTGGGCAATCCTTTGTACTGGAAATTTCAAGAAGATATTGTACGAGGCATGATGCAGATTGATACGAATAAAACAAAGGAAATATGCAAACAAAAAATTGAACAAGAACAGGTTAATCAATTTCACAAAGATTTGAAAATAAGGTTTGGGGAGCAAGCTGGACAGAAGAGTCAAAGATATGAGATAGCGCTAATCAAGGGGTATAATTCAGTACCCTGTCATGACTCAACCAAACTTGTCATGGATATGTACTTTGATGCAAAATGGCATGCTGTGAGCAGTTTTATTATTGAAGCTAATCCACATGAGGCATACATCCCATATCTTTTGGATGCGCTTGATCCAACTAATGCTAATTATGATAAAAAATTTGTTAATCCTACACTGGATATATTGTCTTCGTTTAGATACCAACCTATCTTAGAAACACTAGTGGCAAGGGGAAACATTGAATCTATAATTAGTCGGATGGCTATATCTGAGATGGATACGCTGCGTAGGAGTATCGGAATAGTCAATAAATATCTTAAGCCACAAGGCTACGTCGCTCCTGAGAGGTTGGCTGCTTGAAGATGTCTCTTGAGTTGTTGCTTGCGGATGTTGGATCTGTCTTTAGGGAGGTTGGTGGCAGTTTTAGCTTTGCTGCTCCTGCTTTTCAGGAGGTTTTGACTGCCAGTGATTTTGCTCGCGCTATCAATTCTGGACAGATTTCTGTAAGGGAGGCTTATGAGCAGTTTTGGAGCTATGAAGAAGATTCTGAGTG
>JBJKQO010000009.1:0-10193 GCA_046705145.1 Candidatus Woesearchaeota archaeon
AAGAAGGCAAGAATATTGAAAGCGTACTTGGCCTTGCTTATTTAAAAGATGGATTTCCTAAAGCTAATCCCCGACCTGAAAGACTGACTGGAGAAGAGCTTGATCTGATGTCACCTGAAAATATCCACTGCGGAAAAATCAGATACGTAGCAAAACAGTACCCTCATACTATTCCCGTTTCTAAGATGAAATTTGTAATGATTTCAGGAGAAAGAGGTTGTTGGAATGAATGTGATTTTTGCTGCAGCAAACAGATGTATGGCAGGAAGATAATATTTCGCAGTGTTGATAGTATTGTTAATGAAATAAAATATCTTTCAGAAAGAGGCGCAAACTTCATATTTTTCTCAGACGATGACTCACTCGTAAACGCAAAAGGGATGAACCAAATTGCGCAGTATATAATCCAGTTGAAAGCACAAAATATGATAAACCCAGATATCAGGTTTCATGTTATGGCTAGTGTTAGAACTGCTTTAAAGTTCTCAGGGTATGATATATTAAAAAAAGCAGGTTTTGCAGAGATCACTCTTGGTATGGAAACAACAGACCAAAAAGTAATTGATGCGATGGGCAAAAATTACCGTTTTGAAGAGATGGTAATCGCTGCAGAAAAGATAACAAAAGCAGGCATACATCTAGGGATCTATTACATGCTAGGGCACCCAGCGCAGACAAGAGAGTCCATAAATCAGGATTATGAAAGGATTCAAACGCTGCCATTTAGCAGGATAAGGGCAGTATTTGCAACACCTTATCCTGGAACAAGATTAGCTGAACAAGTGGAAAAAGACGGATTGTGGCTTCCCGGCTGCAGAAACAAATGGAACCTATTCACAAATGAGGTCCCTCTGATAAAAACAAGTGTTCCACCAGAAGAGCTAATCAAAGCAAGAAAAAGTGTTGTTGGCCTCTACAACACCCCAGAATATTTAAAACGGATGGAAAGATTAACAAGGGATGATCCTTTAGGAAGAATAGCCTTTGAACAATTCATGCATAGGCAGCTCATTCTGCTTGATTATTAAATACATATCTAAAACGGATAAAAATCCAACTTATAGTTATTCGTGACAAGGATTATCTCATGCTGTGTTATTACCTGGCTAAACATTGTCCTAAACTCCCCTAACACATTATAGATCTCATCCCCTTCTTCCATCTCAAATTCTATCTCAGCATCCCAGCTGCCTATAAGCTTGAGGTACTGCGTGCCGTATTTGTGCTGGTTCACGTATTCTATAATGCTTTTTTCTACTTTCTCGTTTAGCCCTTTGAAATTAAGCATCACTTTAAATATTTTAGAATGCAGTTTGTTTAAGTTAAGCTGGACCCTAAATCCCTTAAGTATATCTTCTTTTTGAAGTTTTTTTATTCGGTATGATATTGTTGTCCTGTCTCTTTTTAGTCTTTTTGAAAGATCCTCAATACTTATCCTGGCATTGTTTGACAGCTCGTGAATTATTTTTCCATCAAGTTCATCCAGCTCAATCGCATTATCTCTAAGTGAATAGGCAAACATCTTATCTGATTTTTTTGGATCAAGAAAGGATCTTGTAAACATTGGACTAAATTCTGTTATGAAGATCGTCTTGCTAAGTATAAACTCTGAATAGGAAAACATAAACTTATTTAGGACAAAAGATACTTCTGCCTCATTTTTGCATAGGATAGATACTGCAAGGTCCCAGCTGCCCCTCAATGAACCTACCCATATAGAATTCTTATCTGATATCCAGTAGTTTATAATTTCCTGCTCTTTGTTCGGGTCTGCATTGTAATACTTAAAATAGAGCTTATAGGCCGTATATCCCAGCTTATTGAAGTTGACCTGGACATAAAAAAATTCTATCACCCCTTCTTTTAGCAGCCGGTTTATCCTGTACTGCAGCTTGCTTTTCGGGCATTTTGTCTTTTTGGACAGCTCCTTTAGGGATGCTCTTGAATCAAGGTCGAGCTCGTGGAGTATCTTGTTGTCAAGCTGGTCTAATATCATAATTATTGTACAAATGATTAAATAATATATAAATCTTTACCATTTATACAATTATTGATACATATATTAATATAAATAGAATATTTACTACTATAAAGTTATGGCTAATATTAAAAAGTTTTTTGGGGAAAGGGATATATCCCGCGTTAGGAATACCCCTGCAATCGAAGCGTACCTTAAAGAAGAAAAAAGAAAGGTGTTAGAAAGATATTATTCTGGAAATGTAGTTGATGGAGGGTGCGGGGATGGAAGAAGCACAAGGATTATTGCACAAAGATCACAAAGAGTTAGTGGTATTGACTTTGTACCAGAATTAGTAAAAAAAGCCATAAGCTTCAAAGGCCCAAAAGAGAATTATTTAGTAATGGATCTTGCAGATCTTCGTTACGAAGATATGTCAATCAACCATATGTTCTTCTTATGGAATACGCTTGGTAATTTGGATGAAAAACTGGGTGCTGCATTAGGAGAAGCAAGAAGAGTATTAGCTCCAGACGGAGTAATATACGCAAGCGTCCTCTCAGAAAATGCACTTATTGCCTATCTTGATTTCCTAGAACAAAACAATCTTAAAGTGGATAATTATGATGAAAAACATGTATATCTGAACGCAGGGCACATATCCAGAAGATTTTCAGAAAGAGACCTCATAGTACTAGCAAAAGATGCGGGACTTGTCGCAAAAGTAGAACGTCTCACAGACATATCATATTGGTGCGAGATGAGAAAGGAGTAGATTCATCTAAGGCAGTTGGAAACTGCTTGTGAATATAAATGATAGAGGGATAATGATGGGAACAAAAAGAATTGATAGGTATATAAGAGGGCTAAGGAGTAAAAAAAATATAGACAATATTCTGATGAGCAAATGCAACGATTGTGGGATACTGCTATGACAATACGTGAACACCTAAAATTAGGTGACGACCCTGCAAAAAATGCGATAAAGGCCCTTGGAACTTCCCACCTTGGAAAAGAATTAGAATCGATCGCAAAGCCAGCTTTGGATATATTAAAGATCGATGATTCTAATCCTGAATATAGATATAGTATAGGACATGCATGGGGGATTGATCTTCCAGGGGAAGAATTTGAGCTCCCATATTTAGGCAGTATGATTTCGGACAGGACATTAACTGAGCTCGATTACACCCTATTAACTAAAAATCCTGAATTGTATGTATTAAGAGAACATATGCTATGGAAAGCAAGAGTTGATACCAAACCTAAAAAGAAATAACACAAAGTCGCTAATTACCAATAAGCTCGCCCTCTTAGTCTCTGAATGATTTCACACAAGCATAATCTTTCTAAAAAAATTATTTTAGTGTTAAAATAAAATAAATCACACATAATAATAAGAAAATATACAAAAAAGTATTAAATATACGTAACATGTTACTACTCTCAATTAACAACATAATAGGTGAAATGATTATGGAAAATCTAGAAAAACCAAATTCACAACCTCCATATAGTATAGATGAAACTGTAAGAGAATTTTTAGAACCAGAAGTTCTTGATCCAGAAGCTAATATTGTGTTACGTATAACAGCTGAAAATGATGAGAAGCCTGCCCCCACATCAGACACGCCAGATTTTACAGGTAAGTCAGCGTTAGAAAGGCTTGTCTTTAGGTTAGCAAACGCAGATTATAGGGTTGAATCAATTAAAGATTATTTAATAAATGCATATAGCACAAGCAAGAGAGGGGGTAAAAAAACGACCATTGCCCTAAAAAAGATTGCAAGGTTTGCAGCTAAAAGTTCAGTTTATGGGACTCTGGGAAATCTTAGCATAAGTGTGCAAAAAAGAATAGAAAACGTATTTGGAAAATATGGATATGATCCTGTTAAGGCGAAACCGTATTCCTCTTTTGCAAATCTTGTAGGGTATCCTGCACTTGGAATATACATATTAGATCATATTCCTTTTTGTGACCCCCCATTATCCGCATATGTAATACCCTTCTTTGTAGGTCTGCTCTATTGGTCAATTGAAGACTCGGGGAGAGAAGGAAAAGATCCATGCGCTTCTCTCCCGGGAAAATTAGTCTCTCTTCCTGTTGAGTTTTGCTTCGGAATTTATGACGGACTTAAAAAAAGAAAAAAAGATGCGAAAGCATACAGTGCTCCAGTATCCCATGATCTTACAAAGGGGCCAACTGGAATATGGGGATGAAAATGAACCTTAACAATCAACTCAACATCATAGCACTCGGATTAGGACTTAAGCCAGACAATTACTATTCAGCAATCCAGAAGATGGGAAAGTGCAATGACGGCATGAAAGCAGAATCATGCCGTGCGGTTGGAAACTCGATGTGAAGATAAAGGTGAAAATGAGATGACAGTAGACCCTGAACTTGAAGAAGTAGCAAGAAGAGCTGTAGAAAGAGAAAAAAATAGAAGAGAAGAGAAAGCAGCAGTAAATCAGGCATTAGACACAGAAAGAAAAAGAAGAGAAAATCTCATAAGGGGATCACACAATCAAAGAATAATTGTCGATTTAGAACCTGCAATAAGTATTGCAGAAGTTTTAATGAAGGTTAGACTTAATCCTTTGTGTGAATATCGTAAATATGAAGAAGAAGTATTCTATGTAGAGCATCCAAGTAAGCAACACGATATGAAGCAAGAAGAGAAGCTATTGAAGTACGAAATAAAGTTTCATACCTCACGCCAGCTAGTGATGGAAGCGGATAATCTGCCTGAATATACCACTTTCGCCGGGTTCAATCTTTTTGCAGTAAGGCGGCCTAATGAAGGCACATTAGAATTTATGGAGATAAATACACTAGTTGAAGCCATAACCCCTTACAATCATGCTAATGATATTAGAGGGTTTCTTTCTGGAGAAGAAAGAAAAACAAGATGGTTTCAAAAAGGAGTTAGGTTTAATGACATTGATGTTTATAGGAGGGAAAATGAAGTGTGTATTTTGCATTCCGGTACATATAGAATAAGCCAAGAATGTATACCTATCTTTGGCAGGCTTTTAAGAGATGATGAAAACTTTATGGTTGCAGATTACTTTGATAAATTATGGAGACCCGGGATTATTACGGTCCGCACAAATCACCACTATGGAAATGATATAATGCTTGGCAAACCGTACGGCCAAAGATCTACCAAAGAAGGATCTCACAGATTGTGGCCTGCCAAAAAAGACCATGATTGGACAAGTTCGTGTTCTGAACCGCCAATAAACTGCATCATAGACTACAAAGGACAAAGTAGTCTTGAATCAAGACTGATTGCGGATTTGATGGAAAATAATCCTCCCAAATTGTTAGGTAATGGTATTGCTGTAATAAACACAGACCGGATGCCTAGATACATAGACTACCTAAGACAAAAAGGTCTTGCATTATAGTTATACAATAGATGAATAACCTAAGGTGGATAAAATGGCAGATTTAATTTCATTATTAGCACGGAAAAAAAAGCAGAAAAAAAGGAACAAGAAGCTGAACTGGAAAGAGAAGAGAGAGCAATAGCAGCCTTACTAGAAAAAAAAGCAAAAGCAGAAGAAGATAAATTAGAAAGAAGAAGAGAGTTATTTCTCTCTTGGCACAATCAAGCTATTACTAATCTGGCGAATTTACTTGATGAAGATAGGATTGAGCTCGGAGAAACAGCTAGAGTGTTATACTATAATAACGATAATAAATATCAAAATAAATTCGATCCAGACAATCCAGATGGGATCCATAATGTATCAGATGTTGTTAAAGGGAAGATAGTAGAGACCAAATATGATCCAACAAATTACGAAAGTGGATCTATAATAATAAGGGGGGGTTTATTCTTAAAAAAAATATCACTATTCCATTTTCTAACATTGTTAGATTTGAATACCTCCCGAAATAGTGGACACAAAAATAAGAAAACACTCCAGGATATAAGAGAGACAGAGAAAAATAAAGTACAGAGCAAGCAAAGACAAATATCCACAAAACTAACCCTTCAAAATAACCTTCCTCGGGCACTTCTCTGCGCATAGCCCGCACTTTGTGCATTTTGAGTTATCGATCACCGCAAGGTTGTTCTCAAGAGTTATCGCCTGCGATGGGCATACCTTCACGCAGACTCCGCAACCTATGCACCCTGTCGTGCAGTTCTTAGGAGTATCTCTCACGTTGTCATGGGAAGAGCATGCAACGTAGACAAATGCGTGATAAGGAAGAAGGATGTTTATGTTAAGGGGGCAGGCTTTTACGCATGCTCCGCAGGCAGTGCACTTTTCCTGGTCAACGACAGGATACCCCTCGGGCCCTATGCGTATGGCATCAAACTGGCATGCCTCAACGCAGTCACCATAGCCTATGCAGCCGTAGGTGCACGCCTTGCAGTTTCCAACTGTTGCTGCAAGCCTGCATCTTTTCTCTCCAGTATACTGCGCCTCATCAAAGGTGTTCTTTCCTCCGATACACCTGACAAAAGCAGCTTTTTTCTGCTGCGCATCAACCTTGATGTCAAGAAGAGCGCATATCTTTTCTGTCACATCTTTTCCTCCGACAACGCACTTGTTGGCATTGGAGCTGTCTTTTGCTATGGCCTCTGCAAGAGCATGGCAGCTCGGATACCCACATCCTCCGCAGTTCGCTCCGGGAAGCGCAGC
Organism: Candidatus Woesearchaeota archaeon; assembly: GCA_046705145.1. Classification (GTDB taxonomy): domain Archaea; phylum Nanobdellota; class Nanobdellia; order Woesearchaeales; family JBJKQO01; genus JBJKQO01. Next base: position 6,620 of record JBJKQO010000009.1, read on the forward strand.
CTCTATCTTTTCCACATTTCCGTCTTCCTTGACGTCAAAGAGCCTTGAGAACACATAGATCAATACAGCCAGGACTAAAGAGATTATGCCTGCAATGATCGGTTCTGTTGTTGGTATGTTCATTTTGATTTATTTGGAAGATCAAAACTTCTCTTCGAGAGGTTGCCATCGGCTCGCTTGAGCTTCTGATAGTATATTGGCTGATATCGCCAAGCAAAGTATCGCAAAATAAGGTTTTGCGGACTTAAAATCAAAGATTTTAAGCTTGGCGGACTTGCAAACAAGTTTGCAAGCTTCCCCGTAGGGGCCTTCCCCCACGTCAGCCTTGATATATTAGTTGAAGAAGCTCGCAGATTGATGCTGACCCCATTTTGAACTTCGCCAATGCTATGATCATCATAATCTCTCATCATTTTATCATCCCTGCAAATGCCATGAACGCCATCGACATCATGGCAGCTGTTATCAGAGCTATAGGCACTCCCCTGAAAGGCCTTGGGATGTCTGCAAGCTCAAGCTTCTCCCTTATCGCTGACATCAAGAGCAAAGCAAGCGTAAAGCCAAGCCCTGCTCCGAAGCTGTTGACAGATGCTGCGGCAAGCGAATATCCCTTCTGGATGTTAAGGAATGCGACACCAAGCACAGCACAGTTTGTCGTTATAAGCGGCAAGTATATGCCAAGAGCGTTGTAAAGGGAGACAAAGTTCCTGCGAAGGAACATCTCTATAAGCTGGACAAACGATGCTATCACGATTATGAAAACAAGTATCTGCAGGTATTCTGCGCCAAAAGGCACAAGGACATAAGTATACACAGCCCATGTTATCATCGACGCGAAAAACATGACAAATGTTACTGCTATCCCCATACCAAAAGCAGGTGATGTCCTTTTGGACACGCCTATAAAAGGGCATATCCCCAAAAATTTTGACAGGACAAAATTATTCACGAATATCGCTGCAAAAAGTATGATCAGCAGGTTTTCCATCTTATCCTTTCCTCCTCATGTTAAATGATGCGAGCAGCAGGCCTATCGTCAGGAAGGCGCCTGCAGGAAGCAAAAATATCTTGGCACCGATACCATAATCAAAAAGCGTAGTCCCAAGCAGCACTATCTTTCCTGATCCCACAATCTCCCTCAAAGATCCTATGATCACAAGCCCTAAAGTGAAACCAACTCCCATGCCAAGGCCGTCAAGAGCTGAGTTAAGTACCTTGTTCTTTGAAGCAAAAGACTCCGCCCTTGCCATGATTATGCAGTTCACGACTATCAAAGGCACGTATATCCCCAGCCTGTCATAAAGAGCTGGCGCAAACCCTCTCATGAAAAGTGCTGCGATAGTCACAAATGTAGATATGACAGTTATGAATATAGGGATCCTTGCCTTCTTAGGTATAGTATGCCTTATAGATGATATTATGACGTTTGATCCAAGAAGCACAAATGTCGTTGCAAGCCCCATGCCTATCGAGTTCTCAAGAGAGGTTGTCACAGCAAGCGTAGGGCACATGCCAAGGACCATCCTAAACACAGGATTATTGTCCCATATCCCATTAAGGAAAACTCCTTTTTTTCCTTTCTGGGAAGTCTGACCGCTGCAGCATGATGCCTGCTTCTGGCTGCCTTTATCCTTCACGTTCCCTTTTTCCTTATCAGTTTTGTCCTGCTGCATCCCTTACTGCCTCAACTGCTGCTGTCGAAGATATAGTCGCTGAAGTGACAGCATCGATCTTTCCCCCGTCTTTTTTCAGCTTAATGTCTTCTTCTTTTAGGCCTTCAAACTGGCTGTAAAATCCTGGCTCTGCTATCCTTGATCCGAGGCCTGGCGTCTCCTCCTGGAAGATTACCCTGACCCCCATAACAGTATCATTGTTGTCCAGTCCCACAAGCATCTTTATCTCTGACGAATAACCGAATCTTGTTGAGATGACTGCTTTTCCTATGGTCTGGCCTTCCTTTAGTATAACATATCCGTTGTCCTCTTTTGTGTATGAGCCCATCTCAGGAAATATCTCCTTAAGCATCGAGTCTGTCATAAGTTTTTCCTTCTCATCTATGTATGGCTTTGTAAACCCGTAAGCCAGGGATATCAGTCCTGCTGAGATCACCGCGACAAGCACCATCGGAACTATGATCCTTACAGCCTCCTTCATCTTCCAAACACCCTGCTTCTTGTATACCTATCGATAAGAGGAACTACCATGTTCATGAGAAGAATCGCATACATCACGCCTTCAGGCATCCCTGACAGGAACCTGAAAAGAAGGGTCAGCACGCCGCAACCAAACGCAAAGATCATCTTTCCGCTGGAAGTTATCGGTATCGTCACGTAATCTGTAGCCATGAAAAAAGCCCCAAGCAAAAGCCCCCCTGCAAGCACGTGAAACAAAGGGTCTGCACCAAATATCCATGAACCAAAAAATACAGTGCCTACATACACAAGAGGTATCCTAAAATCTATGACCTTCAAGGCTATCAGGAAAGCTGCACCTACAAGCAGAGCGATAGCTGAGGTCTCGCCAAGGCTTCCTCCGATGTTTCCGAAAAGAAGCGACTTATACAGCGCAAGCTTTGATCCGTAAGCAGATACAAGATGCTCGATCCCACTAGATTTAGCTAGGGTCATCGGAGTTGCCATGCTAACAGCATCGATGCTGTTTCTTGCAGCAATGTAACCTGCTGCGATCAGGGAAGGAAAAGATACAGTGACAAACGCCCTTGCGACAAGAGCAGGATTAAAGATGTTGTTTCCAGGACCGAAAGCATATTTTGCAACAGCTATCGCAAAGATTGCTCCTATCATCACTATCCAAAAAGGGGTTGCAGGAGGTATCACCATAGCAAACAACAGCCCTGTAACAACAGCAGAGCCATTGACCCAGGCTATCTTATCTTTTGTCAGTTTCTGCATGAGGATGTCACAGGCAACAGAAGTTGCAAGAGACACACATAGCACAATGACAGCAGGAACGCCAAAGAAGTACACTCCTGAGGCTGCAGCAGGAAGAAGCGCGATCGCTACAAGCCACATTATCATCTGCGTATTGGCCTTTGACCTCAGATGAGGGTGCTGTGATACTTCAAGCTTCATCTGCTTTTCCTCGCCTTGATTATGTTTGCCTTGGCATCTTTTATGAACTGCACAAGAGGTATCTTCGCAGGACAAGAGTAGCTGCATGCGCCGCACTCAAAACAGTCCATAGCGCCGTAAGATTCTGAAACAGCATATTTTTGCTTTTCTGCTGCTCTTGATATCATAAGAGGCATAAGGCCCATAGGGCATGCCCTGACACATGCGCCGCACCTTATGCAGTGCGTCCTCTTTTCATCATCAACCTTGTTCATGACCACTATCCCTGTGGTGTTCTTCATGACAGGAACCTCATCTGATCTCTGGCAAAGACCCATCATAGGCCCTCCTATCAGAATCTTCTTAGGTTCTCCAGTATATCCACCGCAAAACGTGATTATGTCTTTTAGTTGCGTGCCTACTTTCACAAGAACGTTCTTCTTTTCCTTAACATCTCCTGTTACTGTAAGCACCCTTTCGACAAGCGGCTTTCCGAGGTATAC
>JBJKQO010000010.1:0-4680 GCA_046705145.1 Candidatus Woesearchaeota archaeon
GCTTATGCCTAACATCGGAAGTATGGCCAGCTGGTCCATCCTTATCCCAAGTCCATAAGCTGCCACATAATCTGTTCCGAAGTGGACCATTATCGAGTTGAAGAAAAATATTCCCGACGACATTATGATCTGTATCAGCGAGGCAGGAAACCCTACCCTAATTATCCTCTTCATTATAGGATAAGAATATTCAAAAGATGACAAACGTAATCCTACCATGGGTTTCTTTACGAGGAGGTAAGTAAGATACATCACAGCTCCTACCCCTAAAGCGATAACTGTAGCAATGGCAGCTCCCTTAACCCCCATCCCCAGATAGTATATGAATATGGGATCAAGTATGATGTTTATGAAAAATGATATGCTGAAGATGATCATAGGAGTTTTTGAGTTTCCCTGGCCTACAAGGATTGCGTTAGCGAACATGTTGAAGAAAAGCAGCAGGCAGCCGAAGAATATGATCCTGATATAACTCTCAGCAAGATCAAGCACATTGCCCTCAGCACCCATGACCATCACCAGATTTTTGGAGAATAAGATGCCAAGCACTGTTATCAAAGCGCCGAATATGATAGTCGTATATAATCCATGCATAGCAGCGTTCTCAGCTCTTTTTGTTTTTTTTGCTCCGACATACATTGCTATTGCAGAGTTCACGCCAACCCCTATCCCTAGGCTTAATGCCATCATCACCAGAAATATAGGGAATGCTATCGTTATCGCCGCTATAGATTCTGCTCCCAGCCTGCCGACAAATGCCGTGTCGACGACATTATACAAAGTCTGCACAAGCATGCCAATTATGATAGGTGTTGCAAGTACAAACAATGCTCTTTTAGGATTCCTTGCAAATTCTTCTACACGGCCATTGCTGTTTTCAGAATCTTCCATGATACTATTCCGCTTAAGACAAATCGTATTAAAACCTTTGGGTTATTCCTTCACTAGCCTAAGAACACTCACTTTTATCCTTTTTATGCGTGTTTTGTGGAATCTCATAGTGCTTTTTAGCGGAAACTCGTATCTCCAGGTGTGGCTGACCTTAAACCCGTTGCTTTCTGACAGCTTCTTGACGAAGCTCTCGCTTTCAGTCGTATGAAAAGAATAGATCACAGGAGCAGCAGTAAATGCCTTTTGCAGGAAGTCCTTATCTGCGTGCTTCACCTTTGTCCCGAAAGGAGGGTTTTGGACCACTGTGTCAGCTTTGAGAGTCCTTAATGTGCTGTCTTTGACATCTCCTATAGTATAACTTGGTTTTCCTGCAAATCCACACTCACTTTTAGCGGTCTTTATGTTATCTTTAGCGATATTTATGGCTGATCCATCAATATCGACAAAGCTTACGTTTTTTGCTCCAAGCATAAGACAGCATACCCCCAGCATGCCTGTCCCACATCCGAGATCAACTATATCTTTTCCTTCGATGTCTCCCAGCATCAGCGCGTTCCACATGCTGTCAGCCGCGATCTCTGAATCAGTAGGATACTGCTCAAGGCTCACATTTGGCCTTTCAAAAAGCGTCATTTTTGATGCAATTATTGCCAGGTTGGATTTGGTCAAACCTTTCATAAGACCTCTGTTTTTCTGCCTACTATATAATATTTTTTCTTTTGGAATCACTGATGTTCCTATCTTCCCATGAGGGTCCTGACACTATCCCTCTTAATTCCCAAAATAGTCCTATTTTTATATGATTCTCGTCTATTAATATTCCCATTTTAGTCCCATTTTGTTATTGGGACTATCTTATTCTTGTCCCATTTTTTTAGATAGTCCCCCCTATTTTGGGAAAAATTTATATATTTCATTATACAGATGGATATGAAAATGCTTGATTTCCTTTTCCCAAAGAAAAGATCTGATAAGACACGTGAAAAGATTGACTCCATGCAGGCTGCGCTTTCTGCTTCATTTTCAAATGTCAAGGGGGACATAAATAACCTCTACCAATGGGTTGATTATTTTGAGAAAAGGCTTAATTACAATGAATCGAGCATGATATCGATAAACGGAAAGGAAAATGATAGGTTGCCTGATGTTTCTAAGCTTTCAGAGAAGCTTAACGAGCTTGATAGCAGCGTTTCCCGTCTTGGCGAGCTTAACTCTCACATGATCTCGACTATCAAGTCCATGGACCAAAGGATAACTGCTCTTGAATCTGTCAAGGAGCCTGCTAATATGGGTGTCTTGGGTACCAAGAGACATGATACAAGGTCAAGCATACGGGAAAAGATTGCGCAGAAGATCACCAGAAGGTCAAAAGATTATATCAAGTCATCGATAATGAACCTGATAAGGCGTTATGGTGAGATTGCCGCGATAAGGATAAGGGAAGTGATCGTTGATGAGCAGGGCTTGTGCTCTAAATCCTCTTTTTATAGGATACTGGCTGAGATCGAGGCCTCTGGGATCGTAAAGGTCAGTTCACAGGGAAAGGAGAAGTCATATTCCCTGAAAAGCTCAAAGGTAACCGTTTGAGCGTGGTTTCAAGTGTTTTTCCGACGATAAAACTCTTTTGTTATCCGGTAAAATATAAACTTCAGAACCAAAAAACATTTAAATAAGTTCTCTTTGGATTGATTTATTGTTTGGTTTATAGAGGGGTGGTATAAATTCGGATATTTAACAAAAATAGGGGTATTGCCGTCGATAAGATTGCGGCAATTGAGCACGATCTAAAGAGTGCTTTATCATCGATAAATGATGAGTTTTCTGATCATTTAGACGCTATTAACGAGAACACTAACGAGCTTCAGGCAAATTATGAGTATCTTTGCGAGCTTGATTCGAAGATAGATAAGCTTTCTGAGAGGGTTGAGGAGATCGCAATGTTCATAAGGCATCTGAACCCTCACTTTTCTGATAGTTCTCAGTCGTATAACCTTGGGGACATCAACGAGAAGGAACGAGAGATATTCCTTGCGCTTTATGCTATCGAGGAAGAGCAGGGTTTTGTGTCCTATGGGGATATAGCAAGAAGGATGGGCATACCAGAAAGCCTTGTGCAGGCTTACATAACTAACCTGTTTGAGAAAGGTGTCCCTATAATCAAAAGATATCTTAACGGCAAGGCAACTCTCACTTTAGAGCCTTCTTTTAAGGAGATCCAGAGGAGACAGAACATAATAGGCATAAATGAGATGATTAGTGAAAAATTCATTTCAAAATAATTATATTCAATTATTTATTTTTTATTAATATTTTTTTATAATATATTATTCATTACAACCTTTATATTATTATCATAATAATCTATATTCCCCAAAAGCGATTAAAATATTTAATATTTTATAATTATTTATACTATTTAATTACAATATAGAAATTAATAGTTATTTTATTAGTTTTTAACAAATAAAAACAAAAAAAGATCACAGTACGCCTTCAAGAGGGCTTTTTACTTTCTTTATCTGCTCAGCAGAAACCTTGGTATAACGTTCTGTCGTCGCGAGATTCGAGTGCCCCAATAGTTCCTGGATCACCCTTATGTCTGTGCCGGACTCAAGAAGATGCGTCGCGAAGCTGCTTCTTAGCGCGTGGCAGAATACCCTTTTTTTAATCCCTGCCTTAAGCGCAGCAGACTTGACGACTTTTTGCGCCTGCCTTGCAGTTATATGCGTGTCGTTTGAAGGAAAAAGGTATTCGCTCTTGTCGTCTCTCTCCTCAGCATACTGCTTTATCTGATCTATGTGGGTGGCAGGCATGATTATATACCGGTCTTTTTTCCCTTTTCCTGCCCTGACCTTTCCTATCTTTTCATTATAGTCGATGTCATCAACTTTTAGGCTTACGCACTCAGAGACGCGAAGTCCTGAGCCATACATGCACTTTACAAGAAGCTTATGCTTTGGATTGTCTATGGAGTCAAACATCTTCCTTATTTCCTGCTTTGAGAGCACTGTAGGTATCTTCTTCTCAGACTTGGGAGGCCTTATGTCATCAAATAGCTTCTTTTTCTCAACCTCTTCAAAATAGAACCGTATAGCGCTGAGTGCAAGGCTTACAGAGCTGGGCCTTAATCCCTTGTCAGATATCAGGAACGCCAGGTATGATTTAATATCCTCTGTTGAGATCTGGTCAAAAGGCTTGCCTGAGAACTCGAGGAATTTCTGGTTGTTATAGATATAGCTCTTTATGGTGTTCTTACTAAATCCTCTTATTTTCAGCTCTGTTTCCAGCTTTTTTAGCATTTTGGACCGGTAGGCTATCTTGTTAGAAAAAAATGATTACAAGAGCCCGCGTTTTAGGTATTCTTTTCTTCTGCTTTCCTTGTAGCCATGCAGCAGCACAAGAAGGCCTGCTACCACAAGCACTATGTTTGCAGCAATTTGTGGTATGGTTATGTTGAACTTGATGACACCAAAAGAAAGGAGGAGGTTGTATCCGCCTAGAAGTATTGCAGCCATTCCTACGATAAACTCTTTTGTTATTCCGCCGCCGCCCCTACCCTGTCTTGTTGGGGCTCTGTGTGGCTCAGGATGCCTTGCCATAATTTCACCTCTTTCTTGTTCGTATAATCAATCAAATAGTTTTATAGAAAAGTCGAGCCTAATACTATTTCCTTTAGGTTGTAGATATGTCGGTAAGCAAAGCTTACCGAGCATTTCAAAAAACTTCGTTTTTTGATACAGGCTCGACTTTACTATCCCAAAAATTGGCTAACAAAATTAGCGAGCCGTA
>JBJKQO010000011.1:0-53590 GCA_046705145.1 Candidatus Woesearchaeota archaeon
ACATAAACTTTTCTACGTTTTATCTGCGGACTAAAGTCCACAGTACTATACTATCCCCATAGAAAATTTCGACATAAATGTCGGGGTTTTAAACCCCCTGAAAATTTCTAGTCGAAATTTTCTATAAAAAAACAGTCTTCTTGTCAAAAGACAATATTACCTCCCCAAGCCTGCCAGAATCCTGTAATCTAAAGGTTGACTTATTACTTCAATTGGCTTACCCAAGAAAGGATCTATTGCTTGTTTATAATTAGGACCAATTATTCTGAGTACCTCATTCAATTGTGCGGATATTGCAGAATTTTGACACATCCAATTTAGAGTAGTATTCTCCACAAGATTATTTTCCCCTGTAATAAATATCCCAGTATCTCTTTCACCGACGCTATAACCTTTACCAAAATCAGATCTGCTTAGGATGCCTCCGTCTTCCCCTAAGGATAACACGCCCATGATGTAACGTGCAATTGCATTTTGAGTTGCTTCAATACCTGTTGCTAATGTTCCTATTCCTCCAGCAGGATCTGGTTTTCTTAGTTTACGATTCACTGCAGATGCTGTGGTACGTGCTGCTACTTCCTGAATCGCAGCCCCTAGTTCAGCCAAATAGGGGATTCTAAAAGCAACACAATATATGGTCCCTCCCTCACCTGGGTCTATTATTGTTGTTCTTGTTTCTCTTACACCATCAAAATAGACTCCTCTTGTTGGTTCTTTCTTTACATGATCCTGTCTCTTCAAAGGTTTACCACTAAATATATCTATTGTGTTTCCAATAGTTCTTGCTTCTTCCGAAATTTTTGATAGCCTAGCTATTAAGTCTTCTTCCATCTTCTTTTCCTCCTTATTTTTGTTTTTTTATCTTATTTTCAAGGTCACTATTTGTTGTCATTGTATTGTAGTAATATAAGATGTATAAATAGTTATTTAGAAAAAAACACGCAAAATACGATAATTTTATATATTTAATACGCATATCACTATAATATGAAACAAGAAACAATAGAAACTGGGCATTACAGCCCTGAATTAATATATGGTTCAGTCTTCAAATTTGATAAATATGATAAACTGATACTTAAAGAGCTAGATCAAAATGCAAGAAAATCTTTAGCAGAATTGTCAAAAAAAGTCGGGTTGTCAAGAGATGCAATAAGAAACAGAATAAAAAAGCTAGTAGACAAAGATGTCATATCTGCTTTCAAACCGATATATAACCCTCCTAGCATGGGATACCCTATCATCAACTACGTTTTCATATCACTATATAATCCTAGTGAAGAGCAGGAAAAAGAATTTCTCAAGTTCCTAAAAAGCAGTAAGCACGTAACCTATGTTGCAGGATTGATAGGCAAGTGGGATTATATTATAGATATAATAACAGAAAGCCCTGGCCATTTTGATAGGGTACTAAAAGAGATAAGACAGCGCTTCCCAAGCTTAATCAAGGATTATGAGATATATGGGGTTCTTCAGGAATACAAGTATGAAGAAATAGGGAAGATAGTCTATGAATAGACAGTAAATCAAAGACCTATAATTTGTAAGAGGTCTAGATGCTAGCTTTGCCAAACCCCCACAAATCTTTGATTTGTGCTGCCCTGTATGCCCTTCAGGCATATTACGACACACATTGCACCAACGCACTTCTTGGGCAAAGCATTTACAATGATAAAGTATATAAACCCAGATTTAACAAAAGACCGGATGAAACCTCTTATAATCATCAAAAAATCAAAAATTGATAATTTTGGTGCATTTGCAGTAGAAGATATCCCCGAGGATACATGCATAATTGAATATACTGGAGAGCTAATCAGTAATGAAGAAGCAGAAAAAAGAGAGATTGAAAATGATAAGAACGGCGCCACCTACATATTATGTATAGATGAAAAGAATTGTATAGACGGCTCTATTGGAGGTAATGAATCCAGGTTTGTCAATCATTCTTGTGATCCTAATTGTGACATTGTCCTGAAGGATGGAAGAATATTTTATTATTCCAGGATTAAGATAAAGAAGGGAGAAGAGTTGACAATTGACTATGGTTATGATAATGATTCAAAAAAAGAAATCTGTAAATGCGGCAGTAAAAATTGCAGAGGAGTTATTAACGATTTAGAATAGCGGTCTAACCAAGGATTTGCTACTTAACTTACTTTTTCAGGAAAAGAGCTTAATTCTTCCTAAAATATGGCTTTTATAGTAAGATTCTCCTGAATAAAATGGCTCCTGACCTCTACATTAGCGCCCTAACCAATCAGAAAGCTTTATAAATGAAACACTATTCTCATGTTTGCATGAAAGGCACAATCATCAATTTCAGGGGAGGGGTCCATACCCAGTATAACAACCAGATGATAATCCAGCTTGACGGCTTTGACTCAAAGGAAAAGGCCGCTTCTGCTGTCGGAAAGGAAGTTGTCTGGAAGAGCCCTTCAGGAAAAGAGATAAAGGGAAAGATAGCTGCAGCACACGGAAACAAAGGGGCTGTAAGGGCTATATTTGAGAAAGGCATGCCAGGACAGGCTGTCGGCTCTAAGATAGAGTAAACTTCTTATTTTTTCTAGAGCCCATCAAAGGTGAAGATGATGGAAGATATACAACCAAAGCAGGCTTTTGAGCTTATACAGAAGAACAGGACCAACCCTGACTTCATAATACTTGACGTACGTACTCCGCGAGAGTTTTCTGCAGGATATATCGAAGGCTCAGTCAACATCGATCTGTATTCAAGGGAGTTCAGGGATAAGATAAAGGCTCTTGAGAAGGAAAAGGTTTATTTTGTCTATTGCAGGAGCGGGCAAAGAAGCTCAAATGTGCTTCACCTGATGAAAGAGATGGGATTTAAGAAAGTATACAACCTTCTTGGAGGCATCCTTTTCTGGGAAGACCAAGGCTATTCTGTCATAAGATAAAACTTTATTGGGATGATTACTTTGTTTTCGAATAATTCTTCTTTGGTCAGCATCGTGCTCGGCTGTACTCCAACAACGAAAAGTACCGTTGAAGCCCCGTAAGGGACAACCCCCTCAACTCTTTTGATGGGGGGATTAAAGAGCCTCGCAAATTGATGCTGACCCTTGAATTATTCGAAAAGCTCTTATTACCCGCAACATTTATAAATGAAGCAGAGTTTCTGGTAATATAGGAATTTTAACGATTACAGGTGAGAATATGTCAGAAACAAAAGAACCAACAAGCAAGTTTATCAAAGTAAGATGCCCAAAGTGCAAGAATGAGCAGATAATATTCGGAAAAGCAGCATCAAACGTGAAATGCCTCGTGTGCGGAAAACCATTGGCTGAAAGCACAGGCGGAAAATCAAAAGTAAGATCAAGGATACTAGAGGTTCTTGAATAAACAAAATGCTTCTTAAAAAAGAAGGGTTCCCTGAGGAAAATGAACTTGTCTTATGCACAGTAACTAAGGTGCAGTTCCATTCTGTATTCGTAAACATAGACGAGTATGACAAGCAGGGAATGATCCACATAGCAGAGATATCTCCCGGAAGGATAAGAAACATAAGGGATTTTGTCAAGGAAGGAAAAGTCCTTGTCTGCAAGGTCCTTAGGATAAACAAGGAAAGGGGATACATAGACCTTTCACTCAGGAGAGTCAGCGAAAACCAGAGAAGGATCAAGGTAAACGAGATAAAGCAGGAGCAGATAGCGGAAAAGATCGTCGAGTTTGCAGCAAACAAGTTCAAGCTTAACGTGCGCGACCTCTACAACAAGATATATTCAAAGATAAGCTCGGAATACGACCTCATCTATCCTTTTTTTGAGAACGTCTCCTTCGGAGAAGATGATATCAAAAGGCTTGGCCTTGACAAGGATATCTCAAAAGAGATAGAAGACCTGACAAAACAGAGGATCAAGCCGGTTGAGATAAAAAAAGAGGGTGTGATGGAGATATCCACCTATGATCCCGAAGGGCTTGAGATAATCAAGAAGAACGTCGTGGTCCCAAAAGAGCTGGAAGAAAACATAAAGATCAAATATCTCGGCGGAGGAAGATACCGGATAGAGGCAAGATCCTATGATTACAAGGAAGCCGAAGATATGATGAACAAGACAGTTTCAATCATCGAGTCAGCCATGAAAAAGACAAAAAGCGAGTTCTCATTTAAGGCTGTGAGCAACTAAGATGGCAAGGCACATACTTCAATGCGAAAAGTGCAAGAACTACACTATGGAAGAGAGCTGCAGCTGCGGAGGCAAAGCAATATCAACAAGGCCGCCAAAGTACTCTCCTGACGACAGATACGCATCTTACGTCAGGGAAGCAAAAAGAAAAGAGCTTGTAGAGAAAGGGCTGTTATAGTTTTTGGTAAAGTTTATTTCGAAAGACTATCTTTTCTTCAGATCATTTATATTTCTGCCATCGCCCAGGAAAGTCGTGTCCTCAAACAGGTTTCCAAAGTCTTCAGATATGGAATATGCTGCTTTCTTCACTGTCTCAAGATAAGATGGAATTGGCATGAAGCCATCATCAACTATCCTCTCGCCCTTAAAGAGCTTCCTGCCGATGAAAAGCTCTGCTTTTCCTATCTTATCCTTACCAGAAATGTCAAAGACATTCACCTCTTTAGTGTAATATGACCTTTCCCTTATCTTGAGCTTTTCAAACTCATCATCATCCACCTCTATCATGAGAGCGTTGATGAAACTGTCTTCAAAAGGCATGACATTTAGTACCGCGCACTGCCCGTCTCTTGCCCCATCCTTGTAAAGCTGCATCCTTGAAGGCTTAAGGTTAAATACCCTCCTATAACCCTTTACAATAACAGGTACGCCTTCTCTGGAGGGAATAGTCCTTGAAAGAGATTCCTTGCTAAGAAAGCTTCCATAGCATATCACATTATGAAAACCATTTTTTTGCGCCATCACAAAAGCTTGATCTTTCCTCTCTGCCAGTCCTTGATCACCATCCTCGCAGCAGTCTCGGTATCAGCAAGCCCTCCTTTTTTCAGTTTTCCTATACGCAAGGCGATATTTGCAAGAGACACCTCAGGAGAGATGTTAGGTTCTATCCCATATGCAGATTCAACTGCGCCTCCGCAAAAATCGATTATCCTCTCTGCAACAGTTTCCGGATCATTTAGCTCAGAAGGGTTTTTTGAGGCTATTATCGCAAGCTTAAGCTCATCACCTTCCTTAAAAGGTATGACTCCTGGAGTGTCTATCATAAGGATGCCGCTTCCGACATTCACATACTGTGTCCCCCTAGTATAACCTGCCTGGGGGCTAGCCTTAGCAGAATGCTTTCCCTTAAGGGCGTTTATGACAGAGCTCTTGCCTGTGTTAGGATACCCGACTATCCCTACGATCACCTTATCCTTAGACCTTGCCTTTGCAAGCTGAAGTATCGCCTTTCGAAGGATTATCGTGCCGAGCTTCTGTTTTGCAGAAACAAAGACGCATGGGTCAAGCCTCTTTTTTATACGCCTGACATAATCCTCAGAGACAAGATCGCACTTGTTGACGACATAAAGCATCCTTTTTCCGCTTTCCTCAACCTTTTTCTCTATCTCAGAGTTCCGTGTCTCGTCGATAAGCCTCGAGTCAAGCACTTCAAGCACTATGTCAGCATCTTCGAGCACCTGATTGACCATCTTCCAGTAATTTGCCATGATATCATTAGAAAGTTATTTAAACATATTAATATCTTGCTATTTCCAACATATGCTAACAGCATCATGAGGTTTAGGCTTTGATTGTTTCTACAACACAGAAGTCGGGGGGACGCCCCATCCGGGGGTGACTGGTACTTCTCGTTTTAGAAGCGCAAGCCTAAAAGATGCTGTTAGCAAGGGAAAGGTTTCCACAAAAGGAGGTGTGTTATTATGAGAAATATCATGATGGTTGGAATTATTGCATTATCCCTGATGCTTTTTGTTGCAGGATGCACTGCACAATGCCCTGAGTGCAATTGCCCTGTATGTGAAGAGAGGCAATGCCCTGTTACAGAATGCACTACAGACTGCGCATCATGCCCTGCAAACACAGAGGTAAAAGAGGTGCCAAAGGAAGTCATCACATACAAGTATGTCTGTCAGGACAAGAGCATAAAAGAGTCTGCAGAAGAATGTTCTTCCCAAACAGGCTCAGATGAGGCACAGGCCCAGGTTTCTGCTGATACTGAAGCATCACCTCTGATAAACTCGATCAACCTAATCCCAGCATGCATATATGGGTATAATGGGGCTGAGATAGATCTGGATATCGGCTCCATGGTAAACGAGACCTCGTTTGAGATAAGAGAGAAAGGACAGCAGGATTATAAAGAAGTAAAGGTCCAAAAGGACAAGTACCTCAAGACAAAGAAGACATTCACTATAGATGGAGACAAGTACGCAACGACGGACTTCAATATCGAAGGCGGTAAGATTTACGAGCTAAGGATGAAGTTCTACCTTCCAGCGTACAAGAAATACATATACTCCCAAGTCTATGAGATAGACACCCAGCCAGGACAGAAGTATGTGGAAAAAACCTGCAGCTCCTAAAATTAGATAAATATTACCTGCAGGCAATGAGGAGGAAGATAAAATGAAGATAGTAATGCTTGCCCCTCCAGGAGGAGGAAAAGGCACTGTAGCAGAAAAGATAGTAAAGGAGTTCGGATACCCCCAGATATCGACAGGAGACCTGTTAAGGGATGAGATTAAGAGGAAGACTGAGATAGGCAAGAAGACCGAAAAGATGATCCAGGAAGGAAAGCTTGTCCCGGATGACATCGTCCTTAACATGATAAGGGCAAGAACAAGCGAAAAAGACTGCAAGAAAGGTTTCATCCTTGACGGGTTTCCGCGGAACATCGCGCAGGCAAAGATGCTTGAGGAAAACAACATCTCGCCAGACCTCGTCATACAGATAAAGGTCAAGGATGAGAGGGTCATAAAAAGGATATCAGGCAGAAGGCTTTGTAGGGACTGCGGGGAGATCTTCAACATATTCTTCAAAAAGCCAAAAAAGGAAGGTGTATGCGACAAGTGCGGCTCTGAAACCTACCAGAGAGCAGATGATAATGAGGAATCTGTCAAGAAAAGGCTGGACATCTATCGCGAAAGCACAGCACCTCTTGTCGAATACTACAAGAAGAAAGGCGTGCTAAAGGAGATATCCGGAGACTACGACACCATCCCCCCTGTAGTTGAACAGGCATTTAAGGTGATAAGGGAGAGTTGATCTATATTGTATAATATTTTTTATTTTTGGATTTCTAGCATATCATTAACAAATCAGAAAAGTTTTTAAATGGCTGTCATTTCTGTTCGGATGTTAGGGGGTCTAAAAGATGGTTGATGAGAAAAAAGACGAAGAAGAAATAACGCTTGATTTTTCTAAGGTAAAGAGGTTTTTCAAGAAGAAACAGAACAAAGAAGATAAAAAAGAAGAACATGGCAAGAAAGCCCATGAAAAGCATGAAACCCATCATGACAAGAAGGAAAAGGATGATGAGGTAAGCATAGACTTCAAAGGAGTCCTAAAAAAAGCCTACGAAAGCAAGTGGGTAGTAATATCATTACTTCTACTTATCCCATTAATATTTAGCATGACACTCAGGATGCAGCCAGCATCACTTTCTATTACAGATGACTGGGCTACAGACACAGTCTACCAGGCGATAAAGTCACAGATAAGCACAGAGATAACCAAAGCGTACCCTAACCTGCCGGAAGATAACCGAAATGCTCTTGTTGAAGAGAAGTTCCAGGAGCTTTTGAGCAGCGAGAAAGACCAGATAGACGCAGAGATAGAAAGGACGTCACAGGCATTTAAGGAGCGTATGAAAAACGAGAACGGCACGACATACCTCGTAGCTATAGACCCTTATTTTTGGTGGCGTCATGCAAAAAATATAGTTGACCATGGATACCCTGGGGATATAATCGTTGATGGAGTACAGATAGACACTCATATGTATGCTCCTCTTGGAAGGCCTGTTCCAGGAGATATGTTCCATGCTTATTTTGAGGCTTACCTATACAAGCTGATCCATATATTCAACAATAATATGACCTTATTCGCAGTCGCTTTCCTGACCCCCGTTATCCTTGCAAGCCTTGCTGTCATCCCAGCATTTTTCATAGGAAGGCGGCTTGGAGGCAATGTTTCAGGATTTGTTGCTGCCATGATAGTTGCTATCCACCCTGCCCTTCTGAACAGGACCTGTGGAGGATTTGCAGATACAGACGCTTACAACGTGCTTTTCCCTCTTCTGGTGACCTGGATGTTCCTGGAAGCTTTTGAAGCAGAAAAGCTCAGTACAAAAATGATCTATGCCAGCATCGCAGGGATATTTGTAGGATTTTTCGCTTTTGCCTGGGGGGGATGGTGGTTCGTAGTATGGTTTCTCCTTGCAGTAGCAGCGATGTACTTCATATACGTGATAGTGATGCAGCTTAAATCCAAAAAAGGCATAAGCTCTATAGTGAAGAACAAAGAAGTCAAAAATATCATATATATAGCTATAATATTCTTCATAGTATCAGCCATCGCTGTCATAAGCTTGACAGATAAATGCACATTCAAAAACATCTTCTGGGGGCCGATGGGATTCTCAGAGATAAAAGATGTTGGAGTAAGCAAGGTCTGGCCTAACGTCTTCACGACAGTCGCAGAGCAGAATGAAGCAGATTACAATGCGATCGTGAGCCAGATAGGCGGAAGCTTCCTATTTTTCGCTTCAATACTCGGCGGGATACTTCTTATGCTAATCAAGAAGGAAAAGAAAGGCCATAACATAATGTTTGGTCTTTTGGTTTTGCTATGGATAGCGTCTACAGTATATGCCAGCACCAAAGGAGTAAGATGGGTCCTTATACTCGTACCTGCTTTCGCGCTAGGAGTGGGGGTATCAGCATCCTACGCTTTCAGCTATGTCTCAAGATGGCTCAACAAGGAGATGCACATAAACAGGATAGTGTCAAATACGGTCATATTCCTTGTCATCTTCGGCCTTATATTCCTGTTCCCATACAACATGGTAAGCGCAGCAAAATACACAGCAAAAAACGAGATACCCAGCATGAATGACGCTTGGTATAACGCGCTTTACAAGATAAGCCAGGAATCAAAAGATGACGCGATAATCAACTCATGGTGGGATTTCGGCCACTGGTTCAAGGCGATAGGTGACAGGGCTGTAACTTTTGACGGCACAAGCCAGGACACTCCGATGGCACACTGGATAGGAAATGCCCTCTTAACAGATGATGAGGATGTTGCAGTAGGCATACTACGGATGCTTGACTGCGGATCAAACAATGCATTTGAAGTGCTCAACAAGAGAGTGAACAAGACATACAAGTCAGTAGATATACTTTATGAGATCATAGTCCAGGATAAGGAAACAGCAAGAGAGACGCTGACAGTAAAATATGGCATCCCTGAAGATGTCGCTGAAAACGTGCTAAAGTACACACACTGCGACCCGCCAGAAGACTTTTTCATAACAAGCGATGACATGGTCGGAAAATCAGGAGTGTGGGCACATTTCGGAAGCTGGGACTTCAAGAAAGCGACAATCTTCAACAAGATCAAGACAAGCAAGCAGCAGACTGCGATAGATTATCTTAAGACAGAATTTGGCTATAGTGAAGAGGACGCCCAAAGCCTGTACTTTGAGGTCAGTTCACTTGATATAGGAAGACAGGCAAATGACTGGATAGCGCCTTGGCCATCATATGGTGGAGGACCAAGCAGCTGCTCAGTCAGCGGAAGGAAAGTAAGCTGCCAGGCAGGATTTGAGGTCGACCTTGACACGATGGATGCGACAGTGAATACTCAGCAGGGAAAGATGTATCTTAAGTCACTTGTATACACGACACTCACTGATGTCAAGACAAAGGAATTCAATGACAACACCATACCTTATTCAGGAGTCCTTATCCCTAATGGAGCAGGAGGCTACAGCGGACTTGTCTGTGATCCTAAGGTAGCGCCAAGCATGTTCACAAGGCTATACTTCCTGAAAGGACACGGGCTAAAGCACTTTGACCCATTCACATACGAGAAGAGCTTCACAGGAAACGAGATATACATATGGAAAGTTGACTGGACAGGACAAAGCGCAAACATAGAGAACAACTACCTCCCTCCTGAAGAGGTAGAGGTAAGCCATATCCTTATCAAGACAGATAACAGGACTGACATTGAAGCTCAAGAACTGGCTGATGATATATACAGCAAAGCGACAAAAGGAAATTTTGCGCAGCTTGCGAAGGAATACTCTGAAGATTCAAGCGCAAATAATGGGGGAGACCTGGGCTGGACAAAAAAAGGGTATTTCATGACTGAATTTGAGGACAGGCTGAAAAACATGACAGTTGGTGAGATAGCTCCCCCAATTAAGACTAAGTTCGGCTATCACATCCTTATGCTTTCTGACAGGAGGGGAGGGATCTACTCTCTTGAAGAAGCTAAATAAGGCCAAAATCTAGAATTTAAGATTTGTGGAACAAAAATGCATCCACTATTTAAAGAGATTTCCGATACGGGGTAATAAAATGGCATATCCTGATAACTGGGTCATAATACCTGCTTATAACGAGTCCAAAAATATAGGGGGCGTTATAGACCGGGTAAAAAAGATAACCCGAAACATAATAGTCGTGGATGACGGATCATCAGACAATACCTCGGAGATAGCAAGGCAGAGAGGAGTCATAGCCCTTAAGCACGCTATTAACCTTGGGAAAGGATCATCTGCAAAGACAGGATGCGACTATGTATTTAGGAAGAAAAAGGCAGCATCTGTGGTGTTGATAGATGCTGACGGACAGCATGAGCCTGAAGACATCCCCCGGTTCATGGAAAACCTGAAAAAGAAAGATATAGTATTCGGTTACAGGGGGCTTAACAGGAACATGCCAAGGATACTAAGGCTGGGAAACAGGCTTATCAACCTGGTCATAAAAGCACTATATTCCATGGACCTTAGGGACACGCAATGCGGGTACAGGGCATTTACAAGGAGAGCTTACAGCAAGATAAGATGGAAAGCTTCAGATTATTCCATGGAGTCAGAGATGATAGTGAGGGCTGGCAAAGCAAGGCTTAGATACATAGAGATCCCGATAAGGACCATCTATTCAGACAAGTATAAAGGGACAAGTGTCATAGACGGGATAAAGATTGTTTTATATATGGTATTATGGAGGTTTTCAAAATGATACTTGGAGTTCAGATAATAGGACTTATGTTTGTAATATTTATGATCTATCTTACTTTCCTAAGCAAAAAGAAAAATGAGTTCACATTCAAAGAAGGATTCTTCTGGTTAGGGATATGGTTGGTCTTTGCAGGAGTCACATTATTCCCCAGATCGATAACATTCATAGCAAAAGACATCTTTAACCTCACAAGGCCTCTTGACCTTTACATAATTGTAGGATTCATGTTCATGATAGGCACGGTCTTCTACATATACACCATACTTAGAAGGCTGCAGAGAAAAGTCGACAGCATAGTGAGGAAAAACGCCATAGAAAAGGCGTATGAGCCAAAAGAAAAGAACAAAGCAAAAGACAGGAAAAAATGAATATCTCTGCAATAAGGATAACAGACAAGATTATCGGACCGATAATAAGCCTAGTGCTGTATCCTTTCAAGGTATTTGCAAAGAATAATAAAGATCTAAATGGGAAAAACATCCTTCTCATACAGCTCTGGGGAGTTGGCGAGACCATACTTACGCTTCCTGCAATAGATGCCATAAAGAAAAAGTATCCTTCCTCAAAGATAAGCGTCCTTGCAACCGAAAGGAACAGGGCAGTATATGAGAACGTATCCTTCATAGACAAGGTCGTAACGCTCAAGATGGGACTGCCAAACATTGCAGGATTCATATTCTCAAACTACAGGAAGTATGACCTGGTGATAGATTTTGAGGAATACCTTAACATATCTTCGATAATAGCATTTATGACAGGAAAAGAAAGCATAGGGTACTCACATAAGCCAAGCTCTTTGCTTTTCAGAAGGAAGACAGGATATAACGATAAGCAACACGTCGTAGAGACCCATCTTGACCTTTCAAGGCTTGTCGGCGCAGACGGCAAATACCGAGACCTGATACCCCTTAAAGCAAGAGCAGAAGACAAGAAGGTAGTTGATGAGCTGCTTGAATCATCAGGAATAAAAGAAAAAGACAGGATATGGGGCATCTGTGTAGGAGCAGCAGAATCCGCAAGATCAAGGATATGGTCAGGAGAAAGGTTTGCTGAGGCTGCAGACATAATGGCAAAAAAGTACGGCGCCAAGGTCATATTCGTCGGATCAAACGAAGAGAGCAAGTCAGTTGAGAAGATACAGAAGATGATGAAGCAAACATCATATAACCTGGCAGGAAAGACCGACCTAAAGCAGCTCTTCTACCTGATATCAAGATGTGAGCTGTTCCTAAGCAACGATACCGGCCCTATGCACATAGCAGCAGCCCAGGGGTGCAGGACAATAGGGCTTTTTGGCCCTAACATACCTGCAAGGTGGGGGCCATACGGCAGGAACAACATATCACTTTACAAGGGAACTGTCTGCAAGCACAGCCCATGCATAAACGTCCACAAAGGAGAGGTTCCTGAATGCGTGCAAAAAGAGAACATATGCATGAAGGAGATAAACGTAAAAGACGTCATAGACGCGATAGATATCATCCTTAAGAGAGAGGACAAGTAAGATGGAAAAACAAAAGATAAAAGACATGATCAGTTCTGAGATAAGCGCAAGCATCGAGACAAAGAAGAACATAGACCTAGATAAGGTCATGGATGCTGCAGAGCTGATAATAAGCTGCATAAAAAGCTCAGGAAAGATCCTGATCTGCGGCAACGGCGGATCTGCTGCAGACGCACAGCACTTTGCAGGAGAGATGATCGGAAGGTTCAAGATCGAAAGAAAAGGCCTTCCATGCATAGCGCTGACGACAGACACTTCGATACTCAGCTGCATAGGCAATGATTACGGCTTTGAACACGTATTTTCAAGGCAGATCGAAGCCATGGGCAGCCCAGGAGACGTGATCATAGGAATAAGCACAAGCGGCAACTCAAAAAACGTGATAATGGCGATCGATAAGGCAAAAGAGAAAAAAATAAAAACCATCTCTCTTTTGAACAAGAATGGGGGTAAGATGAAAGGGATGTCAGACGTGGACATACTTGTCCCATCATGTGACACTCCCCGAGTCCAGGAAAGCCACATCATGATACTGCACATATTAGCAGGGCTTGTTGATGAAGCGCTTTTTAGATAGAAAAACAAGAGATATAAGAGATTATCTTTCAAAAAAACGGGTGTGGAAATGGAAAAACTACAAGAAAAAGCAAAATTGATCAGAAAATCCATAATAGACATGCTTGCAAAAGCAGGATCCGGCCATCCGGGAGGCTCTCTTTCTGCGGTCGAGATCGTGACATACCTCTACTTCAAGAAGATGAGATATAAGCCTGAAAACCCTAAATGGGCTGACAGGGACAGGTTTGTGCTAAGCAAAGGACATGGATGCCCTGTCCTTTATGCTGCACTTGCAGAAGCAGGTTTCTTTGATAAGTCCGAGCTTACGAAGCTCAGAAAGATCAACTCTATGCTCCAGGGACATCCTGACATGAAAGGGACTCCTGGAATAGAGATGTCAACAGGAGCTTTAGGTCAGGGCCTTAGCGTAGCAAACGGCCTAGCACTTGCAGGAAAGCTTGACAAAAAAGACTACAGGGTATACTGCCTGATAGGCGATGGGGAAAGCCAGGAAGGCCAGGTATGGGAAGCTGCGATGACAGCAGCACATTATAAGCTTGACAACATTGTAGGTATATTAGACCATAACGGGCTTCAGATAGACGGAAAGGTATGCGACGTCATGGACATAGGCAGCGCTGTCAACAAATGGAAGGCATTCGGATGGCACACCATAGAGATAGACGGCCACAACTTCAAAGAGATAGAAAAGGCATTCGAAGAGGCTGAAAAGACAAAAGGGAAGCCCACCATGATAATCGCAAACACAGTAAAAGGAAAAGGGATATCATTCATGGAACATAATCCAGGGTGGCATGGTAAGACCCCTTCTGAAGAAGAGCACAAGTGCTGCCTTGAAGAGCTTGGGTGCGGGTGCTAAAAAATGGAAAAGATAGCAACAAGAGAAGCATACGGGAACGCGCTTGTGAAGATCGGGAAAAACAAGGACGTTGTAGCGCTGGACGCAGATCTTTCCTGCTCCACAAAATCAGCAAAATTCGGAAAGGAATATCCTGAAAGGTTCTTTAACATAGGCATATCAGAACAGGACCTTGTGGGAACAGCAGCAGGGCTTGCTGCCGCAGGAAAGATTCCTTTCGCAAGCTCATTTGCAGTCTTCGTCACAGGAAGGACATATGACCAGATAAGGGTAAGCGTGGCATACACAAAGCTTAACGTAAGGCTTGTAGGATCCCACGGCGGGCTTATGACAGGTGAAGACGGAGCGACACACCAGGCTCTTGAAGACCTCGCCCTTATGAGAGTGCTTCCAAACATGACAGTGATACAGCCTGCAGATGCAACTGAGACAGAAAAGGTTGTTGAGGCGCTTCTTGACTTCAAGGGACCTGTATACCTTAGGACAACAAGGTCAAAGGTTCCGGTGATATTTGACAAGGACTACAAGTTCCAGATAGGAAAAGCAGTGAAGATCAAAGAAGGCAAAGACGTCGCGATATTTGCGACTGGCAGCATGGTGCATGAGGCGATAGAAGCAGTGGATATGCTTAAGAAAAAAGGCATAAGCGCAAGCGTGATAAACATCCACACGATAAAGCCTATAGACAAGGCTGCGATAATCGCGGCAGCAAAAGAGACAGGAGCGATAGTCAGCTGCGAAGACCACAGCATAGTAGGAGGACTTGGAAGCGCGATCGCTGAAGTCCTTGCAACTGAGATGCCATGCGTGATGGAGATGGTGGGGGTAGCTGACACTTTCGGAGAGTCAGGCTCTCCAAGAGACCTATATGAAAAATACGGGCTTACAGCAAAAAACATCGCAAATGCTGCAGAAAAAGCAATAGGTAGAAAAACAAGCAAAGCGTAATTGCATATCGTGCCGCCGTCCTTAAGGGTGAGCGGCAATCATGAGCCCAAAAAGCGAAGGCGGGGGACCTGCCCCATCCGGGGTGCCGGAGCAAGCGAAATATTGTATCAAGCCGCGAACAGGACAGCGGCACAAAAAAAAGCAATTACGCTTTATCAAAGAAGATAGGTAGGAAAAAATGAATGAAAAGATAAGCATAGGATCAGACCATAGAGGATATGAGCTAAAAAAACACCTGATAGCATACCTGCAGGAAAACGGGTATGAGGTCAAGGACAGGGGATGCGACAGCAGCCAGTCATGCGACTATCCAGACCACGCTAAAAAAGTGGCGATGGACGTGCAGAAAGGAGACTATCTTGGGATACTTATATGCGGATCAGGGATAGGGATGAGCATCGCAGCAAACAAGGTCAAGGGAGTCTATGCTGCGCTTGCAAGGGATGAGGTCGCTGCAAGGACCACAAGACAGCACAACAACTCAAACCTGCTAACGTTAAGCGCAGACAATACAGACGAAAAGACTGCAGAAAAGATCGTTGACGCGTTCCTCGGAGCAGAATTCGAAGGCGGCAGGCATGAGAAAAGGTTCAAGAAGATAGTGGAGATAGAAGATGAAAATTAAGGTAGCCCCATCGATACTATCAGCTGATTTCGGAAGGCTAAACGAGGATATAGAGACAGTCGCAGGAGAAGTCGAGCTGCTGCACATAGACATAATGGACGGGCATTTCGTAAACAACATATCTTTCGGTCCTGTCGTGGTAGAATGGATAAGGACAAACGTGCCTCTTGATGTACACCTTATGATAGAGAACCCTGACAAGTACATAAAGGATTTTGCAAAGAGCAAGCCAGACATAATAACATTCCACAGCGAAGCGACAGACGATATCGGTGCAACGATAAGGCTGATAAAAGAATCAGGATGCAAGGCAGGTATATCTATAAAGCCGAAAACAGCGCTGTCAGAGATAATAGGCCATGTGAAAGACGTCGACATGGTGCTGATCATGACAGTAGAGCCAGGCTTTGGAGGACAGTCATTCATGATGGATATGCTGCCAAAGATAAAAGAGCTAAGGAGATACATAGAGGAAAATGATCTTGACGTTGACATACAGGTTGACGGCGGGATAAAAGCAGAGACAGCAAAGCTTGCCCGCGAGGCAGGAGCAAACGTGCTCGTGGCAGGATCATACATATTTGGCGCAAAAGACAGGAAAAAAGCTATCGACTCATTAAGAGGAGAATAGGTTATATTAACAAAGCCGACAGCATCATAAGGTCAAAACTCCTTAATGCCATAGTGCGGGTGCGTCGCGGGGGGTTGCTCATGAACTGGTTCATGAGTCCGCCAAGTCTCTTGGCGATACCCCCTACGGGGACGCAGCGCTCTAACTTAATACGTCAAGAGTTTTGAAGATGCTGTCGGCTTAAAAAAAGATTACGGGTGATAAAATGAAAATATTTATTGACACAGCAAACGTAGACGATATAAGGAAAGCAAACGAGCTAGGGATAGTTGACGGTGTTACCACAAACCCTTCCCTTATAGCAAAAGAAGGACGTGACTTCAAGCAGGTCGTAAAGGAGATATGCGAGATAGTTGACGGACCGATAAGCGCAGAGGTGACGGTTGAAGACGCAGAAGGCATGGTAAAAGAGGCAAGGGAACTTGCAAAGATACATAAGAACATAGTGATAAAGATTCCCATGACAACAGAAGGGTTGAAAGCAACAAAAAAGCTTTCTGGAGAAGGCATAAAGACAAACGTGACACTTGTATTCTCAGCAAACCAGGCAATACTTGCAGCAAAAGCAGGAGCAACATATGTAAGCCCATTTGTAGGAAGGATAGATGACATGGGAGAAGATGGCATGAACCTCATAGAAGACATAATGGAAACATATCAGAACTATGGCTTTGAGACAGAGGTCATAGTAGCAAGCATAAGAAACCCCATGCACGTGCTAAAAAGCGCAATCATAGGAGCGCACATAGCGACCATCCCTCCCAAGATAATATGGCAGATGGCAAAGCACCCTCTTACAGACAAGGGCCTTGCAGCATTCATGGAGGATGTCAAGAAGTTCAAGAAGTGAATCTTTTCTTAATTTTATTTTTTTGTTATATTATATGATTCGATGCCTAAAAACGCTCCGATCCAACTAAAATTCATAAAGTTAAAAAAGGGTAAAATAATCATTCTCGCTAACATGAAAGAAAGAATAATTGCAATCATTGAAAGGTTCAAGGACAAGAAGGTTCTCGTGATAGGCGACCTCATGCTTGACAAGTTCATATGGGGGAACGTCGACAGGATATCTCCTGAAGCGCCTGTTCCTGTAGTCCTGGTAAAAAAGGTATCATATGCTCCTGGCGGTGCAGCAAATGCAGCAAGCAACATAACAAGCCTCGGAGGAAAAGCAAGCGTCGCAGGAGTCATCGGAGACGGACAGTACGGACGGATCCTTGCAAGCGAACTTGAAAAAAGGGGCATAGCGACAGAGAACATAATAGTCGACCCGAGCAGGCCCACCATAAGGAAGACAAGGGTCATGGCGCAGAACCAGCAGCTTCTAAGGATTGACTCAGAGATCAAAGACAAGGTCTCAGAAGCGATAACGAATTCGCTTTTGAGGGCCATAAGGAAAGTGATAGATGATTCTGACTGCATAGTCGTCTCTGACTATGCAAAAGGCCTGATAACCGAAGAGTCCATGAGAGCCATAATACTTCTCGCATCAGAAAAGAAGAAAAAAGTGATAGTTGACCCCAAGCAGAAGAACGGAGTGATATACAGAGGAGCATACGTGATGACACCTAACCACAAGGAAGCATGCGCTATGCTTGACTTTGAGAACAACAACCATGATACTGACATCGGAAAGATAGGAAAGATGCTATCAGAGAAACTTTCTACAAACGTCGTGCTGACCAGAGGAGAGAAAGGGATGAGCATATTTGAGAAAGGAAAAGAGATGGAAAACATCCCGACAAAAGTGCGCTCAGTCTATGATGTTGCCGGAGCAGGAGACACAGTGATTGCAGCGCTTGCGCTATCAGTAGCAGCAGGCGCGACTATAAAAGAAGCCGCTATAATAGCAAACTATGCTGCAGGAGTCGCAGTAGGGAAGGTAGGCACGTCAACTGTCAGTCCTGAGGAGCTTGTAAAGGCGATAAAGCAGGACAACGGAGCCTAAATCTCCCTAGCAAACCTTGTCCGCCTGGCTGTTCCTTCAATCACGTCATCAAGACAGTATCCTATATTGCTTATCATCATCTCCTTTCCGAGGGCTAATGCCTGCTCTGCTGCCCTAAGCTTCGCCTCAAATCCCCCATTTCCATGAAGCGAGATGCCATTGCAGCATTCATACATCCATTGAGTGACCCTAGACACTTCTTCCACAAGCCTGTTTTCACTATCATAAAAGCCGTCATATCTTCCAAGAACGATAAGCCTGTCCGCATCACAGATCCTAAGCATGTCAGCAGCAAGAGTATCATTGTCTTTTCTCACCTGAGAGAAGTCGACGCTGTCATTGTAGTTGATTATAGATATCCTTCCACTTTTCGCATTATGATGCAATAATGCAGCTAGGGTCACCGTAGTTTTCAATGTAGGCCTCTGAAACCAGAACCTGGGCTGCCTTCCCTTCAAAAATCCTGTCATAGAAGCTGTAAAGCTTTCCCTGCCCCAGGCTTGCATATCCCTGAAGCATGACTGCGCTTAACTCAGAATTTCTTCTCTTCTCTCCTTCAACATACTTCCCAAAGGCAATTGCGCCAGAAACAACAAGGATATTTGTCTCCCCCGCTTCTGATCTCTTCTTGATCTCAATAGCCCTTCTTGTTATTGTCTCCTCATCAAACCTTCCTTCTTCATCAAAATGGCATCCTGAACCGACCTTTATTATCTGATACATCTTTATTACCTCCGTTGTTTTGAATTATTAATCTGATAGCATCCGCTTGTCAGGAAAACTCCGGAGAGATATAGGACAAGGAACATCCTGTCTTGCTCAACTCGTTGTCAAATAACATAAACCTTAGAAAATAGCCATCGCTAACAAGGAAAACAACCACCTTGGGAGGTCTTGGATCTTGTCATACATATAAGGTAGTCTGAAGAAGTATATAAATTTTTCTGGTTAATATTCCTATCCGGAAATATTCCGGATAATCTGCCAAAAAATATATTAATAAAAAGGGTTATGGAGGATATATGAGCAAAGCAGGAGCAATAAAATTAATGGCAAAAACAGGTGAATGGAAGCCTATAGTGGGGTTCTTCTGCCTGGCAGGAGTAATAGGGGTTGTTGTGGCAGTCATCCTTGCAGTCAAGAAAAAGATCGATATCTTTGATAAGAACAAGAAGCTCTCAGATGAAGAGATAAGAAAAACAGTAATAAAAGACATAGTGATAGGATTAATACTTCTCGTTATGGGGATATACCTTTTTACAGGCTCTTGATTATCTTGTTAAGGTCATAAGCTCCAGCAGTATCCACAACAACTACATCATGTCCTGCCTCTCTTGCCTCACTCAGGCAGATATCAAATATCTCACAGTCAAGGTTCTCCCTTATCTTATCCTTGCTGTATCCCCTTTTCTTAAGCCTTTTCTGAAGCTCTTTTAAGTCAGAACATTTTGTTATTATGCATCTCTTAACATCAGACCTGGGCAGGAAATGGCTTAGGTGAGAATCGATTATCATGGCCTTTTTTGATGACCCTATCGCAGCCTTCACTTCCTTGACAAGCAGTTTCTCATCTACTATCAGGCATTTTCTCTTGTCATCATAACCTACTGAGATCCCCTTCTCGTTTATCAGCTCGTTCACATCAAGGACTTCTGCCTTCAGCTCTTTTGCTAACTGTTTTGCCAAAGTTGTCTTGCCTGTTCCTGGCGTGCCTGAGATTATTAATGCCTTTTTCATGTCAGATCATGGATTTATCGAACACTATTAGATTATGCATTTAAGTATTTTATGTTTGGATCAACACACCAACCAGGAAACTCTACAGCTTATAACTTAGATCCGGAGGCTTGGGAAGGCTATCTGCGCACCTGCCACATATAAAATCTGAACCTGAAACATCAGGAGAAGCATTTCCTAACCTAGGCACGCTTTCAGGCCTGAACCTGCAACCATTATAGAGCCTTAACTGATCTAGGAAAGATATCGGATTTCCGTTCTCATCCAATATGTTCCATCCATTTAGGGTATAACCTTTAGGAAGGACTAACCCATTTTCAAATCCTTCCTTTGCTTCCCTCACAGATATACCATGTGCTGCAGCATACATAGCAAGACACCTGTCATATGCTGCTTTTCTTTCAAGCCTTTGGGCCCTCTGCGGATCATTTAAGGTGTTATTAACTCCCATCACATAAAAAAATGATGATGCAAGCGCTGCTAACCCTAAAAAAAATAATGCTGTCTTCCTCCCAAAGGAACTCCCTCCCTCAGATACTTTTCCATCTCCAGCCATGAGCGCACAAGAAAGGGTTACAAGTATATAATCATTTCTAATAAGGATTATCTAATAAAAAATATCATCTAAAAAAAGAAATCACTTCTTCTTTTCCTTCTTCTTTGGCACAAGCTTCTTGGCGTACTTAGACAGGTAATGCCTCTTGACAAGCTTCTGCAGTATCAAGACACCTATAAAAAGTACAAGTATGAAACCCATCATTATCCCAAACTCCAGGCCCAAGGTCTCTGGAGCAGCGTTAAAGATAAGAGTTTTTCTCAAAAGCAGCTCTGAAAGGACAAAAGGATTGTACTGCGCAACCTGCATCACGTAATAAGGCATGCTTTCAAGAGGAAGGATGACACCTGAAAGGAAAAGAAGCACGCTTCCTGTGGATATCGCTGCAAGCGTGGATGTTTCTTCAGACTTAAAAGCATAACCTACGACCATACCTATAAGGGTGAAGACAGAAGCTATGACGATAAGTATTATCGACGTGTTAAGAAGAGAAGGAAGCACGTCTGCCTTGAAGGCGAACTGCGCAACAAGCAAGATGACTACAAGCTGTATTATCATCAGGAACATCGTGGTAAGGTATGTTCCCATCACAAACACTATGTCTTTTGTTGGAGTTATGAAGTTCCTGAAATATGCCTTTGAGCGCTTGTCCATTATGACAAAAGTCGAAGATAAAAGGATAGATATGAACATTATGACCATGACTATCAGGCTCGGAAACATGTAGTTGAGATGCGTGCTCTCAGAAGTGACAGGCTTTACGCTTGTCTTTATAGGAGCTGCGATGTCTCCTGCTTCCTTGACCTGTATGTTTGAAAGCGTCTCATCTATCTTGTCAAATGAAGCCTGTATAGAAGCAAGGCTTGTTATAGATTGGTCAAGAGAATTCTTGATTGACGTTATCTGCTCATACGCCTTGGTCCTTGTGTTTCCAGCAGCCTCAAGCTTGGTCTTGGCATCACCAACAGCAGAGGCAAGGTCA
The DNA here is from genome assembly GCA_046705145.1 of Candidatus Woesearchaeota archaeon. Taxonomy (GTDB): domain Archaea; phylum Nanobdellota; class Nanobdellia; order Woesearchaeales; family JBJKQO01; genus JBJKQO01. The sequence continues at coordinate 21,555 of JBJKQO010000011.1, forward strand.
TTCATAAGGAGTGTCACGTTCGCTGACTTGTTCGCAAGCTTGCCGTATATGCTGTTAACCTTGAACTCTGTCTCTTCTACTACCTGCTTCATGTATGTGACGTTCGTGCCTGGGCTTGAGCTGTTTATCGCGGCAAGCCCGTTTTTCACTACCACAAACATCTTCTTCGTGTGGTCGACCATGTAACCTGAAAGCACTGCCATCGTAAGTGTCTGGTTCTCGACAAACCTGACGTCAGAAGCTGACTTTGGCATATTAAGGCTAAGCCCTGAAAGGTCTGTGTTGATGCCCTCAATGTTCTTCTTTATGTTGTTCTGCTCATTTGTCAGGAGAAGAAGAGTAGCCTTGTCTGCCTTGACCTCGTTTTGCGTGAACTCGATCTTTGAGAGAAGAATCCCTGAAAGGTCCTTTGAAAGCTCTGTTGATTTGGACTCAACCTGGGAAGAGACTGCGTCAAGGATCATCCAGACCAGGTTGATCTTGGAATAATCGATGTGAAACATTATCTCATTCTTGCCATCAACCCCCGCAGTAAGCCCATCTGAAAACACCATGCAGGTATGTATCTTTGCCTGCTTTATAGCGCCTATACACTCTTCCTCAGAAGGATACTTGTCTACCTTAAAGCTTGACTCAGCAAGATTTGCGATTATCTGTTCAGACAACTCTGAATAAGACCCTGAATAGGTTCCTATCCTTACAGAATAGGTCTCAGAGTTATTAAAAGCTATGCCTACAAGAAATATCACCAGGAGAGGGCCAAGGATAACGATAAGCGCAGAGCTTTTCGACCTTAAAAGCAGCTTTAGGTTCTTCCTTATTATCTTAAATATGCTTAACATCCTATGATACCTCTTTTTTTGTGGGCCTGCCCCGGCCCGTTACCTTGTACAGCGCATCATATGTCGTGCGCAATCTTCTTGTTGACAAAAGACTCAAACACCTCTGACAAGCTTGGCTTGTTAAGGTCAACATCAACTATCTTGTCCCCTGTCTCCTTGATTATGTGAAGCAACTCATGAAGCACCTGGTCAGGCTGCCTCGTGTATATGACTATCTTATGATCCTGGTTGGAGATCTTGTCTATATGGACATTACGAGACTGAAGAGCCTTTATGACAGGCCCGTAGCGCTGGCTCTCGATCTCAAGATGGACCTCCTCATTATGGGAATATGAATCCTTCAGGTCCTCAGGAGTCCCAAGAGCGACAATGTTTGAATCATGAAGTATCGCAACCCTATGGCAGAGATGCTCTATCTCTGACAGGAAGTGAGACGTCAATATGACTGTGGTACCTTCAGAATTGATCTTCTTTATCAGGTGCCACATCTCCTTTCTCAGGAAAGGGTCAAGATCAGCTGTCGGCTCATCCATTATTATGACCTTAGGATTATGTATCAGCGAACACGCCACTCCAAGGCGTTTTTGCATGCCTCCTGAAAGGTTTCCCGCAAGAGTCTTCTTTGAGTCAAGAAGCTCGGTCAGTGCCAAAAGCTTCTCTATATTCTGCTTGCGGTCCTTTTTCTTCATCTTATACAGGGAGCCGAAATGGTCAAGGTTCTCCTCTGCAGTAAGCCTAGAATAAAAAGAAGGATCCTGGGTAGCGAACCCAAAAGCTCGCTTTACGTGATCAGATCCTGTCGTGACAGAGATGTGCTTCCTGTTGCCCTTCGGAAGGTCGCAAAGATAAAGGATCTCCCCTTCATCAGGCTCAAGAAAGCCGACTATCGAGTTAAGGAGCGTTGTCTTGCCAGAGCCTGAAAGACCTATTATCCCAAAGACCTCACCAGGCTTTATGTTAAGGTTTATCGAGTTTAAGACCTTCTTCTGGCCAAAGCTCTTGGAAATGTTATTTATCTTTATCAACGCATCTTCATGATTATCATCCTGTGCCTGCCTTGCCTGCAAAGGAGCAGAGCTGCGGTTCTGCCTGACAGAAGAGATTATATCTGCCACCATCGCCTTAGGCCATCCTGCAGAAAGAAGGCTTTTTTTAACCTCTTTCTCAGACTTTCCTTTCTCAAACTGCTTCCTCACATAGGCCTCTATCTTAGCATATTGGACGCTAGGCATCTCCGCTTCATCACGGCTGGTCTCAGAATTATTACGGTCTCCTCTTGACATAGCGATTAAGGTGATAACCTTATTTTTATATTTAACGGTTTTTGAGGTATAGTATGCCCTCAGCCAAGAAAAACAAAATAATTATAAATGAGGAGCTCACTGATATCACCTGATGGGACTTCTTAAAAAAGAGGCGGACAGCGAAAACCAGGTGCCCCTGATAAGCATAATAGAAAAAAAAAGGCTTAAGTTCATAGAAAGGGTGTTTGAGGCGCTGGACTTCAAGTGGGTGTTCATAATATGGATAATCATAATAGTGTTCTTCGGGCTGGGGTACTACCTCTTAAGCTCAGATACGACATACCTTGTCTCGGTAAGCGGGGACAAGGTGACAGGCATCTTTGAGAACATATACTTCAGCTTCATGACAGCAACATCAACTGGTCTTGGAGATGTAAGGCCTGTAGGCGGCCATGAGAGGTTTCTTGCAGTTATAGAAGTCATATTAGGATTGACCCTTTTTGCTGTCGTGACATCAAAACTCGTGTCTATCAAGCAGGAGACCATCCTCAAGGAGATATACGAGATATCTTTCTCCGAAAGGGTAAACAGGCTAAAATCATCATTATATCTTTTCAGGGTCGACATAAACCGGTTCTCAAGCAAGATAGAGGAAGGGATAATCAAGAAAAGGGAGATCAATGACCTTTGGGCAACATTCTCATCATTTGAGACCTCGCTTGAAGAGATATCTCTCCTTATGAACAAGAGCAACGACAAAACAGTCTTTATCCTTGAGCTTGACCCCCTGAAAAAAGAGCTGCTGATAAACAGCGTGAGGATGTCCCTCACAAAGATAGTTGACCTCATAGAACAGATGAACTCGCATGATATAGAATGGAAAAGAGATATCACATTAAGGACACTTGAGTCAGTCACTAAGATAACAGACAGGCTTACAAAGCCATCAAAAAAAGATGATGAGAAAGCCAAGTCTCTCCTTGAAGCGAACGAGACCCTCAAAGACGCGATGGCAAGAAGCGTGATGAAAGAGAAGAAGGAAGAAGTGAAGGTGTAATCAACAACAAACTTTATATACTTTATAGTTCTGGTTGTATGCATGAAAGACGAAGAGAAACAGAAGTTTATCCAGGCTATGCTAAGCAGCGCTGAAAAAAAGGAAGAGACGAAAGCTGAAAAGCTGACAGACAGCGTGGACATGGATGAAGTCGAGAAGATAGTCCAGGGACTTATCGACGGAAAGCAAAAATAGGCTTAGTGGGGAAAAACATGGCAAAAAAGAAAGTCAGCAAAGAGACACCTCTAGCTGAAATAATACTTCGCAAGTACGAGAAGCCTTACCAGCTAAAGGAAAGGCAGCTTGTAAAAAAACTCCTTCTTTCGATAGGGCTGCTTCAGCCAGGAGACTCCAGGGATGTTATCGTTGACGTGCTTCATGTGATAATCAAGTCAAAAAAGCCTTTGACAGCATCAGAGATAGAGAAAAAGGTCGTTCAGAACCGCAAGAAGCACAAGCTTGAGATGACCGGCATAGCATCATCAAACCTCAGAAGGCAGATAAGAAGGCTAAAGGAGATGTTTCTCATAGAAAAGTTCGAGAACAAGTACAGGATAACTGAAAAAGCAAAGCTTGTTGACATATTTGAGGAAAAGATAAAGAAGTTCTATCTCAAATCCATAGTTGACAGGGTAGAGGAATACTTCGTTGCAGTAAGCGGAAAATGAGTCCTGAGATATATGAGCCGCGCGAAGACTCGCTTCTTCTCAAAGAGCAGGTAGAAAAGCTTTCATACGGCACAGTTCTTGACATGGGAACAGGCTCAGGCATACTGGCAGAAGCCGCGCTAAAAAGAGCAAAAAAAGTATATGCAGCTGACATAAACCCTCTTGCTGTCAAAACAATTAAGACAAACAAGAAGGTAACAGCGTGCAGATCAGACCTATTCTCATGTTTCAGGAACAAGAACATCATTTTTGACACCATAATATTCAACCCCCCCTACCTTCCGCAGGATCCAGGGATAGAGGATGCTGCGCTTTACGGAGGCAGGCACGGCTATGAGACCATAGAAAGGTTCCTTTCTGAAGCAGGAAAATATCTTGCTCCAAAAGGACAGGTCCTCTTGCTTTTCTCAAGCCTAACAAAAAAGCTAAAAGTAGACGAGTTCATAAGGAAGAACATGCTTGTCGCGCAGGAGCTTTCCAGGCAGGATGTGTTCTATGAGAAGCTGTATGTCTACAGGATAACAAAAAGCGCAGAACTAGAAGAGCTTGAGAAAAAAGGCGTGAAAGGACTAAAGTTTCTTGCACGCGGCAAAAGAGGGGAAGTGTTCACAGGAAAGCTGAAAGGGAAGAAGATCGCCGTGAAGGTAAAAAGAAAGTCAAGCGAAGCCTTAGGCAGGACAGAAAACGAGGCATCCTGGCTAAAGGACATGAACAAGATAGGGATAGGCCCCAGGCTCATGATGAAAGGAGAAGACTATGTCACATACGAGTTTGCAGAAGGAAAGTTCATACTTGACTATGCAAAGACAGCCTCAAAAGCAGCAGTCATCAAGGTGATCTGCTCGCTTTTCGACCAGTGCCGCAAGATGGATGCCAGGGGAGCTGACAAGGAAGAGATGCATCATCCAGTAAAGCACGTCATCATAGGCCCAGACGGCAAGGTGACGATGATAGATTTTGAGAGGATGCACATAGCAAAAAAGCCAAAAAACGTGACACAGCTATGCCAGTTCATCACAAGCAGCATGCTGACAGCCCTCCTTAAAGAGAAAGGGGCCAAGGTGGACTCTCAAAAGCTGATTCTCCTTGCGAAAAAGTACAAGGAAAGCTATTCAGAAGATATCTTTGAAAAGATTAAAAAAGAGATCAAGCAACGGCAAAATTAGTCTTTTCTGTGCTGACCGCCCTATGGCCTAAGTCCAAGACTAGAGGGATGGTGATATCTTTTTCCATATTCTTAAACTGCATCACCAGGTATATGTAAACATAACCTGGCTTGTATGTGACTACCATGGAAGCTTTTTTTAGTTCTGACAGCTGGACTTCAGAAAGCTTAAGGTTATCCGAAGCATTCAGTATCTCAATCGCACTGACAAAGCCTTTCATATCGATATCTACGATGAAGTCACCTATATCGATAGATGTCTTGACTTTTCTCCCTCTTGTCAGGAGAAGGATATCTTCCTCCTTATCATATACTATCCTTGTCTGTTCCATCTTCTTATAGTATTCCAAGCCGTGATGATATATAAATGTTTCTTGGAAAATACAGCAACAATCACCAAATCATACTTATTGCTTAGCTTAAACCACAACTTGAATTTTTCTTCTTCACCAATCGTAGAAAAGAGTCTTTCTACCTTTAAAAGCTTGTCTGTCTTTTTTATGTATTTCTTTATAAGACCTTCCGAAATCGGCCTTTCCATAGCCCTCAAGTAAAAATGAGCCTTGAAGACTATCCTTGATCCATCTAAAGATGATAATAGCCTCTTAATCCTATCAAGATACATCAAAAAAAAGAAAGATTTGCTAAATTAATATGTTGCCCATATTTTTTCGCAAGATTTTCGAAAGTTCACTTCTTCACGCAGTCGTGCTTCTTAAGCCCTGCCTTTCTCGCCTGCGCATCTGTCTCGAACCATACCTGGTTCTTCTTCTGGATCTTCTTTGCCCAGTCGCACTTAGGGCTGTGGTATACTGATCCTGTCTTGCTTGCGACGTACTTGCCAGGCTCAAAGGTCGCCTTTTTCTCCTCAAGCTCGCGCTCATAGACCTTTAGGACTTCAGCGTCCTTAAGCTGCCTTATCGGCTCGACAACAGCGCCTTTTCCCACATCGCCTTTCCTGACCTTGTACCTCATCCTGCTAAGCTCCATGTCCTCATATGACCTCATGTGAAGCACAGAGTATATGAACCCGAAGACAGAGATTATGAACATGATCACAAACCATGACAGCTGGGATGTCTTAAAGTAGAGGTAGGTTGCGTTCACAAGCATCACCCCAAAGACAAAGGAAAGAAGGGACCATGCCCAGTTCCTCCTGTTGTATATCCCCCCGATTATCGCCGGAAGGACAACTATAAGCATCCCCAGGATAAGGAATTCAGGGAAGAACAAAAGTCCTTTTGGAAATATTATCATTATTAGAGATATGACATAAAAAAAAGCTGCAATGCTCATAAGTATTCCGTTTTTAGCACCCATTTTAAAAGACCCCCTTTAGGTTATCAATGTCTAAAAGAAATCATGATATTTAAGTATTTCTATTTTGGAGTGGTAATAAATAATAAAGAAGATTTATAAACTAAGCAGGCTACAGCAAGAAGTATGGAGCACAGGCTAAAAGGAGACTACAAGGTAGTGCATTTCGTTGACGTAAACGAGCTTTTAGGCTGCGCAAAAAAGGAGTTCTCAGAGCTTGACCAGCAGATAAAAGAGGAAGAACGCGTAGAAAAAGAGCTAAGGGAGTTCATAAAGCACGTTGAGAAGCACTCAGGCCACAAGATACACCACATCGGAAACAGCAAGGACTTCGGCGTGTTCATGGTAAAGTTCCTGTTCAAGAAAGGAGGATTTATGGAAGTCATAGGGGAAAGGCCTCTCACCCTAAAAGCGCACTTCATAAACAAGAAAGACGCAGACATGTTCGCAAAAGGGCTCAAGAAAGCTCTTCACAATCTTCTTCCTGAAACGCCTGTAAAAGACATGGTGATAGACTCGATAGCAGTTGAAGACGGGTTTAAGGAAGAGCAGATAAGCGTCGGAAAATGGAAAAAGATGAACAAGCTGCTGCTCCACAAGACAGCGATAGTAACAGTTTTCGTATTCATACTTGTGACCATAAACGAGTTCTGGAAAGAGATACTGAAAGTCACGACCCTTGAGACATTCGGGCTACACTCACTCGTGACATCTGTCGTTATGGCAGTAGTCATAGCATTCCTGTTCGACCCGATAAAAAACAAGATCGAGCACCTCCTTGAGAAGTGGTTCTGATCTATTCATGACTTTTCAACTTATCTAGGATCATAGGGAAGTCTTCCAAAGCCTGCTTGACTGTCTCTAAAGAAATATCCTCTCCGTAATAGTTGATCTTGTTCCTTATCCTTCGATACCTGTCAAATTTTAATGCTATCTCCTCATTATTCAATATTTCTTTGACAAAGTAGGTTATAGCTTCATGAGACAAGAACTTATACCCTTTCTTGTAGCCTAATGCCTCGAGATATTGTCTTAACCCTTCATAGAGTTCACGGAGAATGCTTTTTCCTGTAGTCTGATTAAGTGGGATAGCTCTTGCTGTCTCGATCGCCTGCCTTGATGACTTAATAAGCCCCTTTGCCCGAATATTGTCTATAGGTATTGGTTTGATAGAACCATTTATTATCCTTTGCTCAAAACTCATCTTAGGACTTCAATCTGGCCAGATAAAGTCAACCCATTGCATATGCTATTGATCAGATCCGGGTTGCTTACAGTAGCATTCTTGAATTCATTTTCAGTATAAAAATGGAGACTAATATGCCTTTCCAAGATTTTTTCGAAGGATTTTCGGTCAAACCGTTTTTTTATATCTGTAATGATACAGATGTCTATATCACTATCATGGTCATCCAAAGCCTTGGCATAGCTTCCAAAAAGGATTATGACAGGAAGATCATACTCCTTTTCCAGCGCCTCAATCAGATTTGACATCCTTAGCTTTTCCAGATTATAGAATAGCTTCAGGTTCAGATATTTCTTTGACTTCTCGTTTGAGATGAATAAAGGATATGGCTTTGACTGAACCTTTTGCAATATCCCTTCTTTTTCAAACCTATTAAGGAATTGCCTTACGGTCGTGTGGTTGATCTGGGTGATCCTAGCGACTTCCCTTATATGGAATCCTTCACTTGGCATTTTGAAGAACAGCCCCAATATGGAAATTAATGTATCCATGTGGAAGTATAAATTTACTGTTGTATATAAGGTTTTTGGTTCTTAACTGAGAAAAATATATAAATGGAGAAAGGTAAAGTTACACATATGAAGACAGCACTCATACTTCCAGGAGGAGGCAGCAAAGGGGCGATAGAGCTAGGTGCATGCAAGGTCATCCTAAGCAAGATCGTGCCTGACCTGATAATCGGGACGAGCGTTGGCGCCTTAAATGGCGTGGTACTTTGCAACGGCAAGGACATCGATGAAAACCTGAAAAAACTCGAGATGATCTGGGAAAAAGCAAGCAAAAGGTCTTTTTTTCCCCTTAATCCTGAAGTGTTCTTTAGGTTCCACCACGCAAGATCATTCTATTCAAACAAAGGGATATATAACCAGCTAAAAAAATACATAAGCGTGCGAAATCTCGAAGAACTTGACATACCCCTCCATGTGAACTGCACGAACATGATAAGCGGAGAGCCGGAATTCTTCACTAAAGGCAAGCTTTTTGACCCTGTCGTTGCAAGCTGCTCAAGCCCCCCATTCTTCCCTCCGGTAAAGATAAACGGTGTGCCTTACATAGACGGAAGCATAAGCAGTTATTTCGGGGTGAAGGAAGCTGTTAGGCTGAAATGCAACAAGATAATACTCATAAATGTGAGAGTCTTTGAAAAGTACGCTTTTGAGAAGAACAACCTTTCAGAATGCACGCATCACGCGACTGCCCTTGTGGAGAACCAGCTCATAAGGGATGAGTTGGATATAGCAAAAAAGATGCATAAGAACATAATCGAGATACGCCCCCCAATAAAGAACATACACCTTACAGACTTCAGGTTCACAAAAGAGCTTATCAAAGACGGAGAGGAAGCAGCAGAGAAGGTGAAGTGGGGAAGATGAGTTTCCTTACTTTTATTGCGCAAGCCATAAGACGTTTAAGAGTAGTAAAAGGATTCATAAAATCAACAAAAGATCCAGAATATTATCAAAAAAAGTTTCTAAGAAACTTAATCAGAAAAAATAAGAATACGCCTTTTGGAAAAAGATATCATTTTTCAAAGATTAGTAATATAAATGATTTTCAGAGATATGTCCCAATCAAAAAGTATGAAGAGATTAAGCAAATTGAAAAAATAAAGGGCAAAGGCGACCAATATATCTTAACTCATGATAAAGTGTTCATGTTTGGGATGACGTCTGGAACAACTGGAACTCCTAAGTATGTTCCTATCACACACAAATTTGTTAATCAATATCAGAGAAATTGGGATATATGGACTTATTATTGCTATAAAAGCCACCCTTCCCTTTTCAGAGGAAAGATATTGACTATGGTGGGCGTAGACAAAGAAGGTTTCACAAAAAGCGGGATTCCTTATGGCTCGATTTCAGGAGTTATTAATAACAACCAAACAAGCATAATAAAACATTTTTTTAGCATCCCTTATTTTGTGTATACTATAAAGGATTATGATGCAAAATATTACTGCATCCTAAGAATTGCTCTTGAGCAGGAAATCTCTGCTATCATCACACCTAACCCTAGTATGATTCTCATACTTTGCAAAAAGATTGAAGAATATAAAGAAGATATATTCATGGATATCGAGAATGGAACATTAAGCAAAAAATACAACATAGAAGAGAATGTGAGAGAAAAACTTAAGTTTAAGCCAAACCCCAAACGTGCTCTTGAATTAATACATATTGACAAGAGCAAACAAGGGTTAATCCCCAAAGATATCTGGAAATTTCTTTCTGTGGTAGGATGTTGGAAGGAAGGGACTCTTCCTATTTACCTCAGGCAGTTTCCAAAATATTTTGGCAAGATTCCTGTAAGAGATATAGGCCTTATATCTACTGAAGGACAAAGCAGCATTTCGATAAGTGATGAAGCAACCGGGGGCGTATTAACAGTTGACTCCCTATTTTTCGAATTTATAAAGACCAATCAAATCCACAAGAAAAACAAAAGAATTTACCTGGTGTGGGAACTAGAGATGGATGAAGAATATTTTATGGTTATCACAAACATAAGTGGGTTATACAGATACTTTACTGATGACATAATTAAGGTAGTCGGTTTTTACAACAAAACGCCTATCATTCAATTTATGCATAAGGGGGCTCATGTTACATCAATAACGGGTGAAAAAATAACAGAATGGCAAGTAGTAACTGCTATGCGATTTGCTAGCAAAAGGCTTGAAGTACCCGTCCATGAGTTTACAGTATGCGCTAAATTTGGTAAAACTCCCAGATATGATATTCTTCTCGAATTGCATGAAAAATGCGATTTAAAAAGATTAAAAAAATTAATAGTCTTGTTTGATGATGAACTAAAAAAGCTGAACATAGAATACAACAAGAAACGACAATCTGAGAGGCTAGGAAAACCAATTTTAAAGATAGTACATTCTAACGGGTATTCCAAGTTACATAGAAAAAAGACTGAAGCAGGAGCCCATGATGCCCAAGTAAAAATTCCTTCACTAACAGAAGACCCTGAATTTGAAAGCCAGTTCGACATCAAGACGGTGGTGACAAATTGAGAATAAAAATGATAAATTCCTATAAAGTTGACTTACCCTTTAGAAAAAAATTTGTTATCAGCCATACGTCAAGGTTGCATTCAGAAAGTGTATTTACCAAGATCGAACTTGAAGACGGAACCTTTGGATGGGGAGAAGCGTTACCGAGAGAATATGTCACAGGAGAAACCCAAGATAGCGTCATAAAAGCCATAGAAAAGATTTATGCTCCAACAATTAAGAAGTGGGATGCTAAAGACTATAATGAATTATGCAAGAGTATTAAAGCACTTAAGATAGGTAAAAAAAGTAATTGCGCGTTATGCGCAGTAGAACTTGCCCTTATAGACAGTTTTGGTAAACACTTCAAAAAAAGCGCAAGCCAAGTAACCGGAGGAACCAAGAGGGACCAGGTGGTTTATAGCGGAGCTGTTTCTGCAGAAGAGAACAAGATGCAGATATTTAAGATGAGGCTGTTTGGTATCAAAAGCGCTAAAGTAAAAGTAGGGACTGGGGATGACATAAAAAGAATCAATACTGTCAGAAAGTTAATGGGAAAAAAGACAGAAATACACGTTGATGCAAATTGCGCGTGGAATGTAGACGAAGCAATAAGGCACATTGAAATATTAAAAAAGATGGGAGTAAGATCATGCGAGCAACCTGTCAAAACCTTAAAAGAGATGAATCAAGTTGCAAAGTCTGTTGATATACCCCTTATTGCAGATGAATCTTTATGCAACATGGAAGATGCAACTAAACTTGACAGAAGAGTAATATTTAATATAAGGATATCAAAATGTGGAGGTCTTATCAAAAGCAAAGAGATATATGATTACGCAAAGAAAAAAGGGATAAAATGCATGCTTGGATGTCAGGTGGGGGAATCAGGTATATTATCCGCTGCAGGAAGACATTTTGCGTGCAGCCACCCTGACCTGATCTATGTAGAAGGTAGTTATAATCGTTTTCTTCTAAAGGACGATATAACAAAAGAAGATTTGACTTTTAGACGTGATGGTATAGGGAAAGATATCAAAGGTTATGGTTTAGGCGTAGAAACTGATGAAAATAAGCTGAAGAGGTATGTCTTATGATCCAGAGTATAGTAAGACATAATCTTTGCACGCAGTGTGGTACTTGTGAAGGGATATGCCCTAATAACAATATTAAGATGGTCATTGGTAAGGATGGAGAATGGTATCCGAAAGTAGGAAGCAACTGCAGCAAGTGCCAGAAATGCATCAGATCCTGTCCTGGTGCAGAAGTCGATTTCAAATCCTTAAATAATTCTGTTTTTGGGAAAAGGAAAGGGGACTCTTATCTCGGAAATACCAGAAGATGCTATATGGGCTACTCAAAAGAAAAGAAGATTAGGTTGGGCTCCTCCTCAGGGGGGATTGTGACATCGATTGGGATAAGCCTCCTTGAAAGCAAAGCAGTAGATGGTGTTATCGTAGCAACAACAACAGAAGACATCCTACATCCTAAGCCGGTTATAGCACGAACTAAAAATGATATGATAAAAGCCATGCAGTCAAAATATGTGTCAATACCTATGAATGTTATGATAAGCGAAGTGCTTAAAGAGGAAGGAAAGTACGCATTTGTAGGTTTGCCCTGCCAGATACATGGGTTAAGAAAAGCTGAACAAATTGAAAAAAGGGTTAAGGACAGAATAAAATACAAGATAGGCCTTTTTTGTGAATATGTTCCCCACCGGAGCTATCTACCTTTCATTGCTAAAAAAACAAAGGTAAACCTGAAAGATATAACAAATATCAAGTTTAGAGAAGGCAAATGGCCAGGGAATCTTGAGTTTATTTCGAAAGAAAAAAGCACACCCTTCCCTATAAAAGAATACCTTTACTACCCTCTCACCCTCCCATTTATCAATAAGAGATGCCTTAAATGCATTGATCATACAAATGAACTAGCAGACCTCTCTGTAGGAGATGCCTGGTGCCTTGAAAAGGCAGGAGATAAAGGAGGATGGTCTGTTTTTATAGAAAGAACAGGAATATTAAAAGAGAAAGATTTTGCTATGATTGAAAAGAGTGAGATTGACAAGTCAAAAATAATGATTTCACAAAGAAAACCCCTAAAACTAAAAAAAGAAGGGTATAATTTCAGGAAAAGATTCTTTCTTCATAAGCCTTATTATAATCACTCCCTTCCAAAAGCAGATTTTAACACAAAAATTGAAAATATTCTCGTATTTTTCCTGATATTCTTAAGGAAAGTGAAGTTGTTCCAGATTGCCCCATTAAGCCTTCTTAAGAAATACCTAAAAATAGTCCTAAAAGATATGAAATTAGTGAAGGAATAAAACCAAAAATACAAAAAGTTTTATATATCACTTAATAATAACAACACATATGACTGAAGCAGTAAGAAGAACTCTTGATGAATTTGTAGAAAATCATGTCAGAAGAACCGGAAATGCAGGAGTAGTTATATCTGGCCAGGATAGTCTGCTTCTTCTTGACCCCTATATGACTGATGCTAATGAATCATCAATAAAAGCGGCCATAGGATCAGATAATTCTTCTGAAAGGGTCGCTATGTTCTCGCATGGCCATTACGATCATGGTTTCAGAGCTAAAGAATTAGGATTCCTTTTAAAACAAGGATTCTCCATCATTGCCCCGAAAGAGATCAGAGAAGCACACCAATCACTTAAGGATTCAAGTGAATTAATGAAGATTATCTCTAGATTTGAAGAAGAAAACAGAATCAATTGGGTTGAAAATGGAGAACTTGTCAAAGGACAAGGATACAATGTAAATATTGCCCCATCAAAACACGCAAAAGTCAGAAAATGGGACTACATCAAAAAAGCACTACTTAAACCCTCCCAGCTAGCCAAGACCATAAAACTAGCAAGGGAGCATAAAAAACATCCGGAAGGATCTACACTATTATACGATATCGATTTCAATGGGACAAGGATCTCATTTTTGGGAAGCTGTAATTATGATCCAGAAGCAATTAAACAGCTAAATCGACCAGACATACTATTGTTACCTCTCTCTGAAGACGCAGCAAAAAAAGCTGAACCAGAATACACTACTGAAAGAGCTATCTTTAAGTTAATCAGGCCAGGAGTCACTATCCCTATACATGATGACCCAATTGATGCTCTGATGACAGAAAAGGATGGGCTTGATTTTTTAGTAGCGGCAGATTCTACAGTTAAAGTACTAACCCCTATCTACCTCACAAATGTTATGAGAAATGAAGTATCAAACCGTAACTGGGGTTATTTACTGGATTATATTGAAAAGATGGATGACCACGCCAGTGGCTTGAAAGGAAGGTCAGCAGTTGACGCAGTTCTGAAAGGGCTGATCAACAATCCAAAATTCCTTATTCAAGACCCTAACAACCCCCATCTAGCTTACCAAGTAAAAGAAGAGCATCTAAGAGACAAAAGATATTGGGTAAGCAACGAGTTTTCCCAACTGCTCCTCAAAAGAGCGGCAGAAGTTATAGGGGGCCACAGGCCAGTGTATAGAGCAGGAGTGTGGGCAGGATATATGATGATGTTAGAAAAACTGCCAAAAAGGTTCCAAATGTTAAGGTTATTATCCCCTAACCTTCTGATAAAATTAGCCAGTAAAATAAACAGAAAGATGAACAAGACAAAAAATCCATCTCCTACATCTTATATCAGAGGCAATACTATTATCCCTTTAAATTACACAAGAAGATTCAGAAATCCTAAGGAAGTGTCTCAAGATGTATGTGATTGGAACGCAGGCATTTACACGGGGATGGGAAAATATGTTGGAGCAAGAGACATCGTGGTCAAAGAAAGAGAATGCATCACACGAGGAGATAATGACTGCATCTTTAATATAGACTGGACCCATGTACCAATGGGATACAGGGCACTAATCTTTTTAGAGAGCATATTCTTCCCGGATAACCGTCAAGCAGATGATTTGGATCACTTATTATTAACATTTAAAACATTAGAGCAAGAGCGAATAATTGAAGAAAGGACAAAGGAATTAAGAGAAGCACTTGCATTAGCAGAAACAAGATATAAACAATTAATAGAAACACAAGGACAATTGATTACAGAGACTAGAAGAACAGCTGAAAAAGGACAGCAGCTTAATTTTGCTGGGAGAGTAGGCCATCATGCAGGAAGCATAATCGGAGGGATTCTAGATACCTTGACATCGATGACCCAATACCATCCAGACGAAAGACAAAAAAGTTTGAAACTCACAGAAGAAGGTGAGATAATAGGAGAAGTAAGATATTTAGAAAGATGCCTGAGCAAATTCACAGAATATCTTATATCTGCTAAACAAGGGAACATATCTATAGATGAACTGATAAGCAGTTCAGTGGACCTGTTAAATAATGCTGCTAAATTGATAAATGACCTAGACGACAAAATAAGTAGAGTACATTCAGGAGCAGAAAGAGCGCTACAGATAGCAAACGGGTTGACAAAATACACTAAGATAGATCAATACAAAAGAGGGAGTGATAGCTTAAGCCTCCACACCCTTTTTAGAGGATATATTGATCCTTACAGAGAAAGGATTGAAAGCGGGGGAATAAGGATAATTAATCATATTGATCCTGCCGAAATGATAAGAGGGGACGAAGAAACTCTTGCATATATATTTGAAGAAATTTTCAATAATTCGATAAAAGCACTAACAAATGACCAAGATTCTGGAAAAGAAAAGACAATAACTCTTAAAGCCTATGAAGAAAGAGATAACGGACAGGAGTACTTAGTAGTCAATATCGTAGACACAGGAATAGGCATGAGACCAGAAGTAGTTGAGCGCATTTTTGAGCCGTTATATCAAGTAAACCCTGAACATAAAGGGTTTGGTCTTGGGCTCTCATTTGCAAAAAGGGTCACAGAAGAGGTATACAATGGATCTATAATTGTTGTCTCAAAAGAAGGAGAAGGGTCCTCATTCATCATAAAAATCCCAATATAGAAAATAATAAAAGGAGAAGAAGCACACCAAATAAGAAGATAATACAATGGTAGAATCAGAATTAGAAATACGGATAAAGGCACTTCAAGGAGAAGACAAACCAAAAGAAGAAACGGTAGATATAGACCCAGCTAAACCTACTCTTCTTGTTATAGATGATGATGAAGCTGTACTAAACGGTATATACGATAAATATCGAACAAGATATAATGTTTTACGGGCATCAAATGGTGATGAGGGATTAAGGCTTATCAGGGAACATAGGGTTAATGCTGTCTTACTAGACATATTCATGCCAGGGATGGACGGATTTCAAACAAAAGAATCAATCACAAGATATGATCCTTACATTCCTGTGATATTCAACACAGGATTTGCAAAGGATGAAAATGTTTCTCTTAAAAATATATTAAGGCTCTACTCGCCATGGGGGTTTTTGGACAAAAAAGACAGCGAAGACCGGGCTGCACAAGAAGGGATATTATTGGATGCAGTGAAATATTCGCAGCAAGTTTACTGGGAAAGGGATATAATTGAAAGGATGAAACAAGGCCTCCCCCTTGAAGTAGAATTGTATGATTATAACATTGAGACGATAATCAATGGTAATGTGGTCGCTGATGCTCACAAAAATGGGATTATACTAGTTAAAGATTTTGCAGACCCGAAAGTTATTATGGGCACTATGCCTGACAACAGCGAGGCAGTTGTTGAACAGGCGATGGACAGCTGTGAAAAGGCTTATGAATCCTGGGGCAAGCTGACAGTAAAGCAAAGACTAGATATATTGAAAATAGCAGGGGAGATACTGGAAAACGATGATTCTCTTGATGAGGTTATCTGCAGGACAAACCTATGCGCACATAAATTTGTTATTGAAGACAGAAAAGAAGCTGCTGCATTGATGAAAAGAGCATATGAATACCTCTCAAAAGGGCCTTTTGACGCGAAATCCATAGAACATAACCTAATAAAAGGTGTTGGGACTGTCGGAATTTTCATTCAGTCAAGCATGTATATGACTGGAGCTTATGGCATAATAAATGCTATCCTTGGCGGGAACAGCCTTTTGCTTAAGCTTGATTCTAAAGACCCTTACGCCCAATACCAAGTAGCAAACTCAATAAATAAAGCGTGGAAACAGGCAGTTGGTGAAGGCAAGATCGAAGGTAAAGACGGCCCCCCAATACAGATAGTCTCATGGGACACGAAAAAGAATCCTAACCTAGGCCAAAAAGTTATGCGCAGAATGAATCATAACCTGTTTATGGGAGGCCTGGATCATCTCCTTGATCTTAATTTTGCTTGCAGAATAAAAGAGATCCATTTAGAAGGGCAATTAAAGATGGAGTCAATCAATGAGTTAAGAAAAGAGCTTATGCCTCCAGGAAACATAACATGGTATGTGTCACATATGGCTTCAGGATACGTGCATAAAGATGCTAATTTAAAACTCGCGTCTTTTCAAGCAGTATGGTCTGCATTAAGCCACAAGAGAGCATGCAAAAGATTACATACTATTACAGTCCATCCAGAAATATATGATACTTTTATTGAAATGCTTAGAGCCCAAATGAGTAGACTACGTGTTCTTCCAAGCACAGATAAAGAAGCGGATATCGTATACGTAAGCGATGATTATTGGGGCAGAAAGATAAAACCCACACTAAAAAAAGTAGGCTCAATAGGGTACTTCATGTTAGGGGAAGATATAGACGCCCAAGGAGCAAAATTAATAGAAATGACCGAATCATTAGAAAGCGAAGCAGTAGGTAAATATTTAGATAGAGAAACTATGTATCCCGTCCTTACAGTAATTAAAGGTGATGAAAAAACTGCAAGACAAGTTATGAAGGGTATGGGAAGAAGACAACCTGGAGGAAAAATACTAGAAGCTGCGGTATGGACCCAGGATTATGGCTTCTTTGAAAGGGAGTTCTATAACTCGAGTGTTTTTGGAGAAGATTGGAGTTGGGGATACCACTTAAATCAACCAACAACAAAAGGTCTTGGAAACGTGCTTGAAGTGAATTTCACCCCTAGAGACCACGAAAGAAGATGGTGTGTTACTGAAGTATCAAGAAGAATGCCTTATAAAGGCCCAGACCAGAAAGCAGCCTAACTCATCAGCACATCACTTATAGCAAGGCAAGTGATAGTGTAATTGACATGGCATGCAGATGAATCACCAAGGAAGCACTGTTCTCCGTTTGTGTAGAACCCGATTATGGGAGTTTTCTTTATGACTTTCTTCATCTCTTTGTGCTCTTTTACAATATCTTCTTTTAGGGCCATCAGCCTTAGGTCGCAGTCAAAGCAGATGACAGCAGCTAATTTGCCTCCAACATTGTCCATGGCTTCCTTAAGGGCTTTTGGAGCTGCCCTTATCACTTCCTGCCTTGTCGCCTCGCCTATAGTTATCGCCTCGTGCTCGGCTACACCTGATCCCAGCACCACGCTCTTGTCTGGGTTTACCATGTGAAACACCGCAACGCGGTACACTCCTGGCCCTGCATTTATCAGGATAGGGTGCTTCTCGTTTAGGAAAAAGCAGTTCTGGTATCCTGAGGTGTGCCATGCTGAAAGCTCGTCAACAGTCGAGCCGTAGCCTTCTGCCAACACTTCTGCAGCCGGCCTGTTGTTAAGCTCCTGCACAACCCTCCCTTTGCATTTTGTGACAACATAAGTCTTATCTGTAGGCTTGAAACCTGACTCTGTCCCTGTGGATATCTTGACATGGGATACCATCGCCATGACTATTGCAGCCTCCTTGTATATCTTTCCGTCATAAAAACAGTATGATGCCTTGAAGTTGAAATCATCTGCAGACGACCCTCCTGTGATAGGGACAGTAGGTCCTGCCACCTTCCTTAAAGTATGTATGAACTCGTCTTCCCTGCCAGGCTTCTTGAGAGGCCCCTGGATCAGGGTTATGAGATGATATGGAGAGTATTTTATGAGCTCAGATGTCGACTTCCTTTGCATGGTCATGTACTGGATGTACGCGTCAAGCTGCTTGTCTATGTGGATGTGTTTTGTAGCCTGGTCAAATGCCTGCTTTGCAGCTTTTGCAGGATCCTTATCGACTCTCAACCCTACACCAATTCCTACCTTGATAAATTCTGACCTTATGACCATAGCGACAACTGACTCTTTTGAGTAACCTTGTGTTGAGATCTCTGAAGCTGTGGTGCAGCCTATCCACTGGCAGTTAGGATTTTCAGAGACGAACTGCTTGTGCGCAGCATCAACAAGCTTTTGCATGTGCTTGTCACCCTTAAGACTGTATTTTCCTCCGGAGCAGAACAAGAATCCAAAATCAGGACCTTCTTTGCAGCCCTGGCTTTTCATGTTAGAGATAGCCATCTGCACAGCCTCCCTTCCTGCCTCAGAAGGGTCTTCTTTTGTGCTTATGCCTGTTGCTGCATAAACATTCTTTTCCTTCTTCTTAAAAACAGCCATGGCTAGTAACCTCTCTTTTTAAGCAGGTTAGGCATCCGGGGTTAAAATACTTTTCTATATTTCCGGATTTTTTGAAGGATTTGCGAAAAGTGATGGTCAAGGTTGATAAAGGGGAATTTTCAGGCTCTTAATGATGGTGTTTCGGGTTTACAGGACTGATGAATTTGATAAGCAGTTAAGCAAGCTGTCCAGATCAGAACAGGAAGATATACATGAATTTGAAAAGAAGCTTTCCATAAACCCCTATGCCGGAAAACCATTAGGATATCGCTTTTTGAGGGAAAATAAGCTTGATGGAAAAAGGGTATATTATCTTGTATATGAAGACCTTATCATCATCCTAATGGTAGCTATAAGTAACAAGAAAGAACAAAAAGATAGGATAAGGTCCATAAAAGAAAACCTTGAAGGCTATTATGACCAGATAAGAGATGCCCTGAAGAAGTATTAGGCTACTCTTCTGATCCTGCCCGCTTTAACATCTTCCAACCCCCTCAAAAGCTGGCTGATGACAGGATCACATCCTTTGCTGTCTTTTTTATCATCAGATCCTGATTTAATTAAAGTGACGGCTTTCATAATAATAAGGTAGCAGCTATCGTATTTAAGCTTTACTGAAGGATTTCCGGAAATTAGGGGTCAAGGTTGATTAAGGAGTTCTATGCCTAGTTTTTCATGCCCAAGAGATACTATCTTGACACTTGCATATGGATGGACTATTTTGAGAACAGGATGGATAAGTTCCGGCCTCTTGGAGAGTGGGCGCTTATGCTAATAAACAAGATAATTGAAGAAGGAGACAATATCATTTACTCGGATATTGTTGAAGAAGAGCTAAAAGGAGTATACTCTGCTGAAACAATACTAAGCATCATAAGGATAGTCCCGTCTGATCTGGTTATAGAGGTTGAATCATCGCTCAATCAGCTAAAAGAAGCTATGAGATTGTCAAAAGAGCTAAGAATCCCAAAAAATGATGCTCTTCATGCGATATTAGCGAGAGACAATGATGTTGTTCTTATCACAAGAGACAAGCATTTTTATGAATTAGCAGAAGAAGTAGAAATCAGAAAGCCTGAAGACCTAATCTAGGTCCAGGTTAAACTTCTTCGCTATCTTTCTGAACGCGATCTCACCAGCTTCCTCATCGCTCATCCTTGCCTTGCCTTTAAGGCTGCCTTTTAGCTTTGCAAGCTTCCTTAAAGACTCTTCCTTTCGGCTCTTAGATCCCAGCAATGTGACACTTTCCATGATAGTATAGTAGCAGCTATCGTATTTAAGCTTTACTGAAGGATTTCCGGAAAAGCCATAGAAACATTTATATACATGTATATCTATGTAGATACAATAATGGATGATGTTTTTATTGAAGGGAAAAAGATATTGATTTCAGTCCATGCTGTTAAGCGCGCAAGGGAAAGGGAGATTGCATATCCCGACCAAGTGTACTCAGCGTTAAAAACCGGAAAGGCCTGCAGATTTGGAAAAAACATGATACGAATCACAAAAAGAACAAAAAAAGGCGCTATAATCTGTGTGGGGGAAGACCTTGGGGAATTCATAATCATCAAGACGATAGAAAGAGGAAATTAAAATGGAAAAAGCAATGAAGTGCCCTGTATGCAAAAAAGGAGAAATGGAAATCCTAAAAGACAAGATTGACCAGGATGGAGTGGCCTTTGAGGTCTACAGATGCAGAGGCTGCGGAGAGGAGATAATGACCATGCCCCAGCTAAAAAAGCTTGCTGACAAATACAGGCAGCTGAGAAAAACGAAGGAGATAAGATTCTCAAAATGGGGCAACAGCCTAGCTGTAAGGATACCAAAAGACATAGCTGAAGACCTAAACCTCAGGGAAGGAAAACACGGGTTTCTCACCAAGGAAAAAGAAGGGATAAAGATCACACCTATTTGAGAGGGTTTTAAGCTCAGATTATTATCAGGACAGAAAAACTTTAATAGTCATCAGTTTAAGGACTGCACTATGGGCAAAAAAGGGCAGATCACGGCGTTTATGCTGCTTGGGATAGTCATTGTTATTGCGGTAATCATAGGATTGTACCTTAAAAGCTATTCAGGCAACAATAAGATAAGCTTTGACAGCGGCACGATCTCCGGATACGTCACTGACTGCATAACAAAAGTGTCCGGAGAGGGTATTGTCGCACTAGGCAACAGGGGAGGGTATATCTATCCCTCAAACTATGTCAATACTCCTTCTGATGATGTGAGCTTTCTTGCATCCAACCTTAGCAACAATGTCCCTTCTGTTACTGATATAGAAGAGCAGCTTTCAAGATACGTTGAGGAGAATCTTGCTGGGTGCCTTGATAACCCCTTCACACTGTTTCGAAAACAAGGATGGGGCGTCAGAAGCGAAGAGCCAAAAGCAAAAGTTTTGCTGGCAGAAAACGACGTAAAGATCGAAGTGGACATGAGCATCAAGGTTACAGACACAGAGATGAAAGAGATAAACGTAGACCACTACATCACATCACAAGCAGTAAGGCTGAAATACATAAGGGAAACAGTTGATGAGATGACAGAAACATATATCCTGACAGGCAGATGGGTAGACGCAACCCTACTTGAAGAATACCAAAATGGAACTACAATAACCACCTACAACAACGAAACAATAACCATAAGAAGAAACTAAACGAATTCTTAATAATAATTTTAGGCTGTGGTGGATGTGGCTCGGACACAACAGCAATCCACCCGAGCAAGATTCTGGAAGCAACCACAACCAAAGAACAGTGGTGGAAGG
Organism: Candidatus Woesearchaeota archaeon; assembly: GCA_046705145.1. GTDB lineage: Archaea > Nanobdellota > Nanobdellia > Woesearchaeales > JBJKQO01 > JBJKQO01. The sequence continues at coordinate 43,306 of JBJKQO010000011.1, forward strand.
ACCGGCGGCGGTCTGGTTGGTGTTACTTTATAGTGGTTAAATAGCGAAAGGTTTTTATACTCTTCCTAATTAACCCCAAACATAAATTGATGTGGGGTTATTATTAAAATGGTAAATGATAGCAAAGCAAAAGACCCAAGATACTGGGCAAAGTGGAGAGAATCAGGAGCAGTCGGAAATTATAGAGACGCAGAGATAAACGAGACTTTTGACTTGATTATGAAAGTTACTGCATCGGTAGCAAATCGTTTAATCGAGAGTGCTATGTGCCGCAATGCCAGGCCCTACATTGAAAAATATGCTTCAGGAGAGCTTGATGATGGCGTTGATGCTGAAGGATTAGAAAAGGCAGAATCACATTTGGTAATTTGCAAAAATTGCCGAACAAAATACAACGCGCTTGCCAAACAAGACGGAAAGCCAAAATTTGATCTGGAAGGAGCAACTAAAACATACGGATCAAAAATACCTGTTGGAAATCTAATAGAAGCAATGGATCAAGTAGAGGAAACTCTAGACAGGATACTAAAAGCCGAGGAGCAAGACCAAATGCCTCCACTACTTTCACCTAAAGGAGTATTCAGAACATACCGCTAAAAGTAAGAAAATAATGCTATTTCATTAGGATAATCAGTTGGGCGGGCCAGGCAAATCAAGCAGCACGCCGATCGCAAGCCGCGTTCTGCTGTCAGCACTGGCAAGACCTCTAATGATTGCAGCCTCAGCGCTTCCAAGCTGAACAAGCGATCCTGGCTCGCCAAAAACAGACCAAACCGCAATCTCAAAAAAGTCGCAGAGGCCAACCAGGCGCTCAATTGTAATCTGCGACCTACCCTCCTCCATTCTGCCAATCGTTGTCTGATGAACTCCCAGATGGACGCTGACAGCCTCCTGGGAAATACCCCTTTCCTCCCTAAGCCTGCCAAAAAACTTGCCTATATCCTTACTCGTCCTCATAAGACAAAAGACTACCACGCGCCAGGCGCATAGACCCTCTGTTATCCATGCAGCACTGCTTGACACAGGGCCAAAAACATGCCAAACTGCATAAAGGGCAGGAGAGGGTATGCAATTCTGCACCTGAAAAAGGGGAGCGACTTTGAGCCAGGCCCATACATTCTCGCCTGTTCTCGCACATCCCCCACTTTCGTCACTACCGTATCATGACGAATTGAGCGAAAGATTTAAATAGTAGAAGCGCCTAGATAAGTATAGAGGAGAGCGAGCTCTCCAAAGGGTGACGTCAAATGCATGATTTAGACAACTTCCTCGAAACAGCATGGACTGAGCAAAAAGTCCGGCAAGCAAAGAAAGGCAAGCCAGTTGATCTAGATAGGAGAGCATTCTTAACAAAAGCCAAAGAAAAAGCAGGAGACATAGCCTGGTTAACAGTAGGAGTCACAGCAGCAGGCGGACTAGCAAAAGTAGCCTGGGACTACATAATGCCGCAAGATGCGAGGGCGGAAGGGTGCCGGACCACGATTCCAGTGAATGAGGCATACGCTATTGCAACGCCTTATAGGGGCAATAATTTATTAGACGGGTTGAGAAGGTCACCTAAATATGATTTAAATAGGGGCATTTGTGGCTCAAGAACAAAGATTACCCCTATGGTGGATGGGAGAAAGATTTTTGGTTGGTCGCAATCTGGCCAGTTCACAAGAGATTACAATGGTCGATACGGAGAAGTTATTAAAAGAGTTTTAAGAAATTATGGTGTTGACCTTGCGAGACTAGAGAGTACCATAAATAGGATTGGAGGAGAAAGAGGTATCTCATTTTATGATGCAGGGTATGGTGTTATTACAGGTCAAAAACATATTTATTTCTTTCCATGCAGAAAAAGGATAGCCTCTGCGTTCTTCAAGGCATCTGGATAGATATGCTTATTCCTGTTTGAGTTAGTAAATTATAAATATGTCTATTTGCAATATCTCAATTTAATGAGAAAAAGAGCCGTTTTATCTAAAGCAGTGTTAATTCTTTTATTACTAGTATTAATACAAGAATCTCACGCAGCAAAGTTTGGTGGAGAAGTTACCCAGACTTATGATGGCTCCCAAGCCTCCGAAATCACCCCCGAGACACCTATCGCTGATAAGAATGGGGGTTTCCTTCAGGATACTTTTGATAAGAAGCTTGATTCGGGAAAGCTCACTACTGATGATATTAAGACTGTTATCAATATGGAAAATATCAACAGTCCTGAGCAGGTTAAGTCTATGAAGGGAAACATTGCCAAGCTTATGAACCATCCCAAGTATGGTGCTGAGACTAGGCAGCTTCTTTCTGATCACATATTTCAAAAGACTGGCAGCAGGGTAGATTTTGGGACAGAGCCTCTTAAAGGAGTTGAGGTCGAGTACTGGCAGGGAAAACTTAGCGGAGTAAGCTTTGAACTTGACGGAAAAAGAATAGTAATCACACAGACAATACTTGCGCAAACAGGAGCAACACTTAGGTTCAGGCAGCTTAACGGCGAAACGATAATGGAAGCCAAAACCCAAAGCGGACAGTGGGCAAAACCAACATACAACCAGATAAAGGAATGGGCAGCAAAAACTCCAAATATCGAAGTCATACAGCGAATGGAAAACGGCAAGCCAAAAATGATATTTGTCGCAAGAAACACAGTCGGAAGCACCACGCGAATAAACCCTCGGGTAGAACCCGGTCTTTCCATGACGTTTTCCAATAACTTTGGCACATACACAGTATATAACTTCGGATACGCAGAAATGATGGACGATAACATCACAATCGACTACGCAAAAGCATTTAATTCAAGCAACATCAACGGAACCGGCCTTGATGGGATTAGCGCTCACCCTGACATCTTCTCATCGCCTACTGGCACTGCTCCAAATCCTGCTAGGATAGGGCTTGCACAGGAGCTTCTTATACGGACACCTGACAGGACGCTAAGAACGTTTCTTGCTAATGCTACTAACATTACGATAAGTGCAACTAATGCCTGGGAAGCTACATCAGCTAATAAGATTGTTATCCAAACTCCCACCACGACGCTTTCCATGAAAAACGTCACGAACATCCACTTTGTTGATGGGAACCTTACGATAGCTCACGCAAACGTCATCACTTCAACTGACGGCTGGCTGTCCACAGATACTGAGAAGTATAAGGGCAATTTTACGAAGTTCTGGGTTGAGTCGGCTGAGACTGTTATGGCCAACGGTTTGGTGAATACTGGGGCGAAGAATACTACTTTTACCATCATGGGTAACGTCACGCGATTAGACCCCGAGCTAGAAATCGAAGCTACGCTCATGGATGCTGCCTTCCTCGACTCAACCTTTAAAGCAGGGGAGAACGGCTCTCTCGTGTATATTCCGCTTCACACTTACATCCTCACCCGTGGCAATATGACAATCAACCACGCAGATTACACTGAGACGATATTTGCCAATAACACTGCCATTTTGAATGCGACTCTTTTCCACGGAATTATCTGCGCCTCAATGAAGCCTAACGCCGCTTACATGTACAACCACAACGACACTCGAGTTGACTTCGCCTTGGCGATTCCAACTTACTCCACACAGTACACGCTGTGCCTACGAAAGAGTCCTGAACAGTCATTTCCTCAAGCTAAGCTTGACTACACGCTCGTTGACTTCGTTGACAAGAAGCTCTTTCTGAACTCTTATGTGAATTACCTGCGCTACTACATGCAAGACAACACCCTTGCAAGCCTCACACTCAAACACACATACCTCGGACTATCAGATTCCAAGACAACAATGCAGCTAGACCAATCCTTCCTAAAGATAACAGACATGACAATAGAAAGAAACGCAACACTTAACAGCACAAAACAACAAGAAGTCAAAACAAAAGTCAGCTCAAACCTCCTAAACATAACAAACACAACACTCACAGTCACCATCCCCAATGACTACTACAAGATAAAAGAAGAATACGGGGGATACGAAGACTTTAACAGCCACGAGAAAAGAAACGAGACACACACCATGATACAGCTCAACCCAAAGCTAACAAGATCAACAGACACGATAATCCTGGTATATGACGAAAACACAACTCTGTACCAAAACAACCTCCATATGGAAAAGCTGGACATACTGTGCCCGCAGGATCCGCAAAAAATCCAAGTGCTCACGCACCAAAAAACGAGGTACACGCTGCAAGACCCAAGATCAATAATAAGCGCAGCAGCATACGGATACGAGTTCACATACGCACTAGGGTGAAAAAGGGGCAGATCACGGCGTTTATGCTGCTTGGTTTTAAGAAGCGCCAGGGTGAGGGTAAGCCCTACAGGCCTAAGTTTTTCCTTAATGAATGCAAACGCTTAAGATAATCCTTAAACGCCCTCTTATGAGATCCTATAGTAAGCAACCAGACACACTTTCCCTCAACATAATAGACAAGCCTCACATTATCTGTTATAGGCTCACGATAGCAATTCTCCCCGCCACTCAAATGCTTAAGCCTCAAAGGATTTCTCTTTATCTTCTCTTTCTTATGATAGAAGTTTTGCAGCTCCCTAACACCAAGCTTATCCAAGTCCCTAAAAAAGTCAGGATGCTCTTTTATAACCCACTCACTCAACTTTTACACCGCGCCTCTTAAGATAAGAATCAAGCTCAGCTTCAGACCTTCCTTCAATCCTGCCCCCCTTAACATCCCTAAGACGCCGCTTAACAATATCATCATCCTTTACATCAAGATCCTCAAAATGAGAGACCAAACTCTCAACATCCGAAATAATCCTGACCAACTTACTCCTCGGAATACTGATCATATCCATAAGATAAAGTACTCAACACTAATATATAAACCTTGCCATAAAAAAACCGGAAAATTCCAGCTCTTACATATGCAGGGACTAAATCCCAAAGCTAATAAGATCAACAGACACGATAATCCTGGTATATGACGAAAACACAACTCTGTACCAAAACAACCTCCACAGGGAAAAGCTGGACATACTATGCCCGCAAGACCCACAAAAACTACAAGTTCTCACGCACCAAAAAACGAGGTACACGCTGCAAGACCCAAGATCAATAATAAGCGCAGCAGCATACGGATACGAGTTCACATACGCGCTTGGGTGAAGGAAATGGCAGATACTTATAAATCTTATTGTTTTAAGCACTTAAAAGTAGTTACAATAGAAATCTTTTTATACTATTATAAATACCCCCCATAACATGAGTAGCATAGACCTAAAAGTAAAAGCCATTTTTGAGAGGGTGCGAAGAGAAAAGGAGATAATTGCCGCCCCGTTTATAGATCTACAAGGAAGGTACAAAGATGTTATGGGGGCGCAGGATCCTAGGATTGATGAGGTAATGCGTCATGCGACAAAAGCTATTGATGAAAAAGAAACCAGGTTGATGAACCAACTGCTTCAATTTAATACCATCATGTCATTTCCCGATGCCGTGTTTAGGGTGGAAGAGTTCGGCAACCAAAATATAGAAGATGATCCAGTTTATTCTTCAACAAAAGATCCACGGCTAAGGCTAGCTATCCGGATGAGAACCTTCCATGGATCAAGCTTAGAGTCAGAATATATTGGCGCCCTATTTGGGCTGCCTCCGATTGAAGTGCCTGAAGAAAAGAAATTGCCTGAAGTGAACCAACCTGTATTAGTACAGTATGATACTAGAACCGTTAATGAAATTATTGAAGGTATATGGTTTCCAGCCGTAAAAAGAAAGCTAAAAGCAGCAGCAGCATATGTTGATTCATTTGCGCCAGGAACATATGAACTTTCGGAATTTAACCCTGATGATCTGCTACAGCTTGAGACAATGCTCAAAATGCACGTTTCAGGGCCGCCTTCAGTCAGAGCTGAATTCTTATTTGGATTTATCAGCGCAATAGATTATAAGATGGAAAGAATGCTCACGAGTGATGAGCAAAAGCTTGTTACCCTGACCATAAACCGCGATGAAGACAGCCATCCAGGAGAGTTTAAAGGTATAGGAAAAGTAAGAGAGCAAAAACTTGCAGCACTTTCACTAAGATTATTCTATAGAAACCTGCGAGAAAATAGAGGATATAGGATAGGTATGCTTCCTGTATCTCCAGATGCAGAATTCGGAGGATGGCAAGCTACAAAAGGCGCTAGAAAAGAGGATTATTTTGCAGTATTACTGATAGAGAAATTTATAATTGACCATATAAGAGCAAAAAGGGAGCCGGAACATTCAAAGATTGTCCATGAAAACCTTTCCAGAATAATCAAACATGACCAAGATATGTTTGATAGGGGGATATATGATATCGTAAAAAGAGATGAAAATATGGTCTGGCTTATGGGCTTTGCACATTCAATAAAAGAAGCTTATGAAAGAGAAAAAACATTAACAAATGAGCAGAGAAAGGCTGCAGAGAGGATAATCCTCCAATATCGTTGCCATGTCAGCAGGGTATATGATCACCTAAGTGAAAGCATTGAAGCATGTGTCAGTGAAGGGAGCAAAAGAGCTGCTAAAAATCTTAGGATACTCTCATTAAGAGAAAGTGCATTGGAACTGGTCAAGACTTATGAAAAAAATAGAGGGTTAATGACACAAGCCCAACTTGCAGAATCGTTAGGGAGGTGCCCTAACTCCTTGAGAAAATATGTTCCAACTTCAAAACGAAAACCAACAGGTTCTCACATTCAACCAGAAGAGCCAGAACAGGTAATACCCTACCAGGATTTCTTAGCAGGTGTTGTAAAAATATTAGATGCAGAAAGAGGGCATATATCCCAAAAAGAAGTAGCATCAAGACTGGGAATATGTGCAAACACTTACAGGAGATACTTAAAAACTGAAGTTGCAACCCCTCTTGAGGCCATAAGAAGGAAGTATGAGCAGATTACAGCAGCAGCAATAGGCGAAAGAATATAATAGGCGCTTTTATAATTATGGTGGGATGACGGTGTTTGTGTCAGGAGCATGACAGCAAGCTATCCTGGCAAGATACAGGAAAGCAGGCAGGGGTGGAAGGGTCATGATTAGAGCTTAGCTAAGAACTCTTCTCTTGATATCCCAAGGTCTCTTTTTATTATCTTGTTTAGGAGTCCTGGACCTATCTCCTCACCTGCATGATGAGGTATGGTTGTCCTTCTGCCATCAGTATGCTTATAGACCATATGGCTTCCTGTCGTGTGGCTGTAGATGAATCCGAACTTTTCAACGATCAATGCAAGCTCTTTTCCAGTGAGCCTTGGCAGCTTTGCCAAGCATATCAGACCTCTATCTGCTGGACTCCGACAAAAGAATCAGAAACCTCAAGACCTGCATCTTCTTTCAGATATGCGCGGATAGCCTCCTTTGTCCTTTTCATAAGCTCATCAAGAGTCTTAGCCTGCGTATGGCAGCCAGGAAGCTCAACTACCTCAGAAACAAACCATCCATCAGAATCCTTCTCAATAACCAACGTATACTTCCTAGACATGAACAAACAGTAAGAGAACCAAGTATATAAAACTTACTGAAAGAAAAACGATAAAAGAGTTCTTGATTATAGTGGGCTGACAGTGCTTGTGTCAGGAGCATGACAGCAAGCTACCCCTGGCAAGATACCAGAAGGAAGCACAACCAAAGAGAAGCGGTGGAAGGACCTGGGGCAGATTATAGATAATAAAGTATTTAAATAGCTACATATTTCTGTTATCACATGTTAGTAAAAACACTTAATCGAATCTATAACCAGACAATTTTACGTAGGGCCAGCCTTGCTGAAACTGGAATCAATCCTTATTATCCTGGAAATGACCCCTTGCCTGCAAAAATCAAAGAGTTCATTATCCAGAATAATCTTCCGAATCAAGTATTTACAGCCTTAAGCTTTGAAGCAGCATATGAATTATTCCTTCAAAGGTTTGAAAAGGCCTCAAAAACTATCTTAAAAGATATCGAAAAGAAAAAGATTTCTGATATTGTTACATTGTCTAACAGTTGGGCCTCATCTAAGGCTGCTCTGGGAGATAATTTTCCTGAAACCCATCCAGAATACATGTTAAGGAGGGTAGGCAATTATGCAAGCCTTGCTTTAAGAGAAGCTTTTTTAAAGATAGCCCTCCTAATTGACATGTGCCAATCACCTGAATTCCTAGAAAGGTTACAGCAGGATTATCTTTATTGCCCGCATAAGGCATATGTAAAGGATAAACAAAAAGCAACCCCCCTAGCAGAATTCAAAAAAGAAAGTTCTGAAAGAATATTAGCAGTAGTTCCAGATTGCGTCCAAGAAGCAGTTTCTGGGATAGAAGAATATTTGATAGCGATGGATCATCCGTCAGGCTTACCTTGTATCAGAACCTGCGGTATTTTTTCAATGCCTGACTGCGGTCGGATACTGTTCAGGGGCGATATTCCAGAACTTGAAAGCGTATTAGACTCAAAATATAATTCCCCTGTAACAAAACAGAAAATATTACAATCTCTTGGAAGAGTCTACCTTGAGATAGGAATCATCTCATCAAGGTACGGCATTGACCTTAAGACGCATAAGCACTCAAAGTTTGTAACATTACCTTCCTACTTTACAACCACATTAGAGTCAATTTTTGGATACGGTCAAAATCTGCTGACAGCAATATTAAGGGATCTTGGAGAGTCTGATGAGATCACCCACCCTTTCTTCCCAAAAGCAGGATTTAATCTACAAGAGCTAACAAGAGGGAACTGGGTACTTGGAAAGTTTAGGGAATCCGCTTTAGTCAATAGGGGTTCAGATTTCACGTATTCCAGCAGGTTCGTTCCAGTATGCGCATATGTATTAAACAACCTTGTTAATGCAGCAAAAGAACATCAGGAAAAGATTGAACTAACTGCTAAAAAATAACCCTCTTAATCCTGGCTGAGTTTTTTTATGGGTTTGCTTTCTATAGTCTTATGGATAACATAATGAAGGCAAAGATATAAGAGACTGCCTGCAACAGCAGCTGGTATGTCTAATGGGTCAGGCTCCTTATTGTTTAACCATCCCATCTCGTAAGCTGCAATACCAAGATTTGTCACACCAAATGATATCCCTACTTTATATTTCTCAGGAAGATTTGGAAAAAGAAAAGCAAGAACGTTATATAACAAAAAAGTCCCTCCAAAACCTTCCTGAACATCACCTAAATGCTGCAAAAAATCAAATAAAAAAGGATTATCTGTCCTTGAAAGAGTTGGGGCAATAGAGTACCTATCCTGGCCCGAGAAAAAAGCAGTTCCTCCGACTGCAGGATGAACCATATTCCTCCTCTCCCATTCCAGCCACTGGACTCCCGCATATCCGCTAAACTCAAAAGCAACACAGCCTAACCTTTTAAGTCTAGCGCTATTATCATCCTTAATAAGTTCAACAAGCTTTTCTTTAAGACTCATGAAAGGAAGGAGAACGCGAAAGGGTTTAAAAAAGCTTTGACCTAAAAATGATTATGGTGGGCTGACAGTGCTACTGTCAGGAGCATGACAGCAAGCTACCCCTGGCAAGATACCAGAAGGAAGCACAACCAAAGAGAAGCGGTGGAAGGACCTGGGCGGTCTGGGGAGGCCTTTGGTTGATGAGTAAGCCTTAAATAGCATGAAATAATCCTGCGATACGATAATTGATAAGTTGATTTGGGGGGATAATATGCCAGGACAATATAGATTTATTTCACTAAGCGGAACCGAACAACAAGTTATGAAAAAGATGCAGCTACTCCAACGGCTAGCAGCAGAAGGTAAAATCGACATCAAATTCGCAGCAGCATTTAACCAAACACAAACTGCACTTACATATAACGGAATGTTTTATGTACCTGCTGACTCAACAAAAGAGCTAGAATCCCTTGCTGATGGCGTAGTGATAAACCGTATGGAAGCAGTTACACACGCAACCTATACATTTTCAATAGGCCCATTTGACACCTCAAAGTGGGAAGATGTAAGAGACACCAAGCAATTCATAGAAGGCACATGCAACCAATATACACGAGGAGATGGAGGAATAAGCATTCGATTGCAAGACCTAGTGCGGCAATGCGGATTGGATGGACTGCCACCGAATGCAAGAAAGATTGATGGAGCTGTACTAGGCATCGATGGAGAGATAAGCGGACTAGTTGATGATACATTATACATGATAAACCAAATAAGAAGAAACCCACGGCAACTTGAAGTGGTTGAAAAAAATCTTGAATTCTACAGGATGGAACGGGTAAGATAAAATCCAATGAAAATCTGTCACAGGCGGGCCTCTTCGGGCTAAAGCCCGAAGTTTCTGTCGCTCGCTTCGCGAGCGAGCCCGCCTGTGTCTAGTC
>JBJKQO010000012.1:0-2631 GCA_046705145.1 Candidatus Woesearchaeota archaeon
CCCCGGATGGGGTGTCGCCAAACAAGTTTGGCGGACTCATGAACTTGTTCATGAGCAACCCCCTTAGTCAGCCTGGATATAATCAATAAAGAAGCTCGCAAATTGATGCTACCACCAATTTCAACAGTGCCTTTTTTAAGAACCAACGCTTACCTTATAACAACAACATCAGTGATGCCTTTCTTCTTTGCGAGGACCATCCACTTTTTCTTGTGGTAGTCAAGCCCCTGGCAGACGAAGAAGACCTCCTTCGTGTCCATGTCGAAAACGAAGTATTCAGGGATCGGATTGTTGCTGAAGCAGAACCTGAGCAGCCTCCTGTAATCCTTTATAGGCATAATCGACTTTATGATCTTAAGCCTAGCCTCATGCTCTGAAAGGATCCTCTCATGGAAGGGTATGGACTCGATGACATGCTCCTTAAAGATATCAGGATTGTTGGAATGCCTTGAACTGAGAAGGTACTCCTTGTGGAACTTATGAGGATCAGCCTTATGGCCCTTGAGCTTCTCAAGATGGGTCTTATGCCACCTGATCTCGCTTTCAAGGTCGACCATGAAAAATGGAGCAGCATAATACATCTTATTTCTCCTGTCGCTGAAGGTTTTCATGTCTGTTCCGACCATGATACCTTCATTGAGATAAAGATTATTTAAAGTTTGCTTTTCTATGTGTCTTATATGCTGCTGTTAAAATTTTTGGTAGCATCAATTTGCGAGGCTCTTCACATTTCTCATCGAAAGAGTTGAGGGGGACGCTTGCAAACTTGTTCGCATTGCATACACACACAATTCAGATGTTTATGTGTGTTTGCTTTTACGAAAAGCGAAGCTTTGAGTATGAGTCCGCCAAGCTTGCTTGGCGATAGGAGCACCATCTGAAGCACAAGCGAGCACGATGCTACTCGAGCGCAAGCGAGAATTTTAACATCTGCCTATAACTATACAAAACAGAAATAATTTTATACCTTGGCACTTATCCTCCTGCTATGGTCATCAAGCTATACCTGCCTGAGAAATACAAGGTGGTCGTGGGGAAAGGGAAGCACTTTGCTCTTTGCACAGGATGGTCTGTTCCTGACGACCTGACCAAAAGATACCCTGAACTCCTCCAGAAATTCTCGATAATAGGGCCTCTCCACGGAAAGGAAGGGATATCGATACTTGTAAGGGACCTGTGCCTTAACCCGCAGATAAGATATCTCGTATTATGGGCCCACCATCCGCTGTCAAAGACACCTTTTGGCAGCTCAGGCATAAGCATACTTAAGGCGATATGGGAAAAGGGAGTCGGAAAAGACAACCTTGTGAAGTCCACATCATTTAAGCTGCACGCAGAGATAGGCAAGGAATCTATGGATAAGATGATATCAAACGTTAAGCTCTTGGACCTTTCAGACATTGACATGGGATCGCTTTTGAAAGAAATCTCATCAAAAAAATACGACCTTAAGGAACCCTACATGAAACCCTCCTCATTTCCAGAGACGAAAAGAGACACGTCAAAGCAGCTGCCCTCCGAAGAGGTCGGTTTCTGTGTAAGGGGAAAAAACGTTTCTGAAGCCTGGACAAGAGCTGTTGACAAGATACTAAGATATGGCTCAGTCAAGGAAACCCAATACGGAAACAGGCAAAAAGAGCTTCAGGTAATAACATGGGTGATCGAAAATGAAGACATCGAAAACCCCTATGTGCCCAAATGGAAGGATGAGACGCTTAAGGCAGCAGGATTTGAAAAGGAATCAATAGAAGAATACAAGAAGGCATTTCTTGACCCTAAGGTGCCAAGAGGCGCAAGCTACACTTACGGAAGCAGGCTTAATTCATATCTTGGCAAGACAGACCAGATCGAGGCGATGATAAAAAAGATAAAAGACAACCCTGTAACAAGAAGGGCTGTAGCTTTCACGTTCTACCCTCCTGAAGACCTGGACCATGACAGCCCGCCATGCCTGTCGATGATACAAGCAGTCGTGAACAATGAGATGAAGCTTAACATGTTTGCAGTGTTCAGGTCGCATGATATCTTCAAGGCAGCGATACCGAACGCTTTTGGGCTTCTCGGCCTGCAGAAACACATAGCAGAAAGGACAGGATATGTTTTAGGCAAGCTTTCCATAACCTCAACTTCCGCCCACATATATGAGGAGGACTGGCAGCACTCAGAAGACCTGATAAGTTCATATAGGTCTTCTATCAAGATGCACTTTGACGAGAGGAGCGACACTGACCCGCGCGGAAACATGATAATAAGCTTAAGCAAAGGAAAGATAAATGTCACGCTCGTATCCGGGGGAGAAGAACTCATGGAGATTGACGGCACGAGCGCAAGGGAGGTCGCGATGAAGGTATCAAGGCTTGACCTGCTGTCGCGGCCTGACCATTACATATACCTTGCATTAGAGCTTGCAAAAGCAGAATATGCGCTTAAGAACAGGTCTGAGTACGTGCAGGACTCGGATATATAGGTTACCTACTTCTTCTTGTACATGTTCATGATGAAATCTGACTTGGTTATGACACCTTTTAGTTTTCCCTTTTCTGATATCAGAAGCAGAGGATATGACTTAAGCAGCCCGGATACTATGCCAAACCCTGCGTCCTTTGATATCACAGGTGGACAGTCCTGCAT
>JBJKQO010000013.1:0-42988 GCA_046705145.1 Candidatus Woesearchaeota archaeon
TCAGCAACAGTCGGTCCAAATGATCTTGCTGCCTGCGAAGCATACATAGAAAGCCAAGAAAAACACCATAATGTAGTATACACCTAAACCCCGGAAGCCCCGCACTTTAGTGCGGGGAGGAGGTCACGTCAGCATCGACTCGGTTGTGTTCCTTAAAGCGGAAGTAACGTTGATATCACCAAATAAATTTGGTGGACTTAAAAACAAGTTTTTAAGAGCCCCGGAGGGGCCAACCCCCTCAACTCTTTTGATACTGGAGCAAGAAGAGCCTCGCATAATTGATGCTGACCACAAATTATAGAAAATTTCGACTAGAAATTTTCTATTCCAAAAATTGGCTAACAAGATTAGCGAGCCGTAAAACTCCGACTTTAGGTCGGAGTTAGGCGAGCTAATATTGGTAATTAGCCAATTTTTGTTATTCGAAAAACTTCTATAATCAGTTCTCCCTTGAGATCTCTTTCATGTAAAATGAGCTGACCCACACAACTATCGCGTAATTTATCAGCATCATGACAGTATAGGCGCTGACAACTGTTACTGGCTGGATGGATATCATCGAATAGAGGAACGTAGCTGATGATTCTCTTATGCCAAGGCCTGATATCGACACAGGGATCAGGGATATCAGCGTTGTTGCTGAGGTTATCAAAAGCACTATCCACCATGGGATGATAAGGCCAAACGACATGAATATTAGCTTCATGACAAAAGCTATAGTGACCCATTTTATTATCGTAAATATCATGTTTACAAGGACAGCCCACCAGCCTTTTTTTATGTATATCTTAGCAGTCTTTGCAAAACCTGTAAAATTCTTCTCATATTTTCTCAGTATGTATTTCCTTACAAGCTTCCTGCTGAAAGGAGCAAACACGATTATCATTATGCAGATAAATATCAGGGTGCAGATGATTATGACCCTTATCGCCTGTTCAACGCTGAAGAATATGAAAAGCGCAAAAGATGATATGACAGTAAGCGTGAAAAATGTTACAAGCTTGTCGATTATTGATATCGCTAGCCCTTCGCCGTACTCAACACCGTCTTTTTTCAACAGGTATACTATCGAGAACTCTCCCAGCTTCCCCGGCGCAAGCATACCTCCTGTCCAGGCTATAAGGCTTGATACCATGACCTTGTAGAACTTCACTTTCTTATTTATCGGCACAAGAAGGACATAGAAGTTCAATGCTGTCAGTATGAAGCTGATGAAATGTATGAGTATCACAGGTATAAGGTATATAGGGTTGATATGGGCAAGAGACAGTGCGATGTTTTTGATACCTACCTTGAAGAAAAGGAGAAATATAAGGCTAATCCCGACGATAAGCTTTATCAGCAGCACCTGTTTTTTGTTCATTTTCTGTTCATATCCGCAAGAAGGCCAAATATGATTATCTGTATGCCTGTCATCATCAGCATGACGGAGAGTATGACTGAAGGCGTTTTCTGTATCGAACCGACCTTAAGGAATAGGTAGACAAGATAAGCTCCAAGCGCAAACCCCAGCGAGAAGAATGTCGCGCCTATCACCCCGAAAAGCTTTATAGGCTCATAATCCCTGTAGACCCTGATAAGGTTGACCCCTGCGCGCAGAGCGTAATGGAAAGGGCCTTTCATAAGCCTTGACTTCGTCTTGCCCCCTCTTTTTGCAAAATAGACAGGGATCTCAGTCACTGCAAACTTCATCCTTACTGCCCGTATGATCTGCTCCTGTGTGTAGGTATAGTTTGAGATCATCTTAACCTTTTCAGCGACTTCCCTTGTGAATGCCCGAAATCCGGTCTGCGCATCGCTTATCTTCATCTTTGCTACATTTGATATGGCCCTTGAGAAAGCCATGTTGCCATATCTCTTGATGAGCCCCATCTGCTCGATCTTTCCCTTGAACCTTGAGCCAAGGACAAGATCATAGCCCTCCTCAACCTTCTTGATAAGCTTCGGTATCTCCTTTGCAAGGTACTGGCCGTCCGCATCTGTATGCACGATTATCCTTGCGTCAGTCTCAAGGCACCTGTCCATCTCTGTGCGAAAAGCCTCGATTAGCCCGTAGTTCATAGGATGGGAATAGACTATAGCTCCTGCAGCCTTTGCAACCTCTGCGGTCTTGTCAGTAGACCCGTCATCAACAACCAGGACCTTGTAAGAGTAAGAAGTCTTGTCCATCACTTCTCTGATGCCCTTTATCACATCAGATATGGTCTTAGCCTCATTATAAGCCGGAATAGTGATTATTACGTCCATTGAAGAGGAAAAAACTAATTGTGGTTTAAATAAGTTATGAATTAGTTTACTGTTTGCATTATCTTTCTTTCAAAAGTTTTTTATAATTGTTTTTGATTGCTTCCAGGTTATGCATAAAACAAAGCAGTTGGCTATCATTTTCGCGCTTGTTACGCTTCTTAATATCCTTGCGTTAAACAACCATATAGGGATATTCGGCGATGATGCTTCTTATGTCCTTGTGGCAAAGTCAGTCGTTCAGGGTGAAGGATATTCTTCAATATATTATATAGGTGCTCCACCCCACCTTCTTTACCCTTTTGTTTTTCCTTTGCTTCTTGCGCCGGTAATCGCAATATTTGGATATAACTTTCTTGTGATGAAGCTGCTGGTCGTATTTCTTTCGCTTATCTCTTTTTGCCTTTGCTACCTTCTTGTAAACGAGATCTATGGGAGCAAGACCGCATCAGGCATAGCTTTTTTGGTATCCTTAAACCCCCTCATATTTGTCTTTTCCCATTCCATAATGGCTGAGATGCCTTACATGCTGTTCTCTTTGGCAGCCATATACTTTTTCATGCTTTCAGAATCAGCTTTGGACAAAAAAAGAAGTATTAAGGCCCTGTTTACCATTTCAATCATTTTTTTGCTTCTTACCTACTTCACAAGACCCACAGGGATAACCCTTTTCGCTGCGTTTATCACTTACATTATAGCTGAAAAGATGCTCATAAAAAAAGATAATATCAAAGCGAAATATCTGGCTATCATCACTTTTTTCGCGTTTTTGATCCCTGTGGCATTATGGACACTAAGGACGGCTTTGCTATCACAGAAGAGCGAAAGGGTGTCTTTTTTCTTCCTAAAAGACGTATTTAACCCTGCCCTTGGAACAGTGGGTTTTTCTGACTTGGTCTTAAGAGCGTTTGATAACGCTTATTACTACCTGGGATTTGCTGTCAAAAACGACCTTGCAAAAGCCTCCTTGAACATCCCCCCCTCATCTCTCTATCTTGTTGTAGCGGGAGTTACTTTGGTATGGATGGTCATAGCTTTCGGATTTTTCCGTTCAGCATCAAATAAAAGGTCGGTTATAGATTATTACCTCTTCTTTTATCTTGGTCTTATAATGATCTGGCCTTTTGCTACCCTAAGGTTCATTGTCCCTATCCTCCCTTTTCTCTTCCTGTACTTTATCATAGGGGTGAGGTCCGCTCTTGAGGCAGCAAGGATCACGAAGAAAAAGTCAGAATCACTATTGAAATCAATTGTCATCGCAATCCTTACGATCTCAGTTGCAGGCTGTGCCTTCGGCATATATCTCGAGCATAAGGCAGATTATTATCCCAAATCATGGCAGGAATACAATGAAGTATCAGAATATGCCTCTTCTTTTCCTGAAGATGCAAGGTTTGCAGTAAGGAAATGTTCCCCATTTTATCTTTGGTCAGGAAGGCAGTGCCTGGAATATCCTTACTTTTCTGATCAGTCCATGCTTTTTGAATTCTTGAGGGATAATAAGATAGGATACGTTGTCATTGATTCTTTCTCATGGACCAAGACAACCGAGCTGTTCCTCAAGCCAATTGTTGAAAACAATCCTGACAGGTTTGAGAAAGTCTTCTCTTCAGGAAACACTTCAATCTATCTTTTCAAGAATTCCTGAACGCATTCACAGACATTTTCAATCTCTTCTCTTGTCAGCTCGGGAAACATCGGAAGCGAGAGGATCTCATCAGCATACTTCTCAGTTACAGGGTACCTCCCTTTTTCTCCGGCATATTCAGAGTAAGCTTCCTGCAGATGTATAGGGATAGGGTAATGTATGCCTGCATAGATCTGGTTATCTGCAAGGTGCTTGAGAAGAGCATCCCTCTTCTTTGCTGCAACCCTCACCACATAAAGATGATATATGTGCTTTCCATTGCCGTGCTCAACAGGAGTTATCACGCCATCACATCCAGACAGCATCTTTGTGTATATCCTGGCGTTTTTTTCTCTCATGTCATTCCAGTCCGAAAGGTGCTTTAGCTTGACATTAAGTATCGCTGCCTGGAGCGTGTCAAGCCTGTGGTTATGCCCTTTGATGAGGTGATGGTATTTTTGCTTCTGGCCATAGTCCCTCATCATATCTATCTTCTCTTTTATCTCCTCATCATCTGTGACGATAGCTCCTCCGTCGCCGTATGCCCCAAGGTTTTTTCCAGGGTAAAACGAGAAGCATCCTGTCTTTCCAAAGGTTCCTGCTTTTTTGCCCTTGAAATCTGCTCCGTGTGACTGGCACGTGTCCTCAACTACAGGAACTCCTTTTTCATCAGCGATCTCCATTATCTCTCCCATGTCGCATGACTGCCCATAAAGATGGACAGGCAGGATCAGTCTTGTCTTTTCGCTTATAGCTTTCCTTAGCTTTTCAGGATCCATGTTGTAAGTGTCCTTGTCGCAGTCAACAAACCTTATCTTCGCTCCGGCATCAGATATGGCTAGCGTTGTGGCGATGAAAGTGTTAGGGACGGTTATTACCTCATCTCCTGGCTTGATCCCTAGCGCCTTTATCGAAAGGCTCAGAGCAGTCGTTCCGTTGTCAAGCCCGACACAGTGCTTTGCGCCGCAGAACTTAGCAAAATTCTCCTCAAAAGACTTAAGCCTCGGGCCCATGATAAATGCAGTATTATCAATTACGTCCTTTATCGCGCTGTCGATCTCGGGCTTGATGCTTTCATACTGTCTTTTCAAATCAACAAAATTAATCTTCATCCATTTCACCTTTTTTAAGTAATTCTTTTTTTTGCGCATAGCATAATAAAAGCATAAGCTTTTATTAATCATCAAACACACATTAACAATCCGATTGTGTGTGTTTGATACATCTTCAAAACTCTTGCTGTGTAGCGTTAAGGCGCTGGCTCCCCGGATGGGGTGTCGCCAAAACAAGTTTTGGCGGACTCATACTCAAAGCTTCGCTTTTTGTAAAAGCAAACACACATAAACATCTGAATTGTGTGTGTTTGCTATGCGAACAAGTTCGCAAGCAACCCCCCGCCGACGCGCATTAATATTTCACATTAAAGAGTTTTGACCTGAAGGATGCTATGCACATATAAACATCCTACTCATTCATCATTCCATTCGTATGGTGTGTCATAATATCCCTTATGGCACCTTAGCTCGCTCACTTTCTTAATCACCCTTGCAGGAGAGCCGGCAGCGACATGGCCCTCAGGAATATCCTTTGTTACCACAGACCCCCCTCCTACCAGGCAGCTGTTCCCTATCTTGACCCCTGGCATGATGGTAGAGTTTGCGCCGATCGAAACGTTGTTTCCAACCTCAGCCCCAAGCATGCACTCTTCATATCTTGGGCAGGGAGGATGAGGATCGTCAGTGAATATCACATTAGGCCCGAGGAAGACATTTTTTCCAAGAGTGACATTCTCAAGGAAGCAAAGCGAGTGTACCCTGCTCTTGTCACCTATCTTG
Source organism: Candidatus Woesearchaeota archaeon (assembly GCA_046705145.1). Classification (GTDB taxonomy): domain Archaea; phylum Nanobdellota; class Nanobdellia; order Woesearchaeales; family JBJKQO01; genus JBJKQO01. The sequence continues at coordinate 5,707 of JBJKQO010000013.1, forward strand.
TTTCCTGGCTCAAGCACGGCGTTTGTCCCTACAGAGCAGCCATCTCCGATCAGGTTGTTCTCCCTTATCATGGCATTGTGGCCTGATTGGAAATTATTGCCTATCTTAGATCCTGCATATATCACTGTACCTGCCCTTATATGTGAATTATCGCCTATTGTCAGGGGCAGCTCACCCTCCTTTCTTTTTCTTGGCGGCTTTCCCAGTATCACAAAGTCATCTACAATCACGTTTTTCCCGAGCGTGACGTTCGGGTATATCTTTGAGTTTGTTGTCATCTTAATCTAGATCTCCTTATGCTTGAACCTTGGTGTCATTAGTGGCGCCATGGAACCATGCTTTTGTTCTTGAACTGTTTCCATGTTTAATAATCTTATGAAAATATAATTCGGTCTTCAGCAGCTAAAACCTCTTTAATCTTACTTTGGAAGCAGACCTGTCCTTTAGGATCATAAGTAATACCTATTTCTTTATGCCTAGCCTCAAGAATATCAGCGGTCTTGTTATCCTCCACCAGTCAAGCAAGGGAACCATCTTTGTATACCCTTTCTTGCCCACAGGATACCTTTTTGTCACAGGAACCTCGCATACCTTGTATCCGAGGTGAAGAGTCATGTAATAAAGGTAAGGCTCAAGCTCGTAGCGGTTAAGCCACTTCTGCCACATCCTTATCCTCTTGTCCTTGAATATGCTTGTCCTAAAAGCCCTAAAACCGTTCGTGCCGTCAGTTATCCTATGTCCTGTTATTATCTTGAAGAAAAGAGAATAGCCTTTTGTCGTTATCCTCCGAAACATCGGAAGATTTTCAGTGAATCCCTTGTCAAGGTACCTTGAACCCTGCACAAAATCGTAACCTTTTGCGATCTTTGCAAAATGCCTCACGCTCTCATCAGGATTGTCCTGGTCATCACCGCCAAGCACAAGAACCACATCAAACCTGTTCTTTATCGCGTAGTCTATACCGGTCCTGATCGCTGCTCCTGCACCCTTGTTGACAGCATGCCTTATCACGAAAGCTCCAGCTGACTCTGCTTCCTCTTTAGTGTTATCGCCTGAACAGTCATCTACCACAACCACCTTCTTGACAAAAGGAACTGTCTTTTTTACAGTTATCCCTATCTTGCCCTTTTCGTTGTATGCAGGGATGACAGCTACAGAATTCTTCACATCCACCTTTTCGACAAATCTTACCATTTAATTTCAACTCTTGAGCCGTTGTTCTTAAGCGACTCCTGCGCAGCCTCAAGGACCTTAACTACCTTAAAGCCGCTGTTTCCGTCTGTAAGCGGATCGCACTTCTTTTGGATGCAGTCTATAAAATGAAGGACCTGCTCTTTTAGCGGCTCTTTCATGGCGATCTTAGGGATGTTTATGTCACCATCCCTTATCAGGAGCTGGAACTCTCCGAAATTAGCATAAGGGTGCTGGTAAGATACTCCCTTGTCATATATCCTGATCTTCTCAGAAGTCTCTATGTCATCAAAAGTTATCATCTTTTCAGTCCCGACAACTGTCAGCTTTCTTGTCTTGGAAGGATCTATCCAGCTGACATGGATGTTAGCCATTATCCTGTCCTCAAACATCATGTTTATGAAAACCACGTCCTCATTGCCTTTCTTCAGGTAGCTGCTCCCTCTTGCAACCACATCTAAAGGCTTCTTGTCTATGAGATAAAGAAGTATGGATATGTCATGGCTTGCCAGGTCCCACATCGCGTTCACATCATGCCTGATAGGGCCAAGGCCAGTCCTTGCAGAATGAAGGTACATGACATCCCCTATCTTTTGCTTTTTGATGTTATCCTTGATATGCTGTATCGCAGGGTTGAACTCAAATATGTGCCCGACCATGAGCGTGATGCCCTTCTTTCTTGCGATGTCTGTCAGCTCTTTTGCCTCAGAAGATGAGTAAGTGAGAGGCTTTTCAACAAGCGCGTGCTTTCCTGCAAGAAGGCATTCTTTTGTTATCTTGAAATGTGTCGTTGTCGGAGTGCAGATCACCACCGCATCAACATCCTCATCATCAAGGATATCCTTATAGTCTGTCGTTGTCTCAACATGAGGATATACATCCTTCAGGTTGCTTAATTTCTTCTGGTCAAGATCTGAGCACCACTTGATATGCGCTTTTGGGTATGTCGCAAGGATCCTAACATAATTAGGGCCCCAGTATCCTGTACCTATGACCCCAAACGTCATCTTCTTCGTTTTTGGAGCCTCTTTTGCTGTCTTATCCTCAGGTATCATGTTGCATCTGAGGATTTTTTACTAATATATAAAAGTTGTTAAAGATTATAACATTGTTGAAAATTTGTTTTAGATTAGGTTTTTGCTTAGTTTCACAAGACTAACCTGGATAACCCCCCTTTATAACCACAACATTTATTAATGGACCATGATTCCGCTTTGGTTGGGGTAAATCTAATGTCAGAGAAAACAAGCGGTTTAAAGCGGATATTCGAGTCACAGTACAAGAAACTGCTCATAATACCTTTCATAATTCTAGTAGCTGCCATCGTGCAGATATCAGTGCAGGTGGCTACGACAGGCGATTTCGTGAACAAAGGAGTAGGCCTTAAAGGCGGAATAACCATGATCGTGCCTGTCGATACAGAAGTGAACCTTGATACTTTTGAGAACTTCATAACAGGAAAGTTCAAGGGATATGACATAAACGTCAGGACGATAAACTCAGGAAGCGCCCTGTCTTCACTGGTAGTCGAGGCAGACATACCTGTTGATGATACAGAGACCATAGATACTCTTGTCTCATCAGTAGGCGACTTTCTCGGAAGGTCCCTTGCAGAAGAGGATTATTCTATCGAAGGCATAGGGTCAAGCCTTGGAGAAAGCTTCTTTAAGGAAGCGTTCATAGCGATACTTGTCGCATTCGTCTTCATGGGAGCAGTCGTATTCTTCTATTTCAGGACGCTTGTACCAAGCGCAGCAGTCATACTATGCGCATTCTCAGACATGCTTGTCACGCTTGCGATATTCAACATTACAGGGATGAGGCTTTCAACTGCAGGAATAGCAGCATTTCTCATGCTTATAGGTTATTCTGTTGACACAGACATCCTTCTTTCGACAAGAGTCCTTAAGAGAAAAGAAGGCACCGTGATGGAAAGGGTGTACAGCGCGATGAGGACAGGATTCACCATGAACCTGACCACAATAGCAGCAGTGACTGCAGCTCTTATACTTACACAGTCAGATGTCATAAGGCAGATAATGGCGATCCTTCTCATAGGGCTTCTGGTAGACATGATAAACACATGGATACAGAACGTCGGCATACTAAGGCTGTATCTTGAGAAGAAACACAAGAACAAGAGTGAGAATCAATGAATCCAAAGATCAAGAAGTTTTTTACAAACGTAAGGATAATCATACTTCTAATATTCCTGGTATCAGCAGTATTTGCCATCCATCCAAACTTCGGGCAGAAAGGAGTGGCAATAAGGAGCGTGGCATTCAACAGCTCAGCTGACCTTGCAGGGATACCAAACCCAAAACCTACTGCGCCTCCGATGAGCCGCGAGAAGATAACAGCAATAAACAACATACCTATCGAGACTATCGATGATTACAACGAGTTCGTATCAAAACTTACGGTAAACAGATCGTTTTCTGTAAGCACGAACAAGAACACATACAGGCTTACAACAAAGCCAAAACTTAAGATAACCTACCTGAACGAGACAGAAGAGATAACTGTACCGGAAGAGTACACTGTCAACCAGACAGTCAACGGCACAGTCATGGAAGTCACAAAGACAAGAAACGTGACAAAAGAAGTCCCTAAAAAGCTTGTTGAAGTCATAGGCATGGAAGACATAGGACTTAACGTCTACCCTGCACCTGAGACCAACATAAGGAAGGGACTTGACCTTTCAGGAGGAACAAGGGTCGTGCTTCAGCCAGTCGAACCGATCGATGATGAGACCATGGACCTTCTCCTCAACAACATGAAACAGAGGCTAAACATTTACGGCCTTTCTGATATCATAGTAAGAAAAGCTGGAGATCTTTCAGGAAACCAGTACATAGTCGTTGAGATAGCAGGAGCAAACGAGGAAGATGTCAAAAGCCTAATATCAAAACAGGGAAAGTTTGAGGCAAAGATAGGCAACAACACAGTCTTTAAAGGCGGAGAGAGGGATATAACCTATGTATGCAGGTCTTCTGACTGCTCAGGAATCGACCCTTATGTAGGATGCGGACAGCTTTCAGACGGAACATACAGCTGCCAGTTCAGCTTCTCCATATCACTCAAGCCTGAGGCTGCACAGAGACAGGCAGACATAACAGACAGGCTTGCAGTAAAGACAGTCGACGAGTCAGGACAGCTCATAGCAAAAGAGCGCCAGTACCTAAACGAGTCCCTGACATTATACCTTGATGACAAGCCATTTGATACGCTAAACATAGGATCAGACCTTAAAGGAAGGCCTGTGACAGACATACAGATCTCAGGACCTGGATACGGACAGACAGAGCAGGCAGCAGCCTATAACGCTCTTGACAACATGAAAAACATGCAGACAGTCCTCATAACAGGAAGCCTTCCTGTCCAGCTAAAGATAGTCAAGACAGACTCGCTTTCACCTGTGCTTGGAGAAGAGTTTGTCAAGAACGCGCTCCTGATAGCGCTTGTGTCTATATTAGCAGTCGCAATAGTCATATTCATACGCTTCAAGAAACTTGCAGTCTCCATCCCAGTCATAATAACGATGGTATCTGAGATAGTCCTGCTTTTGGGACTTGCAGCGCTTATCGGATGGAACCTTGACCTTGCAGCTATCGCAGGAATACTAATAGCTGTAGGAACAGGCGTCGATGACCAGATAGTCATAGCTGACGAATCTCTAAGCGGAAGAAAGCAGCAGTACCTAAACTGGAAGCAGCGCCTGAAGAACGCATTTTTCATAATAATGGCAGCATACTTCACGACAGTCGTCGCTATGATTCCTCTTGTCGGAGCAGGAGCAGGTCTTCTGAAAGGATTTGCCCTGACAACCATCATGGGAGTATCTTTCGGAGTCTTCGTGACAAGGCCTGCATTCGGAGCTATGCTTGAGATATTCCTCAAGGACAAGGAATCTGAGAACAAGTAGGAATTGAATCCCGCTTAAACCATTTTTAACTTAAAGAGGTCTTTATCATGGCAACCAAACTATGGGCGATGGGCCTTATGCTGATGTGCACAGGCCTGACATCTGTCGCCCAGGTACTTTACAAGCTAGGAACAAACAACCTGACTTTCAACCTTCTTGACATCATCACAAACTACTTTATCATAGGTGGGCTTTGCCTTTATGCTATAGGTTCTGTCATGATGCTTCTTGCATTTCGCGGAGGAGAAGTATCAGTTCTTTACCCTATAATTGCCACAAGCTATGTCTGGGTCGCATTGCTTTCCGCAAGATTCCTGGGAGAGCACATCAACTCATTCAAGATACTGGGCATATTCTCGATAGTGTTTGGCGTGGTCTTTATAGGCCTTGGAAGCAAGAAAGGAAGCGTCTCAAAATACACGGAGGCGATCTAGATGGCAACACAACCCTGGGCGATAATGACAGTCCTTATAGGAACAGCGATAGGATCATGCGGGCCTATATTCCTGAAAAAAGCATCATCAGGCATCCACAGGAACCTAAAGACGATAATAACAAACAAGCACCTTTGGATGGGGATAGCAGCATATGCGATCTCAACAGCCATATTCATACCATCGCTTAAAGGAGGAGACCTGTCAGTGCTCTACCCACTTGTTGCCACAGTCTACATTTGGGTGTCATTGTTATCAGTAAAATATTTGAATGAGAAGATGAACTCACTAAAATGGATAGGCATCGCGCTCATAATGTGCGGCGTGATGTTCTTAGGTTTCAGCGCGTGAGGAGAAATGTATTTGTTAGCATCCTAAGGTCGAAACGCATTCACCTGCTTTTCCAGTCCGTCGCGGGGGGATGCCCCATCCGGGGACGCAGGACTATCTCACTACATAATAAAGCGTTGCGAAGATGCTAACAAATAATAAAAATAATAAAACTAAAATGGTAAAAACAATCGTCATATCGCTTGGAGGGTCTATAGTAGTCCCAGGAGAGATAGACACAGGCTTTCTTAGATCATTTAGGGACATGATATCAGGACTTGTGGATAGCGGATACAGGTTTGTCCTGATAATAGGCGGAGGCAGGACATGCAGGAACTATGTGAACGCAACAAGATCCCTGACAGAAGCATCTGACACAGACCTTGACTGGATAGGCATAAAGGCGACGCAGCTAAACGCAGAGATGCTAAGGGTGGTATTCGGAGATATCGCGCATGAGAAAGTCATACCTGATCCCCACAAGAAGATAAGCTCAAGCAAGCCAGTCATCATAGGGGCAGGTTTTGAGCCTGGATGCTCGACAGACCTTGATGCAGTGGTCATCGCAGAGAACTTCGGAGCACACACCCTGATAAACCTATCAAACACAGACTATGTCTATTCCGACGACCCAAAAAAGAACAAGGAAGCAAGACCCCTAAAAAAGCTCTCATGGCCTGACCTTCTAAAGATAACCGGAGAAAAATGGACCCCTTCGATGAACGTGCCTTTTGATCCTGTCGCAGCAAAGCTTGCGATGAAAAACAAGCTAAAGGTCCTGTTCATGAACGGGACAGACCTTGGCAACCTGAAAAAAGCCATCGAAGGAAAAGATTTCAAGGGGACAGTTGTTGAGTGATTTAGGTTACTTTTTTATATTCTTTATTGTTCTAAATAAATATGGATAATGATGCTATACTACGATATGCTGTTGCAAAATCATTAAGCGCAACAGGAGAATATCAAGGGCAGGTATATGATCCTAAAAGTCAGTTTTGGAAGATAGCAAAAAGCGGATCATTAATAGGAAAGATCACATTAGCTGATTCTATTGTGTCATTATGTGATCGTTTAGAGATATCCTTAGAAAAAATATTAGGCTATCTTTCTGAAGAACAAAAAAATGCCTTATCCGTTGAGGAAATCTTATCTGATTTTTATAAAGATCATAATTTTCATAGGAATGTGGCTGTTGGATGGGTCTCTTTTTATGAAGAATTAGAAAAAATCTTAGGCCCCTATTCTAAACTTAAACATCGCATAAATCCAAAGGTTTCAGATTACCACAATACTATGATAGACATATTTAGAGATCATATAACTGCTGTTGAAGGAAAATATTTCATGAGTGTCCTCCCCCCAATTCCAGAAGGGATTAAATTAAAAAGTAGATTACGCACTGGATTCTATTTTTCAATAGGGATAGGAATAGGTGAATTGTCTCAACTTTTTTTATTAAGAAATTACCAATTTCAATTAAGCAGTTTTCTTTCAGGAGCTTATATTTTTGCAGGTATGATTGTAGGGGATATTCTTGATTCAGCAATATATTCTTATTTTCGCAATAAAAATAATATGCGAAGTGCAAAAAGAGTTGACTCTTTTTTGCGCAGTAATCCTCCGCCATATAGCCAATCCTAACGCTTCTCAAGCCCCAAGCTCTTATCAGTCATCTGCCTTGACTTCTCACCATCCTTAAAACCCATCATAGCCCTTATGCAGTCTATGTTGTCAGGAACAACATCTGATTCCTGATGCACAGCCTGCATGTAGAACACCTCATCATCGTGTATACCTACTCCTTCTTCCCACACGCATATCTCCATCATATCCCCTCTCTTGAACCCGAGGTCGCGTGCAAGCTCTGCAATATGTGCTGTCGAATGGATCTTTTCAGCAGCCCTGACAAGCCTTATCCTTGGAGATTTCCTGAACGCTTCGACAACCTCCTTTGCCGTTGCCTTATTCTTAAGGACAACACTGAGGTTATGCATATGCATTATCGTAGTCGGAACGACAACTGCTGTAGTGAAAACATCTATGTGAGGAAGCACGGTCCTTACGTCAGGCCCGTGATGTGAAGGCAGCTCAAGAGAAGGGACGATGGCATTGATAGGCCCTTTTGATGTCTGGCCAGGATCAGTACCCCTTCTTATAAGCGTGGCCCTGGCTTTCTTGACCCCAAACTCCTTGTCAAGCGCGTTAATGGTCCTAGCAAGACCTGTAGTGTTGCAGCTTACCACCCTTACAAAATCCTTGTTTAACGCTTCGCCGTAGTTGCATGTAGCGACAAATGATGCCTGCGCAACACTTGCCTTTTCACCGCCCTGAAATATTGCCTTGACCTTGTAAGGGATGTAATATTTCTCCTTGTTCTCCTTTCCGTAAGGCTTAGGCGAGCAGTCCACTATTATATCGACCTTCTTCAGGAGGTCAGTCATCTTTCCTGCAGGAGTGATGTCATTTTTTAGGAAATCCTGTTCGTTGTCTCCTATAGTATAGATCCCTATACCATGATCCTTAGCGATCTCCATCCTATGGTTGTATGAGTTTCCTGTCACTCCGACAAGTTCCATGTCTTCCTGCAGCATCACTGCATCAGCTACTCTTTTTCCTATGGTCCCATATCCGACAATTCCTACTTTTATCTTGCTCATCTTATCACTCCTTAAATTATTGTTTCTTCTGTTTTATGTGAATAGCATAATAAAAGCGTGGCTTTTATTAATCATCAAACACACATCAATAATTTAATTGTGTGTGTTTGATACATCTTCAAAACTCTTGCTACAAGGAGAGGAGGCGCTATGTCACCAAGCAAGCTTGGCGGACTTGCGAACAAGTTCGCAAGCAACCCCCCATAACGCGCGTTATTTTTTCCTCGCTAGAGTTTTGACCTTATGATGCTATTCACATTCATGGCCTATTCATAAATTTTCTTACTATCGCACCTTTTCCTTCTGCCTTAAACGCCCTGAAAAACACAAGGGCTTCTGCATAGGTCATAGCCTCTATCACATCTTCCATCGCAGAATCCATAGAGTATATCCTTTCAAAGAACTGTTTTATTGAAAACTTCCCGAAAGTACCAAATATCTGCTCTGGATTCTTAAGCCCTTTACTCTCTGCCTTCTCCTTGTATTCTTTCAATATCCATCCATACATGTCAGCATAAAGCACAGGATCATACACCTTTATGATGTTAAACACAAGGTTCTGCCAGAAAGTACCCACATTCCCTTTCAGGATATCACCATGCGGAAACTTCAGGTATATAAGATCCCTTGGAGTGCCTGTTATGCCATGCTGCGCAATCTTTACTTTAAGATCATTTTTCTTAAGCTCACTCACTATCTCTTTTGTCCTGGGAATATCGATAGAGACCTGTTCTATGAGATTTCCGTCCTTATCATAAGCGTTTCCGTGAGCAGATCCGTTTGATATCGCAAGAAGATGAGGGACTATCCCTTCCTCCTTAAGCGATCTTATGAATTCAACTGCCTCTTCAGGGGTTGTTAGTATGACCCCATCACGGTTTTTCCATCCTATCTCCCCTACTTCGACCTCAAGGCCGAACTCTTTTCCTTTCATATTCTCTTTTATGAACCTGGCAAGCTCGATAGTCGCCTTGATGTTTGGCATAAGCTGTTCTTCAACATCCTTACCTTCAAAGTTGAAAAGATGTGAAGCATCTATCGCAAAGCTTGTATATCCTGCATCTATCTGCGCCTGGACAAGCTCTTTGACATTTTTCATCTCCTGCGCATCCCCCTTCTTCACGCCTATATGGTCTGCGTGAAGCGCCCAGATGTCATACCCTACTTCTCTTGCAGCCTCATTTATGTTCCTGCTGAAATCAGCAGGAGTCAAGCCCGTGTAGCCTCCCTTAAGGTCGCATTCTGATTTTGCAAGCTCAAACATCACTGGGGAGTCTGTGTCTTTTGCTGCCCGAAATATCCCTCTTGCAACGCCTTTTGTTATTCTTGTATTGCATGTCATAACAATGCACTTCTCGTTTGCAAGCGCGTCAAACATCTTAGATCCTGGAATAGGCTTATAATCGCTCATCTTCATTCACTCTCCTTTGTTCCTTTATGATTACCAAACGTGTGGTGTGTCTCGACAAATCTTTTTGTCTGCGTCTTTTTCCTCATGACAAGCGAATGCGTTATCGCGCCATGGCTCGTGAAATTGACACCTCTCAGTATAGGGCCGGAGTTGACACCTGTTGCGCAGAAAAATATGTGGTCTCCTTTTGCAAGGTCTTCTGTATAAAGCTTCTTGTCAAGCTGTTTTATCCCCATCTCCTTCGCCCTTCTTTTTTCCTCCTCATTCTTGAAATGCAGCCTTCCCTGTATCTCTCCTCCAAGGCATCTAAGGGCGGATGCAGTAAGCACTCCCTCAGGGCTTGCACCTATCCCAAGCAGCATATCTATGCCTGAATAATCAAGCGAAGGAGCGATACCTCCTGCAACATCACCATCAGTTATAAGAAAAATCCTTGCTCCGACTTCCCTTACCTCTTCCATCATCTTCTGATGCCTTTCCCTATCAAGCATTATTATAGTCACTTCTTCCACGTCCTTGTCAAGAGCCTTCGCCACGTTCTCTATATTCTTCTTAATCGGAAGGTCAAGATCTATCGCGCCTTTTGCCTTCGGCCCTACCGCGATCTTGTTCATGTATATGTCAGGCGCTGCAAACAGGCATCCTTTTGGCGCTGCTGCAAGGACAGCTATCGCATTTGGCCTTCCATACGCAACGCTGTTCGTGCACTCCAGAGGATCGACAGCAATGTCTATCTCCATGCCTTTTCCTGTCCCCACCTTCTCACCTATGTAAAGCATGGGTGCCTTGTCTCTTTCGCCTTCGCCGATGACAATAGTAGCGTTGATGTCAAGGGAATTAAACCCTTTTCGCATAGCAGTCACGGCTGCCTGATCAGCAAGGTTCTTCCTTCCTTTTCCGACCCACCTTGCAGCAGCAATCGCAGCTTCTTCTGTTATCCTCACGAAATCAAGCGTTAGGTTCTTATCCATAAGTTTCCACCTCGATATTTGATACTGAAAAATATAACGTCACACAAAACCAAGAGGTATTTAAAGATTTCTTTTATCACACTTCATCATACTTTTTCATAACTTGTAAGAATTACGGGTTTTTCCGTGATAAATAATAGATAGTGTTACTTGTTTAGAACCATCTGAAAAATCTTGCTTTTCTTTTAGGCCTATGATACGACACGTGTGACCTTCTTTTAGCCCTGACATAATCGCTTATCTCATTCTCTAAACGCTGTGCACCTTCAAACTCCTTCTCCTTTCTCTTGAACTCAGCAGAATGATGAAGGCTTCTTGAGTTTGTAGTCTTAAACTTCATCTTCTTGTGAAGCATCTCATGGTACATTATGTAGTCGATGTACTCCTGCGGCCCGTCACGAAAGACATTGCTTATCGTTATCGTGTCTGTCGTGTAGCTGTAGCTTCCAAGAGTCCTCATAGACTCCCTCCCGAACCTTAGGTTCGTAGGCCCGATAGTACCATAGAAATAAGTCTCATTGACCCTATCAAAAGAATCCTCAAGCAGAGGGTCAGACTCAGTCTTCTCAACGACAAGATGGAGCTTCTTGATGAAGGTGTCATAGAACTCCATGTTAAGGGTCTGCTTTTTCCCCCCGAATATCTTTATCAGAAGATACTGTATTATCCCCTTCTTTATGTCAGGATCGACATCCTCCCATCTTGAGTTAAGGGTTATGCTTATAGTCGTCCTGTCAAAGCTAATCCTCCCCCTGTAATCCTTAAGCCGGTTATTGTACCTGATCTCAGAATCATACGTGTAGCTTCTTCCAGGATACAGGCCTTCAAACGATTCCTTTATGATATCTTTATCACTCATATCCAATCAGCTTTTTTGAGCGCGACAAGCGCAAGAACTATAAGCGTGACTATCATGAAAAGTATTATCCAAAAACCATAAGGATGCCCTGCAAACGGAAGATGGGTGAAATTCATGCCGTATATCCCGCTTATAAGGGTAGGTATCATGAGGATAAGCATTATCGAAGTGAGCCTCTTCATGGACTGGTTAAGGTTGTAATCGTTCATAACAGACTCAATCTTGAACATGTTCGTGATGACTTCCCTTTGGATCTTCTCAGTATCTATTATCTGCAAAAGGTCATAATACAGGTCTGAGAAATTATCCCTATCCACCTTCGTGAAAGGCCTGTATACCTTCCTTAGGGAATTCAGAAGCTCCGCATTTGCCAAAAGAGCCTGGTTAAAGTGAGACAAGGTGAGGTTGATAGAATATATGCTCTCTATGTTTTTCTTCGAGAAATCCCCTATCCTGCCCCTGAGAACATCAGAGTTATTGCCTATCCTGTCGATTATGTGAAGGAACTCGTCATTTATGCGGTCAAGGATCTGGTAAAGCAAGAATCCAGGGCCTTTTAAGAAAAGAAACTTAGCCTTCTTTTTCAGGATAAGATAGATGATCTTCTCTATAGCCTTAAGCGGCTTGCTTTCGATCGTTATGAACAGGTTGTCCTTTATGAACGCTACAAAAGACGACGAGACAATCTCGCCATCCTCATAAGAAGGGGCCTTGTATACGATAAGCGTGTAGTCTGAATACTGCTCTATCCTCGGCCTCTCATCCTCATCTATGACTCCCTTGAGGTCTTCAAAAGGAATCTTTGAGACCCTTGACAGCTCCTTTATCTCATCATCACTGGGATTTATGCTCCTTACCCAAAAAAGGCTGTTTTTCCTTGATACCTTCCCTATAGTGAGATGGGATACCTTCTCATCTGAGATGGTGTAGGCATCAATCATTTTTCACCTCATACCTCAGGATAGCAGCGATCTTTCCTATGTCACGAAGCTGCACACCTTCTCTTGTCTCAGTAGAGATTATCATAAGGTTTGTCCCAAGCTCAGAAGACACCTTCTCAAAATCCTCGATCACATTCTCATCGCTTTCCTCTGATATGAGCAAGGTGTCTACAGCCCCCATCTCAAGGTGTTTTTTCACCTCAGACAGCCCGTAGCTCACCATGTTAGGCTGCGTCGAAAGCAGCTTGAAGAACCTTTCCATGACCTTCTTCTCTTCCATCACGCTTTCCTGCGCAAGAACATCTTCAGACTTGTCGACAAGCTCGTTAAGTCCGAAGCTTCCGGTGTATGACAGGTCCTTAATCGCGATTATCTTCTTCTTGACATCGCCTGTTATGTAGCCTGAATCGACAAGCTCATATTTGGAAGGCCCAGGCCCGCCGACGATTATCCCCTTAAGGCTGTGGTTCTCAAGAAACGCTTCCTTCATCATGTCAGCGATCTTCTTGTAAAAATCCTTTGCAGCATCCTCCCTAAGCCTCATATACCTTGCAGCTGACTGGCCTCCTGCCCTCGTCTTTCCAGGAACGTTTGATGAAGCGCTTGAGACAGGGATGATGCTTTTTCCCTTAAGGAGCGCAACATCTCCCTCGCGCCTGTCCATGACAACAAGCCCGTAAGCTTCTTTTGCCTGGAGCATCTCTTCAAGAGGCTCAAGCATGAACTTCTTGTCGCACCTGTAAATCCTGATGTTAAGCTCGATAGGAGGCTCGATGCTCCACACGTTAAAATCCTGCTTTCCTTCCCTGCTTGCGACGTTTCCTGAAAAAGCGGCAAGGCCATGGTCAGGAGTCTTAGGATACAGCCTCAGGTGCTGTATCATCTTCTCAAGCGCGTCTATCACGTTTTTCCTTGTAGCAGCAGACTTGATGTTTGATGCTGTCCCCTGCTCCTGGGCAAGATGGTTTATTATCTTGTTTATGTCATACCCTGCAGGTATGTATACAGTGATGAGCTCTGTATGCGCAGCGCTGTGGCTATTAAGCTCCTTTATGAATTTCTTAAGCTCAAACTGCTGCTTCGAGTTCATCCCCATTGAAAACAAAGAGGGGTTTATAAAATTATTGTGTTTATCAGAGGAAAAATTATTTTTACCTAGTATATCACCAACGAAAGCTTTATAAAGCAACATAGATTTCACATTCCCACGTTAGAGGGGCTGTGGGGTAGCTTGGCTTATCCTCTCTGGTTTGGGGCCAGATGACCCCGGTTCGAATTGCAGGATCACATTTTCCAATGGGTCTGCATCGGAAGTCCGGGCAGCCCCACTCATAATCAAGACAAGGAGTATTGAAGATGGTAAAAAAAACATTAGGATCAGTTAAGAGGTTTGGGACCAGATACGGAAGGAGAGGCAAGCATAAGCTTGCAAAGATAGAGGAAGAACAGAGAAAAGAGCACAAGTGCCCTAAGTGCAACAGGACAAAGGTCACAAGAGTCTCAGCAGGGATATGGCTTTGCAAGAAGTGCGGAGCCAAGTTCACCGGAAGAGCATACGCTCCAAGTTTCAGATCTCCTCTAAGAGAGCTTGCAAGAGAAGAATTCAGGCTTGAAGACATCGCTGAGGAGAAGGCACCAGTCACAGAAGAGCCAGAATCCGAAGACGAGAAGCCTAAGAAATACAAGGATAAAAAAGAAGAGCAGGCTGAAGAGACACCTTCTTCTGAGGAAACTGAAGACGAAGATTATGATGAGCAGTCCGAAGAGGACGATCTTGAGGAAGAGGACGATCTTGACGAGTCAGACGAGGATTCTGACGAGGAAGGAAAAAAATCCGAGGATTAGACCATGGCAGAATACAAATGCTTCCATTGCAATAAGAAAGTCGGAGACGAATACGCAAGAAAAAGAGTGAGATGCCCATACTGCGGCTCAAAGATGCTTTTTAAGCCAAGGACAGTCGCAAGAAAACTTAAGGCAAGATGAATTTTAAGGCTGAGATCAAGGTTTACGAGGACATCGACAGGCTATACGAGCTCTTTTATCCTGAGATGGAGGATGAGAGAAACAAGCACGACAGGTCCTCATTTAAGATGTCAAAGAGGAAGGATCACCTTCTTTTTGTGATTGAGGCAAAAGATGCCGTCGCTTTAAGAGCAACATTTAACTCGCTCACCAAGCTACTTACAGTCAAGGAAAAGATAGAGAAGATATAAAATGGCCAAGACAGACGAAAAGATAAAGCAACTGCAGCTTTTTGAACAGAACCTCCAGGTTCTAGGATCGCAAAAACAGCAGTTTCAGGCCCAGCTTATCGAGATCAATTCTGCACTTTCAGAGCTTGAAGGGACAGATGAAGCCTACAAGATAATAGGCAACATAATGGTCCGTTCAGACAAGGAAAAGCTTCTTTCTGACCTCAAGGAAAAGAAAGAGATGGTAGAGATAAGGATAAAGAACCTTGAGAAGCAGGAAGACCAGATAAAGCAGAGGACAAAGAAGCTCCAGCAGGAAGTAATGAAGGAGATGAGTGATGAAGAATGAGCGAAGAAGTGAAGGAAGTGTTGGACCTGCTAAAGGAGCTGCTGGACGATTCCACAGTTCCAAGAAACGTCAAGAACAGGATCGAAGAGACAATAGACATACTTACTGCTGACGAGGACATATCACTTAAGGTAAGCAAGGCACTAAGCGAGCTCGAGGAGATATCAAACGACAGCAACATGCAGCCTTTCACAAGAACCCAGCTCTGGAACATAATAAGCGTCCTTGAGACACTGTGTTAAGGTTTTATCTTGACCTTTTCTTTCTGTTAAGATCTATCTTTGCTATCTTGAGGCAATTCTTTTTGATCTCTTCTTCAAACATGATATAATCCTTCGCAGGATCATGCTTTTTTTTGCTGTCAAAGTCATCAAACCAGCTAGAGAGATCCGATGATAACTGCCTGCTCCTAATCTTTATCGCAGTATTTATAACATTCGTAGTATCATAATAGAATTCCATAAAGACAGAATCCTGCATTATCACTATGACTATGTTCTTGAACCATCTTGTAAATGAGATATAGTGGCAATATCTTGACATCCTCTTATATGAGTCTAAAAGCCTTTTCATGGAATGTTCCATCTTGGCTTCTGATCCTTTAAGCTCCTCAAAAGTGTTTTTTACTAATGACTCAGGATTGCATGCAAGGTGGATTATCACACCCTCTTTGAGCTTTTTCTCATCAGATATTATCATCTCTTTTATTCCAGGGTTATTTTCGAGCTCTTCAGGCAGAAATGAGTCTGCTGCCCTTTTGCTGTTTATAATCCTATAGACATCTCCCTTTTTAAGCTTCGATACTGTGCTGTTGTATTCTTTCCAGTATCCCTCGTTGTCGTTAAACACCCTTATTTCTGTTTCAGTTACCTCGGTATGTATGTCATTAAAACATTTGGTGATAAAGCTTAGCGAACCTGCAATATCTTCCCTGGTCTTTTGGAGTTCTTTTTTCTTCTTTTCAGATATTGAGTTAAGTATGTCCTCTTTGTTGCTTGCAGCATATCTCTTTACGTTGCCGGAAACGCTTTTGACCAGTCTTTCTTTTTCGAGGCTTATAAGGATAGAATAAAGCCTTGCAAGAGGCACGCCTGTTCTTCTCTCGATCTCTTTTGCATCAAGGAATTTCTCTGAACTAATAAGGCATAAGATCACTTTTGCATAATAGTCTGAGTAGCCTAATCTTACAAGCTCGTTTCTTATATCTTTGATATCCATCTTAAACTAATAAACTGTTTACGAGTTTTAAATAGTTTTTTAAATATATAATACTTTCTATTTTTTGTTAGGGGGAAATCAAAATGGTTTGTGGACGCCATATTTATAATCCAATAATAGACAAATATAATCCGGGAAAATCATCTAGTACTATTGATACTGTTTTGACAAGCCAGCCAGATCCTCAGATTGTCACCCCTGAAGGTCATGTTTGTCTTGACAACCAGATCTTGAAGGTTTATTCATTATTTGGAGAGCTTCCTGGGCCCCTATACACAAAAGTTCTTCGGTCAACAGAATCTCAACAAAGAGTATTATTCCACCTTTTGCATGCTGGTAAGATCAGACCTCAAAAACTTAGTGATGGTACGCTCATAAGTGAAGGAGTCGCGATGATAAGTGAAGAGGTGATAAATGTTGTCTTGTGGGGAAATAGAGAAGCTTATTTAATAAAACAGATACAAATCAGATATGATCCTGAAAAAGACTCTGATAAGTTATATCATGCATTAGTCAAGCATTTTAATTCAAGACCCACCTATAAAAGATTAAACCCTAATCAGGTCGGCCCATTTTGCGCTTATGAGATGCAGATAATGGCTTTTGAGTCCTTGAAGTGGTTAAAATACCTACCTCATCTAGGTGATCAAAAACGTAAGGAGGAATATCTTGAAACATTTTGCAAAGGGGCAGTGGTTCCAGGATGTTTTGATTCTGAGGAAGTCAGGATACCTCTGAAAAAGGCGGCTTAACCAAGATTTATCTTTTCACTCAACCGCGCCTTTTACAGCCTCAGCAACCTTCCTGTATACGTTCCTGTCAAACACGTCAGGGATTATCATGCCTTCTGTAGGATTAGTTACACATGATGCTATCGCCTCTGCTGCTGCAAGCTTCATCTTGCCTGTAATCTTTTTCGCTTTTGCGTCAAGCGCTCCGCGAAATATCCCCGGGAAAGCAAGCACGTTGTTTATCTGGTTTGGAAAGTCGCTTCTTCCTGTGGCGATTATCCTCGCGCCAGCTTTTCTCGCATCATCAGGCATTATCTCAGGATTGGGGTTTGCCATCGCAAATATTATAGGCTCCCTGGCCATAGACTTAACCATATCCGCGGTCAGGCAGTTTCCGACAGAGACTCCGATAAAGACGTCTTTTCCTTTCATAGCATCAGCAAGGCTTCCCTTGCTCCTGTCCTTGTTTGTCATCCCCGCTATCTCGTCTTTATAGGGGTTCATCCCTTCTTTTCTC
Source organism: Candidatus Woesearchaeota archaeon (assembly GCA_046705145.1). Classification (GTDB taxonomy): domain Archaea; phylum Nanobdellota; class Nanobdellia; order Woesearchaeales; family JBJKQO01; genus JBJKQO01. Next base: position 23,436 of record JBJKQO010000013.1, read on the forward strand.
CCTTCATAGATTATGCCTTTTGTGTCGCACAGCACCATGTCTTTTGCGCCGTACGAGAGAAGCATCTTCGTTATCGCAATGCCTGCTGCGCCTGCGCCGTTTACGACTATCTTCACTTTGGATATATCCTTCCTAGTCACCTTAAGCGCATTTATGAGGCCTGCAAGCGTGACTATTGCAGTGCCATGTTGGTCGTCATGAAACACAGGTATCCCTGTGTCCATAAGACCTTCTTCGACTATGAAGCATTCAGGCGCCTTTATGTCCTCAAGGTTTATGCCTCCAAATGTAGGAAGGATATTTTTTGCAAACTCGATTATCTTCTGAGGATCCTTTTCGCCTATGCATAAAGGCACTGCATCGACTCCGCCAAACTCCTTGAAAAGGACAGCTTTTCCTTCCATGACAGGAAGCGCGGCCTCAGGACCAATGTTTCCAAGGCCAAGGACAGCTGTTCCGTCGCTTATTATCGCTATCATGTTGCCTTTTGAGGTGTAATCATACGCTTTGGACTTGTCTTTTGCTATCTCGCTTGAGACCTTGGCAACTCCAGGGGTGTATGCCAGGCTCAGATCTTTCCTGTCTTTTAGCCTTGCCTTTGCTGTTACCTCGATCTTTCCTTTCTTTTCCTTATGGTATTCAAGCGGATCCATGTTTCACAATCCTCACACTTTCCTTTATTATGTATATGTTTGGCAAATAGATATTATCACCTTCACCAGTCTCAAGAAAAACACCTTTTCTCGTGACTGCCTTCACCTTCCCCTCTATCGTGCCTATGGATATTATGTTATCTTTCGCGATTATCCTCCTGTTTAGGAAGAATGTTCCTGCAAGAGCATTAGGTATGAAATCGTTGATCCCCAGTATCATAGTCCCTGCGGCAAATACAAGCGATGCTGCAGCAAGGACAGTCGCAAGATATCCTGCGATCCCAACAAACTTAAATGCAAGTATGATGAATATGAAAAATATAACATAGGTGACAGTTTTTGAGACAGCGTTTTTGGCCTTGTACCTCTTCCCTGTAATGTTCCTGACAAAAGAGTCAAAATCAAGCTCTGTCAGCACGCTGTCTAATATCCTTCCAAGTATTCTTCCTATGACAACACCGATAAAGACTATCACAAAAGCTATAGGGATGTTGTATGCAAGAGCAGGAATGTTCCAGTTGGTTGCTGCTATCTTTCCGATGAAAGTGTTCAGTGCCCCCATGACATCAAGAATCCCCTAGATAGTTTATAAATCTTGTGGAGTCCAAGAGTTTTTTCGAATAATTCTTGGCCAGCATCAATTTGCGAGGCTTATCATGTTCATGGGGCACAGAGCTAAGGGGGGTGTCCCTTACGGGGCTTTAGCGATAGAAGTCTTATCAGAAGCACAGCCGAGCCGATGCTGGCCATAAAAAAGAATCATTCGAAAAACTCAGAGTGCAAAATTAAAAATCCAGATTTTTGCAGTATTTTGCTTTTGGAATCACAATATCCTCTCAAGAATTACTCAAAAGTTCGCTGGGTTTAAAGCCCCGTTCTTTAGAGCGAACTTTTGAGTCCGCCAACCGAGATGGCAAAGCCCTGCACTTTAGTGCGGGGATGCCCTTGGTTGGCGTTACATCTTACTGTTCTTTCGGATATTTTCAATTATCTTTGTGATATCTCCGCTGGCTTTCCAAAACGTGATAGAATTCTCGCTATAAGGGTTAGAATGGATATGAAACTTTTGAGGGGGGATGTCTATGGAATCTCCTTCATCTAACACAGCTTCTTTTACAGAGCCGTCCTCTTCAAACAGCTTGATCATGCATTTTCCTTTGATCTGGAACAAGGATTCCAGAACAGGCCTGTTATGCTTCGCCAGTTCTTTTCCTGGATCGATATCCAAAGTGCCCACACTTAAATTCTTGTCTGAGAAAGCGATCATGATGCTCCCCTGCGCCAGTTCATATCTTTCAAAATTCATCTTATTGTTGGTTATTTTTAGTTTACTTAAATAATTTTCGTTGGGTAGTTGGAAAGTAAGACCCACATCTGTAAACTGATTATACTCTCAAATGATAGTAAGATTTAAATCTTATTGATAACTCCTGAAGTATATGGGGGTATAGGTTAAGATGCCACAGAACAATTGTATTTCGGACCAAACACTGGAATCATACAGGCAATTAGGAGTTCATGTAATGGTCATGTTAGAACCAGGAAGATTTGGCTTGGACCAATTTATCTCGACAATTTCCCCTCCTTTCGTTTTAGGGGGGCGTATCTCTGGCGTTAGCCATACTTCTGATACCAGACAGTTCACATTAGACGTGTCTATCGGTTTGACAGCGCGTTTGGTCAGCTTATTGCGTCAATATGACTCTCGGATAAGGGGGCACTGGAAGAAGACAGATGGAGGCGTATTAATTCCAGTTGATCGAGAATTGTCTAGATTCGGAAGAAGTTATGGCATCACAGAAGTTTCCCCTGTTCAGGAAATATTAAAAAGGTATAATCAGGCTATTCCGCCTTATCTAACATGTTTAGAAGAGGCATAAACGATAGTCTAAAAGAGTATACGCTGCCTAAACAACGACCTTGTCTTCTTTTATCGTGTTAAGGATGAGCTTTGTGTGGGTCCTTTCCACGAAATCAAATGCCTGCACCTTCTTAAGGAAGCTGTCAAGGCTTTTCCTGTTCTGAAACCTAGCTATTATCACTGCGTCAAACTCGCCTGTTATATCATACAAGGCTATGACATGAGGGTCTGTCGCTATCTTCTTCTCCACTGAAAAAAGGTTTCCTTTTGCTATCTTGACATCGATCATGACCTCAAGATCATACCCTAGCTTTGTGTGGTCGATCTTGGCAGAATACTCCTTTATGACCTTCTCTTCCTCAAGCTTCTTCACGCGGTTCATGGCCGTCACAACTGACACCTTCAGCTTCTTTGCCAGGTTCCTGTATGAAAGCCTGGAGTCTTTCATAAGCTCATTTAGGATATTCTTGTCCAGCTCGTCGATCTTTACAGCCATTTTCGTGATTATTGCATAATGTTTGTTTACTTTGTTTATTAAAATGAAGCAAATCATTAACATATATATAAATATTTTCTTTATTTTATTAATTTTGTTAATCATTTTGTCAGAAATCCTTTTAAATTGTCCTTGATCCCTCTATTTCCCATAGCGAGGTGCAGGGATTATGGGTGCGGATCACAATGGAAGCTGCAATGGGTTAGTGGTTCTTGTTGGAGGAAGTGCTCCTTTTATTGGGCCATTTAATGGAAAGAGAAAGTTAGATTTTCTAGAACAGAGAATGGGGGAGTACTGTAATGGTGCTTACATTAGAGAAGCCCATTTTTGTTCAAGCCCGAGAGAGATAGGAGAAGATATTGTTGAAGCAGTAACTGAATCAGCTATTGATAAGAGCTTTGATAAACTATTTGAATTATTTCTAGAACACTTTTCAAGGGTTATAAGTTTACACTCATTTTATCCGTTTGCAATGGTTTCTGAAAACTTGCCTAAAGGAGAATTTAGAGGTTTTGGTGACTTTACTGAAGACCAAATGTCAAGATTGAAATCTTTATTTGGTGGGGGATTTGTAGGGTCGGTTAGGAAAGGTATGATTCCATACCAAACTGGAAAGAACACCTTATCAAATATGGTCAAACTTGCAGTTTATGGTGGGAAAATTGGAGATAGGAGCTTAGGGATTTATGTTGGTAGGCCTGCTGAATATGCGAATCCACGCTTTGGCATTGGAGATACAAAACCTGCCGATCCGCCCATTCCAATTTATCCTCTTAGAAGATTATCATCTTAAGGCAAGAACCCGTCAGCCTTCTTTATCTTGTCAGGGAGGTATTTCTCGATGACGTAATTCAGCCCCCATGCTGCTAGCGCCTGCTGCTCTGCCCTCACCTTCATCTATGCCATCATCTCAAGCTGCTTCTGCCATTCCTTATGATGCTTGATGAAAGGATCGTTCTTCAGCATGTCCTTTATCTTTTTCACGTCCACTTCCTTAAGAGGATGCGTAGGAAGCTTGTAGTCCACTATGTCTTGGGGCGTAACTCCAAGAAACCTTGCGTTTGGCACGCAGAAGAACTTGTTTATGTGAGCTGCGTTTCCTGAACCTACCTTAAGCGTCCTGTAGATATTTCCTATACCATAAGGGTCGCAGTCGACAAATCCATACACAGGGATGTTCTGTGAGTCAGAAAGCCTCCTGATAAACCTTCTGCATGCTCTTGTCGGAACTCCTCCCATGGATATCAATATGCAGTTTCCCTTCTTCCAGTACTTGTGCTTGACAAGCCTCTGGAACATACCTGCAGTCTCTATCGCAAGGATGAACTTTGCATCGGTCTCAAACCTTAGGTGCTCAACAGATATCGGGATTGAGTAAGCGCCTGAGCCAAACTTGGTGCAGTCTATCTTAAGCTCCTTTCCGGTCTCCTGATCCCTGTCATAGACTATGAGATTTCCTGCTATGTCACCGCCTTTTTCTTCAGGTATGAACCCTATCTGCTCACGGTTTACCATCATCATAGCCTCGATATCATCCATGACAGTGTCTGATTCGACCTGTTCATGAAATCGTGCAGCGCCCCAGTTCTTGGATATGTAATAAGCCTCCCTCTTTGATGCTATGTCATCAGTCTCGACAAGGTTCTTTGAGAGGGACATCATCTTAAGCGTCTGTGCAAAGGTCTTAATGGTGGAAGCGGTAAGTGTCCTGCTCTTTACCTTTCCGTTAAGCTCAAAGTATCCTGCTTTTGGGTCGTAATTGACGTTGTTAAGCGAACGAAGAGGCATCTCAAGCTGAGGTTGCTTCTTCTTTATTATCGCCTTGTAAACATTATCAGCTATCTTCTTTATCTCCTGAGAGACATCTATCAATGGAGAAGATTTTTTTTCAGCCATCAGTACTCATCCTCCTCCCCGTTTTCTTCTGATCTTCCGATATTTGCGAAATCTTCATCGTATTCCTCATTCTTTGACGCATCAAATTTCACGTCTTGTAGCTCTCCGCGGTACTTCTCAAGCACACCTTTAAGCGACTGCTCTATCTCAATCTTGTCAGAATCCTTAAGCGCCAAAAGGTCCTTTAGCGCCTCTGCAACCGAAGGGATGTATGTCTCTATGTAATCCCTTTTCTTGCCTTCCTCAAGTATCCTCTTCTTCTTCCCGACATAGCTTGCAAGCTTCCTGCCGCAGTCCTGTATAGCGAGCTTGATCTCCTTTATTATCTCAGGATAATGCGCTATCGCCTCTTTTGATTCTGAAGTGAAAGGCACCCATACAGAAGCGATGTGGATGACGACTGTTGCAGGCCCGACAGGAAGAGCGCCTTTTGACTGCGAAAGCCCGTAGCTCCTCCATGATGTTGCGACAAGAGACTTTGTCACAGCACATGCTCCCTGCTGGTAAAGCAAAGGGACCCTGTTTGCAAACCTGAGGATCCTGACAGGCCCTTCTGCTGTCTGCGCTCCACCATAAGCTACTCCTGCCTCGATTATGAAAGGGTTTCCCCTGTATACTGCAGGAGGCCTTGTGGAAGTAGCATAAAACTCGGCATTGACCTCTTTTTTCATCCCTTTCTCAAGAGAATCAGCGCCGATAGGTACGATGCAGTCAGTAGGCGGGCTGATAAGCTTTGTCTGGTTGATCCCTTTCATAAGCTGCTCTGTCATCTCACGGCTCATGATCTTTGGCTTGGTGTTGGGAAGAAGAGCTGCATTTTCGCATATCTGTTTTGCAGTTCCGGCGCCTACCCTTGTGAACTCAGTGGTCAGGAACTGCTGGAGTGTCTTTGCCTGCGTGTCTTTTAGCATGCTCATCATTATGCCAAGCTCAACACCATAAGGGTGTGGCTTTATCTCTTTTGCAAGCTCAGGCATCTCGTCGACTGCCCTTGGAAATATTATCTGCTCCGCCTTAGGATTAGTATAGATCAGAGTGACATGAGGGTTAGCTATCGCGGTCTCCTTAAGATACTCATCAACTGACTGGGCCCCGCCCATATACGATCCTTCCAGGTCTATCTCAACCCTGGTGCCATGATCCTTTTCCCATTCCTTGCTTTCCTCCTCTACTATCTCAGGAGTGTTCTTCTGCGTGTTTATCTTAAGCTGGCAGTAATAAGCGAGCTTTCCTTTTGATGTTTTTGAGATGATCTTTGCAGACCTTCCTGTTGTCAGCTGGCCGTACATAACAGAAGCGCTGATACCTATACCCTGCTGGCCCCTGGACTGCTTCATAGTATGGAACTTGCTTCCGTAAAGCAGCTTTGCAAAGATCTTAGGGACCTGGTCCTTGACTATTCCAGGACCATTATCTTCAACTATGACCCTGAACCTGTCATTTCCCATATCTATTATCTCTACTATTATCTCCGGAAGCACGCCTGCTTCCTCGCAGGCATCAAGCGAGTTATCGACAGCCTCCTTGACCGTAGTAAGAAGGGCTTTTCTCTTGTTGTCAAACCCAAGAAGGTGCCTGTTCCTCGAGAAGAATTCTGCAACACCTATATCACGCTGCTTTTTAGCAAGCTCTTCTGCTATCTCTTTTTCAGCCATATTATATTATCATCCTCTTTTAACCTTAAAATTCAGCTATTTGTGATGGTTTATAAAGTTTTTGGATAACAAAGTGTCGATCCATGTTTATCCCGCAGGATTTGCGGAATCTGTTGAGAAAGATTTTTATATCTTGATTGCTTATTATACTAACAATGAAGAAAAAGAAGGATTATTCGGATGAGAAGCTCTTTGACAACAAAGAACTTAAAAAATTATATGACGAAACCAGAGCTTTATTCAGGAAAATGGGTGTTTTAGAAAAAACTAAATAATAATTTCTTTTATTTTGAGTTTATGTTGTGTTTTTAGATACTCTCTTAATTTATTGTTTTCAATAATCTCTTTGTCGCTTGTCACAAAATATCTGCATTTTGCCTTTATAGCTTCAATTAGATGAAAAGCATCGTCATCCGTCAATAATGTATCATTTTCTTTAATCCTTCTTATTAATTCTTCATCAATAATTCGAGTATTTAATTTAAGTATTTTTAGTTTGTTTTCTTCCTTTAGTTCATATAGAAATTCATTAACCATCTTGAAAGCTCTTTCCTTTGTAACCTGATCATCTAATGGATTCGTACTTCTTGATTTAAATATGATATTGATTAGTATTTCACTCATCACAAAATGCGATATGATGCCCTTATTATGCTGTTTATATCCTAGTGTGTTAAGATATCTGCCGTAAGCATCATTTTCATCAAACACAAATCCGAGGAATATGCAGCTATCGATGTATTCAAAATCCATATGATCCTTGTCTTATCAAGCTTAATAAGCCTTGCCTAATTTATTCCGCAGGATTTGCGGTAAAGAATCAGTCTGTCTTAAGGTCTTCTTTTCCGATGATTCCCATCATCCTGACGCTTCTTCTCTGCTTCTCAAGCCATCTGTAGACATTTGAGTGAGGGCTTCCCTTGATGAGCATGTCAACAGCTCTTCTTGCGATATTCACGTTCTCAACCTCGCCTATAATTCCCACAGTCTTGCCGTAGACGCAGATGTCAGTTTCTGTCAGGGTCTCGATAGTCTTTCTTGACTTGCCTTCAGACCCTATTATCCTTCCCTTGACCCTTATCTCATCGTTCTTGGTCCTTGTGATATCCTGGAGGCTTATCAGCTCCATGCAGTAATCCTGCTTTAGGAGAAGCATGGCTATCTCAGGGTTAAACCCCCTTCCGATCGCTGTTATCATCTCCCTTGCAGAGAGCAGGAGGATAGGGTCTGTCCCGGTAATGGTTATGTCGCCTTCTTTTGAGTCGACATTTATCTTAGACTTTGTAGAGCTTTCTATATCCTTCTTGGTCTCTCCTGCAGTACCTATGATCACTGCTATCCTTTCCTTCGGGATCTTAAGCTCGTACGAGTATTCCTCTGACATAACCAGGGTAAAACACCACTTCATTTAAAAGCTTTTTCTATGGGGGCGAGTAAAACATACAAATATTTATTAATGATTAATTATTGTTACACTTACATCAATTATAGCTACAGGAGGGGGATCATTATGAACGGGGGTTATCCTATTGGTGGAGTAAACAGGGATCAAGATTTTTTGGTTGTTGTAAGCGGGCTTCATGATAATGTAAGTTGTTCTCAGAGTCCAGCCTTTCCAAAAGGAAAGATGGCAAGTATAGTCGCAAAAGCTTTTTATGAAGAATTACATACACAGTTAGACGGAAATACTGTAGCACATTTTAAATTAGCAGATTTTGCATTGAACCCTGAATGTGATGGTGGAGAATGGAGACCTAGACAAGGGCTTGATGGAAGATCAGTAAAACTTTATGGATATGATCATTTTGCTGAGAGGGTTAGACAGGCACAAGGAACAGGACAAAATGTTGTTGCAATTGATTTTGTCTCTCCAGGACAAGCCAATAATAACCTTAGGGCTTATGGGGGTCTAGGACTGCATTTTATGGTGGGTACTACACAGACAGACTTGACTGTTGCAGAGCAAATTGCAGTTGATAATAATCTTGTGGGTATGGTGGCCCCTAATTATGATATATGGATTGTCTCTGACGTAAACCGGATAAAACGGATGGCCAAGGAGATGCCTGGCCACTACAAAGGATGGGGATTAGTTTTTTTGGAATCCCATCAACCTTCAAAAAAAGATCCCAGTGGTACTGGCGATGGTCTCTGTTACGCAGTTTCTGTTTTATTAGGGAGGGATATTAAGCCTAGAGGTGTTAATCCTGATTTGGAAAATCCTGGTCAAATATCTGATCTTTTGCATAATGAGGACACTCAGGATGCTATGATCTCTGTCAGACGTCCAGATATTCAGACAACTGTACTTGGGGTGCCTCAAGAATGGGTTCCTTGGCATGCATATCATCATCTTGCATTTGTTCATCCTAGTGGGATGGTTAATGTGGGGTTATCAACGAAGAGACATGGTGGTGCGAGTTATCAAGCTGGACTTGTTGCTTCGTTGCCTTATTTTGCGAGCAAAATCATTCAAGGAAAAAGTGGATTATACACTGTTGAGCGCATGTTAGAATCTATGGTGAAATAGCCAATTCTTTTCTATTTTTTTATTCTCTCTTCCACGCACTTCACCTCCTGCTCCCTGAAGATATACCTCTGCACTGTTGAAAAACTCGGCTATTGCCTCAGGTAGCATCGTGCTCGCTTGTGCTCTAGACAGTACTTCTATCGCCAAGCAAAGTATCGCAAAATAATGTTTTGCGGACTTAAAAAAGCTGAGGCTTTTTTAAGGGACGTCCCCCACGTCAGCCTTTATATAATATCAAAAGAAGCTCACAAATTGAGGCTCCTACTTTTTCAACAGTGCCCTATGGTCAAGGCAATATCAGAAACTTTTATTAAGATAGAAAACTTCTTGCAGTAATAACCATACAAGGTGTATAATTATGGGTGAGGAGGATTTAGGCGTAAACCAATCAAAGATAGTTTTTGTCAATAATCCTACTACTGAACTGGCTAGGAGGGTTGCACATGAGTTTCATGTTTTATCATACAATACCCCTCATCTTTTTTACGCAAAGATTGCTCTAGTTAACGTAAGGAGGGATTCAGATTCGGTTATGATACTCCCTCTAGAAGAAAGGGTTGAACTTGTAAATGCCTCTGAGTTTGAAGAAAGAGTCAGTCAATCTATGCATCATTATACACTTCGACTTGCTATAGCCATACCTAAACCAAAACATGCTTCTGAAAATGCAGGATTATACTGCAGGTTAGGTATGCCTTTTGTGATGGTTGTTGGACAAGATGAATATGAATCGGTCTGCGCTGTTGTGGACAAATTTTGTGCAGGAGAAACTCCTCTAGCAAACGGGATTTTTGGGAGCAAAAATCTTGCAGTTCTGGTTCCTCCACAAAAAGGATTTCTTGATGAACAGGTTAGTAGGATACATCAAGCTTTTTTATTGCTTTCTTCTTTAGCTGAACAGGGGGTTGTCGGGCCTTATCATGTTGATGAAATAGGATACGGACAATAGAACAAGTTATTTAGTGATCTTTTTCTTAATCTCCTCTTCCTCGCACTTCACTCCCTGCTTCCTGAAGAATGAGCAGATGTTTTTCACATCCCTTTCCAGGTACTCCTTGTAGTTTGGCGCGTTTGATGGCGTTGCTGTAGAGAAGTCTATGAATACAGGTGCGCCGTTGAGGTTAAGGATGTTATATGAGGAAAGGTCCCCATGCACCAACCCTGCCTTATTGAGCTTTTTCATGTATTCAAGGGTCTTGTTCATGAACCCCTTGATATTTTCAGGAACATCATCTTTCAGCTTCCTTGCAGCAGCATCGTTGCTTCCGATAAACTCAAGGACAAGGATGTTATGGTTGAAAGTGATAGGCGTCGGCACCCTCACCCCTGCTTCTCTTGCTTTCATCAGGTTTCGGAACTCTCGCTGAGACCAGGCGAATATGACCTGCCTTCTCTGCTTCTTCAGGTTCACATACCTCGGATCGAACTTGATATAGTCATACATCTTGTTGAAGTCGCAGGTCTCAAGCCTGTAGATCTTCACCGCAACAAGCTTGTTCTCTTTTGTGACGGCCGAGAAAACGTTAGCTTCCTTCCCCATTGAGATAGGGCCTTTAAGCTCCTCAAAATAGCCCTGTGACGATAGCTTGAACAGGTTAAGCAGCGTGAAATTATCAAACACGTTCTTGTACGTCTTCCATTCTTCCTTTGACTTCTTTGCCATTACCCAACCAAAAGCGTGTGAGTTTTATATAGTTTTGTGTTTAAGCTCTCCTCTATTCCAATGAAAACCTTTATATATGCGGATGCAATACCTTTTAAATATTGGTTTGTTTAGTAAGTTAAGATCCAGTAATCAATATCAGGGGGCGGAAATAACTATGGCAAAAAAGAAGGACAATCCGAAATCTAACGCTAAATCTACAGGAAAAGACGATCCTAAGAGCACAGAGATCCCCATGGCGCAGTCTATGCAGCAGCTGCCAAAGGACGTGCAGGAAAAGATCAACCAGATAAAAGGCAAGATAGAGATATTCCAGAAGAAGATTGTCGAGAAGTTTGACAAGTACATAATGGGAGTCGCTTTGCTTCCACCTCCAAGGCCTGAAGAGATCAAGGACAAGAACATAGACAAGGACGCTATCCACGTGCTCGTTCTCGTTGACGATTCTGACTCAAGAAATATGTCAAAAGACGACCTGAAAAACAAGCTTTTCAGCGTCATAGACACCATGGCGCAGGATGTCGACAAGAAGATACTTCCTCAGGTAATAATCCTTTCAGAGCTGTGGCAGAACTGCTACGACGCAAAATACGAGGTATTGCAGCTTATGGCCATGTCAGCCCCTATATATGACACAGGCATGCTTTCTGCGATAAGGATCGCTGAGATCCACAAGAACATGATCCTCAAGAAGTTTGAGAAGTACATAGTATCATATGTCCTTGCAGGCTCATTGACCCAAGGGCGGGCGACCCCGACATCAGACATCGACGTATGGGTAGTCATCGACGACACAGATGTCAAGAAGATGACGCGGGCAGAGCTAAAAGACAAGCTTCGCGCGATAATAATAGGCATGGGGATAGAAGCAGGAGAGCTTACAGGAGTAAGGAACAAGCTTAACATCCAGGTCTACATACTTACGGATTTCTGGGACAGCCTAAAAGAGGCAAACCCTGTCATATTCACCCTACTGAGAGACGGCGTGCCTTTCTACGACAGGGGGATGTTCATGCCATGGAAACAGCTGCTTAAGCTTGGAAAGATAAAGCCTTCTGCAGAGGCTATCGACATGTTCATGGGATCAGGAGAGCAGATGCTTCAGAGAGCTCACTTCAAGATAAAAGAGATAGGGATGGAAGACACGTTCTACGCGATCCTCACCCCGAGCCAGGCAGCGCTCATGATGTACGGCGTCACGCCTCCAACACCAAAAGAGACTCCGGAGCTGATGAGAGAGCTCTTTGTGAAAAAAGAGAAGCTTCTCGAAGAAGAGTTTGTCAAGATACTTGAGACCAACATAAACGTGAGAAAGGAGCTTGAGCACGGCAGCAAGAAAGACCTCAGCGGAAAGGAGGTAGACAAGCTGATATCAGACGCAGAAAGGTTCCTTAAGAGGATACAGAAGCTTTTCAATGAGATAGAATCAAGGAAATCACAGGAAGACATAGTCCACATATATGACACCGCACTTACAGTAGCAAGAGACATACTGAGGCTTGAAGGGTGCGAGTCAGTGACTGATGATAGCCTTATCAAGACATTTGATTCTGACCTGGTATGCTCAGGAAAGGTGCCTAAGAGGTTCCTGAGGATACTTAATGAGCTGATAAAAGCGAAGAAAGACTATGACCAGAACAAGCTTTCAAAAAATGACGTTGAGAACGCAAAAAAGAACTCAAGGGAGTTTGTCAAGTACATAGTCGAGCACATCCAGAGAAAAAGGGCAAGGGAGCTTGACCGCGCAAGGATAAGGGTGAAGCACGGAGACAAGTACGGAGAGGTGCTCCTGCTTGGAAACAAGGCATTTGTCGTGCATGACATAGACAAGGAAGAGCGCGAGGTCTCAAAAGGCATGCTTGACAAGTCAGGATCGATATCAGGGCTGAAGCAGACAAACCTTGAGGAATTCGAGAAAGAGATAGCAAAAGTCGAGATACCTGACAAGGTCTTCATAAAGGAAAAGACATTTGAAGACATAAAGAAGATATTCGGCACCGACGTTTCGATACTCGTAAACTATTGATAGCCTATAATAAAATCAGTAAAAAAAGCCTTTGGGGGTGATAAGATGAAAACAGGATACAAAGTGGGGGATGTCATGACAAGGAACCCTGTTGTCGCATCTCCTAATGATGATCTGGTCAAATGCGCCCAGATAATGAGAAAGCACCATGTGGGAGCGGTGCTTGCAATAGAAGGGTCAAAGACGCTTGGCATCATCACTGAAAGCGACATAATCAACAAGGTCATCGCCGAAAACAAGGACCTCAAGAAGGCAAAGATAAAAGATTACATGGTCACAAACGTTGCGACGATAGAGCCTGACAGGGACATATTCGAGGCGCTGTCAAAGATGAAGGACCTGAACATAAGAAGGCTTCCAGTCGTCTACAACGGCAAGACAGTAGGCCTTCTTGCAATGAAAGACATACTCAAGATCGAACCTCACCTGTTTGAGATGCTTGTAGACAAGATCGAGCTGAGAGAGGAGGAAAGAAAGCCTATCCACAGGAAGAGCCACAAGGAAGGCATGTGCAACCTGTGCGGCGACTACACGACCGAGCTTGAGGAAAAGGACGGCGTCATGGCATGCCATACCTGCGTGAAAGAAGCATAATCCTACTGATTTTTTTTGTTTGTTTATCTTTGTTCTGGTATACTTGTTTGATACTAGGCTTCATCCTGAAAATTTATTTTCGAGTCGCCATCCTGCTCGCTTGTTCTTATGTTTGGACACGTACCGTTGAAGCCCCGGATGTGTCGCCAATTATGATTGGCGGACTTTGAAAAGCACACTTTTCAAAGGGCCATCCGCCTCAACTCAGTAGTCATAAAAGATAAGAAGCTCGCAAAAATGATGGCGACCCATTTTCAGGATGAAGCCCTAACAAGAAAAAGAATTATAAACTCCTTCTTGTTTTTCTGTCTGAATGGCAAAAGAGCTTAGTGCAAGAGACAGGACAGATGAGCAGATAAAGGAGCTTGAGAAAGAGCTAGCCACAACAAAATACAACAAGAGGACGCAGCACCATATAGGGCTGGTCAAGGCAAAGCTTGCGGCGCTCAAGGAAAAGAAGGAAAAGAGCGCCAGCTCAGGCAAGAAAGGGGAAGGATATTCTGTCAGGAAGACAGGCGACGGGACAGTTGTCCTTTTAGGATTTCCATCTGTCGGAAAAAGCACTCTGCTTAACGCGCTGACAAACGCAAACTCCCCAGTAGGAGCGTACGCATTCACCACGCTAAAGGTTATCCCAGGAGTCCTGGAATACAACCATGCAAAGATACACATACTTGACGTTCCCGGCATACTCAAAGGAGCAGCAGCAGGAACAGGAAGAGGAAAGGAAGTCCTTCAGGTCCTGAGGAATTCAGAGCTTATCCTCATACTTATCGACGTTTTCCACCCAGAGCATTATGACGTCCTGATGCAGGAAGTATACGATGTAGGCATAAGGATGAATGTCAAAAAGCCAGACATAAGGATAACCAAGACAGCAAGAGGTGGCATAAATGTCGGCAAGACGGTGCATCTTGATATAGAAGATGACACCATAAGAGCGATCCTCCATGAGTTCAAGATATCAAACGCAAACGTCCTCATAAGAACTCCCATAACAGAAGACCAGGTGATAGATGCTGTCAGGAAGAACTGCGTATACATACCTGCAGTGACTGTGCTCAACAAGATAGACCTTGTCGATGAGAAGACCCTAAACAGCATAAAGAGCAGGATACCCATAGACATAGCTATCTCAGCCAACAAGAAAGGCAACATAGAAGAGCTCAAAGCGTTCATATTTGAAAGGATAAGCCTGATGAGGGTCTATTGCAAGGAAACAGGAAAGCCAGCTGACCTCAACGAGCCTCTCATCATACAGACAGATGCCACGCTTGAGAACATGTGCAGCAAGCTTCATAAGGATTTTGTCAAGAAATTCAGGTTCGCAAGAGTGTGGGGCAAGTCAGCTAAGTTTGATGGACAGAAGATACTAAGGCTTGACCACACGCTGAAGGACGGAGATGTTGTCGAGATACATATAAGATAAATACAAAAAATGAAAGAAAGTATATTCAGTCCGCTTCAGGAGCGATCTCAAGAAGATCTTTCTTAAGCTCTTTCATGACCTTCATAAGATCTGTTGTAGTAAGTATGCCCACAAGCTGCCCGTCTTTCATTATAGGCATCTTCTTTATCTTTGCAAGGTTCATCCTCTTGCTCACTTCCATTATGGAATCATCAGGAGACGCGCTTACAAGCTTGGGAGTCATTATCTCAGCTACCTTTGTCCCTGAAGGGCTCTTGTCTTCAGCCGCAAGCTTTTGCGAGACATCCCTTTCTGTTATTATGCCTACAGGATTTGGGCCTTCCATGACTATTAGGCTTCCTCCGTTAATCTCCCTCATCCTCTTTGAAGCTTCATGGACAGAATCATCCTTGCCTATGGTCTTGACGTCGCGCGTCATCCACTCATCAACTTTTATCGTCATGCTAACACCTCTTTTTCAATCATCATCCTCATCATCAGGCTCTTCAGCCCCTACCAAGGATTCCTGCATGTTATGCAGCTGCGATTCGGTTATCACGCCGTTCCTTATCAGCACGCTTATCAGGGCATCTACCCTTTGGCAGTTGTCATAGACCATCTCTTTTAGCATGCCATCATCATGCTCTTTTTCCTCGTGGTGGTGACCACATCTGCATTTATGTTCATGTTCCATCTTAACCTACCTACAAGTGTTTCCTTTCGTTCCATACCTTCACGAAGTTCGCTATGCTCCTGTCATACCCTGCTTCGATGTCATCAGGGAAATAGCATGCCGGAACAGCTCCCTTCTCCCTGTGGTGCCTGATGCACTCGCAGCAGATCCCTTTTCTTGAACATGAAGGGTAAGAACAGTTGCACATCTTAAGATTACTCTCTTTTTTGCATTGCATGGAAACACATTTGTAAAAGAATTATATAAATGTTTGTGTGATATAGCGTGTGATATATAAGGCAAGGCAGGTTTAAAGAAAATCACTTTTCTATTGCCTTTTTGATGTCTTCAAACAGCAATCCAAACCGGGTATAGCCTGCAGACTCATTGAAGTGGCCAGCATCCTTCACAAGATTTATATCAACCCCTATCTTATTGGCTAATCTCTGTGCGCAACCTAAATCAACGTAAGGATCATTGTCTGAATGGTATACAACAAATCTTTTACAATTTTTCCTGATCTTATTCCAGTCAAAATCCTTCTCGATAAATGTCCTGTTTAACGAATCAAATTTGTTATTAAGCAGTTCTATAAATCCTGCAACAAAAAAAGCGGACATAATCGGTCTGTCAAGGTTTTCGATCACAGATAGCAGGAATGGTACGCCGATACTGTGGCCTACCACTATAGTGTCTTTATCAATATATCCCATATACTCTTCAAACACCTCCAACCAATTATCTAAACTCTGGCCTTCAGGCGTCGGGAACTGAGGGGAGAATACCTTGTGCCCAGACTTTTCTAATCCATCCTTCAACCAGGGGATCCAGTTCTCTTTAGGATTCCCATAAGCTCCATGGATGATAAAGACAGTTGCCATGACGTTTTCAACGGTTATTATATATAAATATTTTTCGTTGAATCAGTTCAAGACTATCAATATTAAAAACATTTATAAAATCCATATGATTATGGATGATAAACGATCATACCTAACACACTAAAGGAGGGATATCATGGCACAAGCAAGCAACGATGAACAGATAGGGTTCCACAAGGGTTCGCTTTCAACACTCGCAAAGGAAAGGGAAGAGATGCTCAAGATAATAAACGTAGTCGAGCAGCTGATGCAGATGCACATCAAGGCGCTAAAAGAGCTGGGCGTAGACCTTGAAGCGCAGGCAAGAGCAGAGATCGAGAAAACAAAAGGCTCAGCGAAACCTTCAGGAAAAGCCCAGGGGAAGAAGATAGATGAGATGCTCAAGTGAACATCTAGAATTTTCCTGTTTCGGCCACACAAACCTTCTTGGGACGCACAGGAACACGTTTGAGTTCACAAAAGAACCCCATCTCACAAGAAACGGAGACTGCATAATAGGGGTTTCTTCTGATTTTGAAATAAAAAAAACACCAAATTTCAAGGAGATAAAGATAACCCTGCAATGCGATGGCGAGAAAGATGAGATAAAAGGCGTGTTCAACCCACTTTTTCAGCCAGGCCACGAGATGGTGTTCAGGAAGAGCGATTTTTCATCTGAAAGGACCTTTGCAGTCAGGTGCGACAAGTCCGCAGCAGAGCTGAAACGGGAGATCATAAAAAAGATGAAAGACCCCTCTGCTGTCATGAAAGTGAGGATAGAGGCGATCTCATGAAAAAACAGCTAAGAAAATCAGAGATAAAAGATCTTTCTGAAGAGATAAGGTCATGTTTTGGCATCGACCCGAAAATAAGCGCAAAAGACAGGGTAGAGGTCAATGACGATATCATAATGATCAACGGAGAGCCAGCTTTCTTCTATCATGAAGGCAGGATCGTCCCTCACCTAAAAAGGCTGATAGCATCACAGTTCCTTAAGCCAGTCACAGTTGACATGGGCGCTGTAAGGTTCATGGTAAAAGGAGCTGACCTCATGAGGCCAGGCATAACAAAGGTAGGCCCGGGAATATCAAAAGATGATATCATCGCGATAATAGACGAGTCCCATTCTAAGCCGATAGCTGTGGGAATATCCCTGTTTTCATCTCAGGAGATAGAAAGCATGGACTCCGGAAAGGTCATCAGGACCATCCATTACGTCGGAGACAGGATATGGAACATTTCAGCCTAGATCCCAAGCCGTATTCTAATATTTTGCGCATGCTGCGGATCATTCTCCTCAATCACCTTAAGATATCTCTTTCCAAGTTCTATACTTTTCCTGCATGATGGGCTGCAAGGGAAATGGCTGATAAGGACAATATCCTCTCCTCTTCTTGAGATATCTGTAAAAGGGTTATCGGAAGGCATTTGTGGATTAGTGTTTCTTTCAGAGAAAGCGCTTATGAAATAATCTACGCAGCATCTCGGATAACCTAACAGGTTTCCCAGCTTTTCATGGTCGCCCACCTGTTCATGGTAGGCTGCATCATAAGCATCAAGCTCATCTTTTGACATATAAGCAAAAAACATCCCTTCACGAGGATCATCTTCACTTACTCGCACACCCTTGTTTGAATATCCCATGTTACTGTCGCTAACGATGACCTTAAACCTGGACCTAACAAGAAACAATCCGTTTTCTCTGCAGAAACGCTCTACTCCTTCATACTCATGATCATAAAAACCCTGCCTCACGACATTTTTTACGCCTGAAAGAAGGAGCATGATCTCCTGCGATTTTGCATTAGATCCAAATATCTTCTTAAGGTCTGATATCTTGCAGCAAGTCATATTATCGTACTCATCCTTCTTATCTTAGGAACATAGTTAAGAAGCCTGCCGTCTTTTATCTTCCCGCACCCCATGTAGTCTCTTCCTGACTTGACTATCACAAATCCCTTTGTCTTTCCTGCGCTGCCCATATCAAGATCTTCTCCTGAAAGCCATCTCTTAGACTGCGCCTCATCTATCTCGATGACGCCTTTTTTTGCGATAGGCCCGATGATCTGTGAGCCTTCGATCGAAAGCCTGATCTCATCATGCGCAAGCTCGCAGAAATATACGCCAAGCGAGTTGATCCTCAGCCTGTCCAGGCCTATATCCTCAAAACCCCTTCTTATCATGTATATCTTGTTCTTCTCAGTAAGAAAGAAAGCGAAGTTATCAAAGTCAGGAGCGCAGGAGAACTGCTTGTCTATAAGCGCAAGGATCTCCTTCACCTTTTTCTTGTTAAGAGCGCTAAGGTCCATCATACACCCCACACAGGATTGTTCCTCCTCTTTATGGAAGCGATTTCCTTAAGCAGGTCCTTTTCAGTGTCTGACAGGTACTTCTTGTATTCCTTAAGCTTCCTGAAATCCTCCTCATTGATATCTGAAAGAAGTATATCACCTTCTTTTGCATGCCTTCCCATGACAACATCAGGAAGAGAGATCGCGATCTGCTCTCCGCGCTGAGCTTTCTCCACATTCTTCTGCTCTGCCTGCATGCCCTTGATCGTAGTAAGATATTTTCCGTCTATGTTCATGACAGGGGAATTGTTCTTGAGCGTGCCTTCAACGACCTCTATCCCGCAGACAGCAGGATGAGACTGCCTGAAAACATACCCGTTAAGTATCTGCAGCTTAAAAGGCCGGTTTGTGGAGTCAAGCTCCCGGTCTATGATCTTTCTTTTCATCTCCTCTATCCACTGCTCGTAACCTTCTATTATCTTGTAGATGATGTCGCTTGTCAGGACCTTGACGTTTCCAGTATCCTCAAATTCACACTTCACGTTAAATCCGAGGATCGCCGCGTCAAAAGGCTCTTTCTCATCATAGCTTGACTCAGCATCGATCAGGTCCTTTTTTGAGATGTTTCCGACAGAGGCCTTCCTTATCATGAACCCCTTCTCCTTAAGCAGAAGCGTAAGGGCCTCAAGAGATCCCAGGCTGTCTGCCTTGATTATCACGCCGTCATCATCAGTCTCAACTATGACCTCTGAGACCTCTTCCTGTATATCCCTCTTCACGTCCTCAAGCCTGTCAGGTGCTGCAGACCGGATAGGCATGCCCGATATAACATCCTTGATGTCTTTTGCAGAGATCCTGACGCCTGTTGCTGCGCAGACCTCCTTAACAGGATTGAACTTTGATTTCTTGTCCCTCATCTCAGATAAGGGTTTTGGCTCAAGAAGAGC
>JBJKQO010000014.1:0-12230 GCA_046705145.1 Candidatus Woesearchaeota archaeon
TGGGTCAAATTAGTGCGCAGTTACGTCCGCAGGCTATGCCTGCGGCTTTGCCGCACAAAAAATTTTCTATAGAAAAACGCCCTAAAGGGCGGGGGTTTAAACCCTAGCTCGCTACGCTCGCTCTAAAAAAAATTATTCGAAAAGTTCTTAACTAGAAAAAAATAATATAAAAAAAAGTATTCTTATGAAGAAACATCAACTAGCTTCATCTTGAATATCAGCGCCTTTCCTGCAAGAGGGTGGTTAAGGTCTATAGTGACCTCCTTTTCTGTAACCTTTGTTATCATTGCAGGAAACTGCTGTCCGTCAGGCGTGCCAAGAGCAAGCATCATGCCTTCTTTTGGCTCATGGTCTGAAGGGAACTGGTCCCTTGGTACCTTCTTTAAGAGCGTAGGATTTGACTGTCCATAAGCGTCCTCAGGCTTTATCTTGACCTCTTTTTCCTGGCCTTTTTTCATGCCTATGACAGCGTTGCTAAAACCAGGGATTATGTTTTGGGTTCCTACCTCAAACTCAAGAGGGCAGCCGTGCTTTTCAGAACTGTCAAAGACTGTGCCGTCTTCAAGCCTGCCTTCATATTCGATCTTGACCTTATCTCCTTTCTTTACGACCATGATATCAACTCCTTTGTCTTTTTCGGAAAACAAGCAAAAGAACTCGTTTTACGCTATGACACGGATATCCCGCCCTATATATAAGTTTTTGGGTGATCTGTCTTTTACACTCCAAAACACCATAACCTTTATAAACCCTGAAAGCCTTCCTTCTTCCTGGTAGGGTGAATGATTGGGTTTCGCGGCTTTATTTGCTGTGAGGAAAGTCCGCCCACAGGGATCTTGACAAGAGATCCAGGTGCCACTTCCATAAGGAAGGTCCTGGAAAGGACGGCAACCGCAGAAGAAACGACACGGCCTTTTTTACTATAGCGATGATGTTTGCGAAGGCGCTGGCAACAGTGCTGAGATAACCAGCTGAGCTGTAATGAAGGATGCGATGAAACGGCGAGCCCTCGGCGTGTGCAAGTCACTTTGACGCTTAGTTAAATACCTAAGCAGGCCATCAGAAACGTTTATGTTTTATAACGGGCCTGAACAGAAGGCGGCTTACTTTCACCCTACCACTATTTCAATTCGGAGGAAGAAAAAATGTCCAGGGACAACAGAGTTTCGATGCCTTCCAGCACAGCTGGAATCACAAGATATTTTGATGAGTACAAGTCAAAGATAACCTTTAAGCCTGGCCACATAATCATATTATGCATAGTGGTCATCGTGATATCCCTGATTCTGCACACTTACGGATCAAGGTGGCTTGGTTAAGATGATGCCCGGGATGAATCCCAGGAAGATGCAGCAGATGATGAAGCGCATGGGCATCAACCAGGCTGAGATCGATGCTGAAGAAGTCATAATCAGATGCTCTGACAAGGAGATAGTTATAAGCAACCCTCAGGTCGCAAAAGTCAATATGATGGGTCAGGTGACCTATCAGATAGTGGGGGATGCGCAGGAGAGAGAGCTTGACTCCTCGCCTGATATAAGCGATGATGATGTCAAGACTGTGATGGAACAGGCAGGTGTTGATGAGGACACTGCAAGGCAAGCTATTGAAGACGCAAAAGGCGATCTTGCTGAAGCGATAATGAACCTTTCTGATAAGGAATAGTTTTCCAACAGCACTGTTGAAAATGGTGTTGCCATCCTTTATGCGAGCTTATCTCATTTAGGGGGTAGGCGCGTTGCGGGGGTTGCTTGCGAACTTGTTCGCAAGTCCGCCAAAACTTGTTTTGGCGACACCCCCTACGGGGACGCAGCGCCTTCCGAATCAGAAGCACAAGCGAGCGCTGATGGCAACCGAAGCGAAGCTGAGATTTTCAACAGTGCAGCTTTCCAACACAAATTTTTTAAACTTGCATGACATTAGTATCCAAGTTATGGAGCAATTTCAGGAAGCAAGGGAGAAAGCGAAGAAAAACGTCAAAGCTGCAGATCATATGATCTACATCACATACAACCTGGTGCAGGACCCGAAGCTTTTGCTTGCAGTGATGGAAAACCTTTTTTTGTCCCTCACAAACGCGATGGCTGCCCTGCTCTACTACGAGAGGACCTTTAAGAGGATCCCCCCTTTTCATGATAACTTTGAGGCAAAATACGTCCTTTTGAGGGACAAGGTAGGCCCTAAGTACAACATCGACAAGGAATATGTAGAGATGATCCGGGACATAAAAGAGATGATAGTCCAGCACAAGACAAGCCCTATAGAGTTCGTGAGGAAGGACAGGTTTGTCATATGCGACGGAAGCTACAAGATGAAGACTGTGTCTGTAGACCAGATGAAACGCTATGTCGGGAAAACCAAAGAATTTATAAGAGAGATAGAAAAGATAACCTCGAAAAATGAAGGAATTTTTACAAGAAGCTAAAGAAGAGCTCAAGAGAGCTGACCACCTTATCTATGTCAGCCTTAAGTATACAAGGTCTGTGGATGTGATAAGGAGCATAATAGAGAGGCTCATATCAGCTTTTGATAGGGTGATAGACGGGCTTCTCGAGCGTGCAAAGGAGAACGGAAAGATCGACGCTATCCCTAAGTCTCCTGGGCTTAAGGCTGAAAAGGTCAGGAAGCTGCATGGGGAGATAGAGAAATGCCAGGATTATGTTGATTTCTACCTTACGCTTAGGCAGATACTTATCTCAAAGTTTGAGAGGGTCGGCGAGTTTAGGAAGAACGTCGCTCTTGTCGCTTATGTTGACGGCGAGAAGCTTGAGATAAACATCGAGACCATCACTAACTATTATCATCATTCAAGAAAGCTTATCGAGTACATACAGGAGCAGCTCAAAGAAGAGCTTGCAAAAGAGCCTGACGAGTTCTGAAAGTTTTGCGGAAAAATAAGGGAAGTACTTATTAAGAGATGTTTATGATATAATGCTAGTGTTTTTCAGAAAGATTTATATAGTCATTTTGACTATTAATTTATTATGGTAAGTGATTTTGGATGTATTGGAAAGAGATCAGAAGAAGCAGGCATTTTGAAGAGTATCACAAAGGCAATATGGCCTGGAGTGATGTGATCAGACTAATCTATACCCTAAAGAACAAGCGTAAAAAAGGCAACAAGATAGAGATTGAAAATGAGAAGGTCTACATATTATGCGAGATAAGAGATAGCATATTATATGTCATAAACGTGAAAAAAAATGAATAGCTGCCCAAAATGCGGTTTAAGGATGAAAGAAGTCAAGGTAAAGATACAGGACGCAAAAAGCCCTGTGACAAGCTATCAGTGCACTAGCTGCGGCTATTTTGATCTTGAAGAAAAATCGATCAGCCGAGCTGTTGATGAGATAAAAGCAAAAGAAGCAACTCTTAAGATAAAACAGAAGATCATAAAGCTGTCACATGACAGGCTTGGAATGTACATAAACCGGGATGTTGCAAGGAGCCTTAACCTGAGAGGAGGGGAAGATGTCTATATTTCTGTACCTGATAAGAAGCATATAATTGTAAGCCTAAGCGAATGATCTATTGAGTATATATCAGATGAAACAATCAGCTCTTCTGACTTTCTCTTCCTTCTTTTGGCGGGAAGAATATCGATACGAGCATGAAGGAAAAAAGTATCATGCCTATCGCTCCAAGAGAATAAAATATAGGTATGTCATAAAATGGCTCAGCTATCATCTTGATGCCTATGAATATGAGGATTATGGCAAGGCCTATCGGAAGATATGCAAAGTACCTGTGAGCTTTTAGGATGACAAAGTAAAGCGACCTTAAGCCGAGGATAGCAAATATGTTTGACGTGAAGATTATGAATGCGTCAGTGGATATGCCAAAGATGGCAGGTATCGAGTCAAATGCGAATATTATGTCTGTTATCTCTATGACCACAAGCGCTATGAACAGTATCGATACTGCGTACCTGCCGTCCTCTTTTATGAAGAACTTACCTTCAGATGTGTTTCTTGATACCTTCACGACCTTCCTTACAAGCTTCACTATCCTGCTGTCATGTGGGTCAAACGAATCATCTTTCTTGAAGAACAGCTTTATGCCTCCATATATGAGGAAAGCTCCGAAGATGTAAAGTATCCAGTGGAATGCGGATACTAGCGCCACTCCAAGCCCTATCATAAGCCCCCTCATTAAAAGCGCTCCGAGGATGCCCCAGAAAAGCACCCTGTGCTGGTGTTTCGGGCTTATCTTAAAGCTGCTGAATATGAGAAGCATGACGAAAAGGTTGTCGACGCTAAGGGATTTTTCTATCACGTATCCTGTGAAGAACTGAAGCGCCATAACCCTTCCTGATATGTACCACACGAAAAGGTTGAAAAGCATCGCAAGGGAAAACCAGACAGCGCTCCAGACAAGCGCTTCCTTCACTGACAGCGCATGCTCCCTCCTGTTGAAGATCCCCAGGTCGATTATGAGGAATATGAATATCAGAAGCAAGAACCCGAGCCAGATGAAAGCTGGATGGACTCCAGGTATGTTTATCATAAGAAGAAAAATAAGATGTTCAAGTTCTTAAATCTATTGGTGTGATGGGATAATAGATGAGTAGCATCATAAGGTCAAAACTCAATTAGCGAAAACAGCAGGCGCGTTATGGGGGGTCGCCCCATCCGGGGACATAGCGCCTTCTTATTGTACAGCAAGAGTTTTGAAGATGCTACTCATCCGAATGGATTAAAGCTTTTGAGAAAATGCCCTCTTTTTACCCTAAATATATCTACGACTCTCCCACCAACAAAACATTTATAACTGTTTCACTAATTCTATTCTGAATGCCAGATGGTGGCCATGGTGTAGCCTGGCAGCACAGGGGACTGTGGCAGCGCAAGCATGAGCTCTTGGGCAAAATGCTTCGCTTCAGAGATCCCCTAGGGCGGGTTCAAAACAGCCTTTCCGCTCGCTTCGCAAAACCCAGTTTTGCTCATCTCGTGCAAACCCTGGGGAAAGCTGACGCATACGCCACAACCTTCGGTTGCGGCTAGGAATCGCTTCGCGATTCAAATGATGTGGAATTGCTATGAAAGTCCCGCTGGCCACCCTTTTTATTTCTTAACATCACAACAAGAGTACCCTGCAGAACAAGTACCTGACGAAGCTTTTGTGTGACAGTGAGCATCTGATACACAACCGACCTTCCCAGCACAATCATCCATAACTGACTTGCAACATACTTTCTTATCATCACAATCACTATAAATGACCCTTACATAATCTGGAATACAATCATCTCCTGAACCTACCCTATAAGAATCAGAACAGACTCCTCCAAGAGATTCACACTTTTCAATACTATAACCAATATTTTTTGAATGGCTTCTAAAAATCACAATAAGCGCTATAAGGATTATAATACAGGCAATTATTATGCCAAAAATCATGCTAAGGTTATGCCTTTTAGATCTCATTTTTTATTTACAACAACCCTGACCTGAAGAGCATGACTTTCCTGAAATGGGTGAAATTGGTGCAGTAGTAGTACCTGTGCAATATAAACCAGTAACTGGCTTACATGAATAACCAGAACTGCAAGCATCATCATCCATAACTGACTTACAGCAGGGAATTGCGTTTCCACCGCTATCTTTTCCACAACTACCAAAAGTTACTGAAGCATAACCGCTTTTACAAGCCATAGTTGTTGTAGAACCTGTATAAGCGTTACAAACTCCACCCAAAGTCTCGCACCTGTTTACTCCACCAGAAAAATCCCTTGATTTGGTGCTGAATATCACAATAAGGACGATGAGAACTATAAGGCAGATAGCTGCGATTATCACAACATTCATGCTCAGTTCAGCGCCTTTTTTGGATCTCATTTTTATTTGCAGCAGACCTGACTAGCTGGACATTCCCCATCAATTATTGTTTTAGACCCGCAACCTGTTGAACTTGCTATGCAACTCCCCCCAAAAGAAACACAATCTCCAACAGCAGGCTTGCAGCAGTTGTAAGTGGAACCCTGGCTGCATTTAGCAAATGTTACCTTTGCATATCCTTCTCCGCAGGCAGCAGTCTGGCATATCCCCCCCATTGTACCACAGTCGCTCGATCCTAAGCTAAATGTTTTTGTCTTGCTGCTGAATACTACAATAAGGACGATTAGAACTATAAGGCAGATAGCTGCGATTATGACGACGTTAAGGCTGAGCTCAGCCCCTCTCTTATCTTTTATCCCTATCATTGAAACTCACTTTTTTGAACACAACACGCAGGATTGGTCTCAGAAACCTTCCTGCTCACTCCACTAGTCTCATAGCATGAGTATCCTGATGCGTACTTGTATCCTTCTGGGCATGTGTCTGCGCTTGGCGCGCATTTGTAGCCCTCGAAATTGCTGCAGTCAGCTGCGCCTTTTGAAAAGACAGCTGACCTGCTCATGAAAACCAGTGACACGACAACAAGCACAAGCAAGCCGATAGAGGCGATTATGATCATATTTATGCTTATGTCTCCTTTTCTCATTTTAAGCGTCAGTCAAACTGGGTAGTGGGTATACAGCAGTTAGGCTTTGCTTCGTTAGCCTTGCCCTCAGCAGTATAGCATTTGTATGAAGAAGTGTACTTATAGCCTGTGGTGCACTTTGCTCCTGCTGCGTCTGATGCCTGGCAGACTCCTCCCTGAGACTCGCAGTCAAAGGAGCTTCTTGAAAACTTGCCTGATCTGCTCATGAATATTACTGATATCACAACAAGAACCAGCAGCCCGATAGCCGCAACTATGATGATGTTTAAGCTCAAGTCACCTTTTTTATTCCTCATTAAAGTCACCTTTTCTTTATAGGATTATGTATTTAAGACTAATACGAAACAAAGGAGTATTTAAAGTTTACTGTAAGTTCAAGGGTATTTCCTGTTTTTAAAAGCAAAATATATAAACCAATTGGGTCTAAAGACTATAAAAAGGGAGGTGCATCACATTGCTTGAATATATCGATCTTAAGTACAGGCCGGGCAGTGAGGACCTGGTATGTGAATTCTTTATTGAGCCAAGCGGGATAAGCATAGAAAAGGCAGCAGAGCATATCGCAGGAGAGTCATCGATAGGGACTTGGACCGATCTTTCGACGATGAAGCCGCAGATCGCAAAAAAGCTGAAGCCAAAGGTGTATTATATAGACAAGAGGTCTGGAAACATCAAGATCGCCTATCCGCAAGATCTTTTTGAGGAAGGCAACATGCCGCAGGTCCTCTCAAGCATCGCAGGAAACATATACGGGATGAAAGCAATAAACAAGCTCCGGCTTCAGGACATCTCTTTTCCAAAAAGTATCATCAGGTCATTTAAGGGTCCTGCTCTAGGAGTACAGGGCATCAGGGATATGATGAAAGTTAAGAAGAGGCCTCTTTGCGGGACTATAGTCAAGCCTAAGGTAGGATTGTCAGCAAAAGAGCATGCCCAGGTCGCATACAAGGCATGGGTCGGCGGGGTTGACATAGTGAAGGATGATGAGAACCTTTCATCCATGAAGTTCAACGATTTTGACGAGAGGATAAGGCATACGCTTGAGATGTGCGATAGGGCGCAGGAACAGACAGGTGAGAAGAAAGCTTACATGCCAAACGTCACTGCAGAAGCTACAAAGATGATAAATCGTGCAGAATATGTCAAGAAGCATGGCGGGAAGTATGTCATGATAGATATAATAACATGCGGATGGTCCGGGCTTCAGACCCTTAGGAACTGGAACAAAAACCTTGCGATACACGCTCACAGGGCAGGCCATGCTGCAGTCACAAGGGATCATTCTCATGGGATATCCATGCTTACGATAGCAAAGATATCCAGGCTTATAGGCGTAGACCAGATCCATATTGGCACGGCTGTAGGAAAGATGGATGGCACAGCACGCGAGGTCCACGATATAGAGCTAGAGATAGAAGACAGGCTTATCCACGAGAAAAAGTCATCTCACATACTTGAGCAGAAGTGGTATGATGTTAAGCCAACATTTGCGGTATCATCGGGCGGGCTTCATCCCGGGCTTACTGACAAGCTTGTAAGGATTCTTGGAAACAACATTGTCATACAGATGGGCGGGGGCCTTTTCGGCCATCCTGACGGACCTGTTGCAGGAAGCCAGGCAGTTAGGCAGTCAATAGACGCAGTGATGGCAGGAAAGACTCTTAAGCAGTACGCAAGAAACCATCCTGAGCTGTCAGCAGCTCTGAGGTTATGGGGGGATAGGTAGATCACTGCTGTGATCTATTAAGAAATATTTATTAGTCAGAAGAATATAATAGGGACTATGGATAACATAAAAGATTATGTTAAGGGATCATTTGCCCAGATTTTAGAAGATATAAAAGAGATGACGCTTATTCCTTCTCCTCCATTTGATGAAAGCAAAAAGATAGGTTTCATCAAGACTTACCTTGATAAAAAGGGGTTTAAGGGTTCGAAGATAGACAAAGAAGGCAACCTGTCATTGAGGATCAAAGGAAAAAGCAAGAGCATGATACTCTTTTCTGCACATGTTGATACTGTCTTTCCGATCGATACGAGATTAGAGATCAAAGAGGATAAAGAAAGGATATACTGCCCAGGGATCTGCGACAATACAGCCGGGATAGTCTCTTTGATCTACCTTTTGGGATATATAAAGAAAAATGGCATAAAACCAAAAGATGATATCATATTTCTTTTTAATGTAGGGGAAGAGGGGCTTGGTAACCTAAGAGGGATAAGATATTTTATAGATCATCTTGATAAGGGAAATCTAAAAGCGCATATAGTGATCGAAGGACATCAGGTTGGAAGAATGACAACAAAAGCTGTCGGAATCTACAGGGCAAGAGTGAAAGTCAAGGCTACAGGAGGGCATAGCTGGAGAGACTACGGAAGCCCTAATGCTATCATCTATGCTTCAAAGGCTATTGATAAGATATCCCAGAAAATATATTCAGGATCTCCAAAGACCACATTTAATGTTGGGACTATAAAAGGGGGGAAAAGCATAAACTCCATACCTGAAGAATGCGAGTTCACGTTTGAGATCAGGTCAACAAGCGAGCAGAGGATAGATGAAGAAAATGACAGGATAAACGATAGCCTCTCAAAGATTAAAGAAGTACGGACGTCTGTCGAAGTCCTTGGAGAAAGGCCTGCAGGAGAGATGAAAGATCCTAAGCTTATTGCTCTGATAAGAAAAGTACATCAAAGGTTAGGCCTTAAAACCCTATATGATGCTATAAGCACAGATGCGAATTATCCCATTAGCCTTGGGCTCTCAAGCCTCACTATAGGCATAACCTACGGAGAAAAGACCCATTCAGAAGGTGAGTTTTTGTACAAAGAGCCTATAAAAAAAGGGTTAGAGCAGCTGATCCATATTTTTGAAGAGCTGGACAACTGATACCATGTATGTTCAAAAAGCTGTGGATCCAAAAAAATAAAAACATTTATAAGATAGAGATACCACAGTATATAAATACGTTAAAAAAAAGGGGGTGCAGCATGAGTTATGATCCTATTCCAGGAGATAGAATCTTCAACGCAATACGCGACAAGCCTCACATAGTCATGGCTTGCAACACGAGGATAACTAAGGGGATAGCGAGAGGCATCTTCCGTGCAGCGCAGAAGATGGATGCTGCAGTGCTTTTTGAGCTTGCGATATCTGAATGCAACCACGAGACAGGATACACTGGATTTAGGCCGAGGGATTTTTCTGAAAGGATCAGGCAGGCAGCAGATGAGGTGGGCCATGATATTTGGGCTCTTCACGCTGACCACCTAAAGGTCAAGACTGGCGACGTGAATGAGATAGAGTATGTCAAGAGGACTATAAAAGAGCAGATAGATTCCGGCTTCACAAGCTTTGCTATCGATGCCTCGCACCTGTTCAATTTTGACGGCAAGAATGTCGATGAGGAGCTTTTTCCAAATATCGCAGCGACAGAAAGGCTTGTTGATTTCATCAAGGAGAACAGAAAAGAACATTTCGGCCTTGAGGTGGAGGTAGGAGAGATAGGAAGAGTCAATAACGAAGGCCTCATACTTACAAATCCTGATGAGGCAGTCGCATTTATCAAGGCCCTTAACAAGAAAAACATATTCCCTCAACTTCTTGCGATAGCAAACGGATCGTCCCATGGCAACACCTACGATCATGAAGGTCATCTCATCGAGCAGACTACGATAGATATAGAAAGGACAAGACAGATAGCGAAAGCATTAAGGGAAAACGGGATAGACACAAGGATAGCCCAGCACGGAACGACAGGAACTCCCCTTAATTTCATAGCTACCAGATTTCCGCATGGTGACATAATGAAGGCCAATGTCGGGACAATATGGCAGAACCTGTTCTATGAGGTGCTTAAGATATATGAGCCAGGGCTTTATGATGAGATATGGGAATGGACCATGAAAAATTTCAGGGAAGAGGCAAAAAGAAAAGGTGTTAAGTCAGACCTTGAGCTTTTTGGACGCTACGGAAAATCCGCAACAAGAGTGTTCTTTGACAGGATATATAATCTAAGCGAAAGCGTTGAGCATGCGCTTGAATCTGCTGCTTATGCTGAAGCCTTGTTTTTCTTCAAGGCCTTCAGGTCGCAGGGGACAGCATCACTCGTGAGGAAAACAAGATGAGGGTCGCAATAATGACTGGAGGAGGGGACTGCCCAGGGCTTAATGCCTGCATAAGGGCTATCGTCAGGACCTGTCTTCTTAACAACATCGAACCTGTCGGCTCAAGAAACGGCTGGCTCGGGTTCATGAACGAAGACCTGTTCGTGATGGATATCGCTTCTGTATCAGACATAATAGATAGGGGAGGGACCATCCTTGGAACATCAAGGATAAACCCTGTGGAAAGCGATGAAAGGTTCGAGAGCATAAGGCAGACCCTCGAGAAATGGAACATAGAATGCATCATAGTTATAGGAGGAAACGGTACCCTTGCAGCGGCAAATGAGGTCGCAAAAAGATACGTCAATATAATAGGCGTGCCTAAGACAATAGATAATGATATCAACGGTACTGACAAGGCGATAGGTTTTGACACTGCGATAAATATAGTTACGGAAGCTCTTGATAGGCTGCACTCGACAGCAGAATCCCACCACAGGACCATGGTCATGGAAGTTATGGGAAGAGATTCAGGATGGATAGCTGTCGCAGCAGGAATAGCCGGAGCAGCTGACTGCATCGTGATACCTGAAAAGAAGATCACTATCGATGAGATCGAGTCCTGCGTCAGGTCAAAGTACAATAGGGGGAAAAAGTTTTCCCTGATAGTTTTTGCAGAGGGGGCAAACATAGATGGCCTGCCTGAAGAGAACACTGCTAAGGCATTAAGCGAGGCGCTTCAGAAAAGGACCGGTTTTGAGACAAGGTTTGTCGACATAGGCCATGTGCAAAGAGGAGGAACACCAACAGCTGCTGACAGGATAATCGCGACAAGACTTGGCGTGACTGCAGTCGATGAGGCGATAAAGAGGAACTATGGCATAATGATAGGGATCAAGGGAGATACTATCGTAACCCCAAAGCTTGCTGAGATCGTGGGAGAATATAAGAATGAGGAAGCGGTAGAGGATCTTTACAACAAGGCAAAGGTTTTTTTCGGCTAGAAGATGGAAGAACCGACACAAAAGAAGAAAAAGAAGAGAAAACTTCTTGATGAGGCTGATGATCTCTTCGAGGTGGATGAAGATTCTGATCACGTGATACACGAAAGATACGCTAAGGAAGGAAGAGTGCAAAGATAGCAAGGTGATAAGATATGGTCAATATTCTTTTTGCAGCAGACCTCATGGAAAAGGAGGTGCTGTTCGTAGAATCAACTGAAAAGGTATATGCTCTTGTCAACAAGATGGCAATGAACTATGCAAGCTACGCGCTAGTCAAGAAAGCAGGTTCTGTGGTCGGTATAATCACCTACAGCGACATAGTCGTGAAAGTGCTGAATGCAGAAAGGAACCTGCATGAGACGACTGCAGAGCAGATAATGGCAAGCCCTGTCGAGGAAGTCCAGGCAGACAAGCTTGTGATGGAAGCATGTGACATGATGAACGATAAGGACATAGACAAGCTGATCGTAAAAGAAGGCCTTGAGATAAGAGGCGTCCTGACCCAGAAGGCTATCCTAAAGAACATCCACAGGCTTGCAGGAGAATAGGGAAAAAATAATATTTCCTGATATTTTTACAGATGATACGAAAAAAATATTCTGAAAAATTATATGAGACCATAATCAAGAATATATC
>JBJKQO010000015.1:0-5877 GCA_046705145.1 Candidatus Woesearchaeota archaeon
ATACTAGATGTTGACATCCCACTCAAATACTTCTTTACTATCCATACTCTTTTGTTAAAGCTAAGTTTATACATATTACCTCACCAAGGTGAGGTAATCAACTGCGAACTAAAAACGTGATAGCACAGGTCACAAAAACCCAACCAAAACCTTTATAAAACCTTTACCATTTACACTATTTGGTATACTATAGGGTGTGGTGATAATTTGGATATACGTAATGTTCAGAAGACAGGAAACATGTTTTATGTTTATCTTCCTACCTCATGGTGCAAGAGGTTTGGGATCAGTTCTGCCTCTAAGGTTTATGTTGATTTTGATGACAAGAACAATCTTATAGTGTCTCCTAAGATCTCTGAGAAGAAGCACAAGCATCTTGAGTTCAGCACAGTAGAGACAGAGCTTGAGGTCATAAACAAGCTTATCGTCGCCTGCTACCTTAATCCTCTTGGCTCTTTTAAGATAAACATCCCTAAGAAGGTGGACTACACCCAGCTTCTCAACCAAAAAAGGCTGATAAGCCTTGAGCTTGTTGAGTTTAACAAGGATTCCATAACATGCGATTCTTCTGTCTCGATATCAGATCCGTTGGCACTTTTGACGACGATGGCAAGAAAGATAAGGAACCTGATAGTCATAATGATAAAGAGGCCTGACAAGGAGCTTATAGACAAGTATGAGGAAGAGATAGACAGGAACAACATCCTGATAGAAAAGTCAGTGCTTGCGGCGTTCTCAAACATAGGGCAGTCATCCATCAAGACAATAGACCTTCATTTCATCTCGCTCATCTCAAGATATCTTGAAAGGGTTGTAGACTACCTTACTGCGATGGAAAAGATAGACGAGAAATACCTTGTTATGCTTGAGAAATCGATAGAGAAGATAAGTATCATAATAGAAAACATAACAAAAAAGCAGGTAAGTATAGACTCTTCGGTCGAGCTTACAAAGCAGATAATCCAGCTTCCTGGAGAGAAAAAAGAGGAGGACCGGATCAAGAGAAACATGACCCACATAGCGGAAGTCGTTATGGATTGGGTGATATCAAAGCAGGCAAATACATAATAACAATACATAAACCAAATACACTATTTATTGTATTTGGTATATGCTTTTATAGGAAGGCTTAACTGCCATTATATTTCAGCAAACAAATGTGGGGGGCAAAAATGGAGTCCATAATCAAAGAGCTAAAAGAAAACGAAGAAAAAGCAGTTTTGATGGTTGAAAAGTCGATACAAGATTCTGAATCAAAGATTGAAGAAGAGAAAAAGAAAAGCATCCAAAAGAGACAGGATGAGCTTTCTAAGCTTGATGAGAAGAGAAAAGAGAACCTGAAAAAGCTTGATGAGACACTCAAGTCCAAAGTGAAGGAGATAGAGTCTGAAAACAAAAAAGAGATAGATGCCTTGAAGAAGAAGGCAGCTTCCATAAAGAAGGAAGCTGAAAAGAGGGTTTCAGAGATCATTCTCAGCCAGGCAAGCTAAGCAGCTAAAAAAGACCAGAGACAAAAAGATGATAAGATCAAAAGACATGCTTAAGGCAAGCGTGATTGCCCTTAACTCAGACAAGGATAAGATAATGGCTAAACTGCATGAGATGGGTGTCATGCAGCTTTCAGACCTTAAGATGGCTCCTCTGGCAGGTATACTGACCCACTCAAGATCATCTGATTCTGCTCACGAGATTTCTGATTACATGTTGAGGGTGTCAAGACTAAGGACGATACTTGATATAGTCCCTGCAAAAAGGTCATTTACTGAAAACACGCTTGACCTTGCATTCCTTGACAAGGAAAGTGTCGAGAGGAAGGAAACTAAAAAGATACTGAAGGAAGCTGAGCAGTTCCTCAAGCAGAACGAGGATGACCTTATAGAGCTTGAAGAAAATTATATGAGACATACTAGCAACATAGAGGTTCTTGAAGAGGAAAAAAAGACAGTCAGGATATTCAAGGATTCAGGCATAGCTGTCGAGAACGTATTCGATACCAAGAGGATATTTGTCATAAGCGGGATCATGCCTTCAAGGGATGTTGAAAAGCTTAAGGCTGATGTAAAGGAGATATCAGAAGGTTACTGTGTCGTCAGCTCAAGCCAGAAGGACAAGGAGAGCTCGCTTGTCATAGTAGCATCACTTAAGGAATACATTGATATAGTCACTTCTTCTGTCAAGAAGTACAATCTTTCGATTATCCAGGTCCCTCAGCTGAGGGAAGGAAAGAAGGACTTTAGCTATATAGAGAAGGATATCGAGGCTTCAAAAAGCGAGATTGAGGTCATAAAAAGCAAGCTAAAAGAGATCCGCAAAAAGCTTTACAGGGATGTGATAATCCTTCGTGAGACTCTTCACATAGAAGAGGAAAGAAACCTTGCTTATCATAATCTTGTCGAGTCTAAGAACTTCTTTGTCGTTGAAGGATGGATAGAGAAGGACAAGAAGAAGCTTCTTGAAAAGGAGATAAAGGAACTGACAAAGGAAAGGTTCATGATCGAGTTCAGGGAGCCTGCAAAAGATGAGGAGAACGTTCCTGTCGAGCCTACTAATCCTAGATGGCTTAAGCCTTTTGAGATGCTTACAGAGCTTTATGCGCTTCCAAAATACAAGGATCTTGACCCTACATTTGTCGTCGGTCCATTGTTCCTGATATACGCAGGGTTCATGCTTACAGATTTCGTTTACGGCGCAGGGCTTCTTGCTCTTGGGCTTTTCATATCATGGAAATTCTCCAAATATGACAAGAACATGAAGTATGTCGCGATAAACATAACCTGGATGGGAATATTCGCCATGATATTCGGAGTGCTTACAGGATCTTATCTTGGGGATGCACCAAACTACTTTTTTGGAGTACCCACTGCAAAGCTTGCCATATGGAAAGATCCTCTTGCAGACCCTCTTTATTTCCTTATAATCTCTATAGTTGTTGCGCTTATACACCTAAACATAGGCCTTATACTTGGAGCAGTTGAAGACTTCAGGAACAAGGATTACAAGGCATTTGTCAAGGAAAGGCTTGTTTGGTTCATGCTTCAGACAAGCATAGCGTTCATGTATTTCAAATGGTCACCTCTTTTCGGAAAGATCCTGCTTGCAGCAACGGTACTCCTTGTGATTATCATGTCAGGACCGCTTGGAGTGCTTGGCATGACAGGATTCATGGGAGATGTCATATCATACTCCAGGTTGTTCGCTCTTGCGCTTTCGACAGCAGGAATAGCAATGACTGTAAACCTATTGATGAACCTGGTCAAGGGCGTGCCTTATGTGGGGATAATAGCGGCTATACTGATCTTTGTAGGAGGACATATATTCTCTTTCCTCATGAACTCTCTTGGAAGCTTTGTCCACTCGATAAGGCTTCAGTTTGTTGAGTTTTTCGGAAAGTTCTATGAAGGCGGAGGAGACAGGTTTAGTCCTTTCACCGAAAAGAGGGTCTATACAAAAGTAGAGGCTGGTAAAAAATGACTGATCCGATAGTTGTCGCAAACATCGCGCAGAATGCAACAGTTGCAGGCGCGGATATCGCTCAGGTCATGGCAAATAACATGGCAATATTCATAAACGGAAGCAGCGTGCAGACGATCAACTCTTTAGGCGCACCTGCTACAGCTGCAAACACCACAGTCCACGCTGTATCTGTTGCTGCTGTAAACGCGACAGCAGCAGTGTCACAGACTGTCTCGCAGGGCCTTTCATTCGGATCGATTGATGTTTCAGGAACAGCTCTTGCGATAATAGGTGCAGGAATAGCAGTAGGCGTTGCAGGCATCGCTTCTGCTGTAGGAGCAGGGCTTGTAGGTTCTGCAGGATCAAGGCTTGCTTCAGAAAATCCGAGGTCATTCTCAACATCCTTGTTGTTCCAAGCTCTGCCTCAGACACAGGGTATCTACGGTTTCCTTATAGCTATACTAATACTTCTTGGAGCAGGAGTCATAGGGGGAGACAAGACTGTAACGATAGCCCAGGGTCTTGGTGCGATAGGTGCAGGAATAGCAGTAGGCGTTGCTGCAGTATCAGCTATAGGCCAGGGAATAGTATCAGCAAACGCTGCAGGTACAGTAGGGGAAAACAAGAAGATGTTCGGTAAGTCAATACTTTTCTCAGTCTTGCCTGAAACTCAGGCACTATACGGGTTCATAATCGCTATCCTCATCCTTATAGGTATGGGACTTTTCGGATCATCATCAGCTGAGCCTTCGCTGACAATGGGTCTTGCATGCATAGGTGCAGGCCTTGCAGCAGGAATAGGCGGAATATCAGCTATAGGTCAGGGAATAACTGCTTCTGCAGGCATAGCATCTGTCAATGAAGACAACAAGATGTTTGGTAAGTCAATACTTTTCAGCGTACTGCCTGAAACTCAGGCTCTTTACGGGTTCATAATCGCAGTCCTTATCCTTATAGGATTTGGCATACTTGGTTCTCCTATGGCAGTCATGGGAACTCCTCTTGGAATTGTGGCAATAGCTGCAGGAACAGCAGTTGGCCTTGCAGCAGTGTCTGCTATAGGCCAGGGAATGGCAGCAGCTTCAGGAATCCAGGGAACAACCGAAAACAAGAAGATGTTCGGAAAGTCAATATTATTTTCAGTCTTGCCTGAAACTCAGGCTCTTTACGGATTCCTTATAGCAGTCCTTCTGCTTGTAGGAGCAGGAATAATAGGCGGAGTAAAAACAGGGATAACAACTCCTATCGGCCTTGTTGCAATAGGAGCAAGCCTTTCAGTCGGGATTGCAGCAATATCTGCTATAGGCCAGGGAATGGCAGCAGCAACAGGCATCAATGCTGTCACCCAGAAAAAAGAGATGTTTGGAAAAAGCATAATATTTTCGATCATCCCAGAGACGCAGGCTCTTATGGGATTTCTCATAGCTATCCTAATGATGATAGGGGTAGGCCTTGTTGGCGCTGTAAAATCAGGCATAACAATACCTATGGGGCTTATCTCAATAGGATCTGGTCTTGCGATAGGCCTTGCAGGAATATCAGCAGTTGGCCAGGGAACAGTTGTTTCAGGAAGCATCAATGCTTCAACTGATAATCCTAAGATGTTTGGAAAGTCACTTCTTTTCAGCGTCCTTCCTCAGACGCAGGCTCTTTATGGGTTCCTTATAGCGATCCTTCTTCTTGTGGGAGGAGGACTTATAGGGGCAGTAAACCAGGGACTTAGCATATCGACAGGACTTATAGCGATAGGAGCAGGAGTTGCAGTGGGGATGGCAGCAATATCTGCTATTGGCCAGGGAATCACAGCATCAACAGCTGTGGGATCAGTCTCAGAAAACGAAAAGATGTTTGGTAAGTCGATACTTTTCTCAGTACTGCCTGAAACTCAGGCTCTTTACGGATTCCTTATAGCGATCCTTCTTCTTGTAGGAGGAGGACTAATAGGTGCTGCAAAGACAGGCATGCCTTCAGCAGTAGGGCTTGTCGCTGTAGGCGCAGGTCTTGCAGTAGGACTTGCAGGAGTCTCAGCTATCGGTCAGGGAATTGCAGCTTCATCAAGCATAACTGCATCAAGTGAGAAGCCAAAGATATTCGGAAAAGCTATCCTTTTCTCAGTACTGCCTGAAACTCAGGCTCTTTACGGATTCCTCATAGCAGTCCTTCTTCTTGTAGGAGGAGGACTTATCGCAGGAGCAGCAGAAGGCATAACAACAGGTCTTGGCTATATCGCGATGGGCGCTGGAGTTGCAGTTGGCCTTGCAGCAGTGTCTGCTATAGGCCAGGGTATAACAGCTTCAACAGGAGTTGGGGCGATAACTGAAAATGAGAAGATGTTTGGAAAAGCTATCCTTTTCTCAGTACTGCCTGAAACTCAGGCTCTTTACGGATTCCTCATAGCAGTCCTTCTTCTTGTAGGAGGAGGAC
>JBJKQO010000016.1:0-8097 GCA_046705145.1 Candidatus Woesearchaeota archaeon
GCCTAACATCCTGGGCATGATAAACATACCTGTCGCTGCAGGATTCAAGATCCATTTCTTCCAGGTCGCAGTCTTCATAGCTGCCATCATCTATGGGCCTAAGGGCGGCCTGCTTTCAGGAGCAGCAGGATCAGTCTACTCAGCGATAGCTGCTTCAAACCCATACATACTAATCGGTAATGCTCTGCTAGGTCTTTTTGTAGGGATATTTGTGAGGTATAAGATGCACACGATGATAGCAGTGCTTCTTGCATATGCAGTGCAGCTTCCATGGCTTATAGTATCAGACTATTACTTTATGCATCTGCCCTTGACGTTCATAAGGCCTCTTGTCATAGCGCTTCTTGTCTCAAACATGGTATGGGCAGTAGTCGCGCATTACTCAGCAAAGCCCATAAGAAAGTCATTAAAATGCTAGCAGGATATGAAAAGTGTTCTCTTGTGCTTGTCAGCCGCGGCAAGGTAGTCTATTCTTCTGAGAGGGGAGGCATAAGGCCCCTTTTTGATTGTCTTAAGGAATGCATGGGAAAACATTCTGACTGCACCCTTCATGACAAGGTGGTGGGTCTTGCTGCTGCAAACCTTGTAGTATATTCAGGGATGATAAAGGAAGTTGTGACTGGTGTCTGCTCTGAGCCTGCAAAGAGTTTTCTTCAGGAAAAAAGCATAGGTCTTAAAGCAGATAAGATCGTCAGAAACATCCTTCGCAAGGATGGAGAAGGGATATGCCCCATGGAGCAGAAAGCCTTAAGCCTTGAAGATATGAACAAGTTCTTCTCATATCTTGATGAACATTTTGAGAAGTAAATAATTCTAAACTCATAAAACAGAAAAGTTTATTAATAAATTCAATACTAGTATACTTATATGTATAGTAAAAAGGGTCAGGTAACTATATTCATAATCTTAGGTATATTGCTCTTAGTCGGATCCTTCCTGCTTTTCTACCTCTCATATCCCCATTCAGACGACACCATAAAAGATATTTATGGGGCAGGAAGTGAGGTAGCGTCATTAAAAGAGCAGGTCAACTTCTGCCTTGCAAAAACTGTTGTTGAAGGGACATATTTCATAAGCCAGCAGGGAGGATACTACGATCTTCCAGAAGTTCCTGAGGGGATGGAAAGCTGGGCAGCATATTATTATCTTGACGGAAAATATGATGAGATGAGCATACCAAAGCTTGAGGAATCTCTCAAACAGTATGTAGATGACATGTTCATACTCTGTGCATCCTCAGTTGATGTCCCAGGATATGATGTCATGTTCGGGGAAGACACCCAGTCGCATGTCATGGTAGGAAGGAACGTCATATCAGTAGACGTGAACTCCGATGTCACGATCGTAAAAGACGGAGCCCAAAAGACAGTAAGCGAATTTAACACAGTGATAAGAGGCATACCAGTATACGGCGCTGCCCTTCTCGCAAACCAGATAGCGATAGTCGCAGTTGAAGAGCTCCCATACATCTGCCCGAAATGCATGCTTGACTTCGCAGCGATACAGGGATTTAACGTCTCGATAATGCTGGATGACAAGACCATGTTCATAGACCTTGAGAACTTCACAGCATACAACAGCAATTACATATATGTGTTTAACAGCTCAGAAATTGAAGAATATAACAAGAAAAACATTTCTCCTTCAAATCTAGGGGTAAACAGATACCTTAATTACCCTGTAAATTATGTATACTCTTTTGCAATAGACATAAGAGGTGCTAATGTAAATAATTAGCAATATATTTGGAGCATCAAAATGAAAGTAATATCGTTCAAGAACATGTTGTTATTCACCTTATCAGTATTTATAATATTAGTAATCCTTAATGCAGCGGTAACTTTCTCAGCTGATGAAGGTGACTCAGTAAGAGGGTCTTTAGCACCTCCTCCGAGCACTTCATCAGGAAGCTGCCCTTCAGATCCTGGTAAGATAACTGCAGATGTAGCCCAAACATGTGATGCATCAAGCATGGATGATGGTCAACTTAGGTCATTTATGGGAAATCAGCACGTTTCACCGGAGCGGATTGCAGAGATAATAAAGAAAAGATGTTCACAAAAGGATTGTGACCTAAGCATAATACCAGATGATAAACTGACAGATGCACTCAACTCAATATCTAGAGGGAAAATAGCAAAGTTTGATAAGTCATCGTATCCCTCAGGGACAATATCAATAAAAGGCAGCACTATCAAGACACAAAATTCACATCTTGACATTTCATCACTTTCGTCAAAAGTCACAATTAAAGTATCAGAAAAGGGTGAAATGGAAATCGGAAATCCAAAAGGAAACACAGAAAACGTTGATTTGAGTGGAGTTGATGCAAAAAATGTGTATTTCTCAAATGTCAATGTCAAATTTAAAGATGGCTCTTCTGCAAAAGTAAAGGATCTGAAATTTGATGGTGAAAGCTTATTTGCTCCAAAAGGAACGTATGGCTATTTATATGGTTATGACAGTAAAGGTGTAGAAAAACAATATCGCATATCAAGCACTGAATCAGATGTTTTTGTTTATATAGGGAGCGTTCCTGAAAATAAAAAAACGCCATATGTTTCTTTTTTTGATAAATCATCCACAGGGGACTATAATCAGATAAAAGCATCAGGCTTATGCAAAGTCGAGATAGGCTCAGAATTTATCAGCCTAAACGAGCAAAAAGCAGAAGCGCTCATAGACCAGCAGAAGAAAAAAATCCAGGTTAGCGGTGATGTTTCGATTGGCAAAGGTTATTCTAAAGCAACATTTGAAAAAAACAGAGGGGTTGTATACCCCAACACAGATTTTGGATTTCAAGGATACTCCTTTAAGTACTCAAATGAGCCTGGCAGTAGCCCAATACAAACCGGAAAGATAAATGAAGATGGGTCTGTTGTTGTCCAAAATGGGAATGGAGGGCCAGTACTTGTGGCGCAGCAGAGCGGTAATTATGGAAGTGGCCAAAATAATGTTAATTGCTATAATCCTGGACAAGTAAGGGACAAACAGGTCAATTGTTTAAGAGGAAATTTTGGAGATGACACCTCATTTAAGTCATGCATAGAAACTGCTAGGGCGATGAGAATGAATCCTTGCTAACCAAAATTAGAATATATCTCAATAACTCCTTGCTACATAAACAGCTTCTTTTGCTGGCTTGCCGCAGACTACGCACTTGCCGAACTTGTGCTTCTCTTCTCCGACTTTCTTTCCGCGGATGAACGCTTCGATGCCTTTCTCGACCTTCTCTGCGCACTTGTAGCCGTCCATGCCGATCGAGCAGAAACCGACGCACGCTATCTTTCCCTTGTCAACAGCCTTCTTTGCAGCATCAAGAGACTCTGCAGGGACTATGAAATCCTCAAAGTTCTTAAGGTTCTTCTTCTTAAGCCTAGGTGTAAAGTCCTTTGCCTCTTTCTCGACATATTCCTTGAGATCGTCAATCTTTACGAACTCCTTCTTGCAGGTGTGCCTGTTGACGACAACTGCCTGGCCTTTCTCGATGTCTTTTGGCCCGATCTCGATCCTTAAAGGAACTCCTTTTAGCTCCCACTCGTTGTATTTCTCTCCTGCGCTGACATTGTCTCTGTCATCTATCCTGACAACATACTTCTTCTTGAACAATGACTCGACTTCCCTGCACTTAGCCATGACATCGTCTTTGGTGTCCCCAAATATTATAGGCACTATCACTATCTGAAGCGGCGCAAGGTCGAAAGGAAGCACGAGGCCGTTATCATCTCCCAGGATCGCGACCATAGCACCGTATATCCTTGATATCGCAGGACCATAACAGGTGATAAAACCGAACTTATCCTGGCCGTCCTTGTCCTTGAACTTGACGTCAAATGGCTTTGAAAAGTTCTGCCCCAAAAGGTGTGTTGAAGGAAGCTGGATGACCTTCCCTGATTCTGTCAGGGCATCAGCAGCATAAGTGTGCACTGCTCCAGGAAACTTGTCCCATTCAGGCCTCTGGAAAAATATTATAGGGATGGAAAACTCATCCTGAAGCATGTCATATGTCATCTCCATGTCTTCTATGACCTGCTTTTTTGCCTCATCTTCTGTAGCAAAAACATTATGGGCTTCGATCCAGTGGAACTCTCTTCCCCTGAAAAACGGTCGTGTCGCCTTGCCTTCGCAGCGCCAGACCTGGCATGACTGATACCTTTTGAAAGGAAGATCATTATAAGAACGGATCCAAAGGCTGTACAT
Organism: Candidatus Woesearchaeota archaeon; assembly: GCA_046705145.1. Lineage (GTDB taxonomy): Archaea > Nanobdellota > Nanobdellia > Woesearchaeales > JBJKQO01 > JBJKQO01. The sequence goes on from JBJKQO010000016.1 coordinate 4,201, forward strand.
CTTGTAGAGTGCAGTCTCTGAAGTAGGCCTAAGGGCAAGCTTTTCCTCAAACTTCTTCCCGTCACCATGCTCAGTTATCCAGAAAACCTCTGGCGTGAACCCTTCAACATGGGATGCCTCAAGCTTGAAGTTGCTCTCAGGGATGACAGAAGGCATCACAAGAGGCAGATGGCCGTTTTTCTCAAGAAGCTTCTCATATTTCTCATACATCTTCTTTATAGTCATAGCAGCCCATGGCATGTAGACCACAAATCCCTTCACGTTATACCTAAGGTCTGCAAGCTCTGCCTTTTGCACAATCTCAGTATACCACTGCGAGAAATCATCGGATTTCTTAACGCTTAGACCTTTACTCTTTTCCTTAGCCATTTTAAACATAAGGAACAGCGGATTTATATATAAAGGTTGCGGGGATAAAAGGCACTGTTGAAATTCTCGCTAACGCTTCGGGTAGCATCGGGCTCGCTTGTAGTTCTAAGTCAAGCAAGGCTGACTTCCCCGTAGGGGCCTTCCCCCTTAGTCAGCCTTAATTTAGAAAGCAAAAAAGCTCGCAAATTGATGCTACCTACAATTTCAACAGTGCCAAACAAAAGCGTTTGTTACTCCTGTTTAGTAAAGTTTAAAAATAGATTTTGGTTTCTGCAAGGATATGAAACATGATTCAAAATTTGTGAAAAGCTTATTATGGAGCTTTAGAAGAATAATCTACCATTATAATGATAATGACGGGTCTCATTTGAATTTTTTGCAGCAGGGTGATATAGCCCAGTTAGTCATGGAATCGAGTGGTGTTTCTGAATCAGATCTGACCCGTTTTTTTGCTGGATGGAGAGCAGATACAGATAATGAAGGATTACTTAAAATCAGGGGTAATCAGTATCACAATTCCCCTAATGGGGCTACCGCTAAAAAGGAAGGGTGGGATGTAGTGACCAGTGTGGAGAGGTTGCTGATAGCAATCTTTCATTCATATTGCGAACCAAAGAAATATATGATACATCTCCTATTAGATCGCACATCTGTACCTCCTGAAGGCCGTGCTGACCTGATAGAGGGTTTGGAAAGGACTTTTGAGGGATTGTTTCATAAGCAAGATGAAAATGGTTTATACTTTGCTCAGGATCATCTTTCCCAGCTATTATGGGGTAGAAAGCTTATCTATGGCCTAAACAGGATGTATAATGCTGGAACTATCAACCAGTTTATGACCGATGCATTAGGCCGCGAAGTAGACCTTGGGAGGAGAATAAGTAAAGATTATAAAGATTCTCAAACATCAATCCTTGATATCTATAATAGGATAAAAGAAGGAAGCCTTAACGCAAAAAATTCAGGCTTAAGAAAAACTGATTTGATAACATTGCTTAATTATCTGGGAACAACAAAGGAGGATATGGAATTTCTATTATCACATGTCTCCCTTAGGACACCAAGAACAAAGACTAAAAGAGGGGCTATCCAAAATTTTTTCCCTGATAATCCTGAACCCCGGACAAACAAATCAGCTAGTCCTCCAAATAAAACAGATAATACTCCTTTAGGAAGACCGCAGGTTGATTACATGTCCCTCCCGGATCCTGCATTACATTCTAAGTTTCTATGCAATCAAAGGAATCTTTCAGGAGAAAACATATGTCTTGATGTTATAACTAATCATACTTCCTTCCAATATAAAGGCCAATCATACAGGATAAGGGATGTTTACCTAAATCAGGTCTCTGATGAACTGATGTTTGAATGCCAGGATAATAAAGGCAGTATAATGTATGTTACAAAGGCAGGTTTAGAAGTTAAAATGGTGGAGGATAGGAGAACATATAAACTTGTAGCTCAACCTAGATTGAAAATCATTAAGACTGACACTAAACTTCCTGACGGAGCCCTATGGGTTACAGGCTCGGCAGAAACACAAGCTATCAACTGGCTGCATCTTCACAATAATATGCCTTGTACAAAAAAAGGAAAAACATTATGCAGGGATTCAATAGCATGTTTTGGTCTTAGCAGACCTGAAGAGGGTTTTTATAAACCCTTTGGTAGAAGGGAATATCTTACACAATCTTCTGGTCAAATTCCTTTATCTTTTGGTGACGTAGAAACTGTTTCACCATACGGAGAAGACGTCAAGAGAGCCAGACGTGCGAGAAGCTAATATACTCCTTGTTAGGATCACTTCAGCCTTACAGCCTCAAGGTTTCTTGGAGCTATCGTCTCTATCCTGTTCTGCTTGTGGATGGAAGACGCAAGGTCAAGGCACCTTGAGTTCTCACCGTGGTTTATTATGACCTTCTTCGGCTTAGGGTTGCACTTATGGATAAAGCTCATAAGCTGCTTCCTGTCAGAATGGTTCGTTATCTCAAGCCTTGTGATCTCCATATTTATCTGGACAATCTCCTGCTTCTGGCCGTTCCGAAACACGATCTCGCGCTCACCCCTTTGGATCCTCTGACCTAAAGATCCTTCTCCCTGGTAGCATGAGAACACAAGAGAGTTCTTTGAGTTTGAAGCGAGCTCTTTTAGGTACTCGACAGAAGGACCTCCAACAAGCATACCGCTTGTCGCAAGGATGACACAAGGGCCTGTTTCCTCGATTATCTGTGTCCTCTCCTTCTTGCTTCCGACCCTCTTAAATATCGGAGAGAGGAAAGGGTTTGCATCCTTGTGGAATATAAGCTTTCTTACAACAGAGTTCAAGAACTCAGGATATGCGGTGTGGATCGCTGTAACGTCCCAGACCATACCATCAATGTAAACTGAAGTCTGTTCGCTTAGCTCACCCTTCCTTACCATGCCCTCAATCATTATCATTATCTCCTGCGCCCTTCCAGAACCAAGAGTAGGGATAAGGACTTTTCCGCCGCGCTCAAGAGTTGTCTTGATAAGGTCTTTTAGCATGTCATCAGCCTCCTTTGCAGGAGGGAGTATGTTTTCCTTACCACCATAAGTCGCCTCAACTATCATCGTCTCGACACGAGGAAAGTCGATGTTTGCAGGCTCAAGGAGCTGGGTAGGTGCAAACTTCATATCTCCGGTATAGACCAGGTTATGAAGGCCGTTTCCTATATGAAGGTGTAACTCAGCTGCACCAAGCATATGGCCGGAATTATAAAGCGTAAGCCTTACATCAGGAGTGATGTCTGAAACCTCACCATAATCAAGCCATATCACATGCTTGACCATCTCCTTGATATCATCAGTGCTGTAAAGAGGATCCTTTCTCGTGTCAGCCCTCGCAATCTTTATCATGTCAAGCTGAAGCAGGGCCATGATATCCCTTGTCGGAGCAGTGCAGTAAACAGGGCCCCTGTAGCCATACTTGAAAAGAAGCGGAAGAAAACCGCAGTGATCAAGATGTGCGTGCGTGATCAGAACAGCATCTATGTCATTAATGTTGAACTCAGGCGCCTCAAGCAGAGGATAAGCCTCTTCCTCGCTTGCAACGTTTATCCCGCAATCAAGAAGTATCCTTGATTCAGGGGTCTGAAGCAGTATGCAGCTCCTTCCTACCTGCCTTCCGCCGCCAAGGAAAGATACCCTTATCCATTCATGCTTCTTCTCCCTGATCCAGCCATCATATATCCTGTGGCCTACCTTGTCAAGAAATTTCCTCCTGTAATCAGAATTCTGGTAAAGGACAGCGCGTATGTTCTCTATTATCTCAGACTTGATAGCAGAGGTCCTCCTTATAAGAGGCACCCAGAAAGTCTTTTCCCTGATGTCCTTAAGGATGCTTCCCTGCTTGCCTATAGCAAGACCTGGCTTTTCAACCTCTATTATCACCCTTGACCTCTGAGAATCAAAGATGATCTGGCTCACTCCAGCCTCCTCAGGGATTAGGCTTCTTATCTTCTTCTCAGCCTTCTCAAGAGGAAGGGTGATAGAAGGGTCTGGCCTAAG
>JBJKQO010000017.1:0-6317 GCA_046705145.1 Candidatus Woesearchaeota archaeon
CTCTTCTGGCTCTCCGAAAAGATATTTTTCTGTGAGAGCCTCTTTTTCCTTTTCTGTTGCTGCAAGGACTATCGCTTCGCCGTAGTCATCAAACTTGGGCCTTCCCGCCCTTCCTGCCATCTGAAGGTATTCAAGGACAGGTATGTAGCTGTAGCCTCTCTGGGTGTACCTTCTCATGTCTTTTAGTATAGCCCTAAATGCAGGAAGGTCAAGTCCTGCTGCAAGGGTTGGCGTGCATGCGATGACCTTGATTCGCTTTTCCCGAAACGCATCCTCAACAAGGTCTTTTTGCTTTGAGGTCAGGCCTGCATGATGAAATGCTATCCCGCTCTTTACGCACTCTGCAAGCCTCCTGCACTGCTTTGTCGGGCTTGAGACTGCCTTAAGTATGCTTTCAGAAAGGCTGTTAAGAGAAGCAGTATTTCCTCTGATCATCTTAGCTATGTCTTCTGCAGTCTTTTCAGCGCTCCTTTTGGTATTTACAAAAACAAGAGCCTGCTTATCCTTCTGCAGCGTATCATTCACAAGATTAAGCAATGCGTCATCGCTTACCTGCTTTATGCTAATCCTTTCCATATCCCAAGAGAAGACCAGCCTGTATTATATAAGTTTTGGTGGAGGGTGTCTTGTGGAAGAAGTAATGACGATATTATTTGATTACCCTCATATAGTATGCAATAGACATCAGGTTTAATGGAACAAAACCCTTAAACCTATGTATACATGAACCATATCCCCAGCTGTCAAAACAGTTTATACTGGCCGCATCTTGATCATGCCCTCCTTTTATCTGTCCCAGACCTGCTATCCCACTTGATCCATCTATAAAGGAGACCTTCGATCTGGGAATTTCGGTAGAATCCCTGTGATAAACTCGTGCGGTCTGGTGCTGCGCCTCAACAGGAGGGGGATATACTTCTACTATCGATAAGCCTATTGATCCTAAAAAAGGATTATCAAGTTTGGAAGAGGGGGTTTTATCTGCAACGACTGGGCGCCCCATATATAGGGGGGTTTTCTTTGCTTTATGTTTTAGTGATAAAATAAAATCCCTGGTAAAAGCTACACTTGATTCATGCCATATCTGTTGTCTTAAGTACTTGTCAATCTTTTTATCATTAAGCAACGCTCTTTCATCATCTGATAAGTTTTCTTCAAATATCCTACCTAACATCGTGCTTACCAACCATAATTTTGAAAGTTTTTGGTAAATATCTCCCTCACGAAAATCCTTGATAAGTGCTGAATCAGTTATAGAGATTGAATTGCAGAAAAAATGAGGTAAAGATACTGTCTCTCCTGGCTTTAAGTATATCTTGTTAGGCTCTACCACTAAGACTGGCAGATCAGATTCTAAAAATCCATCAAGACTAAGATAAATACTATCAACTTTTATAGGCATCCCGTTTATTGAAGGGACCACCATATATACTTTATCTGAAGAGGTGTTCTTTATCCTCATAGATAGCCTTGCATCTTCAGGCAATAAGAAAGTAGGGTGTTTGGCTCTGTCTCCTGGAAGGCCGTTATAGAGTATTGTTCCCTCATGTTCTATTGTTCTTGAATCAGCTTTTATCATTTTGGGTTGTACAATGTTATTATCTGCAAGAACAGTTACCTCTAAACCTTCTGCATTTACTGATATAGGGTTTATCACAGCAGTCTTAACGCCTGCCATTACAGCATCATAAACACGCCTATTGTTTGTAACAAGATCAGTTAAAGCCCCAAAAGAAGAGTTAGCGATATTGATAGCTTCAATATTTTCAGGGATATCAATACAGGTAAATTGCTCCGCTAGTATACTTAACCATGGCAATCCTAAAAAGTGAATTGTATGGTATGTATGCTGGCTGCTTAGCAAGTCAACCAAACTATTGCTAAAACTTGAGTCTTTTAGAACCCTATCCAGTGTTTGACTCAAAAAAGACTCCCTGGAAGTAAGCTTTAATATTTTATCTAACAGCGTACCTTCATAGACATTAGCATAAAGCTTTTCAAGATTATTTCTCATTCTCCTAATCTTTTCTTCACTTGCCAGGATATCCTGCGCGGTTAACCTTTTTAATTCAGGAGAAGTGTAACTAGTCATAACTTTTCCTTCAGGTCTAACCAAAGTATTACCGATTTTTCCCATGTTTACATGAGCGAAATAAATAAAACATATAAACCTTACTGTTTTTACCACCGAATAATAAGTAATACTAAAGACATAGTATCATTACAGCTTTGATGATACGTATTTAACATATTTAGGCTCCTATTTTTTGCGACTTGCTATACCTTCTTTTTCAACAGTACCTAACACCTTTAGAAAGCTTTAAATAATACTTGAAAATAACAAAAATTGGCTAATGACCAATATTAGCTCCCTATCTCCGACCAGATGGTCGAAGTGTCACGGCTAGCTAATCTAGTTAGCCAATTTTTGGAATAGAAAATTTCTCTTGAAATTTTCTATAATCTTTTGCAGGTCACATAGGGGGTAATTTCATGGATGAACTAAAAGAAGAGTGCGGTGTTGCTGCTATCGGGTCTCCTGACAAGGAAGACGTGAAGTATAACTGCCTGCCTCACATGTACAACCTTCTTCTTAACATGCAAAACCGCGGCCAGTTAAGCGCCGGGTTCACTACGTTTAACCCTTCAAGGAAGGCTCTTCTTGACACTTACAAGAACCTTGGCGGAGTAAACGAGGTCTTTAAGGTAAGTTCCAGGTCCAAAAGCCTGAAGCTTATCACAAAGTATGCTGGAAGCAGGGGAATAGGCCACGTGAGATATGCTACATGCGGACTTGACTCAAAAAGCCAGGCACATCCCTTTGAGAGGGCTCACGGAAACATCAAGAAGTGGTTTTCTGTCTGCTTTAACGGAAACCTTGCCAACTATAACGAGCTGAAGGATGAGCTTATCGAGAAGAAGTCCTACCACATGAGGTATGACACTGATGCTGAGGTCATGATGCATTTTATCGGGACTGAGCTTTCTGAGATGAAAAAGATATCCATGCTTGATCTTTTCTCAAACCTCAGCAAGAAGTTTGATGGATCCTATAATATAGCTTACATAACTGCTGAAGGCAATCTTGCTGTGCTTAGGGACCCTATAGGGTTTAGGCCTATGAACTATGGTATGATGGACGGAAGGCTTTATGCTGCATCTGAAAGCAACGCCCTGATTAATATAGGTGTGAGGGACATAAGATCTCTGGCTCCTGGAGAGATGATAATAGTGAACAACGGGAGCGGTGTCGAGGTCAAGAAGTTTGCAAAGCCAAAGCGAATAGCAAGATGCTTTTTTGAATGGGTGTACTTTTCAAATGCCTCATCATATTTTGATGGCAAGTCAGTCTATCTTACGAGAAGCAGGCTTGGCAAGAACCTTGCAAAGCTTGAGACCCAGAAGGTCACGCCTGACTCTGTTGTCGTCCCTGTGCCTGACACGTCAAAGGCAGCAGCTGACGCTTTCGCTTTCGAGCTTGGCATGCCGTCAGTCGAAGGCATACTGAGAAACAGGTATGTGGGAAGGACGTTTATAGAAGGAAGCGACAGGTCTGACAAGGTTAGGCAGAAGTTTTTCGTGCAGAAGCTGATCCTGCAGGACAAGAGGGTCTTCCTTATCGATGACAGCATAGTCCGCGGGACCACGATGAAAAAGCTCATCGATTACATCAGGCAGGAAGGGAAGGCAAAAGAGATCCACATAAGGATATCCTGCCCGCCTATCATCTCGCCTTGCTTTTACGGGATAGACATGTCAACTGTCGGAGAGCTTTTCGCAAGCAAGCATGCTGGCGAGATGGAGAACGGTGTGCTGCCTCAGGCTGTGCTTGACAAGCTTGCAAAAAAGCTTGGCGCTGACTCGCTGATATATCTCAGCCATGACGGGCTTGTCGATTCTATCGGATTTCCGAAGAATGAGATGTGCCTGGCATGCATCAACGGTGATTATCCTACCAAGTGCGGAAGCAAGCTGTGCAAGATGGCGCAGAAGGACAGCCAGTGCTCAGGCAAAAGGACTTATGAGTGATTTACAGTTATTTTATATTTATTATTGGCCATGTCCGGAAAGTACTACTTCGCTGACAATGTCTGTGTCGCCAAACTAGAGTTTGGCGGACTCAAAAGTTTGTGAGACAAACTTGTGAGTATACTTGCGTATACAAGCCTTGTCAGCTCCGTCGGGCCATGCCATGAATGGCATACGCCATTCGATGGCATTCATGGCACCGACGCACTTTCCGGACATGGCCCAATTGTAATAAACAAATCAAATCTTTGGGGTGATAAACATGTCAGTTAAGGTGCTTCTTATAGGAAACGGCGCAAGAGAGCATATCGAGGCTGAAGCCTTCAGGAAAAACAAGGATGTGAAGCTTTATGCTTACATGTCAGCAAACAATCCTGGCATAAGGGAGCTTTGCGAGGAAGTAGAGATCGGGAAGTATAACGATTTTGGCACTCTCGGAAAGTTTGCTGAGAAGATAAGGCCTGATTTCGCTTTTATCGGGCCTGAATCTCCGTTAAGCTTTGGTGTTGTTGATTTTCTTGAGACACTTAGTATCAAGTCTGTAGGTCCGAAAAAGAAGCTTGCAGCGCTTGAGTCAAGCAAGTCTTTTGTAAGGGAGCTGATATCTAAGTACAAGCTTAAGGGAAATCCTGATTTTAAGAGATTTGGTTCTATCGGAGGGTTAAGGGAGTATCTTGAGGACCTTGATAACAATCCTGGGATAGTGCTTAAGCCTGACGGGCTTACAGGAGGCAAGGGAGTCATGGTCCAGGGAGATCATTTTTCAACTGTCGATGAGGCGATGAAGTACTGTGAGGAGGTCCTTAAGGAGCATCCTTGCATAGTTGTTGAGGAAAAGCTTGTGGGAGAGGAGTTCTCGCTTCAGTGCATAACTGACGGCAAGACTGTTATCGCTACTCCGCCGGTACAGGATCACAAGCGCGCGTATGATGGTGACAAGGGACCTAACACCGGCGGCATGGGATCGTATTCTGATTCTGACCACCTTTTGCCCTTCCTTGAGAAGAAGGATGTTGAAGAAGGGCTTAAGATAACACAGGCTGTAGCTGACGCTATAAGAAAGGAATACGGCATGAAATACAAGGGTGTGATGTATGCCGGGCTTATCAAGACAAAGACAGGAGTTAAGCTAATAGAGTACAACGCAAGGTTTGGCGATCCTGAGGCTATGAACACTTTTGCCACGCTTGAGACAGATCTTGTTGAGATCTCAAAAGCGATAATATCAGGCAACCTTGACAAGGTTGATGTCAAGTTCAGCAACAAGGCAACTGTGTGCAAGTATGTCGTTCCGAAAGGGTATCCTGACGATCCTGTCAGGAACCAGAAGGTTGATGTCTCTGCAGTTGACAAGTCCAAGGTCAAGATGTACTTTGCATCTGTCGACAAGAAAGAGGATGGCCTTTATATGAGCTCATCACGCGCAATAGGCCTTGTAGGGGTAGCTGACACGATTGAGGAAGCTGAGAAGATCGCAGAGGAAGCAGCATCAGCGATAAAAGGCCCAGTATTTCACAGGAAAGACATAGGCACAAGAGCGCTCCTTCAGAAAAGGGTGGATAATATAAAGAGGCTTATGGGGTAGACAAAATTCCTAGTTTCCCCTCAACTTCCCCGCAAGTGAATTAAGAAAAGTATTAGCATGAGAATCTTTTCTTGTGCATATTGAAAATGAATAAATATCTTTACCCTTAATATAAGGGGTTAACGATCCTTTTTCTATCCCATCCCCCCCAATATACATCTCATTCCTGTATTTCCCAAAGAGTCTAATTAGGACATTATTTGGCAATGGACTGTTTGACTTCACAGATATAGTATACTTTTTTGATCCAAATACGCTATATTCTAACCCGAATGAGAGGCCTGTCTTTGTATCATGAAATACTAAATTAACCCCTGTAACAACCTTCCCTTGATCTCTTCTTGAATATATCAGATTAGCTGTATAATTGCTGCCTAGATTAGCTCCGCTCCCTAAATTTGCAAGACGATTATACTGATTTAATAATTCAGTAGTTGTTCCAGGAACTGCATCTATCAGGAAGATTCTCCCCCTTTGTGGAACTTTAACCAAAAAGTCTAATTTTTCACCTGGAATAGTATTTCCAAGAGAGAGAATAAGGGATTTATCATTTGGTCCTATATGCACAAAAGGTTTATGATTCCCATGAGGCAACCCTACATCAAACCCATAGCCTGCTGTTTGACAGGATACTGCTCTTTCAGCAGATCTTAAAACAACATAACCCATCTGGCCACCAAGATTGATATGGAAAGGCCTACCC
>JBJKQO010000018.1:0-33380 GCA_046705145.1 Candidatus Woesearchaeota archaeon
TTGGCACTCGGAATTCCAGCAATGACTGGTAGTTTTCGAGCACAACGGATTCCACTTAACCACAAATAATTTGATTGGTGGAATTCCGTTGTTCGAAAAGCTTTGCTTTTCAAAGGGACAACCCCCTCAACTCTTTTGATGAGGGATGTGATAAGCCTCGCAAATTGATGCTAACCTCAGGTGTTTCAACGATGTCCAACCAAACCACAAACATTATATAAGACGGTATTTTTAGGACAGTCATGAAACATACTATAAAGGTCACAACAATACTCGTGATGCTATTTTTGTTCTCACAGGTATTCGGGCTCTTTACAGTCACAAGGTACATAAGCGCTGAAACTACAGAAGACGGGCAGATAGAGATATCGCATTCAGACACTGTCATAGGAGAGCAACCAGTTGTTCCTGAAAGCCAGAAAAACTACTCCTTTCTCCTCCTGGCAGCGGTGATACTGATAGGGACCCTTATACTTCTTGCGCTCATCAAGATAAACCTTGGCAGGCTGTGGAAGTACTGGTTTTTCCTCGCTGTCTTCCTTTCGATGTCAATAACGATAGGAGTGTATATGCGGTTCATCATAGCGCTGATGATAGGCCTTGCTCTTGCATTCCTCAAGGTCTTCAAGAAAAACGTGCTTGTCCACAACCTCACAGAACCTCTCGTCTACACAGGGATAGCCATAATGATCCTTCCATGGCTTAACGTGCTTTCTGCATCCATACTCCTTGTCATAATATCATTATACGACATGTATGCGGTCTGGAAGTCAAAGCACATGGTGACGCTTGCAAAGTTTCAGACCAAAGAGAAAGCTTTCGCAGGACTGATGCTGAAGTATCCTGAAGAGAAGAAGAAAGCGAAAGCAGACCAAAAAGCGCCAGAGATAAGGATAGTTTCTGCAAAGACCAAAAGATCAAAGCCAAGGATAAAAGATGCTTTTCTCGGAGGAGGAGATATTGCGTTTCCCCTTCTTTTTTCCGCAGCAGTTCTTGAAAGCCTCGTGAAGATGGGAATCCCAAAATACCATGCGTTCTTCTACGTCCTGATAATCTCGCTTTTCTCATCAATAGCGCTCCTGCTCATATTCGTAAAGGCAAAAAAGGACAAGTTCTACCCTGCGATGCCTTTCATCTCCCTAGGGTGCCTGGTAGGGTATGCGATAGTGTACTTGACTGTCTTGATATGAATTACTACTATTAAATAATTAACTTAATAAGATTTATAAGGTATAGGCTGATTCTTACAAAAATGCCTGCTAAAATAAATGTGGGACCGCAGTGTATATTTGAATACCCCGAGACTATGACATCTATAGATACAGTTGTGGGACCTGCTCAACACGATCCCCTATTTGAAACATTAAAAAGAAACTATGAAATTTTTGGCATAACAAATTTTGCCAGATATGATAACACATCTATTCTTGAAGATAACCTCAAAAATCTTGAGGCTTATGATAAAAAGAAGCCTGTCGCCCTGGCTATCTGCTGCAGACATGAGAAAGGTGTTGAGTTCTTTGGTACATCTTTAGGCCAAAGGTTAGGCCTGCTGTCCCAGGGATACAACCTATTTGTCTGTGAAGTGGACAATAGCCCTGATGCTTTTTTGATGATAGAATATATCGGAAAAAAATATGGACAGATTGAACTGTTGCAATTCTCCGGACATGGTAACAGGTTATCAATCTGTCTAGGAGAATATGATGAGGCCCTCTCATCATGGCCTGCAATAATTGCAAGAAAAAACCTTATCCCCCATAAACAAGCACACATTTCTGTACTTAATGAAGATGAGATAGCTCTTGCAGCAAAGTATATTTCAGAAAAAGCAAAAGTCATCCTAGACAGCTGCAGTACAGGAAAAGGAGAGGAAGAAGAGGACAATCTTGCAAACTTTCTTGCAAGAGCCTTGCCTGGAAGGATGATTTTTTCAGCTCCGTTTAATGTTTCTGATACGTTGTTCACTCTTGATGAAAGAGGGTTGGTTGGGGGAGTGAGATTTAGAAGGTCAATATCCAAAACAGATCCCCTTCCTGAACCAAAAGAGTTATATGGGTTGTATATGGCACACATCCCATAAGAAAAAAACAAACCTATATGTCTTGAATCATTTTTTTGATTAATTTTAAATAGGTCCCTAGATTATACCTTCTCATGAAACAGTCAATATCCGCAATAGACCTCAGGTATCTTGTCAGGGAGTCCCAGCTGCTTGCAAGCGCAAAGGTCGAGAAGATCTATCATCCGCAAAAAAAGGAGCTTGTGTTCCAGCTGCATCTTCCCGGAACAGGAAAGAAGATGCTAAGGATGATCCTTCCTGACTTTATCTACATGACAGAATTCAAGGGCAATTATCCTGAAAGGCCGTCTGGGTTTTGCATGTTCCTGCGAAAAAGGCTTAACAACGCAAGAATCAGGAGGATAGAGCAGAAAGGATTTGAGAGGATACTTGAGATAGAGTTTGAGACAAAGGAAGCAAAATATCTGATGATAGTGGAGCTTTTCTCAAAAGGCAACGTAGTCCTTTGCGACATGGGATATAACATAGTCGGACTGCTTGAGGTACAGTTCTGGAAAGACAGGGAAGTGAAGCCAAAGGCAAGATATGTTTTCCCTGAGAGGATAGATATCTCAAAAGCAGGGCTTGAAGAGTTCAGAAAAGCACTGGACACAAAAAAGCAGGCTGTAAAGGTGCTTGCAGCAGACATGGGCCTCGGAGGGGTGTACGCAGAGGAAGCATTCGCTATCTCCGGAGTCGACAAGGACAAGGCATCGCTTGATGAAAAAGAATCAAAAAAGCTCTTTGACGCTGTCAAGAAACTTCTTGACAAGGCAGCTGAACCCATGATAATATACTCAGATGAGGAAGTAAAGGACATAACCCCTTTTGGCCTAAGCTATTATTCTAACATGAAAAGCGAGAAGCTCCCTACATTTAACGAGTGCTTTGACAGGATACTTACAGAAAGCCTGAAGACAGAGATAAAAGAAGAGCACCTCTTCAAGCACAACACAAAGCTTGACAAGCTGCAGAAGATAGTCAACATGCAGTCAGGACAGGTCGAAAAGATGAAGCAGGAGATAGAAGAGGCAAACAAGAAGGCTGAAACCCTGTTTAACAACTACAAGCTTGTGGAAGAGATAATAAAGCAGGTAAAAGAAGAGATGAAGAGATCAAACCTCAACGAGATGAAGGCAAAGCTAAAGGACAAGCCGCATAAGATACTCAAAGACATCATTCCTAAAGATAAGAAGGTTGTTGTTGAACTATGAACTGAATATCCTTTCTGCACGCCTGATGACATATTCTTTTTGGCGTTCAAAAAATTCTTTTATAACAGATGCATGAGGGATCTCTGCTATCCCACTTTTAAGGCTCATATGAAGTTCGGGTCTACAATCTGAATATCTGAATTTACGATCAATACGATCGCGTAACATATCTTCTTCTTCTTTCATATGCATATAAGTCCCGCATAAACCAACCAAATGCAGATGTGAGGCAGTATTATGGAACCATTCAAAATATTCTCTTTGTTCAAATATCCTCTTGTATATCTCATCTCTGTTGCCTGCATCTTTTACAGCCTCAACTGGAGTTGTACCGTTATTCTCTGCTATTTTTTTAGCATACCCCACAATTAAATGATATATCTTAAAACGCATAAAAATCATTTTCTCTCCAAGTAGTTTTATACCCTCCTCTCCAAAAAAATTACTGTTCCAAAAGATATCTCGAAATGATTTTGGGACACTAAAATATTCGTCAAGATAACTGGAAGGTGCATGAAGCCAATTTAGATTAGGATAGCCTAACATTGATATCTCCTGCTTTCTATATTTTATCCTCTGCCGAATCATCTTATTTGGATGAGAAATCAAGTCTTGATCTGGGACTAGCAGAGGATTTTCTTTAGCCCTATCAGGATATCTTTTTTCATTTTCCTCTTGTCTTAAAAACTCTGCCAGTGTTTTTTCGTCTTCGCGGCTAAAATATGGAAATTTCCTTCTAAACAATCCGGGTCTATTCGGGGACTTAGAGGGTATTTCACCAATAGATTTTATAGTGCCATTTATGATATTATTCAAGTATAAATCCGGTTCACTCATCACTAAATGAAAATATCCTTATTATAAATATCTTTCGGTTTGTTTACCACTCTAAAGAGAAAATCATGGTTTGTACGCATTCTTCATGCTCAGAAGGACTAATTTGATTATGCTCTCAATATCTCCTCCTGAAAGCCTATTAAGATCCTTATCCTTACCTTTATTGTATTGATTAATATGGTTTGCCGCCTCCATGATCAGCGTGCTGATCCCAAGGCCAAGATCCCCTCTTATCTGCATCAAAACAAGATTCGCAAGTGTTTTATCTTTCCTTTTGCTTGTCTTAAAAAGCGAGCAAGCTAACTCAGGAATTGAAACAGGAACATAAAATCCGCACTCATTTTGTATGTAAGCTCTATCAAAAGATGTGTATATCTTTGGCAGGCGGACAGCAGATATCAGGTAACCATTTCCTAACTCTCTACTGATAGGCTGATCGTCTGAAACTATCGCATCTGTGCCTGACCTCGCTGAAGGACAAGCTCGACTGTCATCATCTGTGATGGGCCTTAACTTAAGCAGCCTGCTGTAAACAAGTGTAGGATCGTTAGTTATCTCTTGAACTACAGGCCCCGGACCAACAGAAGGCTTTGCAAGGAGGTAAAACCATACCTGAGCATATCTCTCCTTATAGGGTGGAACAGAGTAATCAGCAAGGATAATTGCTCCTCCCTGAGAGGAAAGCGCTGAGCGTATATCCTCCATACTACCAGGGCTTAATCTGATGCATCCCCCCATAGGCTGCAGGAATACTTCAGGATATTTAAAGATTAAGAGTTATCACTTATATCGCCCCTAAAATGGACCAGTCTTAAATACTACAAAAAAACCAAAAAAATCACTGGACAAACAGGGAATATCCATAAAAAGACTGCAAAAAACAGGATATTATGGTTTCATCCAGATTTGCAAGATGTTTAGCTAAACTGATGGGA
Source organism: Candidatus Woesearchaeota archaeon (assembly GCA_046705145.1). GTDB lineage: Archaea > Nanobdellota > Nanobdellia > Woesearchaeales > JBJKQO01 > JBJKQO01. Next base: position 5,049 of record JBJKQO010000018.1, read on the forward strand.
GATGGTAATGTAGGGGATAAGTATGTCAGGTATAACAACACCTGTGACACTCTAATCGACGAGTTTAAGACAGATATAACCCTCCTATTCGGCAAAGTAAGATTCAGTGAAGGGATAGGAAATTCAGGAACCAAATATGTAGTAGTATCAAGAAAGTATATCGTCGAAATATTTAAAAAATACCATCCAGATTATAAAAGCGAAAACATTTTTGTGCCCGTATGCATCTTTGATGGTAAAAAAGGCATTAAGAAAGCATTTCTTCGTTCATTTTACGACGATGAAGGCTGTGTAGGGTTAAGAGTTTATGAAAAAACAAAAGAATGGAAAAGAAATATCAGCCTTGCTTCTAACTCATTTCAGATGTTATATGACGTCAAAAAGTTGCTTCTTGAATTTTTTAGTATTGGATCAAATAGGATCATTGAAAATCATAAAGGGAGTAAAAAAGACAATTCTTACTTGTTATCGATAACAGGAAAAGAAAATATAAAAAGATTTGAAAAAGAGATCGGATTCAACCACCCTGCCAAAAAGGAGAAGATAAGGTTAATGATACAGTCATATAATGCTACCTCAAAAAATAGTCTTAAATTTAATAGGTTAAGAGAAAAAAATTCTGTTCCCAGTCCAGAATAAAAAAAAGGTGGACAGCTTCCCTGGTTTCCCGTACAAAAGTACAGTACAGCCAGGAACGTGTGCCGGTTTGACTTATACACAAAAGCAAGCCTTGACTTGCTTATTCTGTGTTCGAAATGGGAACAGGTCGGACCCGACAGCTTTGACCGTCCAACACAGGAGAATGAATTACTCTTTTTAAAGGTTATGGTTTCTGAGGGAAATGTTGAAATTCACGCTAACGCTTAGGTAGCATCCGGCTCGCTTGTGCTTCTTAAATGTCCTAGGCTGACTTCCCCGTAAGGGACAACCCCCACGTCAGCCTTAACCATAGATGTTAAGAAGCTCGCAAAATTGATGCTACCTAAAATTTCAACAAGGTTTCTGAGGGTGTCTTTCCCATCTGAAGAACTGCCTTAGCTCTGCTACTTGGGGTTTTGTCAGGGGAATATTAGACACGAATGAAAAATTGCCCTGCTTATACCACAGCATCATGCCTTTTGCACCTAGATAAGTCTTGAAGAAATCACCATCTATACCTCTTTTCATGGATTCCGGGCTGATAAACATGAAGTTAGGCTGCACATTACTAAAATAAAGCACAAATCCCTCCAGTCTTCCCTGCGCATCCCTTAAGTGGCTGCTGTTTCCCTCACAAAAAAGAGCAGGGGACTCATCAACACCTGAAAATATGTGTTTTCCCCTTGGATCAAGAACAACATAGTATGGAAGCCCATGGTTCCAGTCAGGCCTGTCAAAAATTACCTTGTTTTCAGGCACTTCCCTTGGATCAAAGACCAAAGGCCTCATCCCAAGCCTGAACAGGAGATCATATGTCCTTGCATCAGGTACTATCTCAGAAAGCCTCTCTTCAAGAAACATCTCCCCATAATCATTAAACTGGCCATAAGCCATCGACAATGCGCCTGCAACAGGCGAGTTTCTGAAATCCTGAAGCACGTAAGCTGCGTAGTGCGCCATCCTCCCTTCTTCAAAAAGCCTCCTGTTCCAATCATTTACAGGTGAAAGCACGCCAGAGAATATGCTGTCAACCCTTTCATGCACGAATCCTGGAACTTCCACCTTATTCCCGGGCTCGTATATGTTTTCAAGCAAGGCTCCTAAACCTTCAGAATACTGCCTTATCCTCGGCTCAAGCGCAGGAAGGATCTTGGCACAGAAATAAGCAAGCCTCTTAAGACCTTCCTGCTCATGATTTTTGCCTCGTGCCAATCCTGGACTTAAAACAAGAGCAGAAGCTATAACTGCATCTTTCATGAATTCTCTTCTTGACACCCCCCTCATACAGTATAGTATTATATTATCATATTTTAAGTTTTCTATATTTATTCACTAATAAGAGACAAATTATAATTTTTGTCTTTTCGAAGGACCTCCGAAAAAAAAACAGCAAAAATTTAAATATTCCTGATAACAGTATACTTGTTATGATATACATGATGATATTTTGGACCATAATCCTGTTTAATCTGGGTTATTACTACATAAAAAAAGGGCACCTTAATCAGAAAGTAAGGGATAATGCCATCATCTTCACTCTCCTTGCAACTGCTTTTCTTATAGTTTCAATCGCGACAAAAGACCCAATATTTTCTGCTTTCGGAGTGCCAAACGAGTTTGAATGGGTCGTCGGATTGTTCATAGCTGGGTTGACATCATGGAAGCTTTACTTTGGCCCTATGAAAAACAGGATAATCCATCTTGAAAAACAATCAAGCTATACCCGAGCAGAGATAAGATATATCAAAGAGGGTCTTGGCTCAATAAGGTCGGATCTTAACATTATTAAAGAAAAGCTGATCAGCTAATTCCTCTTATCAGTCTTAATGTAAGCCTTGACATCAGCCTCGTCGTGGATGTGAAATTCCTTCTCGCTTGATAGGTGACCGAAAAGAAGCCCTTTCCTCGCAATAAGAGGAAATAACTCGCTTTCGATGCTTTCCCCAGGATACTCAAGAAGCTCAGGCTCTGTCACGAATATCGGCGAGAAGACAAGGTATATGTCAGACTGTCTTGGCTTTTGCGTGAACTCAAGCACCTTGTTCCCTTCCACTTTCAGCGTTCCCTTCTCAGAAGGGTTTGAAGATGTCGTCATGACAATCGTCGTCATGGACTTCTGCCTTATGTGGCTGTTCCAAAGCTCCTCAAGGTTGATCTAGTCAAAGATAAGGTCTGAGAAAACGACAAGAAAATGCGAGTTGACCCTTCCTTTGATAAGCCTAAGCGTGTCTGCGCTACCTTTTGAGTCCTTTTCCTCTATGTAGTTCATGGATACGCCGTATTTTGATCCGTCTTTCATTATCTCAAAAGCCCTTGTAAGGATCTTGCTTCTTGACACGAAAAAAATTGTCCGAAAGCCGCTTTTCTTAAGCTTCTTTACAGCCCTTTCAATGACTGTCAAATCACCCAGGGGAGCAGTTGCCCTGTATTCCCCGTTTATCCTCTGCTTTGACTCAATCCCTCCTGAAAGAATCACCGCAACCCTGTTCTCACCAAGAGAGGTCTGGACAAGATGCTCAATTGCCTGGCTCCTGTTCCTGATATATATGTTATCTATTATCGAATCTATGTCCTTTAGCGTCTTCTCATTTATCGTGATCGAGATCTTTGTCTTGATGGTACCACCTTTGTCCAAAATATATCTCAGTAGAAAAAGTGCGTCTGTGGCAGGATTTGCATGGATTAGCTTTTTGGCTAATCCTGCCATGCCCAGACGAAGCTGACTTGGTTCCTATACGCCAAGTATAGGGTTCAAGTCAGCGAAGTAGTACTTTTTCTACTGAGCCTCTATGTGTAAGTAGAATTCATAAGATATATAAATGTATCGGATAAGGTAGGATAACGGTAAGATATTTAAACAAACTGGATTCTTCCAAAAAAACAAAAATAAGAAGGTGAATTGAATGAAGATTTGTGTTGTTGGAAGCGGGTATGTGGGGCTTGTTGCTGCAACATGCTTTGCAGACCTCGGAAATGAAGTCATAGGTATAGACATCGACGAAAAGAAAGTAGAAACGCTAAACAAGGGAAACGTCCCGATATACGAGCCAGGGCTTACTGACCTTTTCAAGAGAAACCTGAAGCAGGGGACCCTCAAGTTCTCGACTGACATAAAAAAAGGCATACATCATGCCCAGGTCATATTCATCGCTGTCGGCACGCCGCAGGGTGATTATGATTACAAGGCAGACCTGTCGCAGGTCTATGCCGTCGCAAAATCGATAGGCAAGAACATCAACGGATACAAGATCATAGTAGACAAGTCAACAGTTCCTGTCGGAACTGCAGAAAGGGTTTCAGAGATAATAAAGGAAAACATGGCAGAAAAGCATGATTTTGACATGGTCTCAAACCCGGAGTTCCTAAGAGAAGGCGAAGCGATAAACGATTTCATGATGCCTGACAGGATAGTGATAGGCGTGGAAAGCGAAAAGGCAAAAAAGATCATGGACGAGCTTTACAGGGCGATAGTAAGGACCCAGCACCCGATACTTTTCACAGACATCAAGACTGCCGAGATGATAAAGTATGCATCAAATGCTATGCTTGCAACAAGGATATCATTCATGAACCAGCTCTCGCATCTATGCGAAAAGGTGGGAGGAGATATAAAGATGGTGGCAAAAGGTATGGGCCTTGACGAAAGGATAGGGCCCCGGTTTCTCCAGGCAGGTGTAGGATACGGCGGAAGCTGCTTTCCAAAAGACGTGAAAGCGCTTATCGCAACCCTTGAGGAAAGCGGGTGCACAGCAGAAATTCTTCGTGCTGTTGAAGATGTGAACGAGATGCAGAAAAGGACACTCCTTCCAAAGATAAAGAAATACCTGCCTGACCTGAAAGGAAAAACGATAGCAGTATGGGGCCTGTCGTTTAAGCCCAAGACTGATGACATGAGGGAAGCTCCATCGATAGTGGTTATAGGCCAGCTGCAAAAAGAAGGTGCAAAGGTGCACGCGTTTGATCCTGAAGCCCAGGAAGCTGCAAAAAAGATGCTAAAAGACGTAAGCTACTTTGAGACCCCAATAGCATGCGCCAAAGGGTGTGATGCTCTTGTTATAGTTACGGAATGGAACATATTTCGCGACCTTGACAAAAAAGAGCTTAAGTCTGTCCTTAAGAGCCCTATCGTGATAGACGGAAGGAATGTCTACGAGCCAAAAGAGATGAGAGCTCTTGGATTCAAGTACACGGGTGTCGGAAGAAATGGAAACGGCATTTGAGCTGGACAACTTTGAAAGCTACAAGTCACATGCGCTAAGGTGCATAGACAATCTCCTGAAAAAAAGCCCTGGAAAATTTAAGATACTTAGGGTAGACATGATAAAAGACATAGAGAAGGAGATAAACGCTTATGAGAACATCGCGCATCTTAAGCCGCTAACAAATGATGACATAATAATACTGAAAGAAGGCATAGACACCAGGCTTGCTGAAAAATGCGTCCTTGAAGGAAGATTCTTCTGGGAACATGCAGCTGCAGGCGAAGCAACAAGGCTTGGCCTGGGCACAAAGTTCCTTCTAAACCTAAAGGACTTCAGCGCAAAAGATATAGCGGATATGATAATAAAAGAAAAGATAAAAGAAGATCCTTCGCTAGATGAGGAAACCCTAAAAGAAGATGTCAACGCCAAGATCCTTATAGAGCAGATGGGCGGCGATCCTCTTGACCTCATGGACATAAGCCTGGGTGTCAGGCACATGCTTCAGATGTCATATGATGTCAGGAAGCTTGCAAAAAAGCACGGCCTTGACCCTGAAGAGGTGTTAAGAAGACAGTATCTGCTTGTGATTGTCAACGACCATACTGATAAGGACATAATAGGGATATTTAGGAAGCACAAGTTCTTCGGACTTGACCCTAAAAAAGTCCTTTTCATGGTGCAGGAAAGGTTCTCAGGGATATATATAGATGACGGAAAGCTCATGTTTGACGATCATGACAACAACAAGAGACTGCACAACCATGGACAGATGTTCATCCAGAAATGCCATGACAACACAATATTCCATATGGGCGGAAAAGAAGATGATGAAAGGATATATCTCAGTTCAAAAGAGTTTGAGGCAATACTTAAGACTCACCATGACATGCTCTCATACAACATCGAAGACATAGATTACCTTACATGCGCAATAGACCTTGAAAGCCTTGCGCTTGCCCTCAAGCTTCGGGAAGAAGGCTATAAGATGGTGATGGAAATAGTCGCGCAAAACCCGATAAAACCGCAGATCGGAGGAGCAGCATTCTATGATTGCAAAAAAGGAAGGCCTGTCATCATAGAGACAAATATGCTCAAAGACATAAAACTCGAAAGCATAGCCCACCTGAACAAGAACTTCAACCACTATCCTGATCCTGTGTTCGCATGGCAGGAAGTAAGAAAAAGAGGCATACACATACCTTTCCAGGTAAAAAAATCAAAAGATATAAATGGGGATGACAAGCATTACATATATCCTGTCCCGATACAGGGAGATATAAACTTCCTTGTCAAGACAGCTTATGTGATGAGAGAGAAGCTTAAGCCTATATCTAACTGGAAGAGCCCTGCAACAACTCCGCCGACAGTAAAGGCGTGCCTGAAGCAGGACATGCAGCCAGGGTTCAAGGAGCTTGCAAGGAAATACGGCGTGATATGATGATCAAACATGATGCTAACAGCATCATAAGGTCTAGGCTTAGCATGATCAATATAACAGAGGTCAGGGGGTTGGCCCCTGCGGGGCTTGACCGATACTGACTGTTACAGAAGCGCAAGCCTAGAAGATGCTGTTAGCATAAAAATATATCAAAGGTAAAATATGATGAAAACAATACTTGTTACAGGAGGAGCGGGGTTCATAGGAAACCACCTGTGCAGGCTGCTCATCGAGAAAGGCCACTATGTCATCTGCGTAGACAACCTGTTTACAGGATCCAAAGATAACATAAACGACCTGACAGGAAACACTAATTTTGAGTTTATAGAGCATGACATAATCGACCCGCTGTTCTATGACAAGAAAAGGATCGATGAGATATACAACCTTGCATGCCCTGCATCACCGCCACACTACCAGCACAACGCGATAAGGACTGTCAAGACAAACGTGATAGGCATGATAAACATGCTTGGCATGGCCAAAAAACATAAGGCAAGGATACTCCAGGCATCAACATCAGAAGTCTACGGCGACCCTTTCGAGCACCCACAAAAGGAGAGCTACTGGGGCAATGTGAACTGCATAGGCATCAGAAGCTGCTATGATGAAGGCAAGCGATGCGCAGAAACGCTCTGCTTCGATTACCACAGGCAGAACAAGGTCGACATCGTCGTTGTGAGGATATTTAACACCTACGGCCCTAACATGGACCCTGGCGACGGAAGAGTAGTCAGCAATTTCATCGTTCAGGCCCTTAAGAACGAGCCCATAACCATATATGGGACAGGCAAGCAGACAAGGTCTTTCTGTTATGTCTCTGATATGGTCCTTGGGATATATCTTGCGATGGAAAAGAAAGGATTCATGGGACCTGTCAATCTTGGAAATCCAGGAGAGTTTTCCATGCTTGAGCTAGCAGAAAAAGTCATGGGCATGACAAAGACAAAGTCCAAGATCAAGTTCTTACCTTTGCCCCAGGATGATCCTGAAAAAAGAAAGCCTGACATATCTCTTGCCAAAAAAGAGCTTGGCTGGGAGCCCAAAGTCAAGCTTGATGAAGGCCTGAAGCCCACGATAGAGTATTTTAAGGGAAGGATCAAAAAAGGCTGATTCTATACTACTAAACAGTAATAATAATAGAAAGCTTTTTAAAGGGGTTAGCTGTTTCTTCAGTCATGAGTCACATAACAGCAGCCAGGGCAGTGTATAAAGAAGACATATTATCGTTCCAAATGATGCAGGGCTTAGGTTTCTTATAGAAGAAGCGATCAAAGATATGTCACCTGGACTTGATCCCGGAGAGATGCCTACACTTGTCAAAACAAGGTATCCTCTTTCTGATATACCTATTTCAACATCATTTTTTGATCCTCATATCTTTTCCCCTGAATCAGTTCACGAAGCAGAATTATATTTTGCAGTTTGCCTTTTTGTGCTAAAACAAGCAGGTATATCGCAAGAAGCAGCATCAAAAACAATAAACTTGTTAAACAGGATCACTGACCAAAGTGTTGCACAATACGCAACAATGCAAAGATATGGATTTAATCATCCTTTCTCAGAAGACCCCTTCAAGACATATTATGCCATAAGTACAGGGAATCCAGAACTGATAACAAAAATGTTCGGAGTAGAACCTGAAAATAGGATAATAAACTTGATGAGAAACCTAAGTGTTGGGCTTGAGCAAGCTTTGGTTATAGCATCAATTTACAAAGACTTCAATCCTCCTCCAGGAGAAACCCAACCAGAAGACATAGAGAGAGAAGATAGTAAACTAGCATTGATAAGAGGATTCGAATCCTCAAATCTATCCAGATTTTATGGTTCACAAGCAATAAGGCTTGTATCTATGATAAATGCATGTAGGATAAAAGAATCAGGAATACCAGTAGCAACCTTTGTGGAATGGATAGATGAATTAGCCAAACAAGGAAGAAACCCCTATGAAAAATATATTATAACCAACAGAGTCATACCTAGATTATACCCTCAACTAAAAGATACAGTTCTCACCCCTCCATAAACCCTATGTACTGGTCGATTATCCTGTCCCAGTCATATGTTTTCTTCGTGAAGTCCCTGCTCTTCTTTGAGAACTCTGCGTATCTTTCTGAGCCAGAAGGCATCGATCCTATCGCTTTCACATAAGCATCGGTGTCATAAGGCTCAAGAAGCATGCCGTTATTGCCGTCAGATATAGCATCCCTTATACCTTCTATCCCTGATGCTATAACAGGAAGGCCTATCGAGCTTGCCTCGATCGCAACAATTCCAAACCCTTCCATGTCTCCCTTGACAGGGATGTTAGGCATGATAAAAAGGTCAGCTGCATTGTAAACTGTCCTGAGAAGATCATCAGAAACCCTTCCGAGCGCAAACACCCTCTTCTCAAGGCCTTTTTTCCTTATCCCCCCATTTATCCTGTCAAGGTCTTCGCCGCCGCCGACTATGACATAGACCCTGTCTTCTTTCAGTTTAGGCATGACGTTTTCGACAAACCATAGCGCGCCTTTCCTCTTCACAAGCCTTCCCACAGTTATCAGCACTTCCTTCTTTTCAAGGGGAACCCCTATCTTTTTTGAAAGCTCATCTCTGCACTCTTCTTTTGTCTTGTCTGTCAGCAGGTGCTTGTTCTCAATACCGATAGGTATCACCGCGCACTTCACAGGATCTACACCTCTTGACACTGCCTCTTTTTTGGCCATCTCGCTTATGCATATGTAGCCGTCAAATCTTGGCAGGACTGTCCTCACGACAAATCTCTGGTAGAACCTGTTCTCAAACGTGACATCAAGCCCGTGTATCTCAACAAAGACCTTCTTCCGAAAAAGCTTCATCATAAGGCCTACCGGAAACATCACAGGATCACCAAGATGGACCACATCAATCTTTCTTGTTATCGCAAGAAAAAAAGACCTGAAAAAGGATGTTATCATGAACAAAGGAAGGTACCTGTTCCCTTTCCTGTTGGCAACTATCAGAGCCTTTCTCTTCTTAGCTGTCCTTGTGGTTATATCATAGCTTAAGTTTTCCATGCCCCCTATTATCGGAGGGTATTTCCTTGTGATAAATAAAAAGTTCTTCTGCATCTAGTTACACCTTTTCTTTCTTTAGTTTTGGTAGCATCTTCAAAACTCTTTATGTGTTACTAATTGTCCTGCGTCCCCGTAGGTGTCGCCAATTATGATTGGCGGACTTTGAAAAGCTGTGCTTTTCAAAGGGGCAACCCCCGCGACGGACTGGGGGTTTAGCGTGAAGGAGTTTTGACCTTATGATGCTACCAAAACCACATCTCATACCTTTTCTCTCCAGTAATCAAGCATCTCCTTTAACGTGTCTTTTATATCTATCTCTGCTTTCCAGCCTGTCTCTTCTTTAAACTTCTGCGAATCCGCTGAAAGTACAGGTATGTCACTTGGCCTCATCCGCTCAGGATCTTTTTCCACCCTCATCCTTGTCTTGGACATGGACAAGAGCATATCAAGGATCTCCCTTATCGAGTATGTCTTCCCGGCTGAAATGTTGTATGGCTCTGCTATCCTGCACTTCCTTAATGCAAGCTCGTATGCCCTAACAACATCCCTGACGTCAGTAAAATCCCTTTTCGCATCCAGGTTACCTACCCTGATCACGTCTTTTTTTGTCTTCTCGTTTTCAGCTATCTGCCTTGCAAAGCTTGATGCAACAAAAATATCTGACTGGCCAGGCCCGATATGGGGAAAAGCCCTTGCTATCACAACCTTGAGCCCTTTTTCCTTTGCATACCTTACTGCGAGCTCCTCTGCTTTCACCTTTGACTCTGCATAAGGGCTTTTAGGATTTAGAGAGTGGGATTCTTTTATAGGCACCTCTTCTGGAATGCCGTAAGAATCAGCAGAGCACGCAAGAAGTATCCTTGCGTTGGGGCATTTCTCCATGGCTGCATCAAAGATGTTTTTCGTGCCGTAGTAATTGACCTTCATTGTCATCTCAGGCTCCTTAAAGCTCAGGGCAACAGAAGACTGAGCAGCAAGATGAAATATGAGATCAGGCTTAACCCTTGAAAATACTTCTTTTAAGAAAGCTATGTCAGCGATGTCTCCTTCAAAAGTCCTGATGTCTGATCCCGGGCAATTCTTTTCTATGCCCCACACCTCATACCCTTTTGAGATGAGGTAAGAAGAAAGATATTTTCCGACAAATCCGCTTGAGCCCGTGATTATGGCCTTATTTTTCATTCTCGATTCCTAGCCTGACCCTTTCGATGTCTGCGTCGACCATCTTCTTCACAAGCTCCTTAAATCCGGTCTTTGGCTTCCACCCTATAAGCTCCTTTATCTTTGCGCAGTTTCCTGCAAGCGCGTGAAGCTCTGCCGGCCTCATGAACCTGGGGTCCTGCTTGATGTGCTTCTTAAAATCAAGCTCGATGTCTGCTGCCTCAAAAGCTGCCTCGACAAAATCCCTGACAGAATGCGCAACTCCTGTCGAGACCACATAATCATCAGGCTGCTTGTGCTGAAGCATCATCCACATAGCCTCAACATAATCCTGTGCATCCCCCCAATCCCTTCTGGCATCAAGGTTTCCGAGTGTTATGTGGTCTGATTTCCCAAGCTTTATCCTTGCGACGCCGTCAGTGATCTTTCTCGTCACAAACTCTATCCCCCTTCTTGGAGATTCATGGTTAAAAAGTATGCCGTTGCATGCGAACATCTTGTAGCTTTCCCTGTAGTTTACGGTCATCCAGTAAGAGTAAAGCTTAGATATCGCATAAGGGCTTCTCGGATGAAACTCTGTCCTTTCGCACTGCTCGTCGCTTATAGCGTTGCCATACATCTCGCTTGTGGAAGCCTGGTAGAACTTAGCCTGAGGCATGGTCTCCCTTAGTGCGTCAAGTATCCTTGTAGTGCCTATTGCAGTTATGTCGCTTGTGGTCACGGGCTGCTTCCAGCTTGTCGCAACAAAGGACTGCGCAGCAAGATTATACACCTCATCAGGCTCTGATATCTTTATAGCCCTGATGATCGATCCTGAATCTGTCATGTCCCCATCTATAAGCTCGATCCTGTCAAGAAGGTGCCTTATCCTCCATGGATTAGGCGTCGAAAGCCTCCTCACAAGGCCGAAAACATTGTATCCCTTCTTCAGCAGCAGCTCCGCAAGATATGAGCCATCCTGCCCTGTTATTCCTGTGATAAGCGCGTTTTTTGCCATGTTAGGTCATCTGGTTTGATATTTCCTTTTTATATTTTATGGATAATTGTTTTATGGGGCTAAAAACAAGAACTAGCCCTTCCAGAAGCAGTCATCCTCGTCGTAATTGAACTTGAACGCTACATAACCCTAACCGAAGGCAACTCGGTCAGTGAACTCAAAAGTCCGCTATTGACGATAATGTTTCAACTTCGCGAACTTTTGAGTATCCTTCCTTGTCATCCCACTTCCTGTCTTCTGACCTTATGAATCTCATCTTTTGACGAACACAGATATCCAGTATGACTCCTGGCCCTGCATCACCTCTGTCTCTTCCTTCAGATTAAAGCCTTTTTCGCCTGCAGGCTTCTTCAGGTCTCCTGGCCTTCTTGAGACAAGCGTGATGTTTCCTGTCTTCTTCAGGATGTAATCTGCCTGGTAGAAAAGCTCCTTGTGCTTCTTCTCAACCTCTTTCTTGTCTGCAAACTTCGTTATCTCTGGCGGAACTGTCAGGATCATGTCGACTGATGACTTGTCAAACTTCGTGTCAAGCCATGAAAGGTCCACTTTCATGAAGCTTATATCCTTTGTCCCTGCGACCTTTGCGTTCTTCTGAGCTGCCTTTATGTTTCTCAGCATCTCATCGCACGCAAAGACCTTGTAGCTTTCTGTCTTCTTGTCGAGCTTTTTGAAAAGCGAGTTGAGCTCATCATCTTTGAAAAGGCCGAGCCTGATAAAAGAGAACTTGTCTTTCGTGAAGTGGTTTGGTGAAAGTCCGGAAGCGAAAAGCGCAGCCTCGATCGGGATGACTCCTGACCTGCAAAAAGGGTCGACCACAGACTTGTTCTTCTTAAAGCCAGCTATCCTTAATGCGCAGTAGGCAAGAGTAGGCCTAAGCTGCGTCCTTGCAGAGAACAGGTTGTAATCCCTCTTTGAAAGGTTGCCGCCTGAAAAATCGATGCCTATGTAAGAGTTATTTTCCATGATATATACGAAGACCTGAAGGTCAGGGTTCTCAAGGTCAACTTTCAGAGGGGCCTTGCTCTTCTCGATTATCCCCTTGCCTGCTGCAGGCTCAACATCGATGCTCTGCAAGCTATCATTAAGCAAGATAGCTGACCTCACCCTGAAAGTGCGGCCCTTAAGCCATTCCTTAAGATCAAGCTTTGCAGCCTGTTTCTCGACAGAACCGACATCTTTTATCTTCGCATCAGACAGGAATATGCACACCTTAAGCATTGACTGGGTAAGATAACACAGCCTGACAAGATCACCGTACTCCTTAAACTCAAAGATGACGATGCCTTTTGCTGTCTGAGCCTTTGAGCCTATCAGCTCCTTAACCTCAAGAGCAGCCACCTTCTCAGTCCCTATGTTAACTATACCGAACGCTTTCATAACAGCTGGAAACAGCACAGGGCTTTAAAAGGTTTTGGGTGAGTGGGAGGTCACATAGAGAGAGAATTAGTTTCATATTGCCTTCAGTTCCTTAATCAGCCTTTTACATTTTTCTATTGCATGTTTTGCGGTTTCAAAATCCATCCTTTTTCCATAGTAAGTAAGAGAATTTCTTTTATACCTCAGATCATCAAAAATCATGAACAGATCCTCTCTTTTGAGAACCTCCCTCAGGTAGAACCCGAGGCAGACATGGTTAAGAACGTTATATCCTTCCTTAAAAGTCATTGCCTGCAGCATTTCAAGAAGGGACGTGTAATAATCCTCAAAGACAAAGTTACAGTTCTTTTCAGTTACCTCATTGACAAGGCTTATCCTTTCTTTTGCGGTCTCGATCAAGGATTTTGCCCTTTCAAGATCAGGGGATGTTTTTCTTGCAGAAAAATTTTCCAGGCAATCGTTCCAGCCCTTCTCTTTCACCTAAAACACCTCGATGTAGCTGTTAAGCACTATGCCGTTCAGGATGTTGTTTGCAAGGTGAAGATTTGGCACATCCTTGATGCTCTTGTATTGGAACACCTGAATCTTTCGCTTCAGCTTTTTTTCGTAGGTTGTAACGCTAGCCTGATTTTTCGATGGCGATCCTATATACAGGTCTATATCGCTCTCTTCTGTGTCCTCCCCTTTGGCATATGAACCGAAAAGGATTATCACAGGATTGCTCATCTCCTGCTGCAAGCAGCCTACAAGCCCTGAAAGATAGAGGGCTTTGAGATTGTAAAGCTTTTTTTCAAGAAGATATATTTCGCTGCGGCTTGCAGTGTAAAACTGGACATTCCCAATCTTTTGCACTGCCAATATCCCTTCATTTTCAAGCTCCCTGCAGTATCTGATAACTGAAGGAAGAGGAAGCTTAAGAGCCCTCTCGATCTCCCTCACCCTAAGCTTGGACTTAGGGAAAATAAAAAAATGTTCCTTGATCGAGTTTTTGATATCTTTTGTTTTCATTTGATAATAGATAATATCAATTGATATTTAAATGTTTTTATTAGGGTGGCCATAAGAAGCAAGATAAGGTCATAAAAAACAACCCCTTCCTTACCCTATCCCAACCATCGCAAGCAGCTTCACTGCGTACTTGGTGAGGAAGGATAAAAGCAGTGTTCCGATGAACAGCACTCCGAGGATTATCCATATCTTGTCTGCTTTCTTGGCGTCGCCAAGCACTTTCTCAAGCGCTGTCTTTAGCATCCTGCCTCCGTCTGTCACGATGAGGGGCAGCAGGTTCATTAGGCCTACTGCGAAGTTTATTATGAAAAGCCACCTTATCAGGCCCTTGAACCAGAAGAACACCCCTCCAAGGGCCTTATGATCATCCTTTATCCTTCTCTCGTTCATTATGCCTGATATTCCCATGTAGCCCCTGCTTGGATCGTCAGGAGCTGGCTTAAGCGTAATGTTAAAATCTCCCTGGTCCGTGCCTACGATGACGCTGTTTCCAGGAGGCACGCAGCGCAGCCTGTTAGAAAGTGCTGTAGAATCATATATCTTCTCGCCATCTACGCTGTCAAGTATCATCCCAGGCTTCATACCTGATGAAGCAGCAGGATAGTCTGGCATGAGCGCTGTAAAAGAGACTCCGACAGCATCTGTCAGCCTGTCCTCAAAAGGAGCCGGAATAGCTGGGTCCAGGACGAAAGGGAAGGCTATGAGAAGCGCCATCGCAAGGACTATATTTATCATCGGGCCTGCAGCAAAGACAGAATATTGGACAAGGTCTTTTTCCTTTTTCATCTTCTTCTCATCAGGCTCGACAAATGCTATAGGAAATATCGGAGCGATAAGGGAAAAAACTCCAAGCCCTGACGACTTGACAGGGATCCCGTGCGCCCTTGCCATTATGCCATGGGCAAACTCGTGTATCAACACCACGACAAATATGACTATTATGAAATACCAAAACGAAAGATAACCAACCCCTGGGATGTTTGTAAGAGGAAGGATCAGGCTTACTCCCTGCGAAGTTTCCTTAGGCGAGATGAAAAGCAGGTAAAGCATCTTTGCTATCTGGTAGGAAATCTTTATCATCATCCAGAAAGCGAACCCTATGAAGCAGTATCCTATGAGCTTGACAAGCTCCCTGTTCTTTCCTGCGACCTTGTCCATGAACTTCAGGCCGAACCTGGTCCTCCAAAGCACAGCATATATGACCGGTATGCCAAATATCTTGAGCATGACCTGAAAATCAAGCTTTTTCTTGTGCCTTACTACCAAAAACGCCACTATCAAGACGAACAATATGCAGCTTGCTATGTCAAATGCGTGGCCCTTGTTCTGCGCTGCCCACTGCATGATCCCCGGAACTGTCCATATCATCTTATTACCTCGTAAAAGTTATCTTCATGTAACCAGAATAGTTGCCGTAAGGCGTCTCAAGAGGCGGCCTTACCTTTGCGTTAAGGCTGACGCTCTTTCCCGGCTCGACGACGAAATTGTTCTCTGACACAGTCACCCAGTCCTGCATCTCCCCATACATCCTGATGTTAGCCTTAAGGGGGTATTCCTTGTTATGGTTGATTATCATGCTCCTGTATATCTCAGAACCTGGCATGACGACACCGAACTTGAGCATGGTCTTGTTGGTGTCAAGGCCCGCATAGTCGCTCACCTGCACGCTCATGGGGACTATCTTCACCTCCTTGACATACCAGTAAGAATAGAATATGAAAGTCATTGAAGAAACAAGAGCAAGGCAGATTGTAAGTATCACTACAAGCTTCAGGTTCACCTCTTTTTTTCTTGTTTTGGCCGCCATATTATCTTTTCTTCTGCTTGATCATCCAAAGTATGTTCACTACGGCAAGAACAAGAAGAGCAACAGTTATAGACATCAGGATCATGACCCTGCTGCTCAAAGCAGAAGGCTTCTCAACCTTTACTTGTGCCTTTCCTGTCGCAGCAAGATAATCCTCTTTTTGCATGACCTCATAGTTAAGGTCAAATGACTGCTGTCCGCCTGAATAGAACACCTTGAGAAGAACAGTATAGTTTCCAGGAGGGTAGTTTGCAGTGTCCCAAAAAGAGCTGAGCTCTTTTGAATCCCATGGCAACAGGTCTTCAGTCGTAGTCTTGAATATCCTGACCCCATCAACATATCCTTCTGCATAAACATCATCTATCCTGTTGTTCCAGCCGCTCTCAACTGAGATAACTAGCGGGTTCACTGTACTTTCGGAAAATATCCTCGTATAATCTCCAAGCTTGACAGTAAGGGTGCCTAGGTTAAACGCATCTGAGACTTCCTTGTACTGGCCGTCATAAAATATCTTTGCCTTGGCCTCGTAAGATCCTGGCTTCAGGCCTGTCGAGTCAAGCATCGCTGCAAGAGACAGCTTCTTGCCTGATTCAAGGGCGCTCTTTTGCGTGTAGATGGTCTTGACAGGATTGTTCTGCGCGTCAACTATTGCTATCTCTGCATAGACCTCATCTATCTTCTGCTTGGTCCAGCTGGTAACCTCTACTATCATATCAGATCTCTCATCAACGTTCATGTTAGGTGCAGCTATCTGCGCCTCAATCTCCTTGCTCTCAAAAAGGACTATCACAAGGTAAGCTTTCCTTATCCGGGCTATGCCTCCCATGCCCTGTCCTGGAAGAAGCTTGTCGTTTGCTCCGACATAAAAAGCGTGGATGCCTGGCTCAGCTATCTCCTGAGGAAGCTTGACATGTGCAGAAAACCTTGCTGTGCCTGTTTCTATACCTGAAACTTCAGACAAGACAACATAATCCCTGAGATCTCCTTCAACGAAAATCTCTGGCTCATTATCGTAGCCTGTTACCTGGAAATGGATGTCAAATTCCTTTCCTGGCTCAAAAAGCATAGGAAACTCAAAAGGCTTGGTCGCTCCTATCCCTATAGCAGATACGTTCGCTGAGAAAAGTACCAAAACTAACAGGATAAGGATATGCTTTATCGAAAACGCCATTTTGAGCCTGAAAAATAAAAAGCGAGCATCAGGCGCTTAACCTGATGCTGTTCCTGTAACGTTGAAAGTCATGTTCTTTGCAGAACCCCTTGCTGTGTTAGGGACCCTTACCTGAACATCTATCACAACCTCGTCCTGCGTGTCATCAGGAAGGAAAGGATAAGTCGCGCCTGTACCGCAGATGTAAAACTGCTGGTCCTCAACAATCCTGGTGTAGTTCCATCCTGCTGAAAAATCAGGCCTCCATGCGCCTCCGCATGATGCTGCAGTATCTCCTCCTTGTCCTGCCCTTGCGCTTGCCTCTGTTATCTTGTATTCTAAAGAGGCGTTGTTAAGCGAAGTGTTGGTCCCTCCTATGAGAGTAGAACCATTTTTAGTTATGACCATCTGGACGTTCATCGGCTCGTTTCCGACATTCTGAAGAAGAAGGCCTGAGGTCGGTGCAGTAAGCCAGTCTCCCCTGCAGCACATTGACTGATAGCCTGTCGTGTTCATGGTGCAGTTGGTGCAGTTAGATGTCGTGCTGACATAACCTGAACCGAAGTTCACCACGTCATTTGTGAATATAAGGGATGCCTGGGACTGGATGGAGAGGTTAGCCATACCCTTGTCATAGCCTACCATGCCTGTTATGGTCTGCATCCTCATCACGCCATTTATCTTGTTAAGGCTTATAAGGGTGCCTCCAAGAGATACTATTATTGCTCCTATAAGCAGTACTGATAATGTCTTGTTTGAGACTTCACTCATTTTTTTCAACCTCCGGGTTCCTGATGTCAAGAGTCACCTGACCCTGAACATTAGGCATTCTCTCATTAGGATCCATTATAGACAAAGCTACACTTGCTGAAGAGCTTCCTCCATCTGAGACAGGAGCCTGGCCCTGCGTGTCCATGGACTTGAGAGTGCTAAGGACCGTAAAAGTGCTTAGAAGTGAAGCTACTATTGTCAATGCTAGAAGTACCAATATCACACTCTTTGAAAAATCCTGACCCATTTTCTTGCCTCTTTGTCATGCTCATATAAATTAGGATATATAAGCTTTTCTGTTTTTACAGAGGAAATATCAAACATATACCCTCTTATTTCTACTCCTCAACCTCCACGTTCAGAAGCTTGATCTCGCAGCCTAACTCAAATCAAGATTAATCATAAGGGATCTCATTTATATACATAATCATGATGCTTAAACCTGTGAAATATCACATTTTCTCCTTCAATTTCAAACAGGACAACAAAAGAACCGATATGTGCCCCCCTTTTTCCTTTCAGATCGTGTTTTTTAGGAGGATAATGTTCTGGGTTTATAATGATCTCACCTATCTTTTTACTTAGCCTGTCAAGGATTATCTTGTCTTTTTTTATATCTTTAACATCATTTAAAAAAGGATTTGTAAAAATTTCCCTATATACCAATTTCATCACAAAGAATCAAAAATATTCTTTCTGTCTTTTGCACCCTTAACCTCAATAAATGCCCCCTTTTTGTAGGCATCCTCACTTTCCTTAACATCTCTGATAAAATCTTCAGAAAAATCTTCATTAAACTCAGATTCAATAATCTTCTCACATCTGACTAGATGCTCATATCTTGCCTTTGGAATACATACTGTTTCTGACATACTGTTCACAAATAGTATATAATCAATCCTTATTTATAAAACTTATGATGTTTCTTCCGAAAAATTCATTCCTCAACCTCCACGTTCAGAAGCTTGATCTCGCAGCCCCATAGCCTGAAGAATTCCCTGAATTCCTCAGCGTTTGAAGTGGCTGTCATCAGCACCCCTCTTCCTACATGAGTTGATCCTGTTGACTTCAGCATTCCGTCACCTGTCCTTCCGTTTAAGGCATAGAAGAACCTGACCTTGTCCTTCTTCTCGAGATGCTCTGTCGAGTAGATGAATATGACCTTTCTCTTTCCGGATAGTTTCAGATCATTCATCTACCCCTAGACCTCCTAAGTGATAACATGAAGATTGTGAGCGCTAAAAGCAGGGCGAACAGTATCATTATCTCGAGATCAGAAGCGATCTTCCTTACGAATGCTGGCTGCTCCTTCCTGATGCCAGTCGCATCATACTGCATGGTGCTGGAGGACTGTCCTTTGTCAAAGAACACTTCAGCTGTGATGTTGTATATCCCTCTCTCCAGGCCTGCAGTGTTCCAGAACGTGCTTAGCTCTGAAGAAGCGTAAGGATCAAGGTCAACTGAGAATGTCTTGGTCTGGCTCCTGACAACTCCTTTTGGATCTGTTACAGTCACAACAGCATATGCTCCTGCCAGCTTCTCGTTCCACTCGCTTCTGACACCTATGGTGACGGCTGTGGTCTCTCCGAGGCTGAAGTCATCTATCCTGACAGATGATATCCTTATGTACGGCTGGCCTATGGTGAAGGATGATAAGAGAGGTATCTCCTTTCCATCATAGAGCACGCTTGCCTCTGCCCTGTACCTTCCGTTTTTGATGTTGTATGACCATAGCGCTGAAAGCTTGACGCAGCTATCCTTGCTTACGGATGAAGAAGGTATGGAAACTGAATGGACAACATTATTGTCCAGGTCATAGACTGTTATCTTTGCTGATGCTGATGATATGCCTGTGTTTCCAAGGTTGCAGACAGGTATGGAGAACATCAGCTGCTTTCCAGGCTGCGACTCCGTTACATATAATGATGCCTCTGCATACTTGTAAGGATAAGGAACTTTTATGTCAAGGTATGAGACTACCTCTGTTGTTGCCATCACTCTTGACTGTGCTGTATCTGCCTCAGGTACAAGTCCTGAGATGATTATCTCTGCCCGATGTATTCCCGGTACTAAAGAAAGAGTTTCGGGCAGAGATACTTTTAACGTGATTTCTTTTTCTGATTCTCCCTTGTTGAAATGGATTATTTTATTATCTGATGATATGTAATCCTGCAGCTCTCCTTTTGGAACTATTTCTATGTCTGTCTCGGCAGCTCCTGGATTAAGTATCCTTAATGTGAACTCTTGCGTGCCTTGTTTATAGGAAAGCTCTGTCCTTGCTGGGGACACGCCTACAGCTGAAGCTAAAGATGCCATCATGGTCATCACTACCAAGACCATTACAATTTCCGCAATCAGTTTTCTTCCCTTCATGGCTGCTTACCTGTGATCCTGATTATGCTTGATTTGGAGCCTGCAGGCTCTGTCGGAGGTACATCTACCAAGAGCTCTATGTCAGCTTCGTCTGCAGAATCCGTGAAGTTGAGATTGTGGATGACTGTCCTGTTAAAAGCAGAGACATTCATCCAGGTTATCTGTGAGTGCGACCAGTTGAACGATCTTGGCTTAGTCGAGTTTCCTGCCATGAACATGAACGAGTTGTTGTTCAGGTGGATCGTTGAGAAAAGGTCATCCAGGGCGTGTATGCTTATGTTCAGCAGTATGTTACCATCATTTCTGACAGTAAAGGGGTTGATGTTATCTGAAGCGTTTGTCGTGTTCTTCTTCTGGCTTATTGACAATATGCCAAAATCAGTAGCGTTTGATGTAAGGTTAATCGAGACTACAGATGCGACAGTGAAGTTCCAGTCATAAGTGAAATCAGACCAGTTAAGCCCGTCGTAAGCCCTTACTGACCAGTTATAGAGCTTATCAACCTGCACCATAGGTAGAGTGTAGTTTTCTGGTGTTGTGTTCGTAAGGAGGGTATCAAGATATCCTCCGCAGTCTGCATCTGTGCAATATACTCTTAGCTCGAAAGTTAGGTTATCTCCATCGCTGTCAGTTCCTCTCCAGTGAAGCCTTGGAGTCCTGTTAAACACTGTAAGGTTGTTGTTCACAGGATACATCAGTGTCACGTTTGGCTTTGAGTTGTTCACAAGAACTGCAGAAGAGTTCTCCCATAAAGATGAATAAAGCTCATCAAATGCCACTGCACCGCAGATGTACTCATTTCCATAAGTTGGCTTAGTGATGTTTATGCTTGAGAAGCAAGGAATGTCTTGTGAACAGTTAACAGTTGAGTTCCAGGTGTTTTGGTAATCATCATTTACAAACCACCTAAAAGAAACATTGAAAGGATAAATTGATGAAACATTAACAGAGCAGTTTAGTACACTGTTTCTATTTGGCTTAATTGGGGTTACATTTACAAAGTTAAGTACAGGTGGACCTCTGTCTGAGTAGGTGACGTTAAACCAGCTGATTGTCGGTGAGATGTTAACATGGGTTGTTGACAGGTTAATCTTGTACTGGAAGTATTGTGCTGATGTGTTCACGATCCCAGATGGGTTTTGGACGTGTTTCCAGGAAGACCACTGTTCACCGTTGTAGGAAGTTCTGATGCTGACGTTAGCTGGGCAAGCTTCGTAATACTGGCAGTTAGGAGGAGTGAAGTTTTGGGTCCAGCGAGCAATGCCTTTTGAAACCCTATATTCATCAAGGTAACCCTTAAAGTCCCAAGTCCCATAACCATAATAATCATCCGAACCTATCACTACATCATCAGCAATATCAGGATAAGTAAAAGAAAATGGAACAGATGTTTTGTTCTTTCCATCCAAGTACATTGTTACTGTATTTCCAGAACGGACAAGAGCAAAATGGTGCCAAGTCTGCAAAGCAGGAGTTGCAAAGTAAGGACCAACTTCGTTAACTCCATCATTATAAGCCCAGTAAATATTCCCATTGCTGTTTATTTGTATGTTTGCCCTAGGCGGATTACCTGGATGCCCAGTATACTGAGCAAAAACCATACCCCCAGTACCTACATTAATAATATACATCCAAAAATCAATAGTAAAATCTCCGTTTGCAAAAGCAAAATCAGAACTGTCAGTAATCCTTAAATAATCACCATCACCATCAAAGTAGGCTCCGCTACGACCGAATTTGCTATTCGATAAGTTCGTCTTAACTCCTCCGACAGCAGAAATACTATGACTCTGACCTGAAACATCAGTAAATAATGTTCCTCCATTACTTCCATTCATGTGCAGGAGCAGCTTTGTGTAAGGATCAGGATTGACAGTTGCGTTTGTCTCTTTCCATGTAACATTGTTCCATGATTTGTTTGCACCTGCGTTAAATATCTGAGAGTAGTAGACTCCTGTGAGGTTATGATAATAACCTGTTGCGTTTCTGGACAAGCTGATGTTCCACTTGTTTATGCTAATATTCTTAGTCTTGTTAGCAAGATTCCAAGAACTGAAAGTGTAATTGCTTGTTGACCAGATTCCGTTGTCATCTGAGTCGAAAGCAAGGCAGCCCCATTTGAAAGTGTTATCAATAAACTTGCTGCTATAATCTGGATTATCAGAATAAATACTCCTAGCATTTCTAATCGAACCATACGTTCCTGAAATGCTTGTGCTGTTGATCAACCTCCAGCTGCCGTTGTAGTCAGACCACAAGCTGATGTTTTTCAAATTCTCCATATCAGTAGCAGAACAATTAAACACAACACTGCTAAAGTTAATGCTAGCATTCAAATCAGTTGGCCTGTTCAAAGTAACAGTTGGGTTGGAGTTACTCACACCATAAGACACGTTAACCCATTTTACCACAGGAGTCCTCGTATAATCAGGAGTGCTCAAATTAAGCATATACTGAAGATACACCGCACTAGGATTAACAACTCCAGAAGGATTGCTCTGCTTATCACTCCAAGCAGACCAGCTGCTGCCATCATCAGAAGTCCTAGTCTTAAGAGAGACATTACCGCAAGCGCCATAATACTCACAATTAGGAGGAGTAAAATTACCAGTCCAACGAGCGATGCCTTTGGTTATCCTGAACTCATCGATGTGGCCTTTGGTCTCAAATGTAAGACTTGCCGCACCAGTATCCCACTGAGCACCTACAAGAACAGGATTTGTTGCATCTGACGTTGTTCCGCTAGCAGAAGTATCAACGACTATCTTTTTACCATTCAAAAACAGGTAAGCCTCAGTTCCTGATCTAACAATAGCTATGTGATACCAATTATTTATACTCAAAGCATTTGCATTATCAGCCAAGTATATAATGAGAGTCTGAGTTCCATCAAGTGCAGAAAAGGACAGCTTATTATCAGCCGACATATAAAGCTCCCAAGCACGGTCAGTCCCGCCCCCTCCTTCCCAATGACCAAAAGGAACTGAAATCCCATTCCCTTTAGGATTGAACCAAAGATCAATGGTAAAATCTCCATCAAAATTCCAATCATCACTATCAGGTATGCTTAAGTAATCTCCTGCACCATCAAAGTAAACGCTAGTACCTCCAAACTTGCTCTGCGAAGAGTTGATCTTTGCACCACCATTAAACGTAACAGCATGACTATTACCAGAAACATCTGTTGTTGACTGCCCGCCATTAGTACCGTTCATGTGAAGCAGTAATTTAGTGTAAGAATCTGGCGATATATTATTGCTGGATTTCCAGGTTATGTTGTTCCAGCTCTGATAGCTTCCGGTACCGTAGACTTGTGAAACATAAACTGCAGAAGTGTTCCGGTAGAAACCAGAACTGTTCTTCTGCAAGGATATGTTGTATCTGTTAATGGAGATGTTCCCGGTTCTGTTACCTAAGCTCCATGAAGAAAAAGTGTAATTACTTGAAGACCAGACTGAATTATTGTTATCATCAAATGCGAGGCAGCCCCACTTGAAAGTCTTGTCCATGAATAAGTTGGCTATCCTGCTGTCATCATAGATATCACGGGTGTTTCTTATCGATCCGAAATCACCTGAAAGCGTTGTGCTGTTGATCAAACTCCAACTGCCGTTATAGTCTGACCACAAGCTGATGTTTTTCAGGTCGCTGTCAGAATCTGATGCTGAGCAGTTAAACATTGTCATGCTGAAATTGATGCTAGCATTCATGTCAGCTGGGATTACAAGGACAACTGTAGGCGAATGGTTCGTGTTAGCCTCCACGCTTATGTTCTGGTGAGACTTCAAGGTTATGTTAAACAGAGGAAGATGACCAAGGCTGTCTGCTGTCAGAGGAGATATCTCAACCTCCACACTATTGTTGTAAACATAATAATCCTGGGAAGCATCAAGGCCTGTTATGTTATACACTGCGACAAGGCTTGAGTTGCTTGATGAATCGTTAAATGAAAGCACGCTGCTGCTAAACTCTGATACTATAGTCCTGTTTATGCCTATGCTCTTGTTTATGAGGAACCTTGTCACGACCTTTACTGAATTTTGCTCTGATACCAAGCTTGCCGAGCTGTTTGAGACAGGTACTCCAAAGCACGATGCAGCAGAAGGTGACGTGCACCTGACGATCGTTCCGTTCATGCCGTCCTGGGAATTTGATGAGACATTTCCGCCAAACACAGTCATCCTTATTGTTGATGCTATGCTCCTTGAATATACAGCAACCCTTCCTCCTGCTCCTGAACCTCCGTCAGCAGAATCATCTCCTCCTTTTCCTCCGTTCGCTGAAACTAAACCTGAACCTGTCATGTTTCCTGCAAATATAAGGATGCTTCCTCCGGAACCTCCACCAGAACCGTCCCATCCATTGTCGCAGTCTATGCCTCCGGAACCTCCTCTTGCCTCAATCTTTCCATTAAGCACGATCCCTCCTGAAGCGTTGATAAATACTGCACCTCCGCCAAATCCGCCATAACAGTCTCCTCCACCTGAACCCAGCGTGACAGGGAAAGTTAGAGAGCCATAATATTTTCCCCCTATATTCTCGTTTGTTGCCTGCGAGTCGTGGCCGTCTCCGCCTTTGCCACCATAGCCTGCGCCTGAACCGCCGTTATACTGGGCGCCGTTATCTGCTCCTGCTCCAGGGCCTGTGCCTTCAGAAAATCCTCTTGCAGTCACGTTGATTGCTCCTCCAGCATTTATGGTGAGGTTTCCTGCTACTGAAATGTTAAGCTTGTATGATGCCTTGTTTCTTGGGCCTGAATGGGTAAGTGTACCATTGACTATCATGTTTTGCCACTGCCTTCTGGAGTTAAGGACGTACCTTGAAGAAGCAGGGATCGAGAAGTTCCTGTAGCTGAAAGTAAGCGGGCTCAGGTTTCCGCCATCATCAGTTATGACTCCCTGAGTCGACCAGTTAAGGAATCTTGTGTAGTTAAGGTCAGCAAGGCTTCCAACTATCATGTTACCATAGTTGCTTACTGTGATGTTCTCAAATATGTAAGACGCGTTAATAGGCGTCCTTCCGACATATCTCTCATCCCACCTGTCATAATCCTTGTTGTCTATGGTAAGCGCTCCGTACTGGGTCTTCGTGTCGTTAAGGAATACTGTTCCTGCTCCGCCGAACCCTGCATTTCCTGAAGCAGCGCCTCCATAGGCAGTTATCGATATTGTGGACTTGTCATCTCTGTAGTAGATAGCGACCCTTCCTCCTCCACCAGAGCCTCCATCTCCTCCGTTGTCGTTTCCTCCAAGGCCACCATCAGCAGATATGGTTCCTGTTCCTGTCATGTTGCTTGTCCTGATGTACACGCTTCCACCGGAACCTCCACCAGAACCATCCCAACTGTTGTCACAGTCGATCCCTCCAGTGCCTCCCTTTGCCTCGATCTTTCCTTTTAGGTCAAGGGTGCCTGTTATGTTGTGGAATACAGCGCCTGCGCCTGCGCCTGCGTTGCAGTCTCCTCCGCTTGAGCCAACATCAAATGGACTTGTTATCGAACCGTATGATTTTCCGCCATAGTTCTCATGAGCGAGATACATCTCCCATCCCCATCCACCAGTACCTCCATAACCTCCTCCTGAACCTCCGTCATACTGGCCTCCTGCATCGATTCCTGCTCCTGTTCCAAGACCGTCAGCAAATCCTTTGGAACTTATGTTTATCGCTCCTGTCGCGCTTACTGTGATGTTTTTTGTGACTGTTATGTTGATCTTGTAAGGTGCACCTGCAGAGCTCGAATGGGTAAGAGTTCCTGTAACGTTGATGTTTTGGAACTTTCTTTTTGCGTTAAGCACATATCTTGAAGTCCTTGGTATAGTGATGTTCCTGTAGCTGAAGGTGAAAGGAGCAAGGGTCCCTCCAAAGTCAGTTATCACTCCCTGGGTCGACCAGTTAAGAGCATTAGTATAGTTAAATGAAGCAAGATTTCCGATAACAAGGTTACCATAGTTGCTTACTGTGATGTTCTCAAATATGTAAGACGCGTTTATAGGTGTCTTTCCTATGCGCCTGTCATCCCAGCTGTCATAATCGTTGTTGTCGACCTTCAGGCTTCCATAATCCTGCGATCCTTTCTTCATGTATATGGTACCTGCACCTCCTGCCCATGCAGTTGCGACTGCTGCTCCGCCGTAAGCAGTTACCTCCATGTTCTTTCCTATCCCATCATAATAAAGAGCTATCCTTCCACCTGATCCTCCACCGCCGTCTCCGCCGTTAACATCATTTCCTCCAAGACCTCCATCAGCAGATATGGAACCTGTTCCTGTCACATTGTTTGCCATGATAAGCACGCTTCCTCCAGAACCTCCACCAGAACCATCCCATATCCCATCACAGTCTACTCCTCCTGTGCCCCCCTTTGCCTCGATCTTACCATACACGACGAGGTTCTGGCTGACATTAAGGATGACCATACCTCCTCCTGAACCCCCTTTGCAGTCACCTCCACCAGAACCTATGTCCAGTGGGAAGGTTATGTTACCGTAAGACCTTCCGCCGTAGTTATCATGATCAAGATACATCTCCCAACCATAGCCGCCTGTACCACCATAACCTGCACCAGAACCGCCGTCAAACTGCGCGCCTATATCTGTTCCGTTACCTGTTCCGTTTCCTGCAGAGTAACCTTTTGCTGAAACGTTTATCTTACCTAATGAGGATATGGAAAGGTTCTTGACTGAAACATTGATCCAGTAAGATTTCACGTTCGTGTTCGGCCTATGAGAAAGTGTTCCGTTGAAGATGTCCATCTTCTCAGCTATCATCCTGACATTTGACGAATATGAGGTAAGGGTCGCGCCTTTTGTTATGTTTATCAATGTACAGTTGACAGACCTGTTTAGGAGGTAGTCTGAAGACACGGTCCATATCATCGAGGAGTTGGGGCAGCCCATGCCCACATATATGTCATCAACAAGGGTGAAGTTGCTCTGCTCATGCGAGCTGTTACATGAGATGTTGTAAGGATATGTTCCTGTAGATGAAAAAGTCCTGTTATACTGCCAAAGCTCAAGCGTGCCGTTATAGGTCATGTTCGCTGCAATGTCTGTGAAGTTTATCGAGCAGTTTGCTGCGTGCGACGCGTTAAGGACAGAGCCGTTTGCAAGAGTGTAATTAGCAAAGAACCTGATCTTCTGGTTTAGGCCCTTGCCAAGGCTCCCTCCTTTGATATCATTATCATCCCATATCGATAGGTTGGAAAGCACAAGCGATGAAGCTTCTGAGTAAGATATGTTGACCCATCTAATCACAGGAGATATGTTCACATGGGTTGTTGATAGGTTGACCTTATACTGCAAGAACTGAGCAGAAGAGTTCACTATTCCAGATGGGTTGCTGACAGACTTCCAACTAGACCACTGCTCACCATCATAAGATGCCCTTACGCTCACATCAGCAGGACAGGAATTGTAATACTCGCAGTTTGGAGGGGTGAAGTTACCAGTCCAACGGGCGATGCCTTTTGATATTCGGAGTTCGTCAAGAGTTCCAGTTATACTTCCAGTATTAGTCCATCTTCCACCTATTCTTAGTATGTCAGTATCATTATATAAAGAACTTGAACTAGTAAAATTAGCTTGTCTTAATCCATCCCTATAGGTAGTAAAATTGTTTCCCTTTCTTACGATAGCATAATGAACAAATCCAGAAGTTGATAACAATCCCATGTTCTTAGTTGCTGCAACATCCCATGAAACTCCATTTGAAGAAAGATAAGCCAACAGGCCACTATTATAAACATAGATAAGGACAGGACCCACACCATTACCTGTATTAGGCACCTGTACTAACAAGGGATAAGCATTTGTCAGGTTATCACTTTTAAACCAAAAATCAATAGTGAAATCAGAATTGCCAAAATACCAATCATCACTGTCTGGAATGCTTAAATAATCCCCGCTTTTTCCATGAAATCCGACTGAGGTCCCACCAAATCTACTTTGGCTACTGTTGATTATGGCACTACCATTAAATGATATACTATGAGAAAATCCTGAAACATCAGCAGTGTCTGTTCCACCGTCTGTACCGTTGAAATGAAGCAGCAGCTTAGTGTATGGATCAGGATTAACAGTTGCGTTTGTCTCTTTCCATGTGATGTTGTTCCAAGACATGTTCGTCCCAGCATCATATACCTGTGAAACATACACTGCAGAAGTGTTATGGTAATAACCGCTAGCGTTCTTCTGCAGCGAGATGTTCCACGCATTTATGGAGATGTTCCCGGTCCTGTTACCCAAGCTCCATGAAGAAAAAGTGTAATTCTGTGAAGACCAAACACCATTATCATCACTATCAAAAACAAGACAAGCCCACTTGAAAGACTTATCCATAAACAAGTTAGATATCCTACTGTCATCGTAGA
>JBJKQO010000019.1:0-24537 GCA_046705145.1 Candidatus Woesearchaeota archaeon
AGGTTCTCCCGGGACAACAACTTCCCTGTTGTTTACTTTCAATCCATCCCTTTATCTCACCTTATCTGTTAAATATCACTTCTATTATACTTCTTTCGATCATCTGACTCCGAGCACCTTTGACTCAAAATCGCCATGGCAAACCGAGTTAAGCTTGTCATAAAGGTCTGTTTCCATCCCCCCTGGGATCTCGACAGTAACAGACCAGCTTCCATCACTAAGCCAATCCTCTTTTTTTATGTCTGAGTTTGCCTTCACGACCTGGTAAGCCTTCATCGCGTGCTGCGAAGGTATCCTCAGGTGCAGCTCCTTTGTCTCAAATTTTATCGGGAGCACGATCCGAAGCTTTGCGATTATGTCTTTTACCTGCGATTCTACAGGAAGCATCGGATCGATCCTGACCTTTGCCTCCTCAAGTGCGTTTTCAATCCTTTGCATAGGATGAGGAAGATGGGTCTTGGGATCCACCCCGTTACTGTGTATGATGGCTATTATCTTCTTTTTCTTCTCCTGGAACAGCCTGTCCCTGTACTCAGCAGACAGCTGGACCTCTCCTTCGCCAAGGATTATCCTTGCGACCTGCTCCTTGTCATCCGTGTCAAAAAGGGATCTCATCCTGGCCTCGGATGCAAGCATCCCCCTTTTCGCGTCAGAGAATATCTCATCGCTCTTAAGCACTTCCGACAATGCGTCAGACCTTCCTTTCTTGAAGTCCATAGCCTTGTCAGGGTCGACCACTATCTCAAATGTCTCTCCCCCTTTTTTCAGTCTCGCAAGGTTAATCTTGTCATCAGACATTTTTTTAATGAAAACCTCAAAGGTTTATTTCTTTTTCTTGACATCCTTCGCTATCTTCTCAAGACGGTCATTGCTGACCCTTGTAAAGACCTTGTCTTTCGTGTCTATGTAGGCAGCGTCGATCCTGTCAAGCTTGAAGTCCTTGTCAAGAAACTTCTTAAGCGCTGTTATTGCAAGGCTAAGCGCGCCTTCGATCGTGATGTTATCCTTGTACTCGCTGTTAAGCACTTCCTCGATCTCAGCCTCGCCTTCTCCTATAGCAGTAGCCTTGTACTGGAAATATATCCCAGTAGGGTCTGTCTCGTAAAGCGAAGGGCCTTTCCTGTCGACGCCAGCTACAAGCAGCGAGACGCCAAAAGGCCTAAGGCCTCCAGACTGTGTGCACATCTGTTTAAGGCTGCAAACATCCTTGACTATGCTAAGCACGTCTATCTCCGAATCGAAGGTTATCCTGTTCTGCTGCGCTGAAAGCTGCGCCCTCTCAACAAGCACCCTCGCATCAGAAAGTATCCCTGAAGCTGTTGAAGCTATGTGATCATCTATCTGGAATATCTTCTCGACCGACTCCGGAACGATAAGCTTGTCAACGATCCTCTTGTCTGTCACAAGAACTACTCCGTCGGAGCACACGATACCTATCGCAGTGCTTCCCTGCTTTACCGTCTTTGTTGCATACTCCACCGGGAGCAGCCTTCCATCCGGGGAAAACATGGTTATTGCCCTATCATAACCCATCAATTGGTGCTGAACTGGTTGTTGCATTTTTTCATCCTCCTCTATTTTTTACGAAGCCCTCTTTTGGATCTTTTTCAGTATGCCTGAAACATCAACGCTTCTGACTATCACATCATGGCCGTCTATCTTCCTTATCAAGGCAAGAGATGACTTGAACTTTCCGACGCTCTTGTGCGAAACCTTGACTATGCCTGTCTGCTTATCAGCGGAAAACTTGTCATTAAGGTGCACAAGCCCTGCATCTGCTGCTCCCATCTCGCCCCAAAGCCCTAAAAAGCTGCTGTCAACAGCCCTGGCTATAGGTTCACAGCCATGAAAACGATTATCTGAAATCACTTCAAACATTACATATCTTTTCTTTTCCCTTAATGCTGGCATTATCGGCTTAATCTTAGTCATGAGGTGTGTCCTCTCTGATGGTTTTAATGCCGAGAAAGAAATAAAATCTCATATTCCCCTCTCCTCTCTCATCTATGCTAAAAAATCACTTTCCCTTTATAAAGGTTTGGTTTTGGAAAGCAAAGAAGCTCACAGATTGATGCTACCCCTAATTTCAACTGTGGCCCACTAAAAGAGAAAATATTTAAAGCATAAATCAACAGCATCACCAAAAGAGCAAAGAGAGGCGGTAAAATGATAAATGTTCTTGTTGTGGATGATTCTGCATTCATGAGGAAGGTGCTTCCTGACCTGATCAATTCTGACCCTGAACTGAAGGTCTGCGGGACTGCAAGAGACGGCAAGGATGCCATAAAGAAAGCTGAAGAGCTCAAGCCTGATGTTATCACGATGGATATCGAGATGCCTGTGATGGACGGCATCGAGGCGACAAAGCAGATAATGAGCAGAAAGCCGACTCCTATCCTTGCTATAAGCGCCCTGACATATGAAGGCTCGCAGTACACTATCGACGCGATAGATGCAGGAGCAGTAGATTTCATACTCAAGCCTGACGGCTCGATTTCACTCAAGATAGAACAGGTCAAAGACGAGATACTCAAGAAGATAAAGGCTGCTGCGCACGCAAAGCTTGAGATTAAGAAAAGGCCTGTAAAGCCGATATCGATGCAGTTCAAGCAGCAGACATACAGGAAGATAGTCGTCATAGGAAGCTCTACAGGTGGACCTCAGACCCTTGAGCAGGTAGTCCCATTCATACCAAAAAACATCCCTGCACCAATACTCATAGTGCAGCACATGCCCCCTCTTTTTACCGCTTCGCTTGCAAAAAGGCTTGACTCACAATCAGAGATCAGGATTGTAGAGGCAGAAGAAGGCCAGGAGATAGAGGATGGCAAGGCATACCTTGCGCCAGGAGACTTCCACATGGAAGTTGAGCAGAGAAAGGAAGGCGGTATAACAAAGCATTTTATCAAGCTGAACCAGAACGAGAAAGAGCAGGGAGTAAGGCCTTCTGTTAACGTGACACTTCGCTGCGTAGCTGACGTGTTCGGAAAGAACGCTGTAGCCGTCATACTGACAGGGATGGGAAGCGACGGTACAGAAGGCTCAAGGATGATCAAGGAAAACGGCGGCAAAGTGATCGCCCAGGACAAGGACACAAGCATAATATATGGCATGCCAAAAGCAGTATATGATGCAGGATACACAGACAGCGTATGCGCACTTGAAGACATACCTGTTGAGATACTAAACATTCTTGACCAGATATAAAGAATAAAGATTTACCTTAGGAAAAAAGATGGAACTAGCAACTGATCCTGAAAACTGGAACAACCTGAAAGCAGTCATAACAAGGACAACCGGATTTCAGACGGAAAACTACACTGAAAGTTTCCTTAAGAGGCGGGTCGACTGCAGGCTCAGGGTCCTTAACCTTAAATCATACGCCGAATACTCAAAGCTCCTAATAACGACGCCTGCAGAGAAGGATCCTCTCCTAAAAGAGTTGACGATCCATGTCACAAACTTCTTCCGGGACAAAGAGATGTATGACGTTTTCTTCGCTCAGACCATAATGGAGCTTCTCAAAAGAAAGGAGGGTTCAGGTGACAAGTCGATAAGGGTGTGGAGCGCAGGAGCATCTACAGGGGAAGAGGCGTACTCAGTGGCGATAATGATATCTGAGATCCTCGGAGAGAGGCTCAAGGATTTCAACATAAGGATAATCGCGACAGACCTAGACGCACCTACGATAGAGAAAGCGAAGCTTGGCCACTACGAAGAGATACAGATGAAAGAGGTGCCTGAAGATTACAAGAAGAGATACTTTGATACCGAATCCGACCTGTTCAAGGTGAAAGACAGCATCAAGAAGATGATAGACTTCAAGGTAGGAGACATACTAAATCCGCTCAAGCCAAAAAACATCGACATACTTTTCTGCAGGAACACAGTGATATATTTTGAGAAGGACGTGAAAGAGAAGCTTTACTCAGAATTTGCGTCATGCATAAACTCCGGCGGATATTTCGTTATGGGAAAGACCGAGACCCTCAGCGGCCCTGCAAAAGACATGTTTGATGTCGTAGACACAAGAGAAAGGATCTACAGGAAACTGGACAAGGCTGTTTCTGTGGTTAATTAAAAAATTGGGTGCCTCATATTACTTATTCGTTTGGGCAGCATCGGCTCGGCTGTGCTTCTTTTAGTGCTTCTATCGCCAAGCAAGCTTGGCGGACTCACGAACAAGTTCGTGAGAATCGTTGAAGCCCCGCAGGTGTCGCCAATTAGGATTGGCGGACTTAAAAAATCTGAGACTTTTTTAAGGGCCATCCCCCTCAACTCTGCGCTTCAAAAATTGATAAGCCTCACAAATTGATGCTG
Source organism: Candidatus Woesearchaeota archaeon (assembly GCA_046705145.1). GTDB lineage: Archaea > Nanobdellota > Nanobdellia > Woesearchaeales > JBJKQO01 > JBJKQO01. Next base: position 4,321 of record JBJKQO010000019.1, read on the forward strand.
CCCCATATATCAACAGCATACTAAAAAAAGCAATAGCTTTAAATACTGGAATCGATTCCGATTATTTCAATTAAATTTTTTTTAAGGGGGAAAAATAAAATGGAAAGCACATCAAGACCATTAGACGCACTAAACAAGTCAAGAGACAAGAGAGTAATAGTTGAACTGAAGAACGGCAAGCAGTTTGTCGGAAACCTTAAATCATTTGACATACATATTAACATAGTCCTTGAGAACGCAGAAGAGAGAGTAAACGGAGAAGTGACAAGGAAGATAGGCGTCGTCTTCGTCAGAGGAGACACTATAACAGTCATATCACCTGCTTAAGCAAGGAAAGAGACCATAAGTGAGCCACGATGACAAAAGGAACACCATCAATGGGAAGAAAGTCCGGAAAGAAGACCCATATAGTATGCAGAAGGTGCGGAAAAAGGACATACCACGCATCTCACAAGGAATGCTCTTCCTGCGGTTACGGAAAGACTGCCAAGGTAAGGAAACAGGCAGGCATGAAGAAGAAGTGATCATTTCTTTTTTTAATATTTTTTCATATTAATATCTAAATTTTATCTCATATTTTCAGTCCAACTATAGAAAGCTTTTTAAAAAGAATGGTGTTCCATCATAAATACCCATAATGCGGGGATGCCGGAGCGGCCAAAGATCTTCTTATGAAGATCGGCTATACGGGATAGGCTTAGGCAAGTCTTGGTGTGATGAGCATTTACATGCGATGACTTGAAGACACCTATTAGCTTAGTGCTTACGGGGGTTCGAATCCTTCTCCCCGCATTTTTTTAATAAAAAGCTATATTAAGCATTATTTTTTCTTACGATACATGAGTTATGATGGACCTGTGAGTGATTATACACCTGTCATAGTAGTACTTGGAAAATGCCCCAGCATGGAAGAACCAATATCTCCTATATATACTGCAAGACTGGAACATGCCATGCGGGAATACAAGAAAATCAGAGATCCCGGGAAAACAGCAAGAATCATCCTTTGTGGAGGGAAAACCCACTACGCACAAAGTGAGGCCCAAGTGGGTCTAGATTACCTATCTATATTCTTTCAGGAAGAGTTTCCGGAACTATTCAGAGATAGAATGATAAGACTAGATGAAACTTCACAAGACACAGTAGGAAATGCTGTCCATTGCAAAGAATTGCTTTTAGGATATGGCTGTTTTAATCCGACTATAATAAGTTCTGAGTGGCATCTTAGGAGAGCCAAGTACGTATTCGAATATGTGCTAGGAGAAATGTTTAAACCATTATTTACAGGAAGCCAAGAAGATATCCTTCCTGAAGATGGATACCTATACTTAGTAGATGAGCTTAGAAAGCTAGCTATAATAGAGCGATTGTTCAAAGAACATGATATAGCCCATGGAGATCATGAACGGATTGAAGATTTACTCAAAAGAAATAATGGGCTCTTAATCAAGGATAAACTTTGATATCGACATCAAAAAACAGAAACCTATAAAAAGTTTCTATCCTAGACTAGCATGATCACCATCTTCAAAAAAAAGGTAGAAAAATGACAAGCCAAAAAATATCATTCAGGAATGATAAGGGGTACGATCTCATCGGCGTCATAGACAAGCCTGAAGGCAAAGGGCCTTTTCCCGCAGTGATAAACTGCCATGGATTTACGGGGACAAAAGATGTACATTTCCATCCCGGACTTTCAAGAGAGCTATGCAAAAAAGGATTTGTTGCGCTGCGGTTTGACTTTACAGGCAACGGAGAAAGCGAAGGAGAGTTCTCAGAAGGGAACATTACGCAGGAAGTGACAGACATAAAAAAAGCTGTTGATCTCCTGTCAACGCTTGATTACGTCGACAAGGAAAGGATAGGCATAAGCGGCCACAGCATGGGCGGCGCAGTCGTCACATATGCCTGCACCAAAGACAACAGGATAAAGGCTGTTGCTGCTCTGTCTCCATCTGTCAACTGGAAAGAATATGTGGAACAAAATTTCTCAAGATATGATGATGAACTAAAAAGAGATGGTTTTTTTATCTACAGGAAAAAACATCATGATGGGACAGAGCGAGAATATAAGATAACAAAAGAGTTCGTCGATTCAAGAATAATATTCAACATACTAAAAACGATAAAGGAAGTTAAGCAGCCTGTGCTCATGCTCTGCGGGACAGATGAAGGGTTTGACTCGTCAGAAGAGCTCATAAGAGAGCTTTTTGCTGAAGCGAACAAGCCAAAAGAGCTTGAGGTGATAGACGGCGCAGACCACTGCTACACAAAAGCGGACCATAGGAAAAAAGTCATTAGAAAAGTGATCTGGTTCTTTGAAAAATATTTGTGATGCACAGGCACTATCATAAATCTCACTTCGTGAGGTCAGCATCAGGCTCGGCTGTGATTCAACAACGAAAAGTAACGTTGAAGCCCCGAAGGGGCCAACCCCCTCAACTTTTTTGATGAGGAATACGAAGAGCCTCGCAAATTGATGCTGACAAAATTTATGATAGTGCTATTACACACAGAAAAACTTAAATAACATTGAGTTCTTAATCTGAAAATCATGCAAGAGGCAGACTGGGACAAGATTGCAGGCAACTATCATGAAGAGGTCATATGCCCCCTTTTGGGCGAGGTCGAAAACCCGCTTTATGACGAGCTGAAGAACATCAAGTGCAAGAAGCAAAAGAGCGTAGCAGAGTTCGGCTGCGGGCTATTCTACCTAGGCGAGACTCTTTCTAAAAATTTCGGAAAGGTGCACGCAAGCGACTTCTCCGGAGAGATGGTGAGAAGAGCGAAAGAGAAAGCAGAGGCATTTGACAATGTCACGATCAAAAAAGAGGACATAAGAAAGATCAAGTACAAGGACGAGTTTGATGTTGTCATATCTGTCAACAGCATAATCATGCCTTCATACGAAGATATCAAGATATCCTTCCAGAACGAGCACGCATGCCTCAAGCCAGACGGAGAGCTTCTGATGATACTCCCATCGATGGAAGGCGTGCTCTACCACGGGCTGCTCCTGCTTTACGAACAGCTGGAAAAGCACGACGAGCCGATCGCAAGACGTGTCGCCAAGACAAAGTTTGAGAAGAAAAAATACGACCTGTTCCTCGGGCACTACAAGGAAGGAAAGAACAAGCAGAAGTTCTACTACAAGCACGAGATAAGATACCTACTCACAAAAGCAGGATTCCGTGATATAGAGATAAAAAAAGTGAAATACTCCTGGAACTACGACATGAGCGCATTCCAGCCTTTCCCAGGAGAACCGAGGATGTGGGACTGGTTTGTCAAGGCGAGGAAGTGAATAGATTTATTAACTATAAAAAATTCTTGTATGTAAGAAAAAATTACTGACCTACAGGGATTTTTATGCCAAATAAAAATAGAAACCACACACCTCATCCTACAGGAGTAATGGAAGACCTGGTTATCTGCAATGATCTTGTGATAGTCCCTGCTTCAGACCTTGACAGTAAACTGGAAGCAGACCAAATTGATCTTTTTCGTTTCCGGAACCTGCTTGATGAAGGGGAAGCAGTCATGTTAGGGGAAGATGGGGATAGAAAATATGTGTTATTTTTGGATACCTTATCTGGAAGGTTTAATGGGGGTTTATGGAATAAAACAAGGCTAAATCAGCTAATCAAAGAAAGAATAGGAAAAGATCCTGGACTTGTCAGCTATGATGAAGTTTTAAAGATGATATCTCGAGTTGGCGAAAATGAATCGCCAAGAAAAAGAGCTGACCAAATTGAGAGAACGAAATGGATATCCATCTTAGGTAATAGATATTTATTAAGAACAGATCTTGAGGCATATCTTCAAGAAGAAAATCTCCCTTTTTCAAAGATTGAAGGCCTATTGCGTAAGGACCTCCCAGACAAAGAAAGTGTAACATTCATATCTGAATGTTTTGAAGCAACGGAACTTGCAGACATTATAGGTGTATCTTACCAAAACGTTGAAAAAGCTATAAGACAGGTAGCAATACGAGAAGGCATGAGCGGGATGGTTTTTAGGGTCAGAAGTTTTTCAAGACTTTATCATGCATCATACTTGCCAGAATTGATTCAAGAAATCCAAAAAGAGATGGAAACAGCACAAAAAGTAGCTGAAGGGGATGGTACGAAACAGGATAGAAGAGTTATTAGAGGGTATGAAGCAGAAGTCATATATGCCAATATTTGTGCAAATAGAAAAGCTGAAAAAGAGATTATTGCAAGACCAAGTAATCTAGTCTGCATATATCTTGAAACTCCAGATGCGACGTGCATAGTACCCCAGACAGCATTAGTATCATTTTTAGGAAATGAAAAGGCAATATGGAACGATGGAAATGCTAGGACTCTGCATAAAGAGATTTTAGAAGCATTAGAAGCATTCAAAAAGCCACCCCATAAGTATAAGTTATCAAATCTCCGTCTGACAATATCCCCTCTATCCCCCATTGATTTCGAAGATGCTCAAGATGGTACAAGACCTGAATTATATGTCAGAAGCTTGTCACACCTAAAAAAACACTAAAAAAGAAACAAAATAATCAAATTCAATCCCTTTACCCAAAATAGTTCGGTTTCTCCTTTGCCATCTGCCTTGCGGTAGCTGACTTGAACTGGTCCTGAAGGTCCTCATAGTTCTTCTCTATCTCTTTCGTGACAGAAGGCCTGACCTTGTCAAGTGCGCTCTTGAAGTGCTTCATCTTGATGTCCTTGGCCTTGATGTCCTCGCGAAGTGCGATTATCGCAGCCTCCCTCGCGATAGCCTCTATGTCTGCTCCTACATATCCTTCAGTAAGCTTTACAAGCTCCTCTGCCTTGACATCCTTTGCGAGAGGCATGCCTTTCAGGTGGACGTTAAATATCTCTTTTCTTGACTGCTCGTCAGGCGGCGGCGTGAGTATTATCCTGTCAAACCTTCCAGGCCTAAGCAGCGCTGTATCGATGATGTCAGGACGGTTTGTTGCAGCGATTATGACAACATCATTAAGCTCCTCAAGCCCGTCCATCTCTGTAAGCAGCTGGTTCACCACCTTCTCGCTCACATGGTTCTCAGAGCTCATGCCCCTTCTTGGAGCAAGAGCGTCTATCTCATCAAAGAATATTATGGTTGGAGAAGTCTGTCTTGCCTTCTCAAATATCTTTCTTACTGCCTTCTCAGACTCGCCGACCCATTTTGACAGCAGCTCAGGGCCTTTCACAAGTATGAAGTTCGCCTCAGACTCGTTTGCAACAGCCTTTGCAAGCATCGTCTTTCCTGTTCCAGGAGGACCGTAAAGAAGAACCCCTTTAGGAGGCTTTACACCCATCCTCCGAAAAGCCTCAGGCCTGTTAAGAGGCCACTCAACCGCTTCCTTAAGCTCCTGCTTGACATTGTCAAGCCCTCCGACATCCTTCCACTTGACATTAGGGACCTCAACAAGAACCTCCCTCAAAGCAGAAGGCCTTACTACCTTAAGAGCCTCTTTCACGTCCTTTCTTGTGATCCTGAGCTTTTCAAGAACCTCCTTTGGGATAGGTCCTTTTGACTCCTTAAGATTAAGATTAGGGATGACCCGCCTTAGTACTATCATTGCAGCCTCTTTTGCAAGAGATGCAAGGTCAGCTCCGACAAAGCCATGAGTTATCTCAGCTATCTCTTTTATCTTCACGTCCTTGTCAAGAGGCATGTTTCTGGTGTGGATCTTAAGAATCTCAAGCCTTGCCTTCTTACCCGGGATGCCTATCTCGATCTCCCTGTCAAACCTCCCAGGCCTCCTGAGAGCAGGATCGATCACATTAGGAAGGTTTGTTGCAGCAAGGACAACAACCTTTCCCCTTGCCTGAAGGCCGTCCATAATGGCAAGAAGCTGGGCAACAACCCTCTTTTCGACCTCTCCCTGGACCTCCTCACGCTTTGATGCGATAGCATCTATCTCGTCGAAGAATATGATTGCAGGAGCGTTCTTTTCAGCCTCTTCAAACTTCTTCCTTAAGTTCTCCTCAGACTGGCCGTAGTACTTTGACATGATCTCAGGACCGTTGATGAGCACAAAATGAGAGTTGGTCTCGTTTGCAACAGCCTTTGCAAGAAGTGTCTTTCCTGTTCCTGGAGGACCGTGGAGAAGCACCCCTTTAGGAGGGTCGATTCCCAGCTGCTCAAAGACCTCAGGATGCTTAAGAGGAAGCTCGACCATCTCCCTTACCTTCTTTATCTCATCCTCAAGGCCGCCGATGTCCTCATAGGTTACCTCAAAGACCTGCTCCTGGACCTCATCTATGTCAACAGCCTCAGGATTAAACACGACCTCTGTCGATTCTGTGATTATAACTGCGCCTTTCGGAGTCACGTCGCTTACTATGAACTTTAGGTCAGCAAACCCGAATCCGCCGAAGAAGTCCTCCTTTTCAAGCATGTCAAATATCTCGTCAAAGAAAGGCGAGCCTGACATCGCAGACCTTCTTGTCGAAGTGCCGCCAAGAGAGACTATGTCCCCTTTTATCATGGCCCTTCCAAGAAGGCCCCTCTTAAAAAGCATCGGTGATGCCCTTATCATAAGACCTTTTTTTGCCGGAGCAATGACAACTCTTTTAGCCTCTTTTACCTCAGTCTTCCTGACCTTGACAAACTCTCCGATGCTTGTCTTGGCATTCCTCCTTGTAAGACCGTCCATCCTTATGATGTTAAGGCCTATGTCTCCAGGATAAGCCCTGTCAACTATCCCCACAGTCTTTCGTTCTGCCTCGATCTCAACGATCTCTCCTGACTTTAGCTCAAGCTCTTTCATGAACTGGGAATCTATCCTTACTATCCCCTTGTTAACGTCATCCTGTACAGCTTCCACAACCATCATTTTTAGCTCCTTCATTTCAGTATTTCCAGAATGCATCAATCATTCATAAAGCTTTCGGAAAAGAGTGACCAGTGGAAGTATAGATATTAAAGAACTCTAATTTTCTTCTAAAGGCAATGTTCTGGTGGCTAGATCTACAAGATAGTCAAATTCGCCTCTAAAAACTAAAAAGTACAAACTTTTTTCAATTTGTTTGTAACTAATGCTTCTGTCAAGACAATTATCTAAGATTGTCTTTGATTCGGTTATTGTTTTTTCAATATTTTCTGGTTCTAATTTTTCAATATCTTCAGCTTGAAAAAAGAGCCTATTCTCTCCAAAATATGCTGTTCTCATACCTTGGAAGAAGATTGCTCCAACAAGAAAGTGAATAATTAATCTATCTAAAATATCAGCATTAGCATCTGGGCTAAGCTTAAAAAATTCTATAAGTTTATTCCTGTCAGGCGCTATATTAAAAGCATCGTGGCGGGTATAATTAACCAGTCCGTGAAAGATCGGGTTAGAAGCGTTTTCGTATACTAAATAATCATCAATGTGTTTTTCGGCCTCACTATCTTTTTCTTCAGCTTCCCTAATTTTATGGCTAATCTCTAATGCTCTAACAAGCGCATCATATTGAATACAAGCATAATCCTGAACCTCTTCAAGAGAAGGGATTTTGCCATTCAATAGTACCCGATCCAAATCCGAAATTTGACGGAAATCATCCCTAAATAAAACTGCAGGTAGTTCTTTCTTCGGTTTCCCTTCAGACATAAGCCTTAAATAATGGGCCTTGATTTATAAATATTTTCATTTTTGCTACTATAAAGTAATATAATAATTTAGCTTTTGTCTTAACGTAAAAAAGATTAAGTATCATATATGCACGGAAGCACTTTTTCTACTAAGCCGCCGCATACAAAAACTTTAAATACTATTCACATATCGGTTTTCAGAAGGTATAAGCTATGACAAAGATAAACCGCATGGTGATGAACGGGTTTAAGTCCTTCGGAAAGAGGGTGGAGATGGTGTTTGAGGATAGGTTCAACTGTATCCTTGGGCCTAACGGGTCAGGAAAGTCAAACGTCCTTGACTCACTGTGCTTTGTTCTTGGAAAATCATCAGCAAAAGGCCTGAGGGCTGAAAAGTCTGCAAACCTCATTTATAATGGCGGAAAGTCAAAAAACCCAGCAAAGCAGGGCGAGGTCTCGATCTTCTTTGACAACTCCCAAAAAGAGTTCCCAGTAGAAGGCAAAGAGGTGAAGATAACAAGGATAATCAAGCAGAGCGGCCAGAGCATATACAAGATAAACGACAAGACAAGGACAAGGCAGCAGGTCCTTGACCTTCTCAGCGCGGCAAAGATCGATCCAGACGCATACAACATAATACTACAGGGAGATATCATAAAGTTCGTCGAGATGTCCCCTCTGGAAAAAAGGCAGATAATAGAGGAGATATCCGGGATATCGATCTACGAGGAAAAGAAAAACAAGGCATTAAGCGAGCTTACAAAAGTGGAAGAAAGGCTTGGCGAAGCCTCCATAATACTCAAGGAAAGGAGCACTTACCTTAAAGAGCTCAAAAAAGACAGGGACCAGGCCTTAAAGTACAGGGACCTAAACGACAAGATCAACCAGAACAAGGCATCATTCCTCAAGATTCAGATAGACCAGAAAGAGGAAGTGAGAAAGAAGCTTGACTCTGAAAGCGACCAGAACACCAAGTCGATAGAGAAGAAGCAGTCGCAGACAGACGAGCTCAAGAAAAAGATATCCGCAAACAGGGACCAGGTAAAAGAGATAACAAAAGAGATAGAGGAAAAAGGCGAGAAAGACCAGCTCAAGATGCAAAAGGACATCGAGCAGCTAAGGGTCGACATCGCAACCAACAAGACAAGGGTAAGCACGCTCCAAAACGAGCTGGTGAGGATAGAGCAGAGAAAAAACCAGCTCCAGCAGAACCTTTCAGACGTCAACGAGAAGACAGCAAGCTTCACTGAGAACAAGAACGAGCTTGCCAAGAAAAAGGACCAGAAACAGAAAGAGAAGACCCAGATAGAGGCAAAGATAGACGAGTTCAAGAAAAAGCACAAGATAGACTCTGACAGTTCCGAGATAGACAGCAGGATCGAGGAGATAGACAAGAAGACAGAAGAAAGCCAAAAAGAGATACAGCAGCTAAGGGAAGAGCAGCAGGAGCTCCTGAGGCTTAAGGACAAGAACGAGTTCCAGATCCAGACCATAGACCAGCAGATAAAGAAAGTCGCTGAGATCGAGAAAGAGAACAGAGAAAGCCTAAACGAGCTCAAGAACAAGAGGGAACTCTTCAAGAAGGTGACGCTTGATCTCAACAAGGCGCTTAACCTGAGCTCATCCCTTGCAGCAGAGCTTCAGCACAACGAGAAGAAGCTAAGGGAGAGGAACGAGGAGCTTGCAAAGCTCAACATCAGAAACGCTGGAATAAAAGAGAAGATATCAGGAAGCATCGCTGTAAAGAAGATACTTGAGCAGAAAAGCAAGTTCAAGGGCGTGTACGGCACGGTCTCAGAGCTCGGAAAAGTATCATCAAAATATGCAGTAGCTATGGAAGTTGCTGCAGGAAACAAGATATACTCAGTCGTATGTGAAGATGACGCTGTCGCAGCAAGATGCATAAAATACCTAAAGGACAACAAGCTTGGCACAGCAACATTCCTTCCGCTGAACAAGATAAGAGGCATATCAGTAACTGAAGCTGACAGGCAGCTTGCAAAGGCACAAGGCGCAAAAGGCCTAGCAATAGACCTGATATCATTCCAGAGCAAGTTCAAGAAAGTATTTGAGTACGTCCTTGGGAGCACCATAATAGTGGATAACATAGACGTAGCAAGAAGGATAGGTATAGGAAAAGCAAGGATGGCCACGCTCACAGGAGACATAGCAGAGATCACAGGAGCGATGAAAGGAGGATTTCGGGCCCAAAGCGGAGTGTCTTTCCAGGAAAAAGAGCTTAGCTCAAACATAACAGACATGGAATCAGAGCTTGCTGACCTCTCAAAAGCGATATCCATCCTACAGAATGACATAAAGGAAAACGACGAAGAGATAATGAAGATGAGAGAACAAAAAGCAGAGCTTGAAGGCGAGATAATAAGGATGGAAAAATCGCTGCACCTCAAGTCAGACGACCTTAACGCTTCAAAAAAATACAAGGAAGACCTCAACAAGGAGACAGCAGAAGCTGACAAGAAGCTCTCAGAGATGGCCACGAAGATAACCTCGATGAACCGCGACCTTGCAAACCTCAAGATGGAAAAACAGAAGCTGAGAGACAAGATAACCCAGCTCAGAAACCCAAGGCTTCTTGCAGAGCTTAACACCTTCGAAGAGAAAAAGGCGCAGCTTGCAGAGCTTATCGCAAGCATAGACTCAGAGATGAAAGGCATAGCCCTGCAGATGACAGACATCCTCGGAAGAGACAAGGACAACATAGCCAAGATACTCAAAGACATAGACAAGGAAGAGAAAGGGTTCAAGGAAGAGATAAAGCTGCTTAACGACAAGATGAAAGACCAGGCAAAAGACCTGAAAGAACTTGAGAAGCAGCAGGAGAAGTTCTACTCACAGCACAAAGCGCTTTTTGCCAAGAGAAACAAGCTTAATGACGAGATAACCAAGATAGACAAAGAGATAGACGACATAATGGACAAGCTAAGAAAAGAGGAGATAAGGAACAACTCAGTCTCGATAGAGAACGCCAAGATAAAGGCAGAACTTGCAGGGCTAAAAGAGGAATTCGCCCAGTACGAAGGGGTCAAGCTCAACCTGAGCAAGCCTATAGAAGAGCTCAAAAAAGAGATAAGGGATTTCGAGAAGCTCAAAGAAAGCATAGGCATGGTCAACCTTAGAGCCCTTGAGATATACGAGACAATAGAGAAGGAATACAACTCGCTCATAGAAAAAGAGAAGAAGCTCATGAAGGAGAAAGAGGACCTAATATCCATGATGGAAGAGATAGAGACAAAGAAGACTGACCTGTTCATGAAGACATTTGACAACATCAACGAGAACTTCAAGAGGATATTCTCCACCCTCTCGACAAAGGGGCAGGCGTTCATAGAGCTGGAAAACAAGGAAAAGCCGCTTGAAGGAGGGATATTCATCAAGGTAAGGCTGACTGGAAACAAGTACCTTGACATAAGGTCGCTTTCAGGGGGAGAGAAGACAATGACCGCTCTTGCGTTCATATTCGCAGTGCAGGAATACGAGCCTGCAACATTCTACGTGCTTGACGAGGTTGATGCTGCGCTTGACAAGCACAACTCAGAGAAGCTCGCAAAGCTTGTCGCAAAATACTCTGACAGGGCGCAATACATAATCATCTCGCACAATGACGCCGTGATATCAGAAGCAGACGTGCTATACGGATCGTCGATGGACGAACACGGTGTCACGAAGATAGTGAGCCTGAAGATATGACTTATCAAAAAATAAGATATTCGTTACACAAAAGAGATCATAATGCTGCCAGCACTGCCTTTATCTCCTTGACAGTTTCATCCCACTTGTGGTCCCTTATCATGGATCTTCTTGCATTTCTGCCAAGCAATGCCCTGTATTCCTGACTGTTAAGCAGCATCTCAAGCTTTGTCACAAGATCCTTCACGTTCTTCTGCTCGAAAAGAAGCCCGTTCTCGCCATGCACTATATATTTAGAGATGCTCCCAACAGGAGTCGCTACAACTGCAAGACCACATGACATCGCTTCCATAGTGGAAAGGGAAGATGTCTCTGTAAGGCTTGGAAGAACATAGACATCCATCGCGTTAAGATAAGGCACGACATTATCTATCATGCCCGCAAGCTTGACCTTTTTTGAACGCATCATATCCTTATACTCTTTCAGGCCGTCACCAACAACAAGAAGCTTAAGGCCCCTGTAAGATTTAGAAAGCTTCCTGAATGCAAGATAAAGGGTCTCGATGTTTTTCTCTCTCGCAAGCCTTCCGCAGAAACCTATAACAAGACTATCAGAAGGCAGGCCGCAATTTCTCTTATAAGCTCCCTTGTCTTTCCTTGGAGAGAACTTTTTCGTGTTAACTCCCAGGTGGATCAGCTTGACCTTTGATCTAAGGCCCATCTCAACAATTTTTTTCCCAAGGTCCTCTGATGGCACAAAAATCGTGTCACACCAGTTATACATTGTGATGGCGTACTTGTAGACGATATACTTCATAAGCCTATTTTTTGCCCAGAACTTTCCCACAGACTGAGCAAAAAGCTCGCCCCCATGCCAGTGCACCACAGAAACCTGCTTCTTCTTGTACTTCTTTGCCTTAAGCATGGCAATCCCGCCTATAGGCCCAGGACTGTTCGAGAAAACTATGTCTGACTCGCGCACAAGGTCTGAGATGGTCCTCCAGTAAAACCTTGACAGGGTGATATCCCCTATCTTGATCCTACCAAGAGGTATCCTCACCACCCTTACCCCTTTATAGCTCCATCTCTTGCCAGGAAAGTCAGGAGCCACAACCGTAACATCATAATCCTTCGAAAGAGGGGGGATAAGCTCTGAAATGAAACGAGATATGCCATCCCACCTAGGAAGGAAAGCATCAGTTGCTACAAGCAGCTTCTTTTTAGGTGTTTCGCTCATCTTATCTTATAGAAAACCTCCGCATACTTCGTCCGGTTATCCCTTCCGTTAAGCATGGCCCTCAGATAGAGCTGCCACATGAAAAACATCCTTGCAGGAGCCTGGCTCCTGTGCGCCTTAAATGCTGCGACCTTAAGGCCGAGAGTATTCGTTATGTCAACCATTAGCCTTGGCTTGTTCCTTTTCATTATGTTAAAAAGGTGCCAGACCTCAAAAGAGTACACATCACCCTTGTATCTAGCCTTTTCTATAAGGCCCATCACTATGTCATAGGTTGCCCTGTGGTCAGGATGAGCATCATCGATGGAATGTGTGAATATCTTTGATGGATTCTTTTCTTTTATCATCGCGCAAAGCTTTGACTGCATGTTCCTCTCATCAAAATCAGACCTGAACTTGCCCTCTTTAAGGCCTAGGTAATACGTCTCCTCAAGCCCAAGGATCTTGTCCGCTGCACGGGACTCCTTGACCCTCATGCCGACTGCAACCTTCTTCTTGAAGTGGGGGTGGCTTAGGATCCCATAAGAGAAAATAACCGTCGTGACATCGATGCCTTCTTTTGCGTATCTTGCAAGCGTCCCCCCTACGCCGATTATCTGATCATCATTATGTGCGCAAAACACTATGACCGAGCCCTTGCATTTCATCTTTCCTGCAGCCATATTTTTAAATGAATATACAATCCTGTTTTTAATGTTTTCTGTTAGAAAAAGGCTTAAAGCACAAAAAAACAATGAAAAAAAGAGAAAACTTTATGAATCAAGCATATTTTGGTAATACCAAAAATAGAATAAACCTGATTTTAAGTAAAAATCATCAAAGGAGGTCGATTAAACATGGTTGAAGCAAGATGCATGAGATGCAAAAGCGCACAAGAGATGAAAAACCCAAGACAGGAAACGACAGCAAAAGGAAGCCCTATCATAAAAGGAGTATGCGCAGTCTGCGGCACCAAGATGTGCAAGATGGGCAAACTCTAGACAGGCAAGACTACATTTTTATTTTATTTCAGAAAAAAGGTAAAACAAAAAGATGCGCCGGCCGGGGTTTTCACCAGCCTTTCCGCTCGTTACACTCGCGCAAACCCTGGGGAAAGCTTCCGCATACGCCATCTGCCTAACGGCGATGGCTAGGAAATGCTTGCGCATTCCAAAAAAAAGGGTAAAAGAATGATGCGCCGGCCGGGGTTCGAACCCGGATCCCAGGCTCATTCCGCATCAATCTTTTTCTTTATTTTGATGCATGGGAAGCCCATATACTAGCCATTATACTACCAGCGCATACAAAGAAAGGTTAAACAGGGGGTTATTATTCTTTTCTATAAAAACTAGGCTAACCCTATGTGAAATATGCTTATCAGGCCTGCTGAAACAAACTTGACACCCCACGCTATCGTCACAAGGCCAAGGACAGTTGAAAACACCTGGATACCTGTATGACCTGTATACCTATTGATGAAGTCTGCCTGGAAGAATATCAATGCTGTGACCACAAGGACTATGCCTACTGCAACAGCAGTCACAATCCTCCCATAATCATGCACAGAGACAATTATTGACGTTATCGCAGCAGGACCTGTAAGAAGAGGGGTGCCTATTATCGAGGCGATAGCCCTGCCTGAATTGTTCCTGAAATGATCGAGATTCATAAGTGGTATGCCCATGGCCATCCTGATCCCAAGTATCACAAGTATTATGCCTCCTGCAACCCTGAACTCATCAAGGTTCGTGCTAAAAAGAGTGAGCAATGTCTCTCCAAGGATCAGGACAGCGACAGAAAGGACTGAAGCTACAGCGATAGAAAGCAAGGCAGTCCTCTTCTTCTCCTTCTTGTCCATCCCGTAAGAAGCAGTCACGAATACGGCAAAGCTTGCAAGAGGGTCAAATATCACAAAAAACAGGACCATAAGCTGCAGCAGGTGCTCAAACATTTTTATGCCTCCATATCAAGGTGCATAACATGATGTCCCTGGCTTAAATAGTTTTCTGTTTGGGGAGGGTACTGTTGAAAAAACAGGTAGCATCAATTCGCGAGCTTCTTCATTTTATAGAAAATTTCGACAGAAATTTTTAGGGGGTTTAATACACCGACCTTCAGGTCGAAATTTTCTATCCCGCAAAGTCGCTAAGCAATATTGCGAGCCCGTAATACCCCTGCCTTTAGGCAGGGGATAGGGCGAGCTTATTGGTAATTAGCGACTTTGCGTTATTCATCCAGGCTGACGAGGGGGAGGCCCCCTACGGGGAAGCTTGTGAACTTGTTCACAAGTCCGCAAAACTTGTTTTGCGATACTTGCTTGGCGTTATCAGCCATGAAAGATAAATCAACACAAGCAAGCCTGATGCTACCCGAAGCTATAGCTGAGTTTTTCAACAGTACATATCCAGAACCCATCATTTAGTAACCTATTTATATTGATGATACATCCTGCAATGTGGTATAAAATGAGGATAGTCATCTATGGAATCGGAACAACCGGAACAAAGCTTGCACAGACCCTTTATAATGAAGGGCAGGACATAACGATCATTGACAGCAACAAGAAGAAGGTCGAGGCTGTCCGCGGCAAGCTTGACGCAATATGTATACTAGGACAGATCGGGGAAGACTCAGTAGTCAAAGACTCGAAGATAAAAGATGCAGATGTCTTCATCGCAGTAACCGACTCAGATGAGGAAAATATCGTATCCTGTATAATAGCAAAAAAACAAGGAGCTAAAAAGACGATCGCCAGGCTGAGAAACCTTTCTTATCTTGATCCAGAGATGCTCAGCGCAGAAGACATAGGGATAGACCATATAATCAACCCTGAAAAAGAGGTCGCAAAAGAGATCTTCAGGCTGATATCAACACCCTGGGCGATGGAAGTTGACGCTTTCATAAAAGGCAGGCTTTCCCTTATCGAGATCAAGGTCAACCCATCAAACATAGACTACCTGAAGGAGAAGCTCAAGAAGGTGAGTGAAAAAAGCCTTACCCTTATCCTTGATTCTGAAGAGAAAAGGAAAAAAGTCAGGTTCTTCAAGGAAGGAGAGAGCTTCAACATAAATGATAAGATCTACCTTCTTGAGGAGACAAAAGAGCTTGAGAAGGTGAACATGATATTCTCAGACTCATACCCTAAGATAAACAACGTGATCATCATGGGCGGCGGCCAGACAGCAGTGGAGCTTCTGACCCTTCTAGAAAACACAGACGTCAAGGTAAAGCTCATAGAATCATCGAGAAAGACCTGCAACAAGCTCAGCGCAAGGTTCAAAAAATCCCTTATACTATGCGGAGACGCGACAGACCTTGACCTATTGACTTCAGAGAACATAGACAAGGCAGACTGCTTTGTTGCAGTCACGGGAGATGATGAGAACAACATAATGATATCACTGTTTGCAGAGCAAAAAGGAGTCAAGAAATCGATAACGAAAGTCACCAAGCAGTACGGCGAGGAGATCCTCACAGGGATAGGGCTCTATGCAGCAGTCAACATATACAAGGTCACGGTAAACAAGATACTGAGCTTCGTAAGCAGGAGGGAGCTAATCGCAGTATCCTTGCTCCACAATGATGTAGAGCTCCTCGAATTCTCAGCAGGACCTGGCTCCAGGATAACAAGAAAGACCTTCAAGTCAAGACAGTTCGTGGGGGGCGCTATAATCGGTGCGATCTACCACCAAGGAAAGATAATCTTTCCAAGAAGCCCATTCCAGATAGAGCCAGGGAGCAGGGTGATCCTCTTCGCAGACAAGGACACGGTGCCTAAAGTGGAAAAATATTTCAGGTCGTAACATCCTATGAGAAACACAATACTGAACATACTTGCTGCAATCCTCGTGAGCCTAGGGATCTCGATGCTTATCCCCGCAGCAGTAAGCCACTACTACCATGAACCGTTCACAAACATGTTTCTTGACATCTCTGCTGTAATCTGTTCCGCAGGATTCATAATACTACTTTTGTTCAGGAGGACTGAAACGCTCAGGTTCAAGTATATCATACTGACAGTCGTACTCGGATGGCTTATGACATCACTCATCGGAGCAGTACCCTACCTGATTTCAGGGACCATACATAACCCTGTTGATGCGGTTTTTGAGTCAGTATCAGGGTTCACGACAACAGGAGCGACGATAATCACAGATATAGAGGCGATGCCAAAGTCTATACTTTTCTGGCGCTCACTGACGCACTGGATGGGAGGGATGGGAATAATCCTCCTTATAATAGCCATACTTCCTTCGTTTGGCCAGCAGGCGATGAGGCTTTTTCAGACAGAAGTGTCAGGAGGAAACATCAACAAGAGGATATCCCCAAGGATCAAGAAGACCGCAATGTTCCTCCTCACAGTATATTTCTTGCTTACTGCACTTGAGATAGTACTTCTCCTCGCAGGAGGGATGAACCTTTATGAGTCCACCATCCATTCTTTCGGGACAGTGTCCACAGGAGGGTTCTCATCAAAGAACGCGAGCATAGGATACTACACCTCATCATACATACAATACGTGATCATACTGTTCATGTTCCTTTCCGGAGTAAACTTCATATTATATTGCAGGTTCATACTAGGGGACAAGAAGGTATTTTTGAAGAACAAAGAGTTCAAGTTCTATGTCATCCTTATACTCCTGTTCACAATAGCAGTAACAGCAGACGTGTGGGGAAAGATCTATCATGACCTCGGAACAGCTTTTAGGATGGCGCTTTTCCAGGTGACATCGATAATGACCACAACAGGGTTCACGACAGCAGACTTTGATTTCTGGCCGAACTTCTCAAAGATGCTCCTGCTGATCGCGATGCTCATAGGCGGATGTGTCGGTTCGACAAGCGGAGCTATAAAGAACCTAAGGGTCTACGTCCTGCTGAAATCAGTATGGATCGAGATGCTGAGGGTCATACACCCAAATATCGTAAAGAACATCAGCATCGAAGATGAGATAATCCCCCATAATACAGTCAGGAACATGATAAGGTTTGCGATGCTTTACCTTATAGTATTTGCAGCAGGCTCGGTCATCATGTCATTCTTCAACCTGGACATGGTAAGCGCGATAAGCGCAACTGCAACAACACTTGGGGGGGTGGGCCCAGGTCTTGGCCTTGTCGGAGCAGCAGAACCCTACACGATACTTCCTGCAGCAGCAAAGATAATGCTCTCTTTGTTCATGATAATAGGAAGGCTTGAGATATTTGCCTTTGCAGTGCTGTTCATACCGGAATTCTGGAAGAGCTGATGAAATAAGACTGCCTTGATCACAGGGTGTGTCTCGAATGTAGTCAGCATCAAATTGCGAGGCTCTTCGTATTCCTCATCTAAAAAGTTGAGGGGGTTGCCCCACAGCTTTTTACAAAAAAGCTGGCAAAAAGAAGCGAGACACATGGTCTCGCGTCGTGGCTATAACATAAGGCATAATGCCACGAAGCGGAACTTTATGTTCCGCATCTTTTGATCAAACCATCGAAAAGCAAAGCTTTTCGGGGGTTTCGAAAACTTCGTTTTCGCAACTTTTCGTAAAAGTTTGCGGGGCTTCAACGATTCTCACGAACTTGTTCGTGAGTCCGCCAAGCTTGCTTGGCGATAGAAGCACTAAAATAAGCACAGCCGAGCCCGATGCTGACCTTGCAAAGCAAGATTCGGGACACACCCTTAATCACAGAAACCTTTAAAAACTCAGCAATTTATTTTTCAGGGCATGAGCGTTGAAAGCATATTCCTTGGAGTCGCGATCATACTTTTCATAGGCTTCTTCGGCGAAGTCATATTCAAGAAGACAAAGATTCCTGACGTGATATGGCTCATAATAATAGGCATCATACTGAGCTCTGTGTTCAAGTGGGTCGACCCTACAGCTTTTGAGGGAGCAGCGCCTCTTTTCACGACTTTTGCGCTTGTATACCTGCTGTTTGAGGCAGGCCTGAACATAGACATAAAAAAATTCATAAAAAGCGCTCCGCAAGGCCTGGCCCTGACATTCATAAGCTTTGTGCTCGCATTTTTAGTAACGTTTCTCATCGGCCTTGCGATAGGAAAAGGCCTTGTGCTCTCTCTCCTGCTAGGATCCATCCTTGGAGGAGTTTCATCAGCAGTGGTCATCCCGCTTGTAAAAAACCTTGACCTCACGCCAAAGGTCAGGCTTGCGCTTGTCATAGACTCAGCGATATCTGATGTGCTCTGCATACTCGGAACAGTCACGATAATCGCAATATTCACCACAGGAGGGTTCAGCGTATCCTCAACGATAAACAATTTTCTCGCGCAGTTCCTGATCGCGATAGCTATCGGCGCAGCCCTAGGATTCCTTTGGGCAAGATTTGCGGCAATGTTCATAAGCAAGATAGGCAACTTCTTCATGCTGACACTAGGACTGATGCTTATCGTATACTCCCTGACCAAGATGATAAACGCAAACGGAGCGATAGCCTGCCTTGTGTTCGGGCTTGTGCTTGGAAACTCAAAGCACAAGGAATCAAGCGTCCCTGAAGAGATGACCATAATCTCAGGATCAGGCAAGCACTTTTTCGGAGAACTATCCTTTTTCATAAAGACATTCTTCTTCGTATACCTGGGAATACTCATAAACTTTTCAGAACCTATAAGCTTCCTATGGGCCTTTCTTATAGTGATAGGCATATTCATAATGAGGCCTTTTTCTATATTTGTCTCGTTTTACTCGGGAAACAGGCTAAAAGACATCGAGATAGCAGACGTGCTCGTCCCAAAGGGACTTGCAGCAGCAGTGCTTGTGCAGCTGCCGCTTCAGGCAGGGATACCGGGAGCAGAGACCCTCGTGAACATAGTCCTTGCAGTGATACTCATAAGCATAGTGCTTTCGACTATACTTGTATTTTTTGCGCAAAAAAAGTCATACAGGACACCTTTTTCCTTCCTGCACTTTAGGCACAGCCCAGACTACAAGGAAGAAGAAACTGAAGAACAAGAGGGATCAGGCTCCAAGAAACCTCAAAAAGAAGAAAAACCAAGTTCTGAAAAAAAAGAGCATCATAAGTAGAGGGTAAGCTTATTTATCCTTATATTTGTGGCCAAAAACGATCTTTTCTAGGTATAACTCCTCTTTCTCCTCATCATACGAGAAAATAACCCTTAATTTACCGATCCACACCCTACAACTGCCGCTTAGATCATAGTGTAAGAACTTATATCTTGCCGGATCTTCCGCAACTTCTTCAAATTTCTGCTTAATCCTCTTCTGCATCTGAGGTTCTACTTTCCTAAAATCTTTAGAGAATTCTTTAGTCGGAAGGATCTTATAGGGCATTCCAATCATCAAAATCTCTTTTTTTGATCTGCTCTTTAGATCTCTTATATGATTTCATGAACTCGCTATCTGACATCAGTTCAAGAGACTCAACAATAGAATCAAATTGGTCCTTAACCCTGACCAAATCCTGTATTGCATCTTTCCCGATACATATAGTGCCTGCCATAGTAATATAGATAAGATCTTCTTATTAATAAAGTTTGTCATTTTATTGTTAGAGGAAGGGTGAGTTTAATTTTTTCGTGACCAAAAAATGACCTATGTTCTTGAGACTTTAGAAACATTTATAATATTCAAACATAACAAAAATCGGCTAATTACTAATATATCAGCTCGCCTATCTCCGACCTGAAGGTCGGAGTTTTACGGCTCGCTAATCTTGTTAGCCAATTTTTGGGATGAAAATCTGTCACAGGCGGGCCTCTTCGGGCTAAAGCCCGAAGTTTCTGTCGCTCGCTTCGCGAGCGAGCCCGCCTGTGTCTAGTC